>JAAEPZ010000537.1 GCA_024231955.1 bacterium | reverse complement strand
TCCCCAGAAGGAAGACGGGCGCCGTCGACATGCACGCAGTAGCACCCAAACGGCCGGGGGAGGGAGATGCGGAGCGACCAACAGACCCTGTCGCCGGGAAGGATGACATCTCGCCGTATGCCCAGTGGTCGCCCCGGAACATGGACCGGACCACAAAGGTGATGTACGGGCAGACGGTGGAGGTAACCGAGCCCCAGTTGCACCATCTATGCACTTGGATCTACCGGCAGTACGGACAGAATGTGACTCTGCTGCAGATCTGTGTTATCATGATCTGCTGGCAGATCGCCACGACAGCGGACGAAGCTTTCTTCATGATGCGATGGATCTCTGCATGGAGCGAGCTGTCATGGGTGAATTTGCAATCGAACCTGCGGTCGGTGCCCATGCCACCTAGGTTGGCGGGGGTTGACGCGCAGCCATTGGTGATCCCGTTCGAAGTGCCCCTGAATCTTCGTGATGCATCAGGTAAATCAATGGGCCAGTATACGATGCAGGAATCTGGGGACCCGTAGCTGTATCCGGGGACATTTGCAGCAGCCGCGGAGTGTCAGACAATGGTACCGGTGATGCTCACCCGACAACAGTGGGAGAGCTTGTTGATACCCCAGGACGAGCCAGAGGGGGCGTCAATCAGTGTTACTGAAATGATGCAGGAAAAGCCTGAACATCTGGAGCCGGGTGAACTGGCCGCCGACGCGCCTGATGACGCATCAGTGGCTGCAGGATCGGTGGCTTCACAGAAGCAGGAGGAAGTGGTGGTCGACCAAGTCGGGCAAACAAGGCCCAGGAATCCGATGGTCGATTTCCAGCTGCTCGATTTTGAACGCAGACATCAACCGCGCCAGAAGGACCCAACTTACAAAGGGTTCTCCTACGGGCCACCGAGGTTCCTGCCACATAGTTTTCTGCAGCAGCACTATACGGGTGGAG
>JAAEPZ010000536.1 GCA_024231955.1 bacterium | reverse complement strand
GTACTTGCAGTCGGACGACGGCCGGGCAAAGGTCTTCCTCTACGATGCCGACGATGAACGGATCGTCACCTTCAGTTGCCCGTTGGACAGCTGCGGACTGGGTACCGCCCAGGAGACCTGGACCCTGCGTGGTCTCGCGGGAGACGTCCTCCGGGTCTACTCCCGGCCCGATGGAGACGAATGGGCTTGGTCGATGGACTATGTTCACGGAGCGATTCAACTGCTCGGGGCCGTCGAAGCGGCGGACACCGGCGGCGAGAACAAGTTCTACTTCCACCTCGATCATCTTGGGACACCCCGTCAGATTACTTCGGGGACCAGGCAAGAAGAGGCGCTCCACAGCTACTATCCGTTGGGTCAGGAGGCAACCCTTCCGACCAAGGACGCATTCCAGCTCAAGTTTACGGGGCACGAACGAGATGCTACCGGGCTCGCTGGTGATCTGGACTATATGCATGCGAGGTACCACAGCCCCACCATCGGGAGGCACCTGAGCGTCGACCCCATTAGTGGAAATCCTATGGCCCCTCAGACCTGGAATCGCTATGCATATGTAATTGGGAATCCGATCAAATTCATTGACCCCGATGGTAAACGAGTAGTCGTTCCGTACCGAGGTGATCTGGAGCGGAATGCACGCATTCGCGCCAAGGTGCAATCAAACGTGGAATCGGTCCCAGTTATCGGGCCGCCTACGGCTTGGTTACTTGATTTCCTCCTGGCTGAATACCTTCCGGCAAATCGCAAAGAATTACAAGAAAGCGTTAACTCCGCAGCAATTGGACTCGCCAACCCGATCGCAGCAATCGTTCCAAAGGGAAGGGCCCTTCGAGCTGCCGACCTGGGGATAAAGGGCGTTATCAGGGAACTTAGTGGTAGCCTTTCAATCTCCGAGGGTACCGCCATAGTCCGAATTGACATGCTGAAGGCTGAAGTTCGGAACCCGCTCGGGATAATCAACAATTTGATCGAACTCGCCCGAAAAAAGGGCGCCTCGCGCCTTCGCATAGAGGGTACGCTTGCCAACGAAGATCTCCTTAGGGTTTTACGGAAGCGCTATGGCATGAAAACAGAGGGCGGAACAGACTATATCGAATTTGTTTTTGATGTTGTGGATCACGAGCAATATTTATAGGAGCAACCCATGCCGACAGTCAAAAAGCAAAGAGTAATCGTAGCTTCGAGAGCCCACAGGGCATTGAGACGTCTGGAGCGCTATGCGCCCTGGGGCACAAAAGCGACGCACACATCAATAGTCGACCAGCTAGAGCTCCAGAAAGGAGAAGAGCTCATCGGCGTCTACCATAATCACGACGACTCAACTCGCGATGCATTTGTGGTGACG
>JAAEPZ010000535.1 GCA_024231955.1 bacterium | reverse complement strand
GTACTTGCAGTCGGACGACGGCCGGGCAAAGGTCTTCCTCTACGATGCCGACGATGAACGGATCGTCACCTTCAGTTGCCCGTTGGACAGCTGCGGACTGGGTACCGCCCAGGAGACCTGGACCCTGCGTGGTCTCGCGGGGGACGTCCTCAGGATCTACTCCCGGCCCGAGGGAGACGAATGGGCGTGGACGATGGACTATGTTCATGGAACGACTCAACTGCTCGGAGCCGTCGAAGCGACGGACACCGGCGGCGAGAATAAATTCTACTTTCACCTCGATCATCTTGGGACACCCCGTCAGATAACTTCGGGGACCAGGCAAGAAGAGGCGCTACACAGCTACTATCCGTTGGGGCAGGAGGCAACCCTTCCGACCAAGGATGCATTCCAACTCAAGTTTACAGGGCACGAACGCGATGGCAACGGATCATCCGGTGATCTGGACTATATGCATGCGAGGTACTGCAATCCGCAGCTGGGGCGGTTTCTGAGTCTTGATCCGGTGATGCAGACCGGGCGAGCGATGGGCTCACCGCAGTTGTGGAATCGATATTCGTACGCACTCAATAATCCGCTCAATTACACCGACCCTACCGGCGAAGATGTCTCTATTCAGCTAACTTTTGTCGAAGATCCCGGCTCAGAGATATGGACCGAAGAGATGAAACAACTGGTCATTGACTATGTCAGACAGTTTTGGCTAGACCTTGACGTTGGCGTTGTTCACGTGTTCGATTCTGCGAAATCCAAAGAGACAAACTTAAGCTGGTTCCGAAACGGCGTTGCAAAAATCAAAGTTGACGCCTCATTTATCGGCCGATCGAACACTGAAAAGGTTGCCGCCGGGTTATTCTTCGCCAAGGATAGACATGACCTGAACGGCCAACTTTGGGGCATTGCGAACGCAATAAACCATGAAATGTTTACCCATATTTTTCGAATAAACACCAATCTCGCCAATGCCGATCTAGTAACATTTGATCGCGAGAGGGAAAATCCGTGGGTCAAGCCCGCGATCAGATATAGATACGGAACCGTGGTCGATTCTTATGCGCACTTGGATCCCCGATTCAGAGACGCCTACCACTCTGGCCCCGTCAAAGTTCATCGCGTTGATCGCAAGTCAGCATCGGACAAACTAAAATCGATAGACCTCTCAAGGCCGGAGTCCGGAACAAAGCCGTGGTGGAAATTTTGGTAACATCAAAGAAGAAGGAGGTTCGACCATTGCCGAGAGTGGTTATCGAAAAATCGTACCGCCCCAAAGCCGACTTTTCGGCACAAGCCTCGCCCGAAATACACTCGGCCGACTGAGAAGGAGGTGGCGAATGATCTTTCCGACAAAAAGCCCCAAGGAGGTACTGCGATCTGGGCTCAGGCTTTCATTGGCCTACCTCGCAGTTAATCTCAATTTGACATTAGTGCTTCACATGCTTTTCATGTGGGAAATTACGCAGCCAAAACTGATCATTGAACTTCTCGGGAAGCTCAATAGTCTATTAAACTTCTGGGACAACAGGCTATGCTTTTGGGGTAACTCTTTTCTTAATCTCACCTATACAGATTCCGTTCGTGACTTCTCGCATTGGCTTGTTGCCGCCAGCGGCCTTAGGTGGGATCAGTACGTTTTACTATACAAGGAATTTTTTACTTCGTTGTATGGCGGGCTCTTTTATTTTTTGATCGGCCTATTTTTCGGCGTGGGACGTTCAAGGCTTGCATCATGGAGAGTTGTACGCAAAGAGAAGGTTAATTCTTAAAGAGTGAGGATGGTCGAAGCTAGGCAACTCAGACCGTCGAAGGAGGAGCCAATACTACGAAAACTCTAACAATCGGAAATAACTCTGGAGAAGTTACCCATGTTGAGGTTATTCAGAATTGCCACACTCCTGTTATTCGCTCTGTCGGCCTCCGCATTGGCTGAGAACATCCCTCCGGGAATACCTGGCACCTACAAATGGTGTGCTCCACCGGGATCCTACTGCAACACAATCGAGCTGAGGACAAATGGAACATTTCGCTATACACCGCTGAGCACCTTCGTGGTATGGGAGCCCCTTGAGGGTTCCTGGCGACTTGTTGAACCAAACCTTCTGCTCGCAAATAGCACACTACAGCCGGAACCGGCCACTTGGCGGGTCTCAACCGTTCGAAAAATCGACGAACTACGGTTCTGTGTGATAGATGAGATCGCGGACACACCTATCCTTGATGCGCGGGTAGCGTTTAGTGCTGACGGCATTTCCTCTTCCATCTTTACGAAATCCAACGGTTGTATTTCAATGCCCAGATACAAATCCGTCACCAGTATCACCGTAAGCCACTGCGGCCATGAACCTGCCAGCCATGAAAATACCGATCCCGAGGCAAATTTTTTCAAGGTCAAATCGAAGAGCGAACGCCCGTATGTAACCAACCAAAAATGGCTCCTACATGACGGTAAGCTCTACCTGCTTGCAGGTGAACCGCTGAAAATGCTCCCGACAGGACAGGATTGAGCGCTACCCATTATGTCGCGTGGAATGAAGCGAAGAATGATCATTACCGGCTTGGTGGTATTCGTGGGAACCCTTGCTCTGGGCTGGTATCTGTTCGGTTGGTCAACCGAGGGCCCCCCCGGAATGCGAATTACTGCTAAGCGATACTTCGGTCGAATCACCCTATTCGAGATCGACAGGAACGGGGATGGCGTACCGGATGCGCGTGCGGAGTATTCTTGGTCCCATCCATACGTGCATCACACATTGCCCCAACGAAATGTCCTGGATAACAACTTCGACGGTATCTGGGATACATGGATTGTTACGATCGCTGAGAACTTACACGAATTCCCGCTATGCCGATATGAGGTCGACACGGACCTTGATGGCTTGCCAGATGTCGAATTCATTGAATCGGACCCCTATGCCGGCAATGAAAGACTTCGGTCACTCAGAGGATTTTGACCATTGGTGGCTTCTATTGCTCGGGGGACTCATTTGACTTTCCTGAAAGATCACTGACACGAGAATGAAGATTGGCATGCTCCATCATGACTTCAAGCCGAAGATTATCTTGGCAGCCCTGGTACTCACCGAATTTATATCATTATCTTGCGCAACAATTCGCTGCGCTCAGGCTCAAGCACATGGGCGCAAGCCCATCAATGCACCGACTGCAGCCCGCACTTGCCCATTCCTTTTCGGGGATGCGCTAAGATCACCTCATGACGATCGAGCTCGATCATCTGGGAAAAGCCCTCAGGGCTCTCCGCCAGGCGGCCAACCTGACGCAGACCGCCATCCACGACCGGACCGGGATCTCCTGCGGGCAGATCTCCAAGTGGGAGCATGGCCACGAGACGCCGTCGCTCCCGTGGCTGGCGCGCTTTCTAAACGCCGTGGGAGCGGACCTCCGCACCCTGCAAGCCGCCCTCGAGGCGGCCGCCCCCAGGCCGGAGCCACCCCCGAGGGCCGGAATCAGGCCCCTCGAGACCTTCCACGATCGTGAGGTTCGCCGGATCGATCTCCTGCCCGAGTTCCGGGAGATCGTCGGCGAGCTGATCCGGCCGACCGTCGAGGAGCGCCGGGATGGCGACGACGAGGATTGACGGGCCGGGATTCCGAAGACGCCGCCCGCGTCAGGGTATGCAGAGAAACGGTCAGACG
>JAAEPZ010000534.1 GCA_024231955.1 bacterium | reverse complement strand
GGTGAAACAAGAGCGGGGTGACTTGGAGGTAGCCGAACGGTACCTCGAAGAGGCGCGGTCCGGCTTGGTGGAGGCGGGTGAGATGGGATACGCGGCGATGGTCTTGCTGGATCTCGCCATCCTGCATGCAGAAGAGGGTCGATCGGCGCAGGTCATGAAGGCGGCGCTCGAGGCGCTGCCGCTGCTCGAGGCGCTCCAGCTGGGGCGGGAGGCGGTCGCTGCTGTCAGGCTTTTCCGGGATGCGGTCGAGGGAGACAAGCTGAACTTGTCGGTCTTGCGAAAGGTTCGAGCGACGCTCGCCGACACCGAACCTGAGCTTCATGCTCTGGGTGCGGCCGAAGACGCTTAAGAATGGGGGTCGGGGGCGGCCCGACCCTCTCGTTTGTCCGGCGATGTCTAGCCGAGCGGATTGACCTGCGGACCCCAGCGGGTGCTGACAGGTTCGGGCGCGCGCGCTTGGCTTCCCAACATGATGTAGCTCCTTTCAGGCGGGTCTCGTACCCATCACCGCGGTGGGCACTGCCCGCCTCCTCACACCGACCTTAGCGCAGCGTGGGAAGAAATTACAGGCTAAATAGTGCCCTTCCATCCAGAAGGCCACACTGGGTACCCCTATTTGTCGTATGCCAGCATCCTGTCATTATAGAAATATTGAGCATTTCTCAACTTCTCGTGCCCGGGGATTCAAGATCGGCTTCTTTCCAGGCGGTCAAACGGCTGTTGGACTTGCACTTTGCCACCCAGCTTGATAGACTTCTCCTCTTGCGGGAAGTCGCTGTTGGGAGTTTTCGCGTAGCGCTGGTCGAGTTGGCTACGGCCTGTACAGCGATTCGGCAAGTCGGAGCAGCTGTCGGTGTTCTGGAACAAAGGTTCGAGTATTGAGGCATGGAGCTCACAGAGGAACAAGCCGCACTCACCAAAGCATCCACAGTGACGCTTGAGCGCATCCGCGAGGACCGCCTTGCGACATTTGGAAAGGTCAAGAAGATGCTGGCCTATCTCGAGGAGCATCTCTTCGACCCGGAACTTGATTTCAAGAGATGGCTCCAGGTCTGCGGTTTGCGGGAGCACGATCTTGGCCGGCAATTTAACGCCCAGCTTGGGTTACCACCGGTCTTCTATCTCTGGGACGCACGCATGGAAGTGGCGGCAAGATTGATTCGGGATACAAAGTTGTCCTGCGTGAAGATCGCCATCCTACTGGGTTTTCCGGACTCAACGACGTTGATCAATGGCTTTGAGCGCTGGTCCGGATTCCGCCCCACGAAGTACCGAAGTACGACTCAACAAGTGGTCACTGAGATCGGTTTGCCTTCAGAGGACTTCAATACCAGCAAGTTCCTGAGGAAGTTGCTTTCTGGAGACCTGCAACCGGCGCAGGCTATCGAGTTCTTTGATCGTTTGCAGGCGATCACCACCATATCACGGGTCGAGACGGTGCCAGAGGATGCGCTGCTACTCGAAGAGGTCGCGACCGAGGAATTCTGGGAGAAAATCAAACATCGGGACTTCTCCGAGCAGCAACTTCTTATCCGGTACCAAGTGTATCTCGACACCACGACTCTCTTCAATCTTCTGCGCCAAAAGAGCCTCGAGGAGGGACGAAAGGATCGCCAGATGGGCGTGCATGTCGCGAGGCTCGCGCTCGCTAGCATCGAGCAGTGCGCCGAGCCGCGGGGTACCAATCTGGCGAATCGCCTGGCACAAGGCTGGCTTTGCCTGTCTAATGCCTTATACCTCGCAGATGATCTTCCCGGCGGTGAGCAAGCCCTCAGGCGCGCAGAGCTCGAGCTCGAGCTCGCGGCTGAACACCGCAATCCGTTGGTAGAGGCAGAGGTCTTTCTGAAGAAAGGCGCTTTCCGTTGGTATCAACGGCGTCACGAGGAAGCGCTGGAGCTGGTAGAGCAAGCCAGTCGAGGCTACCGCACGGCGGATGAGCACGTGCTTCTTGCCCAGGCTCTGATTCTGCAAGGTGGAATCAGGCGGGACGCTGGCTACCCAAAGGCTGCGGTCGCTGATTTTCGCGAAGCGCTCGATCTTCTCGCCAAAGAGAATCAACCGTACCTGTGCCTTTCCGCCCAAACCGGTCTGGCCTGTGCCTTCAGGCTACTTGGCGACTACGAGGAAGCGGAAAAAGCCCTG
>JAAEPZ010000533.1 GCA_024231955.1 bacterium | reverse complement strand
GAGTCAATCAGGCGAAAGGTAATGCCCTGAATAAGACCCGGCTCCTCGAAGTGTGGAAGGTAACCGCGGGTTCGCCACGGTGACCGCGCCGGGGTGGTTTGCCGAAACCACGTCTTGGGTCGATGTGCGTAAGGTCTGTTCATCA
Organism: bacterium; assembly: GCA_024231955.1. GTDB lineage: Bacteria > Krumholzibacteriota > Krumholzibacteriia > JACNKJ01 > JACNKJ01 > JAAEPZ01. Next base: position 963 of record JAAEPZ010000533.1, on the reverse strand, counting down.
TGGCCATGATCATAACAAGATGGTCCGAAGAAATCAAGAGGGGAATCGAAGTTTTCTTATATTTTTTCGCGATCACGATCGCGCTACGCTTGGCCCACGAGCCGGCTGGAAGCCGGCGCTCCCAGCGCGATCGAGGGCTTTCGATACGTGTAACGCTTCGGCGAGGAGCCGGCTGGAAGCCGGCGCTCCCAGCGCGATCGAGGGCTTTCGATACGTGTTTCGCTTCGGCGAGGAGCCGGCTGGAAGCCGGCGCTCCCTGCGCGATCGAGGTCGTTGGTACGTGCAACGCTTCGGCGAGGGTGGGGGTTTGGTGCCCGGAGAATCTCCCCGTTCATACGCCAAGTATGCAGCGCATGCGCTAGTAGTATGCAGCGCATGCGCTGTTGATTAATAAATTGAAGCGTCGATTTAGTGGCATGAGATGTCGATCCAGGGAATGGTGTGGCACAAAAACCTACGGGAACCCCCTACTGGGAGCGCTGGCTTCCAGCAGGCCCGTGGGCTTTAGCAGCCCGTGGTGTAAGTCCTTTCGAACCGAGGGCGAGGGATTTTTCGTCAGCCGGCCTGGAAGGATCAAGGAGCGAAACCGGAGGAATATCAGGATATTTCTAGGATTTCGCGACGCTGAGCTGGCGAAAAAGACCCGCCGTCGACCGGAAGGAGTTTCACCACGGGCTGTTAACCCACCCATAGACGCTTCGCGTCTTAGAAAAAGGTAACAAGGGCAAGCCGACGAGATCATGGCGCGTGATGCGGCGATTCCGGACGGGCGCAACCGGTCGCCCGCGCACGAATAAGCAGGAATAATGGCGGTAACAACAAAGTAACGATGACGTTGGGCCATATTTCTGCGAATCGGAACGACCTCGATCGTGCTGGGAGCGCCGGCTTCCAGCCGGCTCGTGGGCAAAGCCCACGTATCCCTCGATCGTATTGCTGTCCAGGATTTGCGCCGGCAGCTCG
>JAAEPZ010000532.1 GCA_024231955.1 bacterium | reverse complement strand
TCCAACTGCAGCGGTATCCCGAGGGGCACGGGCATTTTGTTCCCCTTAGTATCTTGCATCAGACGAGCGGGACTGGAGAAGCCACTAATCTATCCAACCCCACCGCGCCGAACAGTAAAGGTATGACGCTAAACAAGTACGTTCCCTGGTCTCGGAAGAGGAGACTCAACTTCCTCATCAGATCTGCGGACTCCGGCGTCGGGCGAACCGTGAAGTCGGGAGACGCTCGATGCGACGAGTTGTAGTAGTCGTTGCGAATCGACACCTGCATCAAGGTGCGGTAACGAGATCTGCGCTGCAGTTTCGGATCGGCGGCGGGTGGAGCCGCTGCCGGTGAGGCTCGGAGCGTATGCCCGAGCGATCGCCCGCCGGGTCGGAGTGCCGTCGTCGAGCGCTTCTTGGTCATGATCGCCCCTCACCTGGTTTATTCCGGGGTTTCGACGTCGCGGACGGGGGATACTCGGCGCTCGATCGCGTCGCTCCGGAAAGGTATCATTCGCACCTTGTAGTAGACCGAAGGCAGGTATTTGGTGCCGGCCAGGCCCATCAGGTAGTTAAGGTCGGTGATCTCGAGATTGATGAGCTCGAAGGTCAATTTCTCGATGTCCGGGTCGAGATTCGGCAGACTCTCGTGGGTGAACCATGGATGCTGCTGGAAGAAGTTGATCGTCCGGGAGATCGCCATCAGGCCCTCGTGGTAGGTCTTGTCGTAGAAGTTGGCAAGAAACAACAGGAAGAGATCGACGTAGAGGGGCGGGGCGACCACGGCGTATTCATGATCGGCGATCGGCACCGACGGATGGTAGGTGCTGACCGTGGTTTCGCGTTGAATATTGGCCAGAAACATGACCACCTTGTCCCTGGTCTTGTCGTAGATCTGGCCTTGGTGATCGCCGAGATTGGAGAGGATGACCCACGGCTCGTCGCGCGGGACGGCGTGGCGGAAGAATTCGTTCATCTTGTCTCGGATGAGCTCCAGTGCCGGCAGGATGAGCCCCTTGTCCGCTCTCCTGCCGGGGACGGTGCGGCCGGCGGAGCGCGGGGTAGGAGCCTGGGCGTTTGCCGGGATC
>JAAEPZ010000531.1 GCA_024231955.1 bacterium | reverse complement strand
CCGGCCAGGGGGCAAGGGGACGAAGTCCCCCGGGCCGGCTGGAAGCCGGCGCTCCCAGCACGATCGAGGTCGGCCCCATTCGTAGAAAATGGCCCAACGCCATCGCTGATTCGTTGTTACTGACATTGTTCCCGGGGCGCGCCGCCTTGCCACCCTCGGGAGGGGGGTTTCCGGACACTTGCACGGTCTCGACATCGGCACGTCCGCACGGGAATAAAGCCGCCGTGCTACTCAGGGGAAGCCCCCTGAAGGGGACTGAAGCCCCACGCCTCACATACCGTCAAAGAATTCGGGGAATTTCTTTTCGAGCAGTGTTCTCAAATCAGGATTTCGAGATGCACCGACTCGATTCACATCAACATGCCGGCCGATGGTCTCTGCATACTCACGGCCACCTTGCAGCAATCGAGTTCCGGTAAGCTCTTTCACCCACTGCGCAAGCCGATTCTTGGCGGTTCGCTCGGCGGCGGCACGCCCCGGACGCACAGCCGGTCGGAGGGTCGGCAACCCCAGCTCCTGCTTCAGGGCTCGCGGCACCGCTTCGGCATCGGCCATCATCCACTCCTCGACGCATGGCAGGGCGTGTACCTGCTTCCTCCATCGCTTTGCTCACAAAGAATCTTGACCGCGCGATGGAGCGCGTCGATAACCGCAGGTGAATGAGTCGTCAGGATAAACTGCGTCCCGGTTGCGGAATCCGCGGCGTTTTCAAGAATCGATAACATCTCACGGAGTCTCGCCGGATTCACTCCGTTTTCCGGTTCTTCATACCCAACCAGAGAGGAAGTAGCGCTGCGTCGCTTATCCCCTCTATCCTATCAACTCCGCCGTTATCACCCGGAGATCTCCCGGGCTTCCTCGTCCGACATGCCTTCGAGCTGATCCAGGAACTGCTCCAGGTCCCCACCCCCCGCCGCGATCTGCTTCTCGGCCACCACCACCGCCAGCTGGCGGACGGTCGGCATCTCCAACGCTTCCCGCAGCAGCAGCTCGACCTCGAACTGATCCCGGACCCGACTCACCAGCTGAGT
>JAAEPZ010000530.1 GCA_024231955.1 bacterium | reverse complement strand
CTGAAGCCGTGCCGTTCGATGTCGAAGCCATGCGCCGGCATCTCCTCGAAACAATTCAGTCCGACGAAACCGAAGGTTGGGCCACGGGCGCGGATCAGGCGCATATTGAAGCGGCCCTTGCCGACTATCAGACCCGCCTGCAGACATATCTCGACGGCATGGACCCAAACACGGCGCTGTCAGACGCCAGAACGATTATTCCCTCCGCCCGAAGAATGCTGGCGGGAAGCCACCCTTATCATCTGGTCGCAAGGGCCGGCGACTTCGCGCGGATGCCGGAATATTTTCGCCACAGCGTCACTGTGAAAATATACCATTCGCTCTCCGCACGGCATCTGGACAGCCCCGCCCTCACCCATACCCTCGGCCTGCCCGAACTGAACAGCCGGCGCCTCGGCCTCAGCTATGAACCGGAAAGCGAAGCCGATGCCGCGGCCCTGGAAAAATTCCGTGCCGCAGGCGCGAAATTTCTCCCCCTGTACCTGTTTCGACTCAGGCCCGCGCTTAAGCTGGACGGCGCCGTATTGACCGAAGGTTCCGGCATCGGCATGGGCCAGTCTCAATATTATACACTGAAACTCAAAGGCCCGCGCAACACATACACGGTAAAAGGCGTTATCACAGCCGGAGACGAAGTGGTGTTTGGCATCAACGGCAATGGAATCGCCCCGGAGGTGATACAAAAACGTCTGGATGCCATGGATCCGAATACGGCGGCGGAAAATCTGCATCAGACCGCCCTGCACTTCTGGATGGAACACGACGCCCTCGATGCCATTGCCGCCCGCGCTTATGGCGTGTACAAGCAGCGCATGCCCTCGGCGGGGGTATTTTCCGCGTTGCTGAGTACGCGTTATTTTTTGGGTATCGCCCGATCCGGCAATTACAGCAGCCGCCAGATGGATGTCAAGCATAATGTGCAAGTCGTGCGGGCGCCGGACGAGCGCACGCGTTTCGACTTCATGAGCCACATCGGCATGCAAGGCTCTTATCTGGAAGGCTCGGTGCTGGACCAATTGTTCGGAAGAACCATGCATCCCGCGATATCCACAGCCCAGATACTGATGGAGGCCAATGCGCGCAACATTCCGATTTACACCGTAACCAGGGCCAATGTCAGCAGCGTGCTGCCGCAATTGAGCGTGAGCGCCGAAGTGAAGGCCGATATCGCGCATGCCGTCAATTCCGGCAGACAGGCCAT
>JAAEPZ010000529.1 GCA_024231955.1 bacterium | reverse complement strand
GCCAAGATTAAGTTGTCCAGCTCGGCGGCGATCCTCTGCACGAACTGATGGTGATCGTCCCTGCGCCACGGCCTGCCGCTTAGCAGTGCCTCCCGTGGGCGGTTGACCAGGAGAAACCGGGATCGGGATGTCAGTCTTCGATTTAGATCCCGGACTACGTGTCGGTTGCAGATATGCAAAGGCAGGAATGCCCGGTGGTGCAAATCCCGTCATTGGTGGTCCAAATGAACCACCTCGTTTTAGACCGCGCGCTCGATGACTTCGATGGCGCGGATTTCGTCTGGCAGTAGAACCACTCTCCTGCTGACTGCTCGGCTCACTATCGGAGCGGCGTCGTGGAGGACCAAAAGCCTGCCAACCTTTGAAGGGCGGTTGCGGCCACTTCGCTCTGCGGCTGTCACTTCCAGCTGATCCAGCCATTGATTCAGCATCCGACACTGGCGGAGCCGGCGCTCTCGGTCTTTGAGCGGCCCAACCGTGTGCGGCAGGCGGGCTTTGCTTCACTTCGGATGAGGTTGTTTAAGAAAAAGGCAGAATGGGCCGCTTCGGATGAGGTTGTGTAAGAAAAAGGCAGAATAGGAAACTTCGGATGAGGTTGTTTAAGAAAAGGGCCGAATAGGCCACTTCGGGTGAG
>JAAEPZ010000528.1 GCA_024231955.1 bacterium | reverse complement strand
CGCCGTGGTCGTGCTGTATGGAATCGCTCTCGGGGTGCTTTCCCAGAATCGTTCGATCGACGGAGATGAAGGCTACTACGCATCGGCCGCGAGGTTGGTGGTAGAGGGCGCTTCCGTCTACCGCGATTTCTTCTATCCGCAGATGCCGTTGATGCCCCATGTCTATTCTCCGGCATACGCCGTTCACGGCTCCCTGGCGTCTCTGCGGTATCTGTCGGTGATCCTATCCGTGGCGACGGTTTTCCTGTGGTGTCTGTATCTGCGCAAGGTTTACTCCGGAGCCCCCGCCGTAGGATGGGCCGCGCTGCTGCTGTTGGTGCTCAACCCCGGCTTCGGCTCCTGGGGCGTTGTCGTCAAGACCTATGCTCTGTCCAACTGCCTGGTCACCGGGGTTCTGCTGGCTCTCTATGCCGGTCTCCGAAGCGGGAGGTGGGCTTGGTTCGCGATGGGCGGACTGCTGGGTGGCGTACTCGTGTCGGTTCGCCTCTTGTATGTGGCGGTTCCCCTGGTGATCCTGGTCTGGCTTCTTGCCAGAGGACGGACGGTCGAGTCGGTGAGCTTTCTTGTGGGTGCCATCGTCGGCGCTTTGCCCGCGATCTGGTTTTTCTTCCTGAATCCGGATGCCTTTGTCTTCAACAACTTCACCTATCATTCATGGCGGTCCGATTCCCCGCCGCTGATGGATCATGTCGTATACTTGGCAAGATTCTTCTTGAAAATGCTGCTGGCGAGGTCCTACCTGGCGCTCATTTTCGTCTTGGGGCTGGTGGGGTTGTTGTTTTCCCGGGGGAGGCTCTCCGGCTTTCATGCCGTGTGCGCCTGGACGGCGGCGGCCTGCATGTTGGGCTCGACGGTTCCCTATCCGCTCTACTTTCAATATTTCACGGCAGCCATGGCTCCTTTGCTCGTACCCTTGACGGCCGCGGGCTTGTCGATCATTGGAAGGAGACGAGCGATCTTCTGCTGGGTGGTCCTGGGTTTTGCGCTGACCGTCTCTTCGCTGGAGATCTTCAGCGAGGCCCACGGCGACGAGGGCGGCAGTGTCTGGGACCTGCAAGCCTATGGGGAGATTTCTCGGTACCTCCGAGCCCATACGGAGCCCGAGGACGTGGTCCTTTCGTTCTGGCCCGGCTATGTATTCGAGAGCGGCCGGCGGTATTTTCCGGGATTGGAGAATCACTTCGGCCTCAGGATCGCATCCGGCCTGTCGCCGGAAGAGCATCGCCGATATCG
>JAAEPZ010000527.1 GCA_024231955.1 bacterium | reverse complement strand
GGCGAGCGCGTATGCGGCGCTGTAGGCAAACTCTGTGCAGATCGCCCACACGGGTTTTTGCTGTCGCGCCGCCATAACCACATCGCATGCGTCAAAACAACCCGCCACCTCTCCACCGTAACTGTCGACATCAAGGATAATCCCGTCGATTTCCGGATCGGCGGCGGCCTCTTCAAGTTTGCGCGTGATGCCGTCATAGCCGGTCATGCCAGAGTAAGGATCAAGCCCGTTTCGCTGAACCAGCGTCCCGTGCACCGCAATCACCGCAATGCCATCGATCTCCTGAAACGGTTTGCCACCCACTCTGGGCGCGCCGTCCAGCTTTGTTGTGAATTGCCCCGGGCGCCCCCTGGCCTCGCCATCAATGCTCGCGAATGCCGGATCGCTGAATGAGACAGTCGCGTCCCACGAGGCCCGGTCGCGCAGGACATCAAACAGCACGGACGCCTTGGCGGGTGTTACCAGTAAGGGCCGATTGCACAGGCGATGCAGCGCCTGCGGGTATGTAAAAGGCGTCATGATCCAGCCCCGTCCGGTTTTTGTTGATTGTCGTCTTCAGACTCGATGGGAAACGGTGCGAGAGCACCCGCGTCCGCCGCCTCCAGCAGCCCAAGTTCACGCATGTATTCACGTTCAAGGGCGCGTTGCTGAAGCACCTCCTGCCAGTCGAGACCCTGCTCGGCGCATTCACGCTCCAGTGTCGATACGCCGGTATCCAGGCGCATTTGCGCGGCCTTGGCCTCTTTTGCCGGATCGACCCAGCCACGTCCGGGTCCGATCCAGTCCGCTCTCGCATAAGCCCGGTGGTTGGCGTAATAGTCGGGAAGATCGACCAGTCCGGTGCCTACCGCTTCCTCAAGCCAAAGCTCATAGACAGGCTGGGCCCAGCTATCGGAGAGCCATTTACGCCGCCCGTTGAAAAACCGCCAGGCCTCCAGCAAGGCCGCGCGGGCACTCGAGTAATTGGTCTTCGAAAAGTCCTTGAGCAGAAGCTCGTAAGGAATGTTGAGCGCCGTCGCCACATGCCGGTTCATGGCGTCGACAAACGGCGCGAATGCGTCAGACGGGCGGGTCGGCGTAAACGGGTTGACCTTGTCACCCGGGAACATCGGCAACACGGCACCGGCTTTGAGGGAAACCCTGTTTTCAGTAAACTTCGCACGATCCTCTACATATTGTTCAAAATTATCCTTGCCGCCGCCAAACATCTCCGCAATATCCTCAGCACCCATGGGCGTCTCGACAAAGGCCGCGATCATGGCGTTGATAACGGCGGCCTGAAGCTCGCTGCTCTGGTACTTCTCCAGCATCTTGAACTGCTTGACGACGGGCGCGAACAGAGGCTTGCCGCGGTTCTGGCCGGGACGCTCCTTGTTGAAGGCGTGGATGACACGACGACGACCCCACCTGGTCTCGGCGCGAATGCGCCGCCACTCGTCAGGGCTCGCCCCATACACATAACTGTCTCCGGGGTGGGTCTTCCTGATCCAATAGGCCCGCGGCGCGCCATGTCTATCAATCTCGATGCCGTC
>JAAEPZ010000526.1 GCA_024231955.1 bacterium | reverse complement strand
GACTGGAGTCGAGTGCCAATGCAAGCCTTTATTGATAACCATGGTGGAGGTTTGGTATGCAGATTCAGTGGCTCCGTGATTGCGATCCTGAAGAGCCAGTGGCCTCGTTACGACTGGAAAACGCTGCGCCGGCGCTCACTCGCGGGCCACCCATTCCGGAAAGGGTAAGCAAGCGTGCGCGGCCGGGGCGGGGCTTGAGGGAGCGGGTTCGTCAATCCCGCCCCGTCGCCAAGATCGTGATTTCAGCTCGAGGCCAAGCGGCCCCGAGAGACCGATTCGAAAAGGGTGCGGCTCTTTTTGATCAGGCCTGATCGCCGTTGTTTTCAGGCGGATGACTGGTGATTTGGAGTAGGCGGTCGGCCTTCCACGGGCGACTATGGATGGCGGATGGCAAAAGGCCGGGTTCTGGGGTACGTGATCGAAGGCTGAAGCCGTTCCATCAGCGTGATTTGAGCCCGTCTGCGGCGGCGTGATCGTAGCCCGGGGGGCGGCAGGGGAGAGCCTGGGGGTCGGCGGACCTCGCCCCAGCCTATCTCATGCCGCCCGCAGACGGGCGCAGATCTCGCTACGGCAGAGACCGAGGCGCCGTGCTCTGACTCGGTTCAGGGCGCCCAGG
>JAAEPZ010000525.1 GCA_024231955.1 bacterium | reverse complement strand
CTGCAACGCTCTGGGTATCAAGCCGAATGTGATGGCCCCCGGTCGGGATATTATCTCCGCATCATACAATTTCGAAACAACGCGCTACCGTACCGGCACCGGTACCTCGCAGGCCGCTCCCCATGTAGCGGGCCTGGTAGCCTTGCTTAGAGGGAAGAACCCGAACGCCACGGTCGACGAAGTCAAAGAAGCCATATTGACAACCACGCGTTGGGGCGGCACCTGGGGCACCAGACGAAACAACACATACGGCTGGGGTGAAATTGATTGTTGGGCGGCGCTACAGGCACTCTCGGCCACCAACAGCCAGCCCAATGTTCGTGTCTATGACTTCGACCTCCCGGATATCACTCCCGGTGATACTGTGACGGGTTCGCTCGTGCTGCAGAATTTGGGTTTGTCGATCGGAACGACCACGGTCACGCTCCTGCCGACCAATCCAGATATTGAAATTCTCGACGGTTCCCTGTCGTTTGGCGCTATTGCGGAGGGCGATACGGTTCGCTCGTTCGACGATCTCAGCGTGGTGGTCGCGGCCACGGTTGAGATG
>JAAEPZ010000524.1 GCA_024231955.1 bacterium | reverse complement strand
TGGTACGACGCGCGGAATGCGTCGTGGTTGAGTGAAGATCCAATCGGCGACGTCGATTCGCCGAACCTATACTCCTTTGTGGGTTGGAAGCCCAATATGGAAACCGATCCGCTGGGCCTGATGGGCCCCGGAGAGCGGTTCCTGTCACAGGAAGAGATTGAGCGACAAATTGCGAATTACAGGCGAGCAGAGAAGGTTCGGCAGCTAAGGAACAGAATCGCGGAGCTGCGATCGCAGATCGAATGGCTCAAGTTCGATGTCGCAGTGCGTGAATACCTGCTCGACATCCCAGAGCAGAACCGGCGGGACAAGCTCTGGTATTTCTTTGCCGAGGCCGGCGCATCCTTCGACGAGAATATGTATCTTAGCAGGCATTTCCTCGGCCCGGCGGGCACCTGTGAAAAAGGGCTGGGCGAGTTTCACTGCGGTTTGGCGGAAGCCGGACACGCATTGGACGCTATGTACAACGTGGCGCGGGTGGTAGAAATCGGGTTCGTTGCCTCGGGCCTCGTCGAACCGTTGGGCCGAGCGGCAACCGAAATAGTGGCGTCGAGACTGGCAGCGGGTGTTGGATTCCGCTTGCGCCGGGTCGTGCTGGCGCGGCTCGCTAGCCGCCTCGGCGGCACACAGAATGCAAGGCATATTAATCTGATAGGACCGCGAAGCCAAGAACTTGTCCTGAGCGGAAGATGGAAGCTCTCGTTCGACAAGGCTTCTCAGAGTTGGAGAACCCCTGGCGGTTTGATCTACGGTCAGGGCTCTGTTCACGGAAACCGCGTCAAGCATGTACTCGCACACGGAGTACCCGATCCGTCCAAGCCTGTTCATTCAGTTTTCAGCGTTAGCAGGAAAAACATCCTTCCATTGGTAGATGAGGCTTGGGCAGCCAGAGGGGCAGCCCTTCCTGGCGATCCCGGAGCATTCGTGATCCCGATGGGTCGGACTGTTGGAACTGCCGGCGAGACGTCTGTCAAGATCATCGTTCGCCCAAATACTTCAGAGATCATAACCGCATACCCGGTGGTCCCATGAACGGAAGAGTTGCTTGCCCCCGGTGTGGTCAAGACTGGCTTGAGAGAGTCCGTCTCATCCAATTGGGCGAGGAGGCCATCCGATGCCCTGAGTGTGAGGCTCTTTGGCGGCAGAGGGTGGAACTTCGGCAGGATACCTTCGTGGATTACGGCACGTTCCTCCGCTCAAGAGGTAGGCTCGATCCCGATGCACCCGGTGAAGTGGAAATCCTGGGGCCTGTCACCACCGATACCAAGCCAGCCCCTAACATACTGGGGTTGAACCAATCGATGAAGGATCTGTACGAACGACTTCGAACTTTGCCGTTTCCAAATCTCGGGAAGCGGGTGGGGGATTTTGCGCTCTACGACGCACTCCTTGCCGGTTGTGCCGACCGGGCTTCTAGGGGGGGATGTGTCGAATGCTCGGAAGTGCCCGTGCCCGCCGAGGAGACCGTCAATCAGGTTGAGCTTCTGCGCAAGAAAGACCACATCAGCGCGGAAGAGAGCGCCTTCCTTCAATACTTCGATGTCCTGGAACAATTGCGTGTCGCTTTGGAGCGCTCGAAACTGTAGAGAATTAGTTGTGCTCCGTGCTCCGCAGAATTTTGTCCGAGGTCTTGTGCTGTTTTCCGCAAAAATGCCGTCCGGGGTGTTCAGCCGGCCGGCCCCTGCCCACAGTAGCGCTATCTCGGCCAGGATGATGCCGGGGCGTCAGTGGCCATGCTATACTACTATGCAGTGGAGGTGGTTGCAGTGATCCTATTTTTAGACCATGGAAAACGACGTAACCTAATAGTTGACAGTGATCTCATGTACCGCCTTACCACCGATTCAAGCGATCATCTCTATGTTGAGGTGATTTGCGGCGGTTTCGCAATGGAATGGGTTGTCGTACGGCTAACCAATGATGAGGAAACAGCCTACCGAGCTCAAGGTAAAGATTACCTGGATACCCTAGCGGGACGAATCGCTACTGATCGTTCTAGATTCGCCGACCGAACCGTTCGTGAATAGGTGTTGTGCTTCGCAAAAATGTCGTCCGGGCTGTTGTGCTCCGCAAAAATATCGTACCGGCACTTCTGGACGCTGCCGTGCCCTGTGCTCCGCAAAAATGTCGTCCGGGGACTCCTGGGTGCCTGTGCTCCGCAAAAATGTCGTACGGACACTTCTGGGCGTCGCCGTGCCCGCTCAGAGCCAGCGCGGTGAGTTCGCGGAAGCCGAAATCGCCCGCGAGAACGCCGGTTTTCAAGGATCCTCTCTGCCAATTCTACCCGGTTG
>JAAEPZ010000523.1 GCA_024231955.1 bacterium | reverse complement strand
GGCCATCTGGCTCTTGATATTCCACTGCAAGGCGTCGTTGCGACCGCTGGGAAACGTCGTGTCGATCAGGTCGACCTTGTCCACATGGTTGAGGATCCGGAAGTCGATGCTCGTCGGGTCGATCAGCGTGTTGGCCCAGGTGAATTGGATTCGATTGACGCCCTTCTTGACGGTCAGCAGCCGGTTCTCGCGGACCATCGTGATGTCGGCCGAGTTGTAGATCGTAAGCTGCACGCCCTCGCGGCGGGGGATGGTGACAAGATCAACGGCCGCGGGCGCTGCGCTGACAAAGAAGAAAAGTAGCAGGCAGACTCCGTGTGCCGTCCGCCGCAGAAGTCTCGATTTTCCCATCGTTTCTTGCCTTTCCTCACGACCCAGATGCCTTACAAACACAATCCTACACTCAATCAGACGCCCATGGGTGCCAAAAAGTTTCGCCGCGGGCGAGAATTTTGGTTCATCCGGTATTTCCGGGAAAGGCTGCTCGTATCTTGAGGAAGAAGTAGTCGTCGTCACGGAAGCCATAGGCCATGCGTTTGATGACTTTAATCTTGTTGTTGATGCCTTCCAGGAGGCTCGTGTGCAGCGGCCAGCGGCAGTGGGCGAGAATGCCGGGGAGGTATTCTTTGAGGCGTCGAGCGAACTTCTTTAGGGGCTCGATGTGACTGCGGATGGCCCGGCTGTACCATTGTTCCCAGAAGCGTCGAGCGGCTCCCTCATAGATGTAGTGCCAAAGATGTTTCAAATCGTCTTTGAGGACATAGACGGTCGATAGTTTTCGATTGGCCTTCAATAGTTCGTCCAGTTTGACGCGGTCTTTTGGCTTCACGTTTTCCCGATTGCGTAAAAGGAGCCATCGTGCGCTCTTGACCACCTTCCGTGCCGGCTTGTCGTCTTGGAGTCGGTTGGCTTCATCGACCCGCACACGATCGATCACCTCCCGCCCGTACTTGGCCACAACGTGAAACAGATCAAAGACGATTTCCACGAATGGGCATTGGTAGCGAGTTTCTTGTTCATAGGCACTATTCATGTCCATCGCCGCGGCCTTCAATCGCTGGCGTCCCTCCCGGCCCAGCAGTTCGAAAAACGGGCGGATGTCTTCACGGCCGTTCCCTCGCCCAACCCATAAAACCCGCTTGCTGGAGGCCTCGACAATCACCGTCGCGTAGCGATGTCCCTTATGGATCGCGAATTCGTCCATCACGATCTGCTCTACGCCGGAAAGGTCCACTGGGCCGAGGCTCTCCTCCAAGTAGGCCTTGTCGGTAGACTTCACCGTATCCCACGAAAGCCCGAGGTACTCTGCCACATGCTTGATCGGAAGCACTCGGCAAAGCCGCACCACGTTCTCCGCCATCCTCCGTGTCAGCCGACTGTAAGGAGCCAGCCACTCCAACGCCTCCAACTTCGGGCCGCAGTTAGGGCAGGCCACTCGGACTCGCTCCATCCAAAGCCAGGTTTCCGCTTCCAGGATCGCCACATCGCGCACCCAGCGGGGAGTCACGTCGTGAATGCTCCGAACCATCTGGCCGCACCCGCTGCACTGCCGTGCTATCCCCGGCAACGGCGTCAATTCGATCCACACCTGGACCTTCCCCTCCTCCTGATGAACCTCCATTTCCTCGATGGAGTAGCCTTCCCAACCGCCCAGAGCTTCGATAATATCTTCCGTAGTCAATGGTAGCCTCCTGTTCGTATCGCTGAATTGTCTGGAAACAAAACAGCTTACGACAAGGCTACCGTTGGCTTCTACCTATCCCCGGAAATACCGGATGAACCCGTTTTTTGGGGCGATCGTCTTCGACGGCGGGTATTTTGCACGGCATTGCTTGACGCATTGCATTAGTCGGCCGCAAAGCCCGTAAAAACAGGGCTCGGCGGGCCGAGTTCTGCGAATTATGCAACGCCTGGAACGGTCTGCCGGAGCGTTTGGGGCCTGTTTCTTCGGGCTTTTCTCGCTTCGGCGTTGCTTCGCCGGTCGCACTATCGAGCCATTTGGGTGGTGGTGGCGAAGCCGGCTGCCGGCGCGAAAGTGCGTAAAAAACGGGGTTTCGTTTTCGGC
>JAAEPZ010000522.1 GCA_024231955.1 bacterium | reverse complement strand
TTGGGCGGGCGGGGGCGTCCCCTCGCCCGGGAGGGAGGGTGTGAGGGCAGGGAGAGGGGATCGAGGGGTGAGGGGTCTGGGAGGGGGTCCGGGAAAACATGTGCGGGCGGGGGGTCTGCGGGCGGGCGGGGGTTTCCGGCCAGGCCTCTAGGTTTGGCCTTAAGAGGCTGAAAAAAGGCGACTTGTAAATTTTTATACTTCCGCGACAAATCGAGCCGACCAGATCAAATTAAGCTCTTATCTCACTGAAAAGACGCGACTTATAAATGAATCTGTCAGTCGAACCACTGGCGACTCTTAGAAGGTTGTCAACTTATCTAACCACCTGAACCTACTCGACTTGAGAAACGTCGGGCACCATAGATGGCACCATAGATGGGGCACCAGGGCCGCACATGGTAGAGGCCCCCTCCCAATCCATAGGCCGGCAGGGCGACACGCCGGTCGTGCCGCGGGTGACCGGTTGCGCCCGATCTCGCTCCACATAACCTGGATTGAACGAAACCGCTTCGCGGTATACCTTTCTGAACGTTTGATTGCCCGTATTGGTCGATTTAGGTTTCGGTACTTTCTTTACCCTAGCGTTGCATAAGGATCCCCAAATGGAATGAATGCGGCTCGTTTGGAACGGCGACGGTGGGAGACCAGGGGCCGAGCACCCACAGCGAAGGCTCGTGCCGTTCCACCATCGAGATCGTAGCCCGGAGACGGGCTC
>JAAEPZ010000521.1 GCA_024231955.1 bacterium | reverse complement strand
GTGGGGGAGTGTACCACGACGCCGACGGCCTGGAGCTGGCGGTGCGCGGTGATGAGCTGGTGTCGATGAACATGTGGGGATTCACGCCGGAGTTGTTTCCGGAGTTGCGGCGTCAGTTCAGGGACTTCCTGGCTCGATCGGGTCGGATCAGCGATTCCGAGTTTCTTTTGCCTGACGTGATTCAAGCCCTTGTGCACGAGGGTCGGATTCAGGTCGAGGTTCTGCGTCAGGCCGGGCAGTGGTGTGGTATCACGTTTCGCGAGGACAAGCAGCGGGTAGCGGCGATCTTCTCGACTTTGGTGGCTCGGGGAGAGTATCCGAAGGAGCTCTGGGTATAACAAGGTGTCCTCACCTGCTGAGCAGGGAATGGAACCCATGCTGTCGGCCAGATTCTACCCTAGCAGCCCGTGGTAAAAGTCGATTCTCCTCCCCAGTCCCCGGTGAACTTCGAGGACTTCCTGTAGCCATCCACGGTTCCATGTGGGTCGGTTTTGGTCGCTGGGTCGAAGTAGCCCAGCCGGTTCATCGGAGCCACGATTGACCAACCAGCAAGATCGGAGCCCTCCAGGGCGGCATGTGGTAGCCTGGGGTGAGTCTG
>JAAEPZ010000520.1 GCA_024231955.1 bacterium | reverse complement strand
TTGTATCCGGGGACATTTGCAGCGGCACCGGCACTTAAAAAGATGATGCAGTTGATGCTCACCAGGAACGAATGGGAGAGCCTGCCGATACTCCAAGATGAGCCAGCTGAGGCGTCACTCAGCGTTGCTGCAATGATGCCGACTGAAACGTTGGAGCCGGGTGAACTGACCGAGCCGGCAGATGATGCCTCGGTGATTGCGCGCTTCGTGGCGTCGCAGAAGCAGGAGGAAGTGGTGGTCGACGTTGTGGGAAAAGCGAGGCCCAGAAATCCGATGGTCGATTTCCAGTTGCTCGACTTCGAGCGCCGACACCAACCGCGCCAGAAGGACCTGACTTACAAAGGGTTCTCCTATGGGCCACCGAGGTTCCTGCCGCAGAGTTTTCTGCAGCAGCACTATACGGGTGGGGCGGATCGAAGGGCAGCAAAGATGAATCCGATGGGTACCAAGGACGCCGCCTTTGACTGCCTGTTGCCACATCGGATGAAGAAAGTGGGCGTGACTGTACAATCGGTGCAGTCAGTGATGACGCCGTCGGGACAGCAGGCGCCGAAGCTGGCGCGAGTCGCGGTACTGCCTACTATGACGGATGTGGACCCAGAGCAGGCGTTGAAAATGATTCTGCCGAGGAACGCACCGGGTTTCTTCCCAGGAATGCACCGGGTTTCTTCCCAGGAACTCTGGTGTTCACCAATGCTGGAGACGCAGGAGGACAGCTGGTCAGGGATAGGGCGT
>JAAEPZ010000519.1 GCA_024231955.1 bacterium | reverse complement strand
GCCGGTGTGCGAACATCGCGGCAGCACCTCGACGACCAGGTCCATGAAGGCTCGGGCGCGGTACCGGTAGCACCGGTCTGGGAGCATCTCCCCCGGCGGGCATCCAAGCAGTTTCGCCAAGCGGGCGTAGTTCATTTCGTAGATATTGCGACGGGCCATCGTCATTCTCCTTCCGGGTTGGATGCGGGCTCGGGGATGGCCGTGACGGTCGCGCGCACCGGATCGATGAAGAGGTCCCTTCGATTCTGGTAGTAGGCGGTCGCTTTGCCGTCATCGTCGATAGCGACCATCGAAGGGGACGCTTCGTAGAAAGCACACAATGCCGCGATCTCGGCGTCGTAGGCTTCAGCATCAGCACATTGGGTGAAGTAGACGTCACCTTCGACGTATTGGAGGATCCGGAGCCGCGTTTTGTTCAGCCACACCCCGAAATACCATGCGTCGTTCTCCGTATCGAGCTGTTCCCAGTCCCGGAGATTGATGTTGAAGTCGAAAAGGTACCGGTCGGCGTGGAAGAAGATCTTGCGGGTGGGGTTGCCGATTTGATTGAGTGTCTCCTCGGCGTCGGCG
>JAAEPZ010000518.1 GCA_024231955.1 bacterium | reverse complement strand
GCTTGAGCGGTGACCCGCTCTGGCGGGGAGAGCTGTGTCAACTTGCGCGCCATTTCTCCGTTTTTTGGCCCTCTGCGGTCCCTTGAGCGCCCCACGCGAGCGATTCTGCGCTGATCCACGACGTCCTGGCGCGTAGCGAGCTCCTGAGGCCGGGTCCAGGCGTCCTGAACGAGCCGAGATCCTGGCCGATGGCCCATAAACCACTGAAAACAAAGGATTTACGAAGAGGGTGGCACCTCTCAAGGGCAGCACCTCTCAAGGGCAGGCGCTCTCCCCCGGCGGGGGCGGCTCGGGCGCCACTTGAGTTGAGAATCGTCTGGCACCATAAAGAGGGCTTCAGAATCGTCGGAATACGTAGTCATGGTCAGCCTCGCCGTTGTCGATCCCTTGCTTCGCTAGTCTAAATGCTCGCCGTGATATTGGAGAGCTTTCCCCGGCAAGTTCGTCCCAACGTTGAGAAATCTTCATGTCCAACGGCAGGTAGCACACTACGGCCACCACTCACACGCATCCATCAGCGCGATGGCGATGCGATCGACCGTTCTATCGATCCCAATACGTCGCGTTAGCGGTGTCAGATCCGCTATGCCACGCAGCAACGAGTGGCGTGGCTCCGCAGAAAGCCTTTCAAGGAATGACACCCACGATCCATACCACCTCGCCACGGGTACGGTCATCATCAGTTCCAGCACCTCGCCAATCGGCTTCGTTGCCAAATCGAGTGCTTCGCGTAGTAACTCGACTCTGTCCCCTTCTCCGTCAAATCGTGTTGCGATGATTGCCTTCCATTTGGCTCGCACATCCTGCTCGGGGATGCTCTCCACCAAGATGCGCCCCTCCTGACAGCTTGTTGTACAGAGGACACAATGCATGATGCTCTCCCACGGAGGGTAGCGCAGCTTGCTTGCGGCCTCAATCGCGGAAACATAGGCAACACGCTTCTCTTGGCGGCTCTCCTTGTCAGCAGCCGACAAGACCAACACCCGAGGGTCACCACGAAACGACGTCAAGTCTTCGACAAAACTCGTAGATTCCTGCAGGACCGACCTCCTTTTCGCCTTGTCTGCTTGCCGCAATGCGATCTCAATGAATGGCTCGGCGCTTTGCAGTGTGCGCGAAGCATCCATGGCCTCGTCCACGTCTTCGATACGCCCAATAGCTTCCCCGGCTCCTTGCATCGCCATCTCCTTCCAGGATCGCCTATTCCCATCGTCGTCCCATTCCCATCCAGAGATCGCGAGAGCGGCCCCAACCACGACAGAAACGTGGCCCTTATCTGCAGCCGCATGGAGAACGTCCATCAGGCACCTGGCGCGGATGGAATCTGTGATGTACTCGTTGTAGTAAACTTTACGGCCAGTTCTTAACGCCTGCAGCAGAATTCCTTCCCTTTCAGCTTTGTCTTCGGTTTCCTTGGCGATAGCCGCAAGCGCTGGAACCCTCGTGTAGGAGGGAAGTCGTTGTGCTTCAGCCAGGGCCTCAGAATGGAGGCGGCTTCTGTGTGCCGGATCGTCGTGCCATCTGGCGATGTGAGCCAAGCATATCGCGATATCGTCTCGGCCGGGGAGACCTCGCGCTATGGCCAACGCATCCTCGTACATACGGGCTTGAGACATGCTTGTGGCCACCTGCGTGAATGCCTCCGTTCGCACATTCTTGTCCGACACCTTGGATGCGGCACTCCGTGCCTGTCGTAACACCTTCTGGGTCAACTCCTTGCCTTTGGCACGCGGACCGCAACCACAGAGCGCTGAAGTCTGTGCGCGCCAGTCATGTATTCTCTCTGCAAGCGCTAGGGCTTCTCGATAGATGTCCCTCTGCTCCTCGCCAACAGTGGCGCCATCAGCGATATTACAGAGCGCGTTCACTTTGAGCCAATCTTCCTTTATTCTCCTTGCTGCCTGCAGACCAACGCGCAAGAGATCGGGGGTCGTCTCCTGACCGCTAAGCGCCGAAACAATCTGGGAACATGCCTCGCCTCTATCCTCCATATCTCCGATCGCATCCGCGAACTCGATGGCTTCCTGGTAGTGCCCCATTTTCGCTGAGGCCTCCGCGCCATGCTTACAGGCGATATCTCGATCCGTTTCATCGCCGATTGTCTTTGCACCCTTGACGGCCTCCGCAATGAGGCGCTTGCGCCCCTCGCCCTCAACAGTCACTTCGGCAGCCTTCATGAGAAACGAGACGGTTTGGCTGCGGTCGTCTGCACTCAGGGCCTGCGCAGCCTGTATTGCATCTCCCAATACGCAGCCCTTCTCCGTCTTGCCGCACGCTTCTGCAAGGCGCAACAGCATGTGGGCTCTGTTCAGCCCCGCCAACGCAAGTGCTGCATCATGGGCGTGCAGGAATACCTCCCTCTGGTCCTCCGGGAGCGGCAGATGACGTCCGATAGCGATCAACGCGGCAGCACGCCAGTAGTCTTCGCGGATACGGAGGGCATATGGAACCGCTCGCGACATCAACAAGCTGCGGCACTGTGAGGACGCCATGTGCTGTCCCACCGCGATCAGCGGGTCAATAGACCTGTCATGGACATTCTGCAACGCAGCCGCAACGGCACGTTCGAACAGCTGCTCCCTTTTCGCCTTGGATTCCGTTTGAGCGGCGACAGCCGCCAACCGGGACGCGCTTGAGTCTACGACCTCCGCCGCAGTCAGGGCCGACGCCAACACTTCCTGTTTGAGTGCTCGGTCTGTGAGCCTGCCGGCAATCACGAGTAACAGGTCGCATCGCTTGCTGTGGTCACGGATCTGTGTGACAGGGAGGCGAGCGCGGAGGAGGTGCTGCTGCCCTATCTTTGCGTCTGAAAAGGCTGCGGCGATGTCAAGTAGGGATTTCGCCTTCTTTTCGAGGTCGTACAGCCCCTCCGGCTTCATTTCGTACGTCCACCCAAACGCTAGAGCGAGCAACTGGTCCCTTTGCGCCATGTCAGCGACCTGCTCGGCTACTGAAATCAGGACGCCTGCTCCGTTTTTGCCTCCGATGCTTTCGGCGTGATTCACAACTCGAGTGAGCAGTTGCGAGCGTGGCAGGCTTGTCGCGATCGCCTGCAACGCGCGGACCTTCATGTACCCCGGCACTTCCTGACCAAGCCGTTCCAGAATACACCGACAGATGTCTTCTGCGCGCGGTATCTCATCCCGCCGTGCGGCAGCCTTCATAACCGCAACAAGGGATTTTATTTGGTCGTCTGGATTGGAGATGTGCAACGCGAAAGCGCGACCCTGTTGAGTCGTCCAGACCCCCGACCGCACCAGTCCAAACATCAGCTCTTCCTTGATCCCCCGTGCCAGACTGCTGATGCTGCTGCGAATCAAGGAGCAACGGATCTCGACATCAAGACACGGGAGTTCCTGTTTCTCCCTTTCAAGTGATAGGGCATTGGCCGCCCTTGCCGATCCACGTACGCGCTCAATATCTCGCAAGTAGCCAGAGTAAGTACCTTCGAGCCGCGCCCATGCCACTGACCAGCTTTGAAGAGCCGCCAGTCTCGCCATGGTAGCGAGATCGGCCCCCGCGTTCTCCAGATGCACCCCGTAGTACTGCACCAGATAGGGAGAGACTTCGCTAGGCGACAGGCTGCCTCGATTCAAAGCCTCGACAGCCTGCTCGCCATAGCACAGGTAGTACCCTGACCATTGCTTCCGGTCCCTATCTGACATCTTCTCCTGGAAGAAGTCAGCAAAGCGCGAATGGCTGAATACGTAGCCGCGCTCTCGACCGTTGCCGATGATGAAACGCTCCATGTCCCTCAATGCCTCGTCCAGGTCCAGCCCGCTCATACCCGAGTCCTCAGGAATAAGCCGCAAGACGTCCCCGCGGCTCAATGGTCCGAGAGAACAAGCGAGGAGGTAGAGCAGTGCCTGCACATGTTTGTCTCGCAATGGCTTCTTGGGTCCCCACAACTCCCGTTGGTACCGCAACCAAAGTTCGAAGAAGGGGCTTAAGCCAGGCTGCAATCCGCGCAGTGCGTCCAACGGGAACCCGCCTTCCGTCAGTTTTCTGCTCGTCATCTCGTCAACGTACAGCTTCACCAGCAGCGGGTCACCCCCGCTCAAGCGGTGGAGTTCAGCGACGATCTCCGCTCGCCTGTCCGATGCGTTCCTGGGAATACCCATACGCTTAAGGGCCTCGGCGATGCCCTTTCGGGTGAGAGGCGGAAGCCCCAGAATCTGCGCAGTCCCATCTGACCACCCAAGTCGATTGAGCCATCCGTCAGGTCCTGAGTCGTTTGCGAGATAGCGCGCGGAGACTACCACGCGCAGTTTCTCTGGCAGTTCAGGGAAGACACTGGGGCCAAGATCAAGATCCGCGCCTTCGTCAATCCCGTCGAGCACTAGTAGCAGCTGTCGCCCGTCTGGGAGGGAACGGTGTAGGTAGTCAGATAGCATCCGCCGCAGATCCTCGGTTGACGGGTTCTGGCGCGGCGGCCTCTCACGGTGCATCTGAGCAAGTCGGCCGACTAGGAAGGCGAACAGCGTTCCGCAGAGATTCGTATGGAATCTGATGCTCACGGGGAAGAACACCAAAGAGATGTCGGTTCTGTGCTGAATCTGTTGAATCCACTGGACCAAGAGCGCGGACTTACCGCGTCCCGCTGGCGCTGCGAGAAGAAGATACGGAGGGGAGCTGCCGTCAGATAGCCACTCATTCAGCGTCTTGAGTTCAGCTTGACGCCCCCCAAATGGAACGGGTTTACCATGCGTACCCGTGTATTTACTGACGAAATCTCGGATCTGACCGCTGGAATCCATCGCCTCGGCTGCTGCGCCGTGCCTGCCACCGTACCCATTCGCAGCGTCGGTGTCGCCGAACTCGCACTCTAGACCTAGAGTGGCCTGCAGTGCATCGAAGATTCGATCGAAACCTGAATCAAAGTCAGGAAATAGATCTACCCATTGAATAGCGTTTAGTCTTTCGTGAGTTGGTTGACAGTCGTCTAAGCGTGCCGGAATGAGGTAAATTGAGTCTGGAGGAAATTCATCCAACATGCCGAGGGCTAGGCGCAACTCTTTTTGCACATAGCCTTGCTTATCGATAGATCGACTCGACATGAGGGCTAGAAAAACTCGACATTGGCCTACCGCCTGCCTTACCGCATGTCTCCAATCCTGGCCTGGAAGTATAGATCTCTTGTCATACCACGGCCTTATGCCGCGACTCTCAAGTCGAAGGACCGCCCTCACGGCGGCCTCATTATCTTCCCTGGCGTAGCTTATGAAAACATCGAATACTCCCTGATGCGGCTTTGAGGCAGAGGCCACCTCACGAGGTGCGTGAATCGGTCGATCTGAGATGCGAGAGATATCAGCAAGGACAACTCCGTCAAGGGCAAGGTGCTCATTAAACAGGCGAACAAGGTCATCAACCTCTTGAGTATCTGCTCTTGTAATGGGGTGGATCATTTTGCACAAGAAATCGAGAAACTTTTGGTCGTCGCATCCTATGAGATTAAACCGGGAATCGTCGTAGATCCAGTCGTCGGGCCAGTCGCCAGTGTTCAGCACCCGATGGTGGCCAATATCCTCAAATGCGTTCTTTTCCCGATGATCATAAGAAGGGAGGGCCTGGAGGTCCCAGAGCGTGGAAAGAAACTCTTGTTCACCGAGGCGCCCTGCCCAGAGAACACCCTGAGCCCGAAGAGAATCCAGTATGTTTCTTCTAGTAATTTCGGTCACCTTCATCACTGTAAACCTCATGAAATCTCAGGTCGCATATCGACCAGGTTGAGCGGCCCGCAACGTCCAAGGGCTCGATGGTCCACGAAGGCACGTACCCACAAAGTGTGAGATCCCTGAATACGGCTGTGCGGGCCGTCTCCAGCGAATTGTTAGCCGCTCCCTTCTTCTGTGAGTAAGGACGATGCAGTGCAATGTTCCTACTGGACAGTGCTCGACCAGGCTAAGGAGCGCCGAGCTCAAAGCCACCGGTGAAAAGGGTTGTTCTCCCATATCCAGAACACCATCACCCAGTACAACCTCCCGCCCTACGAGAAGCGCATCGACCAGGCGAAGAATCGGGCCGACCTGCTCGATCACTTCGAAGACGAAGACCTCCAGATGACCGTGGCCGCCGACATGGTGCTGCTCGACAGCTACGACGAGACCATCGACGAGCTCGAGCTCTACCTCGAGAATCGGGCCAAGGTCCACGACGCCGCCACCTTCTACCTGCTGCGCTCGATCCCCGGGATCGGCAAGATCCTCTCGCTGACGATCCTCTACGAGATCCACGAGATCTCTCGCTTCCCCAGCGTCGGCGAGT
>JAAEPZ010000517.1 GCA_024231955.1 bacterium | reverse complement strand
TGTCAATGAAATCTCTGGTTTCGTTCGCCTGGCCCGACAGAAGAATGAAATCGTGAATCGCCAACAGGTCAGACGAGAGCGTGTCGTTCGTGACAGCCTCGCTAAAGCCGGGTATCTGATTGACCAGAAAACCAAGGCCGACACCTGCGCCCACAGCGAGCAGGAGCGGCCCGGCGCCGGCGGCAGCTACGCCACCCCCCGTGGCACTGGCAGTAGTACCACCTCCGCCCGCAAGCCATGCAGGAGCGGCAATGGCTAGCTCAGCTGACTTACCATCAGGATCCCAATAGAGGAGAGGATTGCCCCTACCGTAGGAATATCGATTCCAGCTTTGTGGAACTTCCGGCCTTGCGGAGTCTGCCCAGTCTGTAGTCAGAAACCTTCCCGTTATCGGCGAGCATGATCTCGCTAACATGTAATCGAGATCGTCACTGACTCCTGCTTGATTCTTGAGATCTCGTTCATGGCCCGTAAACTTCATCCGTTCTTGATCTTGAAAAGGATCGGTGGCCTCTTCGCCAAAGGGATAATAGATATGATACGCTACCTGCTGCGCACTGTTGTTGGTGATCAGCCGCGGTGTTCCGAGATGGTCAATATGAAAATGTCGACTTCCGACCGGCGTTTCCGCGGCAAGAAGCATGCCAGCCCGGTAAATAAAATCCTCTTCCACGGACCAGACATAGCCCGTGCCCGTGTATTCCCGCAAAACCTTCCCCGAAAGATCCCGCAGAGTCCACCGGTCGAACCGTGGATTCGCCCCGATCTTGAAATGCCACACCCGCTCATCGTCGGCCGTGTAGAGGTAGATCCACTCCTCGCCCCCCGCGATGATCCGCGACATCTGGTTGAAGGCGTCGTACTCGTAGTAGTTGCCGTTCCAGGACGTCAGGTTGCCCGCCGAGTCGTAGACGCCGCCGGTGAGGCGG
>JAAEPZ010000516.1 GCA_024231955.1 bacterium | reverse complement strand
CCGCGCCGAAGCGTTGCGCGTATCTAAAGCCCACGATCGCGCTGGGAGCGCCGGCTCCCAGCGCGATTTCCTGCGGTGAGAAGTTGACCTCGCCGTCGCCGCCAGGCGCTACTCCAACGCCAATCCTCTGCCTTCGCCACCAACCCCGCTTTCACCGGGTTGTTCTCAACCTCCATCCCAAGGCGGTGGCCAACCTCGCGATCCTCGGCGACGACGCCCCGGACTGGCGCCCGGAGCGCTTCGAGCACGATCTGATGGGCTCGGAGCTGAGCTTCAAGTACCCGATCGTCAAGCTGTTGGACTACAATGACCGTTGGGACGGGCTCGAGGCGGATCCGAGCCCGGCCGCCGTGGTGGTCATGGCCCACCTGAAGGCCCGGGCCACCCGCAAGGACACCGCGGGGCGGTTCTACTGGAAGAAGGAGCTGGTCCGCGGGCTCTACGTGCGGGGCTACGAGAAGCAGCAGATCCGGGAGCTGTTCCGGTTCATCGACTGGGTGATGGCCCTGCCCAGGGAGCTGGAACGGGAGCTCCGGGCTGAGGTCCACAAGATCGAGGAGGAACGCAGGATGCGCTACGTCACGAGCATCGAGCGTCTGGCACGCGAGGAAGGTGTCGAGCAGGGCAAGATCTCCGTCTTGAAACGCCAGCTGACGCGTCGCTTTGGCGACCTGCCGAAGCGGATTCTCGCTCTCTTGGAGAAAGCCAACCCGGCGGAGTTGGAACAGTGGCTCGACCGCGTCCTGGACGCCAAGAGTCTCGACGAAGTCTTCGACGTTCCGTGAAGCCTCCCCGCGCGCAGCTCGCGCCCGCGGTAGGGCTTGGCGGCGAGGTAGTCGTCCCCCCCCCCAAAAAAAACGTGCCACCCATTAGAAGGCTCTTGTCAAGTAGGTACACACCTCCTGTGCGCATTTTTTTCTGATCTGCGCTCCGGGTCCTGTTCCAGCACAACACTTCGGAGGCTGGCCGCGAGACCACGGCTCCTCCCGAGCCTGCGGCTTCGGCGGATCCGCGGGTAGGCCAGGTTCCGCGGCCAGCCTGACGGTCTCTACACCGTCTCCCTACCCACGCGCCAGCTCAAGATCCCGGCCTGGATGCTGCGTCCCATCGCCGCAGCAGTGGGGATCTCGCCGCAGGCTGTGGCCAGTTCGGAGGCGCTGTTGTCCCTCGTCGAGCTTCTGGAGAGCCATCGCCGTGATCCCGAAATCCCTTCCGATGTCGGAGCCGCTACTGTGGTGCCACAGAGTCACGGATCAGGAAGGAGGCTTCTGATGGAACCGTTCCGGAGTGCCTACGACCGGCTGTCGGAGTCTCTGGCCCCGCGGCAAGCGGATCCGGAGTAGCTGCGTGTGATGCCCCCTGCCGGCGCGAAGGAGGGCCCCCCACCGCGACCGCTGTTTTCCGGATTTCGCCGCTTTTACCCTCGTCCGAAAGACCAGGAGGCCCTCAAAGGGGATCGGGACCCACCCACTCGATCTTCCCTTAGGAACCATCTTCCCCCCTGCTTGGCGGTAGTTGCGTTGTGTCGTCGTAAGAGGGCACGTTCAATCCGTCGAAAGGCGGCCCCGAGAATCCTATCGCTGAGCTCAAATCAGCACCTTGAAGGAGAGCACCCTGAAGCCATGTTTCCGCGAGGTGAGTGTTCATAAAAGAGGATCTCCGTAGATCCGCGCCCGTAAGTTGTGAACCGATGAGCGAAGCTCCATCAAATCGAGAGTCTGGCGCGCTAAGAAAGAGGAGGCTAGAAAATGATAAATCCAGACCAGAAAAGTCGGCATTATCAAACGGCACATACCTTAGAAACTGTCGCGGATGAATTAGATTTCCTACCTCTTCAGCGAAGGACGTCATGCCGGGCCCACTTACCCAGTATTCAGTCCCTAAGGGCTGCAATTCGCAGGCTGGGAGAGCGAGGAGATCTGCAAGCAGACGTCCGCGGGCGGTTGACTTTTCTCCTTTGATGGGCTTAAGGGTTCGTGAAAGGTTACGTAGCTCAGGGAGACTTTCACGAAGAAGGGGTACGCAGGCAGCCTTGGCACGTGGTGGGTAGAGCGACGGCGCTTTATCCTGTAATGAGTTTGAGACCCTTGAAACTCCTCGAAGTCGGTTGATAAATTCGTTAACCGCTTCCTCTTGGCGCCCCAGTAAATTCAACTTAGCGAGCTTTCGCTGGAGTTGACTCTCCTTTGTCTCCGCCTCAAGTAGCGTGTTCTGCACGCTGGTCAAGTAGTTTGCCTGCTCAGTAAGGTCCTTGAAAAGACGGTTCTGTTTCCAGAGTAGAATCGAAGGAATCGAAGCGAAGAGGAGCCCAATAAGACCGATAGAAATCATGCGGCGGATGACTGCCGCCGCAAGTTCCGCGGTCTCATCTACCGGCAGTGGCAACTCTGGCGATGTTTTGCTTAGCCAAGATCTAAGACTTGCCACTAAGCGCGGACCAAAAAGCACAAGCGTGATACCTCCAGCGACAATCTTGCGCTCTCGCCTATAGAGTTCTATCTCTCTAACCAGGCGTTGGTTCTCTCTTCGAAGTCGATTCAGTTCGATTTCATGAGTGGTCTGTTCCATGGCAATACTGCGTGGCGCACAAAAGCGCAAGCTGTTCGTCTATGTCAGGCACGCCTTCTACATGAAGGCCATCCACGGCGGCAAGACGAAGAACGACAGGATCGACTCCTACAAGATCGCCGCCCTGCTGCGCGGCGGCAATCTGCCGCTCGCCTATGTCTATCCCCGCGAGATGCGGGCGACTCGCGACCTCCTGCGTCGAAGGATGCGCTTCGTACGCAAGCGCGGAGGCCTGTTCTCGCACATCCAGAAAACCATCACCCAGTACAACCTCCCGCCGTACGAGGAGCGCATCGACCAGGCGAGGAATCGAGCCGGCCTGCTCGAGCACTTCGAGGACGACGATGTCCAGATGTCCGTGGCCGCCAACATGGCGCTGCTCGACAGCTACGACGAGACCATCGCCGAGCTCGGCCGAGCCGTCTACTTCATGCTCCGGCGCCGCGAACCCTTCGATCAGGAGCGGTTCGTCAGGTCCTGAGAGGGACCATGAACCACAGGCCCCCCCAGGGGGTAGAGAGAAGAAATCATGAGAGCCTACGAACACACACGATCGATGTTGGCGTGGTGGCACGAGATCGGGATCGACCGCGCCGACCTGGCCGTCCGGCGCCCCTCGGGCGCCATGATCTGGCACCGTGACCTCGATTCGACCTCGTTGCCGCTGGCTTGGGCAAGGGCACAAAACGTGCATCGGGCCGAGGTCTACGTCCGGCCGGCGAGGGGATACACCTGGCCCCTCGTCTTCTTGGACGACGTTGCCACGCCACGTGCCCGGGCCGTGACCCACAAGTACGACGCCCTGGTCGTCGAGACCTCCCCTGCCGGCGGTTGTCACATCTGGCTTGCCTGCGCCCGGCGACTCGTAGAATCGTCGAGGTTGACGGCACAACGATGGCTTGCCCAACGCATCGCCGCCGATCTTGGATCGATCTCGGGCGAGCACCTCGGACGGCTCGCCGGATTCAAGAACTGGAAACGCAACGGCACCTGGGTCAACGTCCTCGGCGCTTCGCTGCACGGCCGGCGCTGGGATCCAAGCGTCATGCCCTCGTTCTGCAGCACCGAGAAAGCGCCTCCGGCGCCGAGCCGACGCCGACGGCGGTCGACAACAGACACCAGCCCATCCGGCAAGGAATGG
>JAAEPZ010000515.1 GCA_024231955.1 bacterium | reverse complement strand
GTGCTCGGCAGCGGCTTTCCTCGTTCCAGCTCGTATTCCGTGAGGGTTTGTGCCGCTTCCATCGTGCGTGCTCCTCTGCGATGGTCCGGACGTTTGTCGCCCCGCTTCAGGAGGACGGCCGGGCGCTACCTCGATTCTAGCTCACAACGACCACGCCAGGAGTCAAGACCGCCCCGGCCGTCCTCCCCGGGATGAAGCCCACCGAGTCGAAGAAGCGGATCAGGGCCAGGTCGTTCCACAGTACCCGGGTGTAGATCTTCTTCACTCCCGCCACCCGCGCGTTGCGCGCGAAGTCCTCCATCAGCACCCGGCCCAGGCTCGCCCTCCTCGACCTTTTCGAGCGGATTGTCCGCGGCAGCTTTCCGCGCCTCGCTTATCCCGACGCGCCGCCGACCGATGCCTTCTACGGGTCGTATCTCCAGACCTACATCGAGCGCGACGTGCGGGCGATGCTCAACATCGCCGATCTGGCCGCCTTCCGCCGTTTCCTGCGGCTGGCCGCATCGCGGCCCACGATGCTCGTTCATCCCAGATCCTGCCAGCGTCTCAGAACCGCGTCCACCGTCTTCTGTACCTGGGTGCGCGCTTCCCATCGCTCGCCGCCGTGCGCCAAGATTCGGTCGTAGTCGGTCTCCGTGTGCCGGACGTGGGCCACCACCGCCAGGCGTACGGCGTCCTCGGCAAGGCTCTTGGCGGCGGTCGAGCGGCCGATTCGGCCGCTGTACTTTTGACAAGCGCGCTCGGCGACGGCGGTCTCTCGTTCGGCCGGGCATCGCGGGTAGAGCTCGCGGACCCGCTTGGCGAAGCGCTTCACATAGTCCTGATCCAGTTCCGCCCGCCGCTGTGCGGCCCGCTCCTGGCGCCGCTTTCGGGCCTCGTCGTCGGCCAGGCATTCTTGCTCCGCCCGGTCCCACGCCTCGGTTTCCAACAGCAGCCCCTGGCGCTCATACCGCTTGCGCGCGCGGCTCCACTTCAAGACCACCGCGACCAGCGTCGAGTGCTTGCGTGCCCGCCGGGTCAGCGCCGCGTCACCGGCCGGCAAAAAGACCAGGTGATCTAGTGCTACGGCGCATAATTCCTTGCCTGTATCGCCGGCCCTCCACGACGCAGGCGGCGTTGCGGTCCTCGACATAGTCCACTATGCCTGCGTCGCCGCGCCTTGCCAGCGCCGCGGATTGCTCGCCGATACAGGCAAGGACTTACGCGCCGCAGCACTAGGTCGGCGCAGGCCAGACACAGGGCTCCCTGGTCCTGGCGCAGAGTGATCCAGGCCCTGCGCCCGAGCTCCTCCCCGCACTCGTCGCAGATCGAGCTCCGGTTCGAGATGAACACCTTGAGGTCTTCGCTTTTCGCCATTCGTTCTGATTCCAGACTGCTCGGTAGTTGAACAACTGCTACAAACACACCCCCCAGGCAATGCGGTGGGAAGCCGATGTCGCCTGATGCACCTTGCCCGGTACGTCCAGGACAGTGGTAGTTAATCTGTTGGGCCAAGCGTTCGCAGTAACTTACCATCAGCCGTACTCCACAAACGAACCGTGTCGTCCCAAGTACCGCAGGCTAATCTCTTACTGTCGGGAGAAAACGCCGCGGTAGCCGCCGCCGCCGCGGGCTCTTCCACGGTGTGAATCAGCCTCTTCTCAACCACGTCCCATATTCGTACTTTCTCATCGCTTGAACTCGAAGCCAACATTCTGCCGTCAGGAGAAAAGGCAAGGCCCGTCACTCGACCGGCACAGTCTCCTAAGGTACCGACTAGCCGCCCATCGATGACACGCCACAGGCGGATCAGCTTGTCGTCCGACCCACTGGCCACGACCTCGCCCGTCGGAGAAAAAGCAACGCTCCCAACCGTCCCTTCATGGCCCTTTAACGTTCCCAGCGGCTTGCCGTTCGCCACGTACCACAACTGAACGAAGCGGTCGGTCGATCCGGTAGCCAATCTGCTACAATCAAAGGAAAAATCATTGCTCTGGACGGCTTCGTTACGGTACCTGGAAGAGTATCTGAGGCGGCCGTCGGCCAGGTCCCAGAACGATATGGTTCTGTCACCCGAGCCGCAAACCAGAGCCTCCCCACCCGGGAGAAATCTGATTGCAAGAACGTCCGCCTGATGTTTGAAGGTGTGGATCAATCTTCCATCCCCCGTCGACCACAGTTTGACGTAGCCATTATCAAATGCGACCGCAAGTGCCGTACCGTCGGGAGTGAAAGCAAGATCCTTCACCAGATTGCTGTTGGCAAACTCACGAAGAAGCTCTCCCTCCTCCAGTCGCCAAATTCTTACCCCGGCCGTCGACGCCGTCGCCAGAAACTCACCGTCCGCTGAAAAGGCGACGCGTGTCACGGGAGCGTCGAGCCATAGCTCAAGTTTGTCGGAGGGTGCCATGACCTTCATTTGCCAGATCGCTGATGGGCTTGCACTATTCGACTTCCTACCGGTATCCGCGATATATTCGGATAAACCAACGCTTTCGAATGCCCAACCGAATATCCTCTCAGCTGCGCTGAACATCTCCTGACGCAAAGCATGCATCCCTTCGACATACGTGTGGACCGCTCTCTGTTTCCCCTCCAGGAGATGCAATGCCCATCCTCGCAGCCTGTCATCTTGCGATCCTATCCTTAGTCGACAATCACCTATTGCTTGGGCCAAGGCTCTATTAAATGCATTTCCACGCTCTATCGCTCGATCGATATCTCCGTCGTATCGTTGCCGGAGCTTTTCCATTTCTTGCAACGTCAGCCTTGCTGCTGGATCCTTTACTCCGGAGAGATTCTCCCGATCCGGGAAACTCACCGATGTCTCAGACTCTCCCTCCTCCCTTCGATCATCGTTGGGTAGGATTCGTTTCACCTGACGAAGTTTCTTCGATGCATCTTGACTTTCGAGCAATTTCTTATCTTTCGATAGAGCTAATTTTCCCAGCATTGCGAGTCCTTCTGCCAGGTGAAGACACATCTCTGCTTCCTGCTTGAACACTCTTGCCGCCGCCAGCCATATGCCACGGCTTCTCAGGGGGAAAGCGCTCGCCGCCGACCGTTGACACGCGCCGGCGGCGGCCTCTGCGGCCTTTACGACAAGAAGACTGCGGCGGAACGTACTCTCAATCTCCTCCTTGCGTTGTCGCTTGTATTCTTCGACCTGTCCCAACTTAGTGGTGTTACGCGCCTTCCGGAAATAGCCCAGAGCCGCGTCCACGTTCTCCTGTTTGAAAGCAAGATCTCCCCGTCGCGTCCATATATCGGCCTGAATTCTGCGGGCCAAAACCTCGCCCGGCAGGATTCTCAGCGACCGGTCGCAGATGGCCAACGCCTGATTCTCGTCTGCGCTCTGAATCTCTTCCGCATATTGCGCCAGGGCTCGGGACAGTGCCATTTGTGCACCTTTGGAATTCAATCGGTATGCTGCCTCCATTTCGCTCACCGCTTGCTTGCGGCTATTCATCATAAGTAAGGTCTCTCCCAACAACAGATGAGCTCGATAATGGTCAGAATTTATCTCCAACGCCCGGCGAAAGTATCCGGCAGCCTCGTGCCAGTCCTTTCTATAATAAAAATTCTCACCTGAACCAAATAGTGCCTCGGCCTCCGGTTCCAATCGATCCAGCTCTTCTCCGACTTTTCTTAAAGATCTTTGATGCTGGATCCATCGCCGCAGCATCTCGATCTCGAATCGATAGCAGCCGGGTTCGATTTCTTTTAGAATCTGTCGCTTTATGAGTCTATCGCCGGCCTGTTCCACCTCACGGTTGCGATATTCCGGAGAATGTTCAGTGATTCTCTCAATGATTCGAGCCTCCGACGCGATCTGATTCAGGTCGGCAATCTCACCAACAGCCGCAGCGAAGATCATCTCGGGGGGCGTCAGACCTCTCCAGATATAATCCAGAGCGTTCTCTCCGAGTTCCAACGCCCCCTCAACCGCCGTCTCCACCACCGAGGCGTCAATCGTCACCACTTCCTTCACATGGCGGTAACGTTGGTAACTCCGTTCCCAAATGCACTGACAAAGCAGTTGAGTCAAGTAGGGGTGGCCATTGGTGAGATCCAGGATGTGTTGTACACCTTCATCCTTGAAGCGTTGGGGGCCTTCGGCCTCGCCCTGTCGGATCAGCGCCTCGGCGCTCGCAGGATCAAGAACCCACAAGGTATGTTGGAGCGCATTCCTGAAAGTGGTTTTCACATCCATGCTCAGGTCGTCGGCGCGACCGACCGTAAAGATGAAAACCAGCTGAGGTTCGGTTCCCATCATCCTTCGCAGGAAGGGATTCAAGGTAATCGCTGCAGCTCCCTCCACGAGGTCATTCTTGGCTGCCTGATCTACAACCTCGAACTCGTCCAGCAAAAACACCAGCCGAAGATCATTCAGCCTCCTATATACTTCAGGGAGAAACTTGTTGACAAAGAATCTGCCCAGATTGTCAAAATCCTTGGACTCCGGATCGGGCATATCGAGTTTGCGGGCGAGAGTGTCAGCCAAATTCAGGAGAACCTCCCCCAATGGACGTTGAGCCATGTCCATCAAGTCGAAGTACCTGCAAAAAAATAACTCTCCCGACAAAGTCCGTTCTAACTTGTGAAGCAGACTGGTCTTTCCGATTCGTCGTTGGCCGGAAATAATAATCGCATTGTTGTGCGGGTTGCAAAGGTTTTCATTCAAACGATCCAACGTTCGTTCGCGGCCGAAAAAGGAGCTGTCCTCCCGAATCGGATTGCCGGCTATGTATGGATTGACCTGTCGCGTTGGCTCGGTGATCCGAGTCATTTCGAGCTCCTAGCGTAGAAGTCGGTTAAGAAGTTGTGGGCCATCCGATCGACGCCTTGGAGCCGCCAGTCGGTCTGCTCACGCACCCTGGCGAGCAATTTCCTCCACTCTTTTCGTGTCAGTACACAACTGTAGCCCTCCTTGGTCAACCATTCCGCATACGCAGAAAACTTAGAGGTCTCGGTGACCACGAGCTCCCAGATCCACCAGGCAAAGGAATGAGCTGTGACTCCCCATTTTTGCCCTCGCCAGATCAACCAGGTTTTGTGCCAGATCTCGTTGCTTTCCGTCGCTTGTTCCGCCAATCCGAGTTTCTCCAACTGGTGCAGCTCGAAATCTATGTCGTCCCGGTGTCCGATTTCACGATAATCGATATCTTTGTTCGCCGCACGGCCGGCCCACTCGGCAAGAGCGAGTATAATTCCTGTGGTGCGACAGTTGTTGGTAAACCCTTCCCAATCCCACAACTCCTGGAAATAGAATCGGATTTGCCCGTAGAAGATTTTGCCGGCACGTTCGTGTCGACCGCCGCCCCGGGTCTCAAAAAGGGCGTCCGCCATGGCCTGTAGCAGAAACGGTTGACGACCGGCGAGGCGCCGAATGAGGTGTCGATCATCTGGAGAAAACTTCTCACCAGCCCGGCCGAGGAGCTCCTCGACGGTATCTTCATCGAATGGGCGCAAATGGACGTCGATCAGGAAATTAAAATATGGCGAGCCTCTGTCGCCGGGAGGGAATTCTTCATTCAACTGCGTGACAGAGAGGCGACTAGCCGGTACCAGTGTAAGGCCACCACTGGTCGTCGCAATCGATCGCAGTAGAGCAAAGAACTGATTGTCATATTTGAAATTGATATGAGTAAATATTTGCTCAAATTCGTCGAGCAATAGCACGAGACGCCAGTCTTTTTCTCCGAGCTGTTCGAAAAGTCGAAGCAAACTGCGTCGTTCGTAGCCGACCGGCTCGGCCGCCTCAAGTAGTCGGCCTATTTTCAAGTCGTCGGAGTGATCGTGAAGCGCCTCCAGTGACTCCTTCCAGAAAGAGGCGGGTGTGAAATCATCCGACACGGACCGTAGATCAATTCGATGAACCGTGACACGTTTCGATGTTTTCAATAGATCATTGGCAAGCTGCCGTAGCAAAGAGCTCTTGCCGCTCTTAAGCCCACCTACCACGGCTGTGGACTCGCCCTTGAGCGTCCGGTTCAAAAGCGTGCTGGTCTCCGATTCGCGACCCAGAAATGCTTCACCCCAAACTACTCGCCCTGTAATAAACGGCGATGGATCGGCCCGCAACCGTTCGTAATCGGTCCCTGCTTTATATGCCTCTCCATGACTCACTCCCCTCAACGTTTCGTAGACCTCCCTAGCCGAGTCCGGCCGCTTGGCGGGTTCGAGCTCCAGGCAACGCATGATCACATCACTGATGACATGATCCAAATCATCGCACACACTGAGAGGAAGCTCTGGTCCGCGCTTATGTTGCGAGATCAGATTCGTGACGTTTAGTTGAACAGCAAACTTACCATGAATATGTGAGTCCACGCTAAAAGGCGGCTGGCCGGTAAAGATTTCATAAAGGATGATTCCCAAAGAGAACAGATCACTCTTCAGAGATAGCTCTGATCCCTTCAGTTGCTCCGGTGCCATGTAGGCCATGGTGCCTGCCGCGCTCCCATCTGCCTCACTAACTGTGTCAGCCAGCATTGCGGCCAGACCGAAATCTGTAATCAGGGCCCTACCCTTGCGGTCAATCATGATGTTGGCGGGCTTGAGGTCGCGATGGAGAATTCCCTCCATATGTAGCGCCTCGAGACCGGAACAAATCTGAAGGGCGATCTCTAGCGCTCGTTTCTTAGGCGGCCGCCCATTGCGCTGCAAAAGTTCAAACAAACTTTCACCGTCGACATACTCCATGGATATGAATGGTAGGCCACCAATTTCATGGATGTCGTGAAGTCGGCAAACATTACGATGGGAAACCTGCTGAGCAGTTCTCACCTCTTCGCGGAACCGTTCTACGATCGAATCGTCATCTACTCGTTCCTTGTGCAGGAACTTCAATGCCACTTTTTTCCGAAGAACAAGATCCTCAGCCTTGAAAACTCTCCCCATTCCGCCTCTGCCGAGAACGTCGATGATCCGGTAGCGGCCGAGAAGCGGCGTGTCTCGTTTGAGAAACGAATGATCCGAAGACGTAAAACAGCTATGATCTTTAGCGTTGGCAAGCGCATCCCCGTCCAGCGGCACCGTCGCCCAGGGCCCCTTAGTCGTTCTCCATGACTGCGTTTCACCACAATTCAGGCAGCCTCGACCCGACTGCAACTCGACTCCGCATTGAGGACAGCAAACCCCCGGCGAGCTTGTATTGTGATTCATAGTCGAATGAATCTCCTCTTGACTTCTGCCAAGCCTCGCCCGCTCGAGGCATACCAGTTGCCGGCCAGCCATGAGAATGGTAGGCTATGTTCATAGCCTCCACTCTCGTCGTTGAGTGCTTTCCTCAATTGATCTCCTTCGTATCGGTCAGATCATCACCTCGCCTCGCACGGATCTCACTCTGCATCTTCAGTGCGAACGATTCCGTCGGTGACAGGCCCAACGCACGCTCGCAAATCGCCAATGCCTGATCTTCATCGGTCGGCACAAGTCCCTCAGCCCGCTTGACGAGTGCCCGTACCAGGGGCAGGCGTGCTTTTCGGGGATTGAGGCGGTATGCCCCTTCCAACTCGTCGACGGCCTGCGCGGGCCGGTTCAACGCCAGCAACGACTCGCCGAGTAGAAGCCGAGCTCCAAGATGTTGAGGATTGATTTCGAGCGTCCGGCTAAAAAGATCATGGGCATCCCTCCATCTTTTGTTGTCGACCATTTCTTTACCCGAAACAAAAAACGCCTCGGCGTCCGGCCGCAATCTGTCGAGCTCGTCTTCGACGGCCCGCAACGTTTTCCGTACCCGGACCCAGCGTCGGAAAAGCTCAATGGTAAACTGGTAGTGGTCCGAGCCGACCTCCCTCAGAACGTGCCGGCGAACCAGGCCGTCGGGTGCCTGCTCCACCTCCCGGCTCCGGCGTTCAGGGGAATGTCCGACGATTATATTGATTACGGAGTCCACGGAGATACTCTCCCCTTCGGTGGCGACCTCACCCATAGCCGCAGCATAGACCCTCTCAGCCGGAATGAGACTCTCCCAGATCCACACCAGGGAGTTGTCACCGGTCTCCAGCGCCTCCTCTACGGCGGTCTCGGCATCAGGTACCTCGATAACCGGCGGTATCGATTGCTGTGGGCGGCGATATGCCTGTTTCCAAATACATTGACACAGAAGCTGGGTGAGATAAGGATGTCCGTCGGTCAAGTGCAGAATGTGCTCTACGCTCTCTTCGGTAAAACGCAGACTGTCGTTGGTTTCGGCCTGTCGCACCACGGCTCTGGCGCTGGCAGGATCCAGCATCCCGATTTCCCGCTGCTGAGATGCCTTGAAGGTGATTTTTGCATTCAGGCTGAGATTCTCGATGCGTTGACCCATGGCAAAAATGAAGGCCAGCTGCGATTCGCCACCGGTCACCCTACGCAGAAAGCTGTGAAGTTCCGCTCCAGGGTTGCTTGTCGCAAGCCGACCCCGTTCGTTCTGATCCAGGATATCGAACTCGTCAATCAGCAGGACCAGCCGCAGGTCATCATTGAGAACATCATAGACCTGTGGAAGAAACTTATTGATGAAGTATCGCCCTTGATCATCGAAGGCGCTCAATTCAGGATCGGGAAGATCGAGTTTAAGGGCAATGGCCTCAGCAATCTCCGCCAGGATTTCTCCCAGGGGGAGATTCATTCGAGGCAACATGTCATAAAAGACAGGAATATAGACTTCCTCGGGTAAACGCCGTTGCAGCTTGAGTAAAAAACTGGTTTTGCCAACCCGTCTCTGACCGAAGACCACGATGAAGTCGGTGTGGCGATCGGTCAGCACTTCATTCACCCAGTTGAGGGTCGAAAGGCGGCCGAAGAATGCGCCATCCGTGCGCACCGGGTTGCCCGCGAGGTAGGGATTGATCAATCGAGCCATGTTCAGATCTACCATGAGTACCGTCCTGCGAAGTACTTGATCATATCGTCGGCTTCTGGAAATCTCGAATACGGTAGCCCTCGGACGTGTGCCTGCAGAACCTCCCACTCCTTCTGCGTGAGAAGACTGTCATAAGCCTCGCCGTTCAGCGAGTCCTCGCTGGCAACGAGCTCCCACAGCCACCACGAAAAAACATGAGCTGCGATCTCCCACCGCTCTCCTCGCCATAAGAGGCAGTAACTGTGACCAGGGGTGCACTCCACCAGTGAATGTTCGGCCAACCCGAGAATGGCTAGTTTTTTCAACTCGGATCCGACGTCGTCTCGGGATCCGATTTCGCTATACTCGAAATTCCTCCCCTCAACCTCACCCGCCCACTGTGCCATGCCGAGGATGATCGCCACAGTCTTGCAGCGATTTTCCAGTCGCATCCATAGCTCATCAAAATACTCGTGGACTCGACGGTAGAATTCCTGTGCAGCCTGTACCCGGCGATCTTCTCCGCGAATTTCGAAGAGGGTGGCACCCAGGGCTTGGAGGAGATAGGGTTGGCGACCCGCCAGTTGCCGTATGAAGGCTCGGTCTTTCGCCGAGAATTCCTCACCGGCTCGCCCCAGGAGTTCTTCGATGGTCTCGTCCTCGAACGGACGCAGGTGTACATCGATCACGTGATTGAAATAGGGTGATTGGTTTTTCGAAACCGGTGGAAACATCTTGTTCAACTCGGATACTGTGAGGCAACTCGCTGGGATCATCGTGAGATTGCCGGTGGTGACGATTGTTCGCAGCAGGGCGAAAAATTGACTGTCGGAGCGAAAGTTCCGTCTTTCGACTAACTGCTCGAAATCATCCAGCAAAAGCACCAGACGCCGACTGGTGGCGCCAAGGTGGTCAAAGAGGCGCTGAAGGTGGCGGCGTTCGTAACCGAATCCTTCAGCCTTCTCCAGGAATTTGACGGTTTTCGCATCGCCTGGATGATCATAAAGTGATTCCAGACATTCCTTCCAAAAGGCCCCAGGAGTGTACTCATCGGTGATCGCGCTGAGGTCCATCCGATGTACCGTAATCTTGTCCGCCAGATCTCCGAGATAGACCTTCCGGGTGCCTGTATCCGCGAGTTTGTAGAGAAGAGAACTTCTGCCACTCCTCAATTCACCAACGATCGCCGAGGATTCGCCGTGATGAAGGCGACTGAAGATGGTGCTCATCTCGTGGCCGCGGCCGAGAAAGGCGTTGCCTTTGGCGATCGGCCCAAAAAAGAATGGCGTTGGGAGTGGTACTCCCTGCAAGAGCAACCGCTTCGACGTTCCTCCCCCTGCTGTCGGCATGGGCGTTCCGAGCACGGCGAAATCGCCGAGGATTCCGGCGAGCTCCACCAGGACATCGCGCGCGGATGCCGGTCGCGAGGTGGGATCCAGTTCCAAACACTGCAAGATGATCGCCTCGACGCCAGGCTCGATCTCTTGTCGAAGTTTCCTCGGTGCAATGGGACCCTGCTCATGCTGTCTGGGAAAATCCAGGAGACCAGGACCCGAAAAGGCCGGCTGTCCCGCAAAGATTTCGTAGAGGACGGCTCCCAGAGAGAAGATGTCACTTTGTGGCAATACTTCGCACTGAGCCAGCTGCTCCGGAGACATATAGCGTGGTGTACCCGTAAGGCCCTTCTGGCTGGCAATCTCTGCTCTAAGGCCGGCCAGTCCGAAGTCTGTGATACGTGTATTTCCGCAAGCATCAAACAGGATATTAGCCGGTTTGAGATCACGGTGCATGATGGTTGCTGCATGCAGAACATCGAGACCGGCGCAAAGCTCGCACGCGATCCGCAGCGCCTGCTTTCGGGGCAGTTGTCGAAAAGGACTCAGAAACTTAAGAAGGCTTCCGCCACCCACGTATTCCATGGAAAAAAATGGTCGCCCGTCAGCGTCGCCGATGTCGTGAACACGGCAAATATAAGGATTCAAGACTTGCCGGGCAATTCGCACCTCATTGCGAAGAGTCTCTACCATAGAAGGTTCGCTGGCGAGGGTTGAATGCAAAAACTTGAGGGCCACGAGTACGTCGAGATCGAGATCCTTGGATTTGTAGACTTCACCCATTGCCCCGGCACCGAGAAAATTGACGATTTGATAGCGACCGAGAATCCGGGTGCCTGGATCCAGCGTGGATTCCCGTGGTGAAGGCGAAGGTGGCCTCCCCCAGGCCAATGTCGAAATCGGTGCGTTACAGATGGGACAGCAATCGCTTCCGATTTCGATTTCCGTATAGCATCTCATGCAGGTGTTCATCTTACGCTCATCCCTGCTCGGTTGACAATCGTTGCCAATCGCGAAGGCGGCGTTTGCACCTTTTGATACACACCATGGATGTTGACCTTGGATAGAACCTGCTCTTCTTGAATTCCGCTGATTGGTACATTCGTCAGGATGATGATTGGTATCTTACGACCTTCTAGAGGAGGAAGACCGTGCTTAACACCAGCCAAGTACATGTTGAAATCCGAACCACCTCGATGTGTCTTACCATTGGCAATCGGCTTCTGAGGTATCATGACATCCATTATAATTACGTCGTACTTCTCTCTTTTAAGAAGTTCGACAAAATCCTCGATGTAACGACACGGCGTCACTCGATGGCCGTCGAGTTGAAGGAATTCAACGTAATCTCTCGTTTTCTCGGCTTCATCGTCGAGAAACAAAATGGAGAGGTTTCCACTATCGTTGTCCATTCACGTTCTCCTCGGGCTGCAGTTCCCTATGTCCGCGCGCTACAAACCATGCGATCGCCGTCAGGCTTCTCAACTCCGTCGATCTCCGGCGTATCTAACGATGTTCGCCAACCTGGCGGGTGTTGTCGACAATTTTTGGCAAACCTCGCTAACTCTGATACCAATGAGAGCCTTGTTTCTCCAAATCTCAGAGGCAGGTGTGTCGGTAAGAATAATGATCGGAATCCTCACGTTCCTCAAGGCAACAGCGCCATATTGTATCCCAGCGTGCTCCATCACGTAGTCTCGGTCGAGTTCGGATGTTTCATTATTTTTGAGAGATTTCCGGGGCATCATGGTATTCAATATAATCATGTCATAAGTTCCCTCTTCTACATAATCCGAAAGTTCCTCAACATAGCGACACCTGGTCACTTGATGACCTTCCAGTTCGAGGTATTCAATATAGGCGCTCATCTGTTCGAGTTCATGATCGACGAATAGAATCGATAATTCCCCGCTGCCGCTCATAGAAAATCCCTCCGTCGCATATCCGCTATTATTACGGTGAACGTCGTTGGATCCTCGCGGCGGGTAAGCTCAATTGTACCGGCTAACTGACCCGCCAACATATTCCGAATAATGAACAGGCCCTTTCCGAGACCGATCGCGGTATTTTTCGCATTCTTACTTCGGAAACCGTCATCAAATATTTTCTCGACATCGTCCCCGGGGATTCCGCATCCATAATTCGAGATCGTACAAACGAAGCTTTGCCTGTCTGTCTCGGCAAGCATCGATATGTTCGTATTCTCATCGCAATATTTAACTGCGTTGGAAATCAAATTGTAAATGAGAAGCTCGAATTTGGATCGATCTTGAGTAATCCGATATCGAGAAAACTCTCTGTCGGCGTCAAAGTCGATGTGACAAAATTTTTCCTGGGCATAAGGAGTCCAGAGGTCAATAAGCTTCTTGATGGAATCGGAAGGTCGAAAGCTCTCTCGATCTACGTCCTCATGATAGAAGTAATTCTGAATGTTGAAGGCCATCATGGCGCCGATTCGCCGCAGGCGGCCAAGATCGGTCAGGAACCTCCTTTTGTTATCAATGACTAGAGGTTCCGTATGTCCCAATGCTGCATAGCCGGCCTTGCATTGGTCATTGACTTTGTCGAGTTCCTTAAACGTGCTGTCCATGGAGTCTTTCCACAATTCTTCGATGCGTGAATAGCGGCGTTCCATGAGATCCGCCAAGCCTCTGACCTGAGTCACGGCGCTGCTCATTTCATGTCCGAATATCACCAGATTTCTATCCCGCTCTTGTAGTTCGTAGGCGGCTGCGATAGCCAATTCGACGAAGTTAACCATGATTGTAAAAAGGCGATAAAAATCGTCAGAATAAGCATTGGCTCGTATGGATTGAATGCGAAGGATCCCGACGGGCCTGTTTGCGACCTTCAGAGGAGAGATAATTGTGGATTCCGCACTGCCAAAAATGTCCTGAAAGGCTCGCAAGAAGGCCAAGTGCCGTTCTATTTCTTCCCGAGTTTGAAATCGCAACCGCTCGCCGGTCAAGAAAGCAAATATCGGTAGTCCCACCCCCTTGAGGTTCTTTGTGTCGTTGGGATCGAATTCCCGCGGGATGTTATATTGAATCTGGTCCGGTTGAGTGTCCCCGGCAGTGGCACAGGAAACTCCTCTTAGACAATCCGGTTCCTTATCATCTCGCAATAGAATAATTGCGGTCGTAGAGTGTGAAATATCGCGAACCTTTTTAACAACATCATCACATATTGTACGAAGATCGGTTTCTCCTCTTAACTCGCTGGATATTTTCAGAATCGCTTCTTCATTCTTTTCGGCGTCCCACGCCTTCTTCACGATGACTGAGACCTGTTTGACGACTCCTGATAGGATCTCTTGTTGGAATCTCGAAAATGCGATCGTTCCGCTTCTTTCGTTATTTGACAACCTGATCAAGCCTATTGGTTCACCCTCAGCAATCAGTGGAGCAAACAGTAAGCTGTTGGTCTTTGCAGTCTTCCTTTCCTCGCCGTTATCGATATACTTGCCAATGATCTCACACTCCTTGCCAATGTGTCCAGGATTGTGATGCAAGTGCTCACCAGAAATATCATATTCCCTGTCATAGACGAAAAGCCTCGACGCGATATTCATTATATTCAACGTGTAGTCCAATGCCTTACTTTGAGAGTGAAGCTCCACTACCTTCTTCATGAACCACCCTGTGATATGCTCGCCGAGCTTGTAGTCTTCTGAATGGAGACCACGATAGATGACATGTTCCTTAGACTCGAATCGTTTCCCGAAATTGAGGAAGATTCCCGCTTTGACTATCTCCTTGGCGATTGGATCGTATCTGAAGATCGCGACTTTACGGCATTTAAAGAGTTCGGCGAGGTATTTACAGAGATTGAATGACAGATCCCTGGTGCCGCGTTGCTGATTGATGACTGATCCTACTTCATTGAGCTTCGCCAGGAGATCTTTCGCCTTGATGTTGGTGATCGCAGGATTCAAGTAATCGACAAATAGTCTCAACTCATTCAATAGATCATCATCAAAATCCGGTAATCGATCTTCATTATCTATTCCGATGACGCCGAGTAACTTGCCTTGCGATATTAGCGGGAAATCAACCCATCTGATGGAGGTCAACTGAAGATGCTTGATCCAGGAGGGTTTGTTGGGACCAGGGAAATCGTGTATTGTATAGATCTTGGGGTTGCTAAGATCCAGATCGCCCACCTCAGACAATGGAATTTTCAGTTCAAGAAAATTCTTCTGCTCCTCGGGATTGCTGACTTGAGCGCCCAACAAGACATTGTAACCCAACTTTTCATCAAAAGTCTCATCGGTGACGTCGGTGGCCGCCTCATAGTAGCGAACCCGGCTGAATCCGAGTTCCTGAAAGACTCGAATGAGCTCGCTTTTGATGGAATCGAACGATTCCAGTGAATTGATATTTCTCCTCGCGGCGTCAATGACATGTTTCACTTGGCGTCTGACGACGCTCACCGTCAAGAGGTAATTGTAATACTGGTTCAGGGAGAATTTGTTGTCGAAATAGGGTGTTCGAACCTCGCGTATGTGATATTTTTCTTTCGGATTGCGCATATAGTCCGTTATCACCCCGGACGATACCTGGGGCCGGGAACGGTCAACGTTGGCCGGGGGCGAGTCAAAAATGGGGCAATTCTCGCAGGGCCCGGTATGCTCTTCACACCCCAGCACTTGAACGCATTGTTTACCTAATATGTTGTTTTTTTGCCGCCTCCTACGAGCTTTGTTGGCGAATAGTATATAATGATTTGAGTCGATCAATGTTATGCCGTAATCCATGCTGTGGATCAACCTCTCAGACCAGCTCGGTGAGGGCTCGGGCTGGGCTCTCATTTGATAAAGTTGGTAGGCCCAGTTGAGGATGTTACTCCTTAGTGCCGCTTGAAGGTCAACGATGAAGTCCAACGGGTTCTTGAAATCCAACTGATTTTTCTTTGCGTGCAATTCCTTTTCTTCGAGTCTTCCCCAGAAGATAATTTTCCCTGAACGAAGGTGACTTTTGAGGAATTGTTCCAAGTTGAGATCGACCGGCTCCTCTTCTCTCTTATTGTCTGCCCATGGTTCCGAATCCTTCACCGTGCCAAATCGTTTACTCGATATCCAATGGAACTCAACAAGGAAGTCAGTGTCGGATACCCTCGGATCTCCGGAAAAATAGGATAGTATTTCCTGCCCTGCGGATTCATTCCCGCCATCATCGGCTTCGCTGTCTGCGCTTTGTTGCTCAAGCGTTTCATACGTGATCGGATTCAACTGAGTGATCGCTAATGGTGAGAAAGATGGAGCGTAATCGTCAAGCGTGAATACGTATGCGTGTGGTACCTGATGGAATGTTCTGGCGAAGCTGGCCGAATTTCGGTGTTTCTCTATTTTTACAGGGTTATGAAAGAATTTCAGTTTCCTTCGGTTTTCGATGAGGATATCGACAATATCCGCACCTGAATCTCGAACTGAGCACAAGAAAACGGGTACTCTGCAGGTGCGACTTTTTTTGTTCAGAAGAAAGCGCCGGAATGACTTCATTTTCTTGATCTCCACGAGGATAACATCTACTTCTCTTCAGTCTGAAACTCTCGCGAGGCTTCTTCGCC
This sequence comes from bacterium, assembly GCA_024231955.1. Lineage (GTDB taxonomy): Bacteria > Krumholzibacteriota > Krumholzibacteriia > JACNKJ01 > JACNKJ01 > JAAEPZ01. Next base: position 1,245 of record JAAEPZ010000515.1, on the reverse strand, counting down.
TCGCCTGATCACCTTGCGAAGGTCCGCCATGCCTGCGGAACGAGCCAGCCCAACGGCACCGCGACGAGGCGATCCCTTCCGGCGCCTGAGGCCAATGGAGGCCGCCTCTGCACGCAGGCCTCCGATACCCGCACCTGGCAGGGACACGGACCGGTGGCCGCGGCAACGCCCGCCCTCGGCTCCGCCGTAGAGGGGGCGGACTGCAGGGGGTGAGCATCGCCTCGGCGTTGCCCGGCGCCTCTCACCGCCGGCAGCCGGATGGCGACAGGCATACGGAGACAAACGACATGCGGTAACGGCGGTCAGCTCAACCATGATGATAACGCCTCGGCGGTCCCTCAATCCTGGCACTGACTCACGAAGCCCATACTACTAGCACTAGCCATGGACGGCATTCCGGCGGGTAGAAGCATCGTCTTGCGATTGCGGAACTCGCCGGCTCCTCCTGCCCGTGTGCAGGCCAGTGAGCAACGCCAATGAGGATTGTATACCATGACTCCTAGCGTGGATCAAATCCTCCAGCCTTTCAGCCGGGTGGTTACCGGAAGGAGGGTGGCCAAACATCTCTTGGGTCGGCACAGGAATCTGTTGAATATGATTCCATTCGTCGTTAAATACGCGATAAATCGACAATATTCCTGGATGCCGGCATCGGGCACAGCAGACGCTACAGTGAGCCCACGGGTTGATGCCGGCTCGCTGAGCAAATCCCTCACCCCAGCCCTCTCCCGTGGGGTAAGGAGTGGTAAGGAGCGGAGTAGAGGCAAGAGCCGGGATCAGGGGAACGCTCGACGGATTCGGGGGTTCCGTGGTCAGAGACGGGCGGCGCGCCCCCCCGGGCCACGCGGTGAGAACAGGCGCGCTCGGCGGTGGCGGCGAGAAGGGGGGTAGTGCTGACTTCGATGCGGCGCCGGGCGCTGCCGAGTCAGTAGCCAAGTACCCGCAGGGCGTTTTGCAGCGTCAGCAGATCCAGCTCCTCGGGCGACTCGAGAAAGGGCCGCAGATCGGTGACCGCCCGCGGCCAGTCGAGCTCCAGCAAGCGTTCGCGGATCCGCTGGCGCCAGTTGGCCTCGGTCAGGGGAGATCCCTCCCACCCGGATTGCCGCAGGGCGTTGTTGAGCATGTCCAGGTTCGGAGGGGACCACGTCGGATCGCTCAGGTACCACAACAAATCATAAAGGTCACGACCTTTGGTATACGAACGTTGAAGGACCGCATGGAGCTTGCCGGCCAGAAGGGAAGCGG
>JAAEPZ010000514.1 GCA_024231955.1 bacterium | reverse complement strand
GTCGGGACGCTCTTTCAGCGTTTGGAATCATCCGATTTCCAGCTGGACACGGGCCAATACCTGGACGTTTATGCCTTTCAGGGCAAGAGAAACGAAGCCGTCTCCGTAACTTTGGTTTCGGAGGATTTTGACAGTTACCTGGTCATTCTCGATCAAACCGGCGAAATCCTCGCCACAGATGACGACTCCGGGTTTGGAAGCGATGCTCTGGTCGCTGACCTCCTCCTACCGGCGGATGGCAGGTACTACGCGTGGGTTTACTCTGTATTCGCGGGAGAAACGGGAGACTATTTGCTCGAACTTTCTAATGCAAACGAGAATGACGGCGAGCTTCCCCTCAAGAAAGTCGTTGATCCGGAAGAGGGAATGACATTGATGATGAAAAGAAAATCGAGGCCGCTTGTTCAACCCCGGGATATTCTTGGCCTGGATTTCAATTGGGAAACGATACCAGATATCACAAGAAAGAAAGGGGATCCGTTCACCGACGCTGATCGGTGTAAGGGTAGCTCGGCCCCCTATGAGGCGAAAGTGAATGTATGTGTATGGACCAGGCCCGGCTACACCGGACCTGGAACCGGCTTTCCTTTCAACGTAACGATATATGTTGAGGGTTTTACTGATTCAACGGAGATGAACGAGGACGATGGGATTACAATCACGCCGCCGGCGTTCGTTACGAAGCCGATACCTGCTCCAGGTGAGTGTGTAACGTTCGCGAAATGGGTGATAATCACGGAAAATGCATCTGCAGGAGCAAAAAGCATCAGAGCTATTGCTACAGAATCGGGGAGTGGAGAACCTTATGGAACTGAAGCGGAGATTGGAAGAGACAGTGAGGTTATGAATGTGATCGGAGTCAGAATTTTGCCGGAATACAGGTTCATCAAAGATGGGGAGTCAACGGATTTTACGAAAGAGGTCATTCCTGAAGGGATGGTCGGCGTAGATTCTTGGGGCTGGGATACTCCAGACGGCGCTGGAAACAGTCCATCTGTTCGTTTTTTTCAACTGAACAACGTTACGAATGCTTTAACGAAATGGTACGCTTTTCCGGACAACGCATGTACTGCTTCCATGATGTCAACATACCAAATCAAATTAAGCGTGAAGTTTGGCGCGCTTGTCTGTGCTGCGGAACAAGTACCTCTCGTTGTCTATTTGCCAGAGATTCCTGGCGAAACCACCGTACCGATTCTGTCGGGATTCCCTTCCTGTGATGATAGAGGAGCGGGAACGCTGCCGTGGAGGGTCACCGGTCCTGGAACTCTCACAAGGTCGGCACCTAAGATCGTATTCAATATTCACGTGGCTAGTCAATTTCGCAATAAGGTTTCTAGTCACGAGATGGTCCATGTAGGACAGCTCACGACTGGTATCGGAAAAAATATCAATACCGTGGCCGGGTTCTTTCCGCTGATTGCGGGCCTTACTGCAAAAACAGAAGCCGCACTCGTAACAAAAATCCAGAATGCCTTTATACAGTACTCCATCATCCAGGATTTGCTACTATTGAACTTGACGCCAGCGATGGAGAAAGCCGCGTACGGCGTTTCGGATCCGATTAATCCCAAATACTTGTACCAAAACTGCGGGCGGTTTTAAGGAAGAAGAGGTGAATAATGCCAGGCAGAAATTTCAATCTGCTCGTCTTGAGATTCGCATCAATCCTCCTGTTGTGTTTTTTCATCCATCTTACAGCGACATCAGGTATACTGCTTGCCGCTTCGCCTAGCGCAGAAATACCTATGGAGTTGGAGACGCATTCAGGTTTAGTTGTTGTGGGTAGAGTTGAAGCGGCCGATTATCTATTCAAAGAAGAGAGGGACAGCGCGGGGGGCATTGTTCCCTCAGTTGAGATAGTGGCCGTCAAATACGATATCCGCGTAGACAAGGTTATTTCCGGGAGCGAGGAAATCGAAAGAATCTACGTAAAGCAAAGAATGCCACTTACGGTTGGCGGACCTATTATCAATATCGGAAAGGACTACTTGTTGTTTCTTGCGCAAGCTGAGGACTGCTCGGATCGGTGCAGGGAAGACGACCGAACAGCTGGAAGCTATGAGATTCTTTCTGGCGTGAACGGCGTATTTGACCTTGACAGCGAGGAGAGTCGTGATTATTTGAAATTATTAGGCATTGAGACTTTTGGTTTCGCCGTAGAATAGTTACTCACCGAGCGGGAGCTGAAGGAGGAGTTCTCTGCGGCCTACGGGCAGACTCACGTCGACCTGTCTACCCCGGCAGCACTTGGCCAGCGCCGGGCATCATGCTTTCGGCGGTGATTTCATTGGCCTGCAATCCTGGCAGATGCGAATCGCTGATCTTGACTGTACCGCGCCGCTGGCGAGCGAGCCTGCCCTTTGATGAAACCCACCGTTTCCTCCCGCCGTGGTATTCACCCTCGGGATCATCGCTATCTCGTTTTCAACCCACCGCTGGCCATCGGGAGGGTCTGTGGGTGTGTTCCAGATTCGAGAGTATGAGCACAAAATGAACATGGAACTCCGCCCTCTGGGCGCGCGGTGCAATTTGCGGTGCCGGTATTGTTATCAGGAGCCGCAGCGCCATTCCGTCACTAAGGTCGGATCCTACGATATCGAGAGCATCAAACGGGTTACGGAGGCGGAGGACCGACCGTCCACCGTGTTGGGCGGCGAGCCGCTTATGCTTCCCGAGAAAGATCTGGAGAACCTTTGGGCCTTTGGTCTCCGGAAGTTCGGGGCCAACAGCATCCAAACCAATGCAGTCTTGATCAACGACAACCACATCGGCATGTTCCAGCAATACCGGGTGGCCGTCGGTATCTCGATCGACGGCCCCGGAGAGCGGAATGACCTGCGGTGGGCCGGAGATCTGAAGCGCACGCGTGAGGCTACGTCCAAGACCCATGCCGCGATCGAGCGCCTTTGCAGAGAAGGGATCCCTCCGGGCCTTATCGTCACCCTTCACCGCCAGAACGCCACCACCGACAAGCTTCCTGCCATGCACCGCTGGATTCGCCATCTGGAGGACCTGGGAGTGAGGTCCGTGCGCCTTCACCTTCTCCAGGTGGCCGACGAGGCGGTTCGCCAATACGCTCTCAACGGCGACGAGATCGTCGCGGCCCTGCTGGGCTTCGCCGAGCTCGAAGAGGAGCTCCTCACCCTCCGGTTCGATGTGTTTTCCGACCTGCGCAAGATGCTCCTCGGCCACGACTGGAACACCGCCTGCGTGTGGAACGTCTGCGATCCCTACACCACCCGGGCGGTGCGGGGAATCGACGGCAACGGCCGGCGCAGCGGCTGCGATCGCACGAAGAAGGAGGGTATTGACTTTACCATCGCCGACGCCGAGGGCTTCGAACGCTACCTGGCCCTCTACCACACCCCCTGGGAGCACGGTGGATGCAAGAACTGCCGTTTCTTCCTCCAGTGTAAAGGCCATTGCCCGGGCACGGCCATCGACGGCGACTGGCGGAATCGCACGGAACACTGCGAGGCTTGGAAGAGGCTGTTCGCACATTTCGAAAGCAAGCTGCTCGCCGAGGGATTGCGTCCGCTCTCGACGCGGCCGATTCGCAAGGAGGTGGAGAGGGCATTCCTCGACGCCTGGGCCAGGGGCCGAACCACGACGTTGGCCTACGCTGTGGAGAAGATCGAGTTTCGGCGTTCGGAAACCGCCACGGAGCGACTCGACTACACCTTTCCCGACTTCACCAGGGTGAGCTGGGTGAGCGACGCCGCGAGGACGATCTGGGAACCGAGGCTCAACCGGATCAGAGAAGCGTGGGCCGAGATCGAGTGGCTGACGGTCGCGGCCGGGATCCGGCCCTGTGCCGTGACCATGGTTTCCCCGGAGGACTTCGAGGTCGGCGCCGGGCCCTGGGCCGAGCACGGCCTGAGCGCACTGCCCCTGGAGCCAAACTTGTTCCGCATCGCCCTGGGGACGCCACAACACGTGGCGCAATTCAAGAAAGCCTGGGATGCCGCCGACCAGAAAGCGATCGGAAAGCTCCTGGGATATCCGCCGTGCTGCCACGAGTTCTTCCGCCAGGTGTGGGTCGAGCAGGGCCTGGTGGATACCACCTGGCCGATGGCCGCGGCGACCGCGCCACCACCCGATGGGTCCCGCAGCATCGAGCTTGCGGGTCCTCCCGAGACCAACATCCTCTGGCGCTGGCTGGGCGCCCGCGCCGTATTCCATCTGCCCTGTCGATTCGATTGCGAGCCGAGCGTGGAACTGGCCAGGAAATACCTGCACGTCGGCAGGGAAGCCGGCTACGGCGAGGAGATCGACTGGCTGCGCGAGATCCTCTCGTGGCCGGTGGAGTGGTCGGCACTGCACGGGATTGCCGAGGTCAAGACACCGGTGCTCAAGGTCTCCACCCGCACCGACGCCACGGCGCGGAAATATATCGTCCGGCGCCGCGGCGATTCGTTTTCGGCGCAAGGCGCCCGCGGTCTGGGATTTCCGTATCAGGCCCCGATGCCGCGCCGCCGGCGCCGCGCTCCGGGGTCCGCACCCGACCCTCGGACTCCGTTTGAGAAATCAGAACCGCGTCCGGAGTGGTACGCCGCCGACAACGGGTTTGCTTCCGAGCTTGCGATGGACGAGGCCCACAAGCCTCTGGTGGAGCTGGCGGTGGCGACTCTGTCCGGCGGCGGTGGCAACGTCCTGGACCTCGGCTGCGGCAACGGGGTGCTGCTGAGAAAGATCTGCCGGGCTGCCCCCGGGGCGGTGCCGTTCGGTATCGAACGGGAATCGAGCCGGGTCGAGCACGCGCGCCTGCTCCATCCCGAGCTCGCCGGCCACTTCATCCGCGGCGACATGTTCGCCGGCAACCTCATCTGGCCCGCTGAGCGCCGCTATGCGCTCGCCCTTCTGATGCCCGGAAGATTGCTCGAGGCGGAGCCCGAGCAGGCCGCTTCCTTGAGGAATCGGCTGCTGGACCGCTGTGAGCACCTCCTGGTCTACGCCTACGGCGATTGGCTCACCCGTTACCGGAGTCTGGCCGGCCTCGCGCGCGAGGCCGGGCTGGTGCTCCTGGCACCGACTGCGAACGCAAGAGTGAGCCTGGCCGGGATCGGGTGACCTGGAAAACGGTCCCCAAGTGCCTGAGGATTCCGGCGAATGCGGGCCGGCCGATTCAGGCAAGGACTTACGCACCGCAGCACTACAGCTTTCAAGAAAAAGAATTTCCCTCGATGGTCATTCCAAGGGGGCGCAAATCGAGGGGTGGCAAGGCTGCGCGCCCCGGGGCAGCAGACGAGATCCTGGGCGCGTGCTGCGGGGATTCCGGAGTCCCCGGCTGGCTAAGGAGCTTGGCATAGATTATTACTTTACGGCTTCTAAGTGTACCCTAGCGTTGCATAAGGATGGGCGCAACCGGTCGCCAGCGCCCTCGATCGTGCTGGGAGCGCCGGCTTCCAGCCGGCTCCTCGCCGAAGCGTTATACGTATCGAAAGCCCTCGATCGTGCTGGGAGCGCCGGCTTCCAGCCGGCTCGTCGGTCAAGCGTAGCGCGATCGTGATCGCGAATAAATATAAGAAAACTTCGATTCCCCTCTTGATTCATTCGGACCATCTTGTTATGATCATAGCCATGATGAACAGACCTTACGCACATCGACCCAAGACGTGGTTTCGGCAAACCACCCCGGCGC
>JAAEPZ010000513.1 GCA_024231955.1 bacterium | reverse complement strand
CGAGATGGTCATGCCTGGCGATAACGTCAAAATGTCGATCGAATTGATCACGCCGATCGCGATGGAGGAGAACCTGCGGTTCGCCATCCGTGAAGGTGGCCGCACAGTCGGCGCCGGCGTCGTGACCAAGATCTTCGAATAGTTTTAGTCTATGACCGGCTGATCCGTCATGGGTCAGCCGGCTATTGCTCGTGGAGCTGCCATGCGTGAGATCGTGAAGCTGCGTTGTACCAAGTGCAAGAAAACCTGGTACACGACAACAAAGAACAAGAGGCTCCATCCCGAACGGATTGAGCACAAGAAGTACTGCCCCCGTGACCGGGTGCATACAATTTTCAAGGAGACCCGCTAGGGTCCAGTAGGCCAGTAGCTCCAATTGGTAGAGCGTCGGTCTCCAAAACCGAGGGTTGGGGGTTCGAATCCCTCCTGGCCTGCCCATCGCGGAGTCGCTCTTAATTGCGAGAGCGACTTTATCCGGGGGAAAGTAGAGCGGCTATGATTCAGAAAATTCGCCAGTACTTCCGTGAAGTCTGGCTGGAGATCGGCAAAGTGACCTGGCCCACCAGGGATGAACTCAAAGAGTCCACCATGGTCGTGATCGTCGGCACTTTCATCATGACGCTCTTCATCCTCATTGCCGACAAGGTCGTTGATGCGGGTGTTAAAGGGCTGATTCACCTGTTGGGTTAATCTCAGGATCGGATGAGAAGGCATTATGCTGGAAGAACATCTGGATAATCTCGGTGACGACGAGCAGGAGAGTGGCGGCGATAGTGATATCACCTCTGGTGGTGGAGCTGCGCCCGAGCTTGAGCCTGTGGTCGATCCGTTCGGCTCTAAGGGGGATTCCGAAGAGGAATCCGAAGAGGAGTCCGTCGAGGAGTCGGATGTCGCGGTCGCGGAAAGCGACGAGGCTCCGGTTACCAGCTTGTTCAATGCCGTTGCAGAGGATGACGATGAGGAGGAGCCGGAGCCCGAGGTTGAGGTAAGACCTGCGGCACCGCTCGAGCCTGAATTGCCGGTGAATCCCAAGTTCAAATGGTATGCCGTTCATACCTACTCCGGACATGAGAACAAGGTGCGGACCAACCTGCTGAAGCGGGTAGAGGTTGAGAACCTGGAGGATATCTTCGGCCAGGTACTCGTTCCCACCGAAGAGGTGACGGAGATGAAGCAGGGGAAGAAGTCGGTTACGACCCGAAAGTTCTTCCCGAGCTACATTCTCGTGGAGATGGAGATGTGCGACACCGCCTTCCATCTCGTCAATCAGATCAGCGGTGTTACCCGCTTTGTCGGACTCGACCAAAGGGACAACACCAAGCGACCCGTCGCCCTGCGCAAGCGGGAGGTCGATCGGATCCTCGGCAACATCGAGCGTCCGGTGGTTCAGAAAATTACGGAGATCCCCTACAGGGTGGGCGACCACGTCAAGGTGATCGACGGACCTTTCAGCGACTTCAATGGGGTTGTCGATGATGTCAACATCGAGCGGGGAACGCTCAAGGTGATGGTGACTATCTTCGGCCGTGAGACCCCCGTTGAACTGGATTTCCTCCAGGTAGAGCCGCTGTAGTAGAAATGAATGGTGGGAATGCCCCGCCGCAATCTTGCCTATCGGCAGTTTAGAATCCGGGAGCACTGGGAATGGCCAAGAGTAAAAAGAAAATCGCGGCGCAGATCAAAATCCAGATAGTTGGCGGCCAGGCGACACCGGCCCCGCCCGTGGGGCCCGCACTGGGTCAGCATCAGGTTAATATCATGGAGTTCTGCAAGGCATTCAATGCACAGACCCAGAACGCGACAGGTATGGTCACCCCGTGTGTCATCACGGTCTATGGTGATCGTTCATTCACGTTTATCACGAAAACTCCGCCCGCAGCCGTTCTGCTCAAGAAGGCTGCCGGTCTGGAAAAGGGCTCTGGCGAGCCCAACCGCAACAAGGTAGGCGTCGTGACGCGTGCCCAGTTGCAGGAGATAGCAGAATTGAAGGCTCCTGACCTCAACGCCGCGTCTGTTGACGCAGCAATCCTGATGATTGCGGGTACTGCCCGCAGCATGGGGATTGAAGTCGAGGGTTAACCTTCAAGACCGGGTAGTTTGTGTCTCCCAAATGAGGGGGGAGGCTCGCTTCTACTACTCCCGGTTCCTTTTCCCTCTCGTACCCATCGTTGTTTCGATGCTGAGCTGATCGTGAGGACCTTACGATGAATCGTGGGAAAAATTACCGCGAGGCCGCCTCTCTTCGAGAAAAAGGCAGGACCTATTCCATTGAGGAAGCGGTCCAGATGGTCAGACAGATGGCCAAGTCAAAGTTCGATGAGACGATCGAAGTCTCGGCTAATCTCGGTGTGAACCCCCGCCACGCGGATCAGATGATCCGTGGGACGGTGGTCCTTCCCAATGGCACTGGTCGGGTTGTGCGTGTGCTCGCTCTCGTCAAGGACGAGGACGTTGCAGTCGCGGAAACCGCTGGTGCCGATATGGCCGGCTCGACCGAATACCTTGAGAAAATCAAGGAAGGTTGGACCGATGTCGACGTCATTATTACGACGCCCGACATGATGAAGGACGTGGGACGTCTGGGTAAGATCCTGGGCCCCCGTGGTTTAATGCCGAACCCCAAGACCGGCACAGTCACTAAAGACGTGGCGAAAGCCGTTCAAGAGGTTAAAGCGGGTAAAGTGGAGTACCGTGTCGATAAGGGATCAAACATACATGTTCCCGTCGGCAAGGCATCCTTTGAAGCTGGTAAACTTTCGGAGAACATCGAGGTGTTGTTCCGTGAGCTCATCCGTGTCAAACCCGCAACCGCCAAAGGGAAGTACATTAAAACGGCGTTTCTCAGTTCCAGCCAAGGACCTGCAATCCGGTTGGACGAGGGCGACATTTCTTCCGTAGGCAAATAACCGAACGAGATCAGGAGAGGCATCATGCCTAAGCCGCATAAAGTCGCAATGGTCAAGACTTTGAACTCGGAAGTCACTGCCAGTGGTAGTGTGGTTCTGAGCGACTTCACGGGCATTAACGTCGGACAGATCTCCGAACTCCGCACACGCTGTCGGGCGGCGGGCGTCACTTTTCGTGTCGTCAAGAACACGCTGATCGAACGTGCTGTCGAAGGGACGAGTCTTGAAGGTTTAACTGAGCATTTCAATGGACCCACCGCCATCGCTTTCAGCGAAGACATGGTGGCCCCGGCGAAGGTGCTCAATGACTTCCGGAAAGAGTTCGGCAAGCTCGAAGTTAAAGCGGGATACGTAGATGGACAGGTTATCGACAAGAGCGGTGTAATCGCTCTGGCCGACTTGCCTGGTCGTGAGCAGTTACTTGCCATGGTTGTGGGCACCTTGCAGGCGCCCATCTCCGGTCTGGTGCGCGCGCTCAACGGCAACATCTCAGGACTCGCCCAAGTTTTGGATCAAATCGCGAAAAAGAAGGAAGAGGCTGCATAAGCGAGCCCCGTACCCGAGACCCGATCGTGAAAAATCGATCGAGGTTTGATAGAGGAGACAGTTACCATGTCGGAAAAGGTTGACCAGTTTGTCAGTCAGGTTGAAGAGCTCACAGTTCTGGAGCTTTCCGAGCTGGTGAAGGCTCTGGAAGAGAAATTCGATGTCAGTGCTGCCGCGCCGATGATGGCCATGGCAGCCGCCCCTGGTGGCGGAGAAGCTGAAGCCGAAGAGAAAACAGAATTTGATGTTATTCTGAGCGCCTGTGGCGACAAGAAGATTCAGGTCATCAAAGTTGTGCGTGCCATCACCGGTCTGGGTCTCAAAGAGGCCAAGGCTCTGGTTGACGGTGCTCCGACCCCCGTTAAGGAGGGTCTCAGCAAGGATGAAGCTGAAGGCGTCAAAACCCAGATCGAAGAAGTCGGAGGAGTGGTTGAGCTCAAGTAGCTGCCAGGAACCCGAATTCGTTTTTTGCACGGAGCGGTGCCCGCAGGGCTGAACAAGCCTCGGGCACCGGTCTGTCTATTTCTGTCATGTCTACGGGAGGATTCGCGTGAGCTTGCCTATCCAGCTGCCCAAGCGTAACTATGCAAAAATAACTCCTGTTATGGAGATTCCCGATCTGTTGTCGGTACAGATCGAGTCGTTTGAGAATTTTCTCCAGACGAACATATCGCGCAATCAGCGCAAGGAGATCGGCCTGGAATCCGTTTTCAGAGCCATCTTCCCCATCGAGTCGAATCGCGGGGACTTCATACTCGAATACCTGGATTACGCCATTGGCGAGCCCAAGTATTCCGTTGATGAATGTCAGGAACGCGATCTGACCTTCGTCGCTCCTCTCAAGGCCAAACTGCGACTCATCGTCAAGGAGTCGGAGGAGGTCGATGGCGAGCGACGCGTCAAGGATATCATTGAGACCGAGGTCTACCTGGGTGAACTTCCGCTCATCACAAGTAAGGGCACGTTCATCATCAACGGCGCGGAGCGCGTGATCGTCAGCCAGCTCCACCGTTCTCCCGGCGTATTCTTCAGCAGCAGCATCCATCCCAACGGCAAGAAGCTCTTCAGCGCGCGGATCATACCCTACCGCGGCTCGTGGGTGGAGTTCACGACGGATATCAACGATACGATGTTTGTCCATATCGATCGCAAGAAGAAGCTGCCCGTGACCACCTTGCTCCGGGCCATCGGCTTTGAAAGCGATTCGCAGCTGCTCAAGGCGTTCAGCACCACTGAGATGCTGTCGCTGACCAAACGCCCCTCGAAGTCGGACAGCAACCTGGTGGACAGGATTCTGGTCGAGGACATCTACAACACTGATACTGGCGAGATCATCTCCGAGGCGGGCACCCAGATCACGGAGGCGCTGATCACTCTGATGCGCCAGATCAAGACATACGAGATCGAGGTGCTGTGTCGCGAAGAGGATGTCAAGAGCAACGTCATCATCAACACTCTCGCGAAGGACCCCACCAAGTCCGAAGATGATGCGCTCAAGTATATCTACAACCTGCTCCGTCCGGGCGACCCCCCGAATATGGAGACTGCGCGTGCGCTTCTGGATCGGCTCTTCTTCAACGAGAAGCGCTACGATCTGGCGGGCGTCGGTCGCTACAAGATCAATTCCCGACTGGGTCTGGATGTGCCTCTGGAGACGACGGTTCTCACGCCCACCGATTTCGTGGCCGTGATCTGTGAACTGCTGGACATCAAGGCGGAGCGCGGCAAGACCGATGATATCGATCACCTGGGCAACCGTCGGGTGCGCTCGGTGGGCGAACTGCTGAGCAACCAGTTCAGCCTCGGCCTCTCCCGCATGGCGCGCATCATTCGTGAGCGCATGGCTCTGCAGGACAGCGACAATATCACGCCGACCGATCTGGTCAACGCCCGCACCATCTCTGCCGTGATCCAGAGCTTCTTCGGGAGCAGTCAGCTCTCGCAGTTCATGGATCAGACCAACCCGCTTTCGGAGTTGACGCACAAGCGTCGTCTCTCCGCGCTCGGACCCGGCGGTCTGACGCGTGAGCGTGCCGGTTTTGAGGTGCGAGATGTGCACTATACGCACTACGGGCGCATGTGCCCTATCGAGACGCCTGAAGGACCGAATATCGGTCTGATCACAAGCCTCTCGACCTATGCGCGCATCAACCCCTTCGGCTTCCTGGAAACGCCCTATCGCAAGGTCAAGAACGGCAAGGTGGGGGATGACATCACCTACCTGAGCGCCGACGAAGAGGACAGGGTCACCATCGCCCAGGCGAACGCCCCGCTGAAGGAGAACTGCGAATTCGAAAACCCCGAGGTTCTCTCGCGGAACCGGGGCGAGTTCCCCATGGCGCCGCAAGATGATATTCAGTTCATGGATATCGCTCCGTCGCAGCTCGTCAGCGCGGCGGCCAGCATGATCCCGTTCCTGGAGCACGACGACGCCAACCGTGCTCTCATGGGCTGCAACATGCAGCGCCAGGCGGTGCCTCTGCTCCGTACGGAAGCGCCCTATGTCGGCACCGGCATGGAGGAGCGGATCGCCCGCGACAGCCAGGCCGTTGTCGTCGCCAAGCGCTCCGGCCAGGTGATCAGCGTCACGGGCAACCGGATCATCGTACAGCCCACACGCAGCCGCGCCTCCGATCTCGAGGACTTCTCCGAGTTCGAGGGGCAGGATGTCTACACGCTGCAGAAATTCCACCGCTCGAATCAGGATACCTGCATCAACCAGAAGCCCATCGTCAAGTTGGGCGACAAGGTGAACTCCGATCAGGTTATCGCCGACGGTCCCGGGACCTCGGCTGGCGAACTGGCGCTGGGCGTCAATACGCTGGTGGCCTTCATGCCCTGGGGCGGCTACAACTTCGAGGATGCCATCCTGCTCAGCGAGCGGCTGGTCAAGGATGACCGTTTCACCTCGATTCACATCGAGGAGTTCGAGTGCCAGGTGCGTGAGATCAAGGCGGGCCGCGAGGAGATCACCCGCGAGCTGCCCAATGTCGGTGAAGACGCCCTGAAGAACCTGGACGAAAACGGCATCATCAGCATCGGCGCACGCGTCAAGGCGGGCGACATCCTGGTCGGTAAGGTTACGCCCAAGGGCGAGACCGAGCTGTCGCCCGAAGAGCGCCTGCTGCGCGCCATCTTCGGCGACAAGGCCGGCGATGTCCGCAACGCCAGCCTGAAATCGCCTCCCGGCATGGACGGCATCATTGTCGACGTCAAGGTCTTCTCCCGCAAGGAGCGGGGCGAGAGCACCCGCAGTGAAGAGAAACGTCGGATCGAACGCCTGCGCCGTCGGTCGGTCGAGGAGCATCGTCGGGTCGTCAAGCTCCGGAACGAGCGCCTGCGCGGTCTGATGATCGACGAACTGAGCCAGAAGCTGGTCGACTCCGAGACGGGCGAGGTCATCCTCCGCGCCGGTCGGAAGATCAGCGAAGCGATCTTCGACGAACTCAACCTCGACAGCCTGCACTGGGGTCTCCCCATCGTGAAGGATCTCTCCCAGGACAAGCGGATCAAGCGTCTCATGGACGCCGCCGCCCGGTCGTTCGACAAGATCGATCGCGAGCTTGAGAAAGAGGTCGAGAGGGTGACCATGGGCGACGAACTGCCGCCCGGCGTCATTCAGCTGGTCAAGGTCATGGTCGCCCGGAAGCGTAAGCTCTCCGTGGGTGACAAGATGGCCGGCCGCCACGGCAACAAGGGTGTCATCGCCAAGATCATGCCCGAAGAGGATATGCCCTATCTGCCCGACGGCACGCCGGTTGAGATCGTCCTCAACCCCCTGGGCGTACCGAGTCGTATGAACGTCGGCCAGGTGCTGGAGACACATCTGGGCTGGGCCGCCAAGATGCTGGGCTTCCAGGCCCAGACATCGGTCTTCAACGGAGCTCACATTGATGAGATCCGGGCCGTCCTGCGCGAAGCGGAGCTGCCCGACGACGGCAAGACCGTTCTGTACGACGGCCGCACGGGCGATTCCTTCGATGAGCGGGTGATGGTCGGGTACATCTATATGATGAAGCTCTCCCACTTGGTGGACGACAAGATTCACGCGCGGAGCATTGGACCGTACAGCCTGGTTACCCAGCAACCTCTGGGCGGTAAGGCCCAGTTCGGCGGCCAGCGCTTCGGTGAGATGGAGGTCTGGGCCCTGGAGGCCTATGGCGCCGCTCACACACTCCAGGAGCTGCTGACGGTGAAGAGCGATGATGTCGCCGGCCGTAGCGCCATCTACGAGGCTATCGTCAAGGGTGAAAACCCCGCGAAGCCCGGAGTCCCGGAGTCATTCAACGTCCTCGTCAAGGAGCTGCAGAGCCTTTGCCTGGACGTTCAATTGGATAAAGCCTAGTTCTTTTCGGCCCGGCGCCTGACGGCGCCCTCAAGGAGGTAAGCGTGTTCCTCAATTTCCGTCAGCGGGAGACTGAGCAACTCGATATCAAGGCCTTCAAGATTCAGCTTGCGAGCCCGGATGCGATACGCTCCTGGAGCTTCGGCGAAGTCGTGAAGCCTGAGACAATCAACTACCGCTCCTTCAAGCCCGAAAAGAACGGTCTTTTCTGTGAAAAGATCTTCGGGCCTGTCAAGGACTGGGAATGCGCCTGCGGCAAGTACAAGCGGATTCGCTATCGCGGCGTGATCTGCGACCGTTGCGGCGTCGAGGTCACGCTGTCGCGTGTGCGTCGCGAACGGATGGGTCACATCGAGTTGGCCGTGCCCGTCGCGCATATCTGGTTCTTCAAGGGGTTGCCCAGCAGAATCGGTCACTTGCTCGGTATGACGATCAAGGATCTCGAACGTATCATCTACTACGAGTCCTATCTGGTCACCGATCCCGGCAATACGACTCTCCAGATTCACGAGTTGATCGATGAAGAGCGTTACTACGACCTGCTCGACGAGGGATTCGAGTTTGATGCGCTGATGGGCGCTCAGGCCATCGAGTTCCTGCTGACGCAGATCGAGATGGATGAGCTCGCCATCGAGTTGCGCGATCAGATCGCCAACGAAACCTCGCAGCAACGGAAGCAGGATGCTCTGAAGCGTCTGCGCGTGGTCGAGGCCTTCCGGCACTCCGGCGGCAACAAGGCCGGCTGGATGGTTCTGCATGTGATCCCGGTGCTGCCGCCGGATCTGCGTCCCCTGGTGCCTCTGGAGGGTGGCCGCTTCGCGACCAGCGATCTCAACGATCTCTATCGCCGGATCATCAACCGGAACAATCGCCTCAAGAAGCTCATCGAGATCAAGGCGCCGGAAGTCATCCTGCGTAACGAGAAGAGAATGCTGCAGGAGGCCGTCGACGCGCTGTTCGACAACAGCCGCCGCAGTCGCGCGGTGCGCGGACACGGCAATCGGCCGCTGAAGAGCCTGAGCGACATGCTCAAGGGTAAGCAGGGTCGTTTCCGGCAGAACCTGCTCGGTAAGCGGGTCGACTACTCCGGTCGTTCGGTGATCGTCGTGGGTCCCGAGCTTAAGCTGCATCAGTGTGGTCTGCCCAAGAGCATGGCGCTGGAGCTGTTCAAGCCGTTCATCATCCGGAAGCTGGAGGAGAAGGGCTACGTCCAGACCGTGAAGAGCGCGAAGAAGCTGGTGGAGCGTGAACGCCCCGAGGTCTGGGATATTCTCGAAGAGATCATCAAGGACCACCCCGTGCTGCTCAACCGTGCGCCGACCCTGCACCGTCTCGGTATCCAGGCGTTCCAGCCCGTGCTGGTTGAGGGTAAGGCGATCCGCCTCCACCCGCTGGCCTGCTCGGCGTTCAACGCGGACTTCGATGGCGACCAGATGGCCGTGCACGTGCCGCTCTCCTTCGAAGCCCAGCTCGAAAGCCGCATTCTGATGCTGGCCGCCAACAACATACTGCTGCCCTCGAACGGCAAGCCGGTGGCGACACCGAGCCAGGAGCTGGTTCTCGGCAGCTATTACCTGACCTCCATGAAGAGCAACGCACTGGGCGAGGGTCACAAGTTCTCCAATCCCGATGAGGTGATCCAGGCAATGGATCACAAGGTCATCGCGCTTCATGCCAAGATCCAGCTCAGGGTCAACGGCGAGTGGGTCGAGACCTCACCGGGCCGGGTGATCTTCAACACGATCGTCCCCGATCCGTTGGGCTACATCAACGAGGTGATGGATAAGCGGAACCTGTCGAGTCTCGTACAGAGAGCCTTCCGGGAGATGGGTGGAGAGCAGACTGTTTTCTTCCTTGACGCTCTGAAGGAGATGGGCTTCGAGTATGCGACCCTGGCCGGTATCACGATCGGCATCGATGACCTGATCATCCCCGATGAGAAGGTCAAGATCCTGGCTGATGCCGATAAAGATGTCGCCAAGATCGTGGCCGATTTCGAGAGCAAGACGATCTCCGACGGTGAGCGCTACAACCGCGTGATTGACCGCTGGACCAAAGCGCGCGACGCCGTTGCGGATTCGATGATGGATGCCATGGAGAGAGACCGTGAAGGATTCAATCCGGTCTTCATGATGTCCCACTCCGGTTCTCGTGGCAGCCGTGACCAGATCAGCCAGCTGGCCGGCATGCGTGGTCTGATGGCCAAGCCGCAGAAGAAGATGACCGGTCAGGTCGGTGAAATCATCGAACAGCCGATCAAGAGCAACTTCCGCGAGGGCCTGACGGTTCTGCAGTACTTCATCTCCACGCACGGCGCCCGTAAGGGTCTGGCCGATACGGCGCTGAAGACCGCCGATGCCGGTTACCTGACGCGTCGTCTGGTGGATGTGGCGCAGGATGTGATCATCACCGAATTGGATTGCGGAACGATTCGCGGTCTCGACATGCGTGCCCTCGAGGAGGGTGGCGATGTGATCGAGAGTCTGTACGACCGCATCCTCGGCCGAGTGGCGGCCGACGACGTGCTGGATCCTCTGACCGAGGACATCCTGGCCGATGCCGGTGATCTGCTCGATGAGGATCTGTCCGCGAGGATCGTCGCGGCAGGTGTCGAAGTCGTGAAGATCCGTTCGGTCCTGACTTGCGAGACTCGCCGCGGTGTCTGCATCAATTGCTATGGCCGGAACCTGGGCACCAGCCGCATGGCCGACATCGGTGAGGCGGTCGGTGTCATCGCCGCTCAGTCGATTGGTGAGCCCGGTACCCAGCTGACCCTGCGAACCTTCCACGTTGGCGGTATCGCGGGACGTATCGCCGAAAAGACCCAGAAGGAAGCGCCTGTGGACGCCGAGATCGAAATGGTCGCGGTGCGCACCATCAAGAACAGCGACGGCAAGCACGTCGTTATCGGTCACAAGGGTGAGATCCTGGTCAAGGTGCAGGAGCTGACCGAGAATGAAATAGTCAAGGAGCGGATCCGCGCGCGGTTCCCTGCTCCCTACGGTGCTGTGCTGGATGTCAAATCCGGCGCTCAGGTGAAGAGGGGGGACAAGCTGTTTGCCTGGGACCCCTATGCCGAGCCCATGATCAACACCCGCAAGGGTGAGGTGCAGTTCATCGACATCGTGCAGGACCGCACGTTGAAGGAGGAGACGGACGATAAGGGTCGCCGCCAGGCGGTCATCACCGACGATCTCCAGAAAGAGATGCACCCCGAGATCAAGATTCTGAACCCCGACGGCAAGGTGCTTGAGAAGTTCTATCTGCCGACCCGGGCTATCCTGCAGGTGAGCGACGGTGACGTCCTGCCGGCCGGTGTGGCGCTGGTGAAGGTGCCGAAGGACATTGGACACTCCGGTGATATCACCGGTGGTCTGCCCCGCGTGGTTGACCTGTTCGAGTGTCGGAAGCCCAAGGATTCCGCCATCGTTACCGAGATCGATGGTATCATCGACATCGGTGGCGTTACGCGCGGTATGCGCAAGGTCGCCGTCAAACAGGAGGACGAGACCAAGGCCGAGTATCTGATTCCCCAGGGCAAGCACATGCGTGTGCATGACGGAGATGAGGTTACGGCCGGTGACCGTCTGACCGAGGGTGCGATCAACCCCTTCGATATCCTGAACATCCAGGGTGTCCAGGCGGCTCAAAGCTATCTGGTCAACGAAATCCAGGAGGTCTACCGCCTCCAGGGTGTGGGCATCAATGACAAGCACATCGAGGTCATCGTGCGTCAGATGCTGCGGAAGGTACAGGTTGAGGATGCGGGCGAGACCCGGTTCCTCGAAGGTGACCAGGTGGAGCGTGCCGAATTCATGGAGGAGAACCAGCGTGTGGGGACGGAGGGCGCTCAGACGGCGACCTATCGTCCGCTCCTGCTTGGTATCACCAAGGCCTCGTTGACGACGGAGAGCTTCCTCTCTGCGGCCAGCTTCCAGGAGACCACGAGGGTGCTCACCGAAGCGGCCATCCACGGCAAAACCGACCACCTTTACGGCCTGAAGGAGAACGTCATCATTGGCTGTCTCATCCCCGCGGGTACGGGCCGCAAAGAGTGGGAGGGTCTCAATGTGTCCGAAACGGAGCTGAAGGCCCTCCAGGACGAGGTAGCTGTCCGTAAGGCTGCCGAGGAGGAGGAGGCGGCTCTGGCGACGAACACGGCCAAGATTGAGAAGCAGATTCAGAACATCATGAAGGAGGGCAAGGTGCTCTTCCCCGAAACCGAGGACGAGTCTGCGTCCGAGCAACCGGAAGCCGTTGCGGATCCGGAAGTTGCAGAGACTGATGAGGTCAAGTCCCCCTTCAGTGAGACCGTCGAGTCCACGGAGAGTGATACGGAGTAATCCGGCGGGTTGATCTGCGTGCGGAATAAGGCGGATATTAAGGAAAAGCCCCGAGAGGGTTGACTTTACGGGGCTTTTCAACTAAATTCTGTCCCCTGTGCGTCCAGCCTAACCCAGCTAGGACAATCCCCTAACTTACATCGCAGCACTAGCTTGCTTTGCGGTCCCGGGAACCGAAATCCCGAAGTGTGAGGAGATCAGCGTGCCGACGCTAAATCAGTTGATCCGTAAGGGTCGAAAAGTAGCGATAAAAAAGAGCAAATCGCCCGCGCTGCAGGCTAATCCGCAGAAGCGTGGCGTGTGTACCAGGGTCTATACAACCACACCGAAGAAGCCCAACTCGGCGCTTCGCAAGGTTGCCCGTGTGCGTCTTTCCAACGGTATCGAAGTGACCGCCTATATCCCGGGTGAGGGTCATAACCTGCAGGAGCACTCGATTGTGCTGATCCGGGGCGGTCGTGTTAAGGATCTGCCCGGTGTGCGCTATCACGTTGTGCGTGGTGCACTTGATACCAGCGGCGTCGATGGGCGTAACCAGCGTCGCTCAAAATACGGGACGAAGCGGCCTAAGAAATAGGCTTGTTCCGAATAGGCAAGGACACACCCCATGTGGGTAGAACGAAACCAGGAGACAGGTAGCGATGCCGCGTCGAAAGATTAAAAAAACCAGAGAGCCCGAGGCGGATGTCCGTCTCAACAGCACGGTCGTTGCCCAGTTCATCAACTATATGATGAAGGGCGGCAAGAAGAGTACTTCGGAGAAGATCTTCTACACGGCCATGGATATCATTGAGGAGCGCTCGGGTAAGAAGGGGCTGGAAGTCTTCACTACGGCCCTGAACAACATCAAGCCCATTCTCGAAGTGACGACGAAGCGCGTCGGCGGCGCCAACTATCAGGTGCCGATCGAGGTTCGTCCGAGCAGGCGTACAGCCCTGGCCATGCGCTGGGTGTTGACCTACTCCCGCAGCCGGCCCGACAAGACGATGGCCGAAAGACTGGCTGCCGAGTTCCTGGCCGCCTTCCGCAAGGAGGGGCCTTCGATGAAGAAGCGTGAGGATACTCACCGGATGGCTGAAGCGAACAAGGCGTTCGCCCACTTCCGGTCATAAGTTTAAGGCAGGTTTCGAACACATAGCCGTCGACGGCGATTCAGCGGCACCCCTGCACCGGGGAGCTTAACGTCGAAGGAAGGTGTCTGCAGGAACAGGTCCCGTTGGGATACCCCTCCTGAGGTCTCGAACTGCAGTCGATTTGTGTTTGAGATCTCAGGAGGGGTTTTTTAGGTCCCATGAGTAGCAGTGACTCTCTCGACCGAATACGCAATATCGGCATCGCTGCACATATCGATGCCGGTAAGACAACAACGACCGAGAGATTTCTCTACTACGCCGGGATTATCCATCGGATGGGCGAGGTGCACGATGGCGCCGCAACCATGGACTGGATGGAGCAGGAGAAAGAGCGCGGAATTACAATAACCTCCGCCGCCACAACCTGTTACTGGCGTGAACATCGGATCAACATCATCGACACCCCGGGGCATGTCGATTTCACGATGGAAGTGGAACGCAGCCTTCGAGTCCTGGATGGAATGATTGCCGTCTTCTGTGCGGTGGGGGGAGTTGAACCCCAGTCGGAAACGGTCTGGCGGCAAGCGGAACGCTACAAAGTGCCCAGGATTGCGTTCATCAACAAGATGGACCGAGTCGGGGCCGACTTCGAGAAAGTCGTTGAGGCGATCCGGGAGAAACTTGGGGCCAACGGGGTCCCGCTTCAGATGCCGATCGGCGCTGAAAGCGAATTGGAAGGGGTCATTGATCTCGTTCAGATGAAGGCCTACTACTACGATGTAGCCAAGCTGGGAGCTGAATTCGAGATCCGGAAGATCCCCGCTGAGTTGATGGCTCAGGCGCAGGAGGGGCGGGAACGTCTGATCGATGCGCTGGCCGAATTCAGCGATGAGGTTGCCGAGACCTACCTGGAGGGTAGAGAGCTCACGGAGGAGCTGCTCAACAGGGAGATCCGGAAAGCGACGGTCAGCGCGGTGATGGTACCCATTCTGACCGGAGCGGCATTCCGCAACGTCGGCATCCAGAGGTTGGTTGACGCGGTCGTCGATTACCTCCCCAGCCCACTCGACCGCCCCGCCGTTGTCGGGGAGTTGTTGAAGGGGAAAGGGGAGGGGGAGAGAAAGGCCGACGTCAAGGAGCCCTTCGCGGCGCTCGTGTTCAAGATCGCCAGCGATGCCTTTGCCGGCAAGCTGGCCTTCATGAGGATCTACAGCGGCAAGGTTGCCCTCGGAGATCAGATCCTGAACGCCGCGAGTGGGAAGAAAGAGCGAATCGGACGCCTGCTGCAGATGCACGCCAACAAGCGTGAAGAGATCAAGGAGGCGTACGCAGGAGATATCGTTGCGGTGGTGGGCTTGAAGTTCTCCCGGACAGGGGAGACGCTGACGGACAAAAGGCACCCGATCGTGCTGGAGTCCATGGAGTTCCCCGAGCCGGTTATCGATATTGCCATTGAGCCGAAAACCAAGGCCGATCAGGTTAAGATGGATTCGGCCCTGGAGCGTCTTGCGGAAGAGGACCCGACTTTCAAGGTTCGCATCGACAAGGATACGGGTCAAACGCTGATTTCGGGAATGGGTGAGTTACATCTCGACATTCTCAAAGATCGGCTGTTTCGGGAGTTCAGTGTCGAGGCCAATGTCGGCAAACCGCAAGTGGTTTATCGGGAATCGGTTTCGAGGCGAGCTGTAGCGGAACATCGTTATCAGCGACAGATCGCGGGGCAGGAGGTTTACGCCCACGTCAAGCTGGCTCTGGAGCCGGCGAAAACGGGGGAGGGCTTCGTCTTTCGGAATGAAGCGAGCGCCAAGACTCTGCCCGGGATCTATGTTGGCGCGATCGAACAGGGGGCCAGCGACTCGATGGCCTCGGGAGTACTGGCCGGTTACGAACTGGCCGATTGCCGCGTGACTCTGCTGGATGGGTCGTTTATGGAGGATTCGTCCTCGGATTCGGCTTTCCGGGCAGCGGCGGCCCTGGCTTTCAGAGAGGCGGCGTTGAACGCCGGTCCTGTTCTTCTGGAGCCCGTCATGGCGGTGGAGGTCGTGACGCCGGGCGATTTTACAGGAGAGGTTGTGGGAGACATAAACTCCCGCCGGGGAAATGTCGAGAATCTCGAACCCCGGATCCTGGAACAGGTAATTTCGGCGAAAGTGCCTTTGTCGGCGATGTTCGGATACATGACGCAACTCCGATCGCTGACCCAGGGAAGAGCAGTTTTTACGATGCATTTTTCGCACTTCGCGCAAGTGCCGGAAGAGGTTTCGAAAAAGTTCATGACATTCAGGGGCTGATATTAAAGAGCCCTGACCAGGAGGTCCGTCAAAATGGCGAAAGAAAAGTTTGAACGTACAAAGCCGCATGTGAATGTCGGTACCATCGGTCACGTTGACCACGGCAAGACGACCTTGACTGCGGCCATGACACTGAACCTGAGTAAAGCCGGTCTGTGCGACTTCGTCCCGTTCGAAGATATCGACAAGGCCCCCGAGGAGCGCGAGCGCGGTATT
>JAAEPZ010000512.1 GCA_024231955.1 bacterium | reverse complement strand
CCTCACCGAGACCCCGCACGCTTTGGGCAAGTGGGCCGCGCACTTCCAGCAGACCTACCAGGGTCTGGATGTCTGGAATTCCAAAGTCCGTCTGGTCTTCTCCGACGCCGGCGACCTGATGCTGATGGGCTCCGACTTCCACAGCGAGATCAACCTGGATGCGAATCCGCACTACGGTCTCGATCGCGCCAAGGAGATCGCCCGCATGGCGCTGCCCTACGACCGTTCGACCGACAGCGTCGAAGCGGAGGGTACGCTGCTGGTGCTGCCGGTGGCCGTCACCGCCGAGCAGGCCGAGTATCATCTGGTGTGGCGCGTACGTGTTCACACCGATGCCCCGTTGGGCAACTGGGTGACCCATGTCGATGCCCACACCGGCGAGATCATCTGGCGCTACAACGACATCCACTTCTCCTATGGCGGCACCACCGAATCGGACACCGAGCCGATTACCTATTGCGATGGCGTCGTTCAGGAGACCGTCCCCTACCTGCGTGTGCAGGTCAGCAGCGTCGGCACCGTGATCACCGATGCCGCGGGCGACTGGAACATTAACGGTAGCGGCGGCTCCCGCACCGTCACCGCCGATCTCTACGGGCCCTATATCGACATGAACAACTACAACGGCGGCGAGGGCGCCTTCAACGGCACCGTATACGATGGCGTGCCGCTGCAGGTCTACTTCGACGACACCAACTCGAGGGCCGATGAGCGCGACGTGTTTGACGGCATCAACGATATTCACGATTTCTTCGAGTTGTTCGATCCCGGCTACAGTTACACCAATACCCGGATGAACGCCTATGTCAACCGCAACGACGGTTACTGCCCGGGCAACGCCTGGTGGGACGGTACGATCAACTTCTGTGCGGGCTCCAGCACCTACGGCAACACGGGTCAGATTCAGGGTGTCGTGCAGCATGAGTTCGGTCACGGTGTGCAGGCCAATCTGGTCGGTTGGCAGGGTGATGAGGGGCTGGGCGAGGGCAACAGCGACATCCTGGCCTGTCTGATCACTCAGGACAATCACATGGGTCGCGGTTTCTACATCGGCAACTGCTCCAGTGGTATCCGCAATGCTCTCAACAGCCTGGTTTATCCCGATGATGTCGTCGGCGTTTCGATCCATGCCGCCGGTCAGGTGATTTCAGGTTTCAACTGGGATGCCATGGTTCTTTTGCAGGATCTCTATGGCGAGGAGCAGGGCACACTGGTTGCAGCCACGAACTGGCACTTCGGCCGCAAACTTCTGCAGCCGACCACGCAACCCGATCAGGTGTTGGCTACCTTCATGGCCGATGACGACGACAACGATCTCGAAAACGGCACTCCGCATCATGCGATCTACTGCGAAGCCGCCACGAATCACGGCTTCGAGTGTCCCGAGGTTCTCTCGGGCGTGCGCTTCACGCACACACCTCTGGCCGATACGGAGGAGACCAGCAGCGGCTACAGCCTGAGCAGCCAGATCACCTCCACCGAGGATGCCATCAACGACGCCACCGCCCGAGTGCACTTCCGGGTGGATAACGGCCCGTGGAGCACCATTACGATGACTCACGGCGTCGGCAGCTTCTACAATGCGACAATTCCGGCCCAGTCCTCCGGGATTGTGGAGTACTACCTGTCGGCAAGCGATGTCATCGGCACCGAAGGTCTGTTGCCGACCAATGCTCCGATCACCAGCTTCAGGTTCGCGGTGGCCTGGGAGGTCGATGCGCTTGAGGTCGCGAGTGGCTGGACGGTGGGCGATACCGGCGATGACGCCACAACCGGTGTCTGGGAACTGGTCAATCCGGTGGGTACGGTCTACGACGGCAACGTTGTGCAGCCCGAGGACGATCACACGCCGGGCGCCGGCACCAAGTGCTTCATCACCGAAAATGGTTCCGTGGGCGGAACTGCCGGTTCGTCGGATGTCGACGGCGGCAAGACCACGTTGCTCACGCCGATCTATGATATCAGTGACGCGCTGGAGTGCAGGATCTCCTATTGGAAGTTCTACACCAACTCCCACGGCGGCTCCCCGAACGCCGACTACTGGGATGTTGAGATCTCCAACAACGGCGGCGACTCCTGGGTTGATGTCGAGCACACGATGAGCGACACCAATGGCTGGGAGAATATCACGATCGATCTGGAGGATTACTTCCCCACCTTCGGTCAGGTTCAGCTCCGCTTTATCGCCTCCGATGAGGGTGACGGATCGCTCGTCGATGCGGGTGTCGATGATCTGGCCATCATAGCGATGTTCGGCGGCACCGGTATCGGCGATGACGTTACCGTGAGCTTCACACCGCAGCTCGGTCAGAACTATCCGAACCCCTTCAACCCGACCACCAAGATCAGCTTCAATCTCCCTGAAGCGGGTCTGGCCAGTCTGAAGGTATTCGATGCGACCGGACGCCTGGTCAAGGTGCTCAGCGACAGCCATCTGGTTGCCGGCGAACACACATTGACCTGGGACGGCCGCGATGAGCAGGGCAACCATCTCTCCTCAGGCATGTATTTCTATCGCCTGCGGGCCGAGAACATCAATCTCAGCAAGCGGATGATCCTTGTTAAGTAATTGGGGGGACACGTTTGTGTCGGACTCCGACCGGGCAACCGGTCGGAGTTTTTTTTTTGGTCTGATCCCGGATATTGAGTCGAACGA
The DNA here is from genome assembly GCA_024231955.1 of bacterium. Lineage (GTDB taxonomy): Bacteria > Krumholzibacteriota > Krumholzibacteriia > JACNKJ01 > JACNKJ01 > JAAEPZ01. Next base: position 165,790 of record JAAEPZ010000512.1, on the reverse strand, counting down.
TCTGCCGGGCATGTCACCCGGTCGCTGTGTTTCGCCTGAGCATGGAGCCTCATCAATTACCAATTCAGCGGAATTTCACCGGGAATTCGGTCAGAATCGGACTGATTCTGACTGACTATGTAATCTGAATTACAAATATTATGCAATATAACGTACCGTTTCCGGTCATTGCCCCGCTTTTGGGTTACAATAGTGTTACCCGCAGTACGGAAAAGCGGGCTAGACCCACAAATATCTCTGCCTAATGACGAATAAGGAGAACGCGATGAATCCACTACGAATACTGTTGCTGATGGCGGTGCTGTGCATCGCGGCCGCACCTGCTGCTGCGGACTGGGAGCCCGTGGATGGCCACAAGATGCACTGGCCGCAGACACCCAAGCAGGGTGGCTGTGATGTCGAGTTCGGTGCGGGCGAGGGCTGGGCGCTCGGGGATGATTGGCAGTGCACCGAGAGTGGCTATGTCGATGAGATCCACTTCTGGATCTCCTGGAATGAGAACCTGGTGCAGGATATCGCCATGTTCACTATCTCTATCTTTGCGGATATCCCCGCCGATCAGAATCCGGACGGTTACAGCAAGCCCGGTGAGCTTCTCTGGATTCGCGATTTCACCAGAACCGAGGTCGTGATCCGGGACATGGAGCCCGACCTCCAGGACTGGTTCGATCCTTCGGGGAACGCGTATTACGAGGACACTCATGATTTCTGGCAGCAGGTCAATGTCGTCGGCTTCGACGAGCCGTTCGAGCAGGTGGAGGGTACGATCTACTGGCTCGTAATCGACTTCCACGGACTGCCCTTCATCGGTTGGAAGGAGACGGATCAGAACTTCAACGATGACGGCGTTTGGTGGGACCGCATCAACGACAAGTGGCAGGAGTTGAGGCATCCCATCGAGCAGTACTCCATTGATCTGGCCTTCGTAGTCAACACCGAGGGGGGCACCGCCTCGGAGAGCACGACTATTTCGACAGTGAAGAGTCTATACTGATTGAGCGAGCGTAGCGAGGTGTTGAGTGCATTTCATCACGAGCCCGGGGCAAGCCGCTCCGGGCTTTTGTCGGGCATAAAGGAGCCCTCCCGCCGGATGACGGGAGGGCTCTTCACGAACGGATGAAACGCTACTTCCGCTTCTTCTTGAGACGGAACTTGATGTGCTCGGGACCCGCCTGACGGCTCCGCACCAGCTCCACCGCCGAGCCCACGTCCACGACATCGCCCTTGGCGAGTTCGAGAACGCCGAAGAGGCTGCCGACGGTCTTCGGGAAGACCACCTGCACCACCGTCTTCGGTTTGCTCAGCAGATGACCCGAGCGATCCTCGAAGACATCGGTGAACGAACTGACGAAGCCGGAACCGGGGTTCACGACCCGCGCGTTCTTGTTCACGTCCAGAGCGATCATGCCGGCCTCGCAGAAATTCGCCGCCGGAATGTGCACCGCGTCGCAATGCGAACAGTAGGTGCCGCTCAGCTTGCCCTTGGCGAGATCCTCGAAGAACCGCGTGCCGCCGACCCCCGCCGTATAGACGTAGTTCAGCGGAATCGCACCCGGGAAGGACTTGCCTGTGACGGTGTCCATCTCGGTGGGTTTGATCTGCTTCACGGTCTTGCTCGTGCGCTCGCCCTGCTTCAACGGACGGAAGTACTTGATGTCGAGAATGCCGCCCTCGCGGTCCTTCTCCGGCTTCCACACCGCTTTGACCCGCATGCCGACCTTGAGGTCCTTCACCTTGACCTCGCCGAGCCAGTGGCAGATCCCCATCTCGTCGCTGGCGCCGTCCAGGGAGATCACGGCGTAGTGCCGCTCTTTACCCTTGGGCAGCATCGACGAATCCCAGTCCACATAGGAGCGGGTCAAGGTCTGCACCGTGCCGGTGTCCTGGATGTCGTAGTAGTCGTTGACCGGGTGCAGGTTGCACAGCTCGCAGAACGCGCGCGGCGGCACCATCATCCGGTTGCACTTGTTGCACTTCGACGCCCGCAGCTTGCCCGCCTTGAACCCGTCGAGGTAGGTGGTCAGCGCTGCACCGTTGTCCCAGGAGTAGCGGAAGTCGGGCGTGTAGCCGAAGTGGGGGACATCCTCCACTTTTTTCAGCGCCGTGCCCGGCAGATCCTTGCTCGTCATCTTGTTCCACATGCTGGCGGTGGTGGGCAGACGGTTCTCGCCCGACATGACCACCACGGTGCCGACCTGCATGAGGTCGCCCCAGGCCTGCGCGACGCCAGTGCGGACGCTCTTCTTGACCTGGCGTTTGCCCGCCTGACCGGAGAGCTGGAAGTAGAGTTCGGCGATCTTCATCAGGCCGGTGGCCGCGATGGGATTGCCGACGCCCAGCGCGCCGCCCGAGGGGCAGATCGGATGACTGCCGTCGGGACCGAGCTGATCCGCGTCGAAGAGTTCGCGCAACTTGCGGCCGCTGCGGTCCATGAACAGGCCGTTCATGTGGTGCAGGGCCTTGTAGTTGAACGGATCGTACGGCTCGTAGATGTCGATATCCTCTTCCGGCTTGTCGATGCCCGCCATCTTGTAGGCGTCGTGCGCGGCCATCGCCACGTAGGTTGGGAACGCCAGATCGCGGGTGTTCCAGTACGCGGTGTCGAGACGGAAGCCGACGCCGTCGATGAACACGGGCGCCTTGCAGTGCGTGCGCGCGACGCGCTCGTTGGAGAGCACGACGGCGCAGGCGCCGTCGGAGACCGGGCTGATGTCCCGCCGCTTGACCGGAGTCGAGAGCATGGGGGAGTTCATGACGTCCTCCACCGTGATCTTCTCCGCGATCTGCGCGGCCGGGTGACCCAGCGCGTTGCCCTTGCAGAGCACCGAGATTCTCGCCAGCTCCTCCTCGGAGTAGCCGTAGGTGTGCATGAACCTGGCCATCTCCATACCGAAGATGTGGATCAGGGTCAGGTCCAGCGGCTGCTCGGTTGTGTGGTCGAAGATGGTGATGAACGCGCCCGCGGGGTGCGGATTGCAGGGGCTCATTTTCTCTTCGGTCACGACCAGGCAGTTCTTGAACTTGCCGGAGGCGACGTGCATCCAGCCGTGGATGGGGCTGAACACGCCCGTGCCGCCGCCCACGTAGTGGCGGAGGTAGGGCTTGTTGGTGCCGCCCGCGCCGGCGATCAGGTGCTCGCCGTTGAGATGGATGCCGTCGAACGCGTCCGGGGCCGTGCCCAGGCAGACCGCGTCGATGTCCTTCATCTCCAGACCTGCGTCCTCCAGGGCCATCTGGACGGCCTGCGCCGCCAGCTCGCCGGGGGATTCCTGTGCGCGACGGACGAACTTGGTCATTCCCGCGCCTATGACTGCGACTCTGTTACTCATTGTCGCCTCCTTCCGCATCCAGGACCACGACGGCCGCCGAGTCCGTGGGGATACCGCGCCAGCCGTGGAGCAGGGCGGTCTTCGCGCCCACGACCTGATGGCCGGTGGCGTTGCCGCGCAACTGGCGAACCGCGTCGTAGAAGCGCGCGCCGCCGTTGGCCTCCATAAGATCGCCCATCCCCTGCGACCCGCCGTCGGGATTGATGAAGGGGAGGAAGTCGGTGTTCAGGCCGAGCGCATCCATGTGCATGAGCTCGCGGTGAGCGTAGAGGTCGGACACGTAGGCGATGTCCACCTCGTTCTGCGGGACGCTGATGCCGGCCTCTTCGTAGGCCATCTTCGCGGCCACCAGGGTGCCCTCGGAGATGTCGTGGGCGCGGCGCTCGATGATCGAGTTGCCGGAGCCCCAGCCGGTGCCGGAGATGTAGATGGGATCGTTGGCCATCTCCTGGGCGGCCTCCTCGTTGCCGATGACGATCACGACGGCCGCGTCCGCCGGGCGGGCGAACATCAGCTCGGTGACCGGCGTGGCGAGGGGGCGGCTGGCGATGACGTCGTCACCGGTCAGCTTCGCACCGTACGGGGCGAGCGGGTTGGCCATGGCCCGGGAGCGGTTGAAGGCCGCGATCTCGGCGATATCTTCGGCCGAGTGTCCCGAGCTGTCGATGAACTGCTGCATCTCGATACCCGCGAGGTAATGCGGTGAGACGCCGAAGCGGTTGTAGGTGGGATCGAGAGCGAAGTGGACGATCTCGTCCTTGGTCATGATGTTGGACGCCTTGCAGTAGCTCTGAACCACCAGCGTCTTGAAGCGCCCCGTGCGGATCTGCATGACGGCCGAGGAGAGCCCATGCAGAAAATCGCCCGTGATCGTGTAGACGGGCTTGCGCACCATGGCAAGCTGATCGGGAACGTACTCGTCGGAGATCGAATACCCCGAAATGAAATCTTCCTCGCAGGAAACCGCGCCATCAATCTGTTCAGGTTCTAACCCCGCATCCTCGTAGGCAGTGGCCGCCGCTTTCGCGATTAACTCGCGATAGGACAGACCGCCGGAGGAGGGGAAGGACCCACAGATGCCGACGCCCATGACGACAACACCCATTTCAACTCCTTTAGTTTCTATTACGGAATAGATCGGACTAAAACTCATCGAAACATTGCATGCGCGCATTGTATCCGAGAACGGCAGTAGTGTCAAATTGGTGTTGAGAGGGGCGGAGGAGGTCAAATAGTATCAGAGCTAGCAGAGCGGATGCCATAACCGACAGGGGTTCTTCCGGGCCCACACCCTCGCCCCAGCATTAATCGGCGGGCAATTGCCGGGATACCTGAATGGACATCCATTTGATGGAGAAATTCACGATCCTCCTCCAGTTTGATTGGTTATGGCAACCTCGTCAGACAAGGTAAAGGGCCACCTCCCAGTCTATATGTGCAAATGATATTCTATGTTGTCGCTCCCTTACTTCAATAGGACTAGTTTCCTGGATCCTGAGTAGGAATCAACTTTGATACGACAATAATACACTCCTGAACTCATTGATCCGCCTGATTCATTTTCCCCGTTCCAAACAACCGTATGGATGCCCGGTGATTCATTTCCGGTCTTTACCAGAGTCTTCACAAGGCGACCGTTGATGTCATAAATACCTAGGAAAACAGGCGAGCTCTCGGTGAGTTCGTAGACGATTGTTGTAGCAGGATTGAACGGGTTGGGCCAGGGGTTATGAAACCGAGTCACAAAGGGTAGGGGTTCGATAGTTACTGCTTCACTATGCAGGATAATCCACGGCTCCCCTAACGATTGACTATGAAGAGTGTAGCGGAAAGAACCTCCATGGTGAAGTATGGGATCCCGGTCGCAGGCCCTGAATTGTAGTGGCGCGGACATTTCCCAATCAACCTCGCATTCGCCATCCCCGCCCGATCGGATTAACCGGTAGAGGCTGGTATTGCTGATGTCAGTCACTTGCCATTGAATGTTGACGGCCTCACTGTCGGTAGTCAGATTGAAATGGGAAAGAAGAGCAGGTGTGTCGGAGCTTTGAAGAATCCAAAGCCCACCGTCGTAGTCTGCCACATAGATGTATTCGGCATCTGTGGCAACACCGCGAGCTTGATCTCCAGTATCATAGAATCCTACCTCCACAGGCGTTGCACGATCCGATATGTCGATTACGTGAAGGCCATCAATTCCAGCTCCTATGTAAGCGTGATCGCCGTGGATGGTGACATCAAAAACCTCGTCACCGATAGGAAGGCAACTGACCTCGAAAGGCTCTGCCGGGTTTGAAATATCGAAGATACACAGTCCATTCTGATTTCCCGCCAAATAAGCATACGGTTCACGTATTGCAACGGAGGACCCAATCCCCATGAACATTGGACCAATCTCGCTGAGTGCATATGGATCCGATATATCTATTACCCTGAGGCCCCCGAACCCAGCAGCTAGATAAGCGTGAGTGCCTCTGACCGCTACGTCTGTAACGTAGCTCGGCGTGTTAATGAAATCGGTCATTTTAGGTGCAGTTGGGTCGGATACATCGATTACCTGAAGGCTATACTCGCTACCCGTCACATAGGCGAAATGCCCATCTATTACAACCTTGCTCGCATGGGCCATGAATAGGTAGCCGGCTTCGGTGGGCGCGGACGGTGTCGAAACATCGAGAATATACAACCCGCCATTGGTTGCCACATATGCGTAAGGTTCTCTGACTACAACATCCTGGGCCTTTCCGACCATTTGGTAGGAACCAATCTCTACAGGAGATGCCGGTACACCAATATCAAGTACGCATAGCCCCTTTTTGCCATTGGCAACGTAACAATGCTTTCCGCTAATCTCGACATTTATTGATAGTCCCCTGGAGTCGCAAAAGCCGGCCGTTGTTGGTACAGAGGGGTTTGACACATCGATGACCAGGAGCCCATTAACGTAATCCGCTACGTAAGCCAGCGTGTCGACTACGACTATGTCCGCCCCTTTATCCCCATATTCGCATACTCCGACCTCAACAAGATCAGTTGGGCTTGTCGCATTGAGTACATGCATGCGACCATTCTCCGTTACTACGAAGAGATATTCATCCTTCACTGCAATATCACTTTGGGGAAAGCTGTCTAATGTGCCTTCTTCTGTTGGGTGCTCCGGATCGAGAGCATTAATGATACGCAGCCCCTCACTGTCGTCCATGAGGTAAATGTAATTACCACTCGTGGCAAGACTTCTAGCGTATCCTTCAGGATTGAGGAAGCCAATCTCCTCAGGTGCTGTCGGATCCGAAATGTCGATAATTCTCAAGCCCTCTTCTCCATCCGCAACGTATGCGGATATGCCGCTTATTGAAACATCACGGCTATCACCTTCAGTATCATAATAGCCTATTTCCTTGGGTGTCTCCGGATCCGACACGTTTACTATTCGCAAGCCGTTTTCACCATCCGCAACGTAGGCAAGGGAGCCACCTACGACTACACTTCGAGAGTACCCTGCTGTGTCATGGAATCCAGTAACCTTTGGTTTTGTCGGGTTGGAGATGTCGATCACGTGTAGGCCATCATGGCCAACAGCAATATAGGCATGGCTGCCAAGGACATCGATGCCCTTGATCGGCCCAGGAAGTGTCACCATACCTAAGGTATCTGGAAAAGCCGGGATACTACAGTCAACGATCTCAAGACAGGCACCATTGCCGAAATAAGCGATGGCGGCAACTGCGTCTACGGCAAAGCATCGTCCACTGGCCCAGCGGCCGACAAGGGAGACATTCTCGTAATCCCCAGTGCTTCGTCCACCAGTTCCCGCATCATGTAAAGGATACTGCTTGTCGACCTTGTCGGGCATGAATGTTGACTGCATATCATTCAGCGGGTTGACGGCAGAATCAACTCCAAGGGCAGAGGAGCAGGTGGTCAGCAGAAATAGAGATGCAACCCCAAAAAACAATATGCGTACCATCCGCGTCCTCCAGTTCACAGTTGAGATGCTCCTTGAGCACAATTGACAGGTGATCGATGCCGTACCGCACAAACACTTATGCAATATTAATCGAGGAGTCGGAGGTGAAGCAACATCCTTTCTGTGATTCTCCCCCTTCCCCACAATTCTGGCCCGTATGTAATGTTCTTATCATGGTGTATCAAGACCCCTGGAAAATCACCAATACGATCAGGTCGATTCACGGAAGAGCGGATTATTATAGTGCTGAGGGGGTGAGGCCGTGATCCCCACCTGAAATGGAGGCGTCTCTGTTGCCCACACCTTGGCCGAACTGGCCACCAAGCCAACCCTAAGCTCCCCGTCAAGCATACAGTTCCAAAGTAGCCCTCACGCCTTTTTCTTGCGCACAACCTCAGCCTGTCATAATGTTCCCTCATGGAAAACACAATCTTCTACATCATGGTGGGCATGTTCTCGCCGATCCTCGCCAGCTTTCTCTCCGTGGTCATCTACCGGGTGCCGCGGAGTGAATCCATCGTGTTCCCCGGCAGCCATTGCGGGGCCTGCGATAAACGGCTGGGCGTGCTCGACCTGATCCCGATCCTCAGCTGGATCATAAACCGCGGCAGCTGCCGCCACTGCGGCGCGAAGGTGCCGGTCCGCTACCTGCTCCTCGAACTCCTCGTGCCGGCGCTCATGCTCACGGCCGCGTTCTACGACGGACCCACGCTGCTCTTCGCCCGCGACGCCCTCTTCATCACTTTGCTCGTCATCCTCAGCTTCATCGATCTCGACACCATGGAGCTGCCCCACCGCTTCACCATGACCGGCATCGTCGCCGGCATCGCCTTCTCGATCGCTTTCGGCGCCCGTGATCTGGGCCCCATGTGGCCCGACGCCATCCTCGGCGCGGTCCTCGGCTACCTGCTGCCAACCCTGATCAGCCTGATCTACAAACTGATCCGCGGTCAGATGGGTATGGGGGGCGGCGATTTCGTCCTGCTCGCCATGATCGGCGCGCACACCGGACCCTCCGGTGTCCTGGTCAGTTTCCTCGTGGCCGTGTTGATGGGCTCGATCATCGGCATCGCGATCATGGTCCGCTCCAGATCGGAGGAGAGGGGCGGTCTGATGATCCCCTTCGGTCCCTTCCTGGCCTGCGGCGGCATCGTCGCGCTGTTCTGGGGGCCGTGGATTGTCGATACATATCTCCGGCTTTCCGGTCTGGCCTGATCTTATTCTCTATACCTGATACCTGCTTCTTTTCGTTCCGTTTGTAACGTTATGGCATTGTGCCCTTGATCACGCCTGTGCTTTAATGCGGTAACAGTTTCGATACACATTTTTTGAGTTCTTCGGTCTGCCGGCTGCAGAATACCTCTGCCTGATCGGTAGCCGCTTCGGTATGGTTTGGCGATCACGAAGGAGAACGCAGGCATGAAACTAGACCGCAGAAAATTTCTGCTGGCTACCGGTGTCACCGGCGCCAGCGCCTTCCTCAAAGACCTGTTCGGCGTCGATATCGACCCGAGTGAGGCCTACGCCCAGGAGCACGACTCCAGACGGGGCAAAATCACATCCACAATCTGCCCCTTCTGCGGCGTCGGCTGCGGCATGCTGGTGACCAATATCGGCGGCAAGATAGTCAACGTCGAGGGCGACCCGGATCATCCCATCAACCAGGGCGCCGTCTGCAGCAAGGGCGCGGCCATGTACCAGATCTCGAACAACCCGAGACGTCTGGACAAGGTGCTCTACCGCAAGCCCGGCGCCACCGAGTGGGAAGAGAAAGAGTGGGATTGGGCCATCCCCAGAATCGCGGCCAATATCAAGAGGACCCGCGACGCCGGGTTCATCCGGAAAGACAGCCGTGGCCGAACCGTGAACCGGACCGAGAATATCGCCTGCATGGGTGGCGCGGCTCTGGACAATGAGGAGTGCTACACCTACAGCAAGCTGTGTCGCGCGATGGGGGTGGTTTACCTAGAACATCAGGCGCGGATATGACACAGCTCCACGGTGGCCAGTTTGGCCGCCTCCTTCGGTCGCGGTGCGATGACGAACCATTGGAACGACATCGCCAACTCGGACTGCATCATGGTTATCGGCTCCAACGCAGCCGAAAATCACCCGATCTCTTTCAAGTACGTCACCAGGGCCCAGCAGAACGGCGCGAAGCTGATCTCGGTCGACCCCCGCTATACGCGGACCTCAAGCGTCTCCGATATCTATGCGCCGCTCCGGTCCGGCACCGACATCGCCTTCATCGGTGCGATGATCAACTATGCCCTGGCCAACGACCTGATTCAGCGCGAATACGTGATCACCCACACCAACGCCAGCTTCCTGGTCGACAGCAAGTTCAAACTTGAGGACGGCCTGTTCGGCGAGGTGAAGGACGGCGCGTATACGAAGGACACCTGGAAGTTCCAGAAGGGGGCGAACGGCGTCATCCGCAAGGACACGACGCTCAAGAATCCCAACTGCGTCTACCAGTTGCTCAAGAAGCATTTCGCCCGCTACGACTTCGAGTCGGCGTCGGAGATCACCGGTACGCCGGTTGGGGATCTGAAGAAGGTCGCCAAGACCTTCGTCGGCATGTCTCACAGGCCGGAGAAGTCGGGCACGATCATGTATGCGATGGGCACGACCCAGCACACTCACGGCACGCAGAATATCCGCTCCTATGTCATTCTGCAGCTGCTGATGGGCAACATCGGCGTGGCGGGCGGCGGCATCAACGCGCTGCGCGGCGAATCGAATGTGCAGGGCTCAACCGATCACTGCATCCTGTTCCACATCATTCCGGGTTATCTCAAGTGCCCCACGGCCGGCAACACCAGCCTGCAGGCCTACCTGGACAAGTGGACGCCCAAAACCAAGGATGCCAAGAGCGCCAACTGGTGGGGCAACTATCCCAAGTACATCACCAGCCTGCTCAAGGCCTTCTGGGGCGAGAACGCCGGCAAGTCGAACGACTTCGCCTATGACTATCTGCCGAAGCGGGATGCGAACTACAGTCACATGGCCCTCTTCGACGCCATGGGCAGAGGTGTGATCAAGGGGATGATCACACTCGGTCAGAATCCGGCGGTCGGCGGACCCAGCGCGGGCCAGGAGCGCGATGCGCTCGGCAACCTGGACTGGCTTGTGGCCGTCGATCTGTGGGAGACCGAGACCGCGGCCTTCTGGAAACGTCCGGGCACGAATCCGGCGGACATCAACACGGAGGTCTTCCTCCTGCCCGCCGCCGGATCGATGGAGAAGGAGGGCAGCGTCACCAACTCCGGCCGTTGGGGCCAATGGCGCTACCGGGCCAAGCCCGCGCCGGGCGACGCCAAGTCCGACCTGTGGATGCTCGACCGCATCGCCAGGGAGCTCAAGAAGCTCTACGCGCAGGGGGGCGTGTTCCCCGATCCGATCGTCAACCTCGCCTGGAACTACGGCGACGGCGATGAACCCGATCCGCATCTGGTGGCCAAGGAGATCAACGGCTACTTCACGAAGGACTGCACCGTAAAGGGCAAGTCGTTCAAGAAAGGGCAGCTGATCCCCTCATTCGCCTACCTCCTGGACGATGGCGGCACCTCGAGCGGCAACTGGCTCTATTGCGCCAGCTACACCGAGAAGGGCAACATGATGGCCCGCCGCACACGCTCCAATCTCAAGGACGATCCCATCGGCCTGAACCAGGATTGGGCCTGGTGCTGGCCCGTCAACCGGCGGATCATCTACAACCGCGCCTCTTGCGACGCCAAGGGTGTCCCCTGGGCGCCGAACAAACCGGTGATCGCCTACGATCGCGTCGCCGGCAAGTGGAGGGGAGATGTCCCCGACGGCGGCTGGCCGCCGCTCCTGAAGCCGGACGGCACGCAGGACCCGAAGGCGAAGTACTCCTTCATCATGCGTGCGGAGGGCCATGCCTGCCTGTTCGCACCTTCGCTGAAGGATGGTCCGCTCCCCGAGCACTACGAGCCGCTCGAGAGCCCGGTGGCCAACTTCATGTCCGAACAGCAGAACAATCCTGTGATCAAGATCTGGCGTCCCGAGGAGATCGGCGATTCGAAGGAGTACCCGGTGGTTGCGACGACCTATCGCGTCACCGAACACTGGCAGGCGGGCGCGATGACGCGCAACCTGCCCTGGCTGGCCGAGCTCGTCCCCGACGCGTTCGTCGAGATGAGCTGCGAGTTTGCCGCCGAGAAGGGGATCGAGAACGGCGACAGGGTGGCCGTGAAAACGCCCCGCGCCACCATCGAGCTGTACGCGGTGGTTACGCCCCGCTTCAAGCCGTTTGAGTTGAAGGGCAAGACGGTGCATCAGGTCGGCCTTATCTGGCACTTCGGTTATCAGGGCATCGCCAAGGGGGAGAGCGCCAACATGCTTACCCCCATGGTGGGCGACGCCAACACGATGATTCCGGAATTCAAGGCTTTCCTCTGTGATGTCCGCAAAATCGGTAAAGGAGGTGTGGCATGAGTCGTGGAGTCCTGGTGGATACTACGCTATGTACGGGTTGCCGGGGTTGTCAGGTGGCCTGCAAGCAGCAGAACAAGCTGCCGCCCGAGGAGACCACCTTCTTCGCCAAGGCCGGCGGGTATCAGAACCCCGCCGACCTGTCGGCGAGGACCTATTCCCTGGTTACCTTCAATGAGGTCGAGAACAAGAACGGGCACTTCGACTGGGTGTTCGCCCGTCGTCAGTGCATGCACTGCGAAGAGCCCTCCTGCGTATCGGCCTGTCTGGTCGGCGCGTTGTCGAAGACCGAATCGGGCGCCGTCGTCTACGACGAGACGAAGTGCATCGGCTGCAGGTACTGCCTGTTGTCCTGCCCCTTCGGCGTCCCCTCATTCGAGTGGGAGAAGACGGTGCCGTTCGTGCGCAAGTGCACTTTCTGTTTCACGCGGCAGGCCGGCGGCGATGCGCCTGCGACAGTGAACGGCAAGGCTCTCGACAGCGAACAGAGGGCGCGGCACAAGGAGACGCAGACGAAACCCGCCTGCACCAAAGCCTGTCACACCGGAGCGTTGATGTTCGGCGAGCGGGAGGAGCTTCTGGTCGAGGCCAGGAATCGTATCCGCAAGAATCCGAAGAGATACGTCAATCATATCTATGGTGAGAAGGAGGCCGGCGGTACGAGCTGGCTCTACCTGGCCGGCGTCTCCTTCAAGAAGCTGGGCTTCCCGATGCATCTGGGTGAGCGCTCCTTCCCGTCCTACGCCAAGGCCGCCAAGGATGGCGTACCGCACGTCATGCTCGGCGTGGGGGCCATGCTCGGTGGATTCTACTGGTACAATCAACGTTGCGCCGAAGTCGCGAAGAAGGGGGAGTAGGTCATGACATTCCAAAGAATCGACAGGAAGATCGTCACCGGCCCGACAGTGCTCCTTGCTCTGCTGATGCTGGTGGGCCTGGGCGCCGTCGTCATGCGCATGATGAACGGTCTGGGCGCAACCACCAACATGAGCGATGTCTGGCCGTGGGGACTGTGGAAGTCCTTCAACGTCATGACGCTCATCGCGCTCGGTGCGGGTGGTTTCAGTTCGGCCGCGTTGATCTACATCTTCGGAGGCGAAAAGTATCACGGCTTTGCCCGCTCCGCGGTGTTGTGGGGGCTCATGGCCTACGCTTTCGCCGGCGGATCGCTGATGGTGGACATCGGCATCCCCTGGCGGATCGTGAATCCGATCTGGATGTGGCCCGAGCACTCGCTGCTCTTCGAGGTCGCCTGGTGCGTGATGTTCTACCTCACGGTGTTGGCACTCGAGCTTGCTCCGGCTTTGTTCGAGCGCTTCAATCTGAAGGGGCTCGAGTCCGCCTGGAAAGCCCTGGTGCCGATATACTGCATCATCGGACTGTCGTTCTTCGCCTACATCATGACCCATTCGCTCATCTGGGCCGTGGTGATTCTGGCGTTCTACGGCATCGTCGCAGCGGTGTTGTCGAGAGCGGGCCGTAAACAGAGTACGCCGATCCTGCTCGTGATGTTCGGCATCGTGCTCTCCAGTCTGCACCAGAGCACCCTGGGCTCCCTGTTCCTGCTGGTCCCCGACAAGCTGAGCCACTTCTGGTGGTCACCTCGTCTGCCGTTCAACTTCCTGATGTCGGCGGTCATAATCGGCTTATCGGTGATCGTGCTCGAGCGGACCATAGCCCCCAAGGTGTTCGGCGTGCCCCGGCAGGATGAGCTTCTTGCGAAGTTGAGCCGCTTCATCGGCAGCTTCCTCTGGCTCTACCTTATCTTCAGGATTCTCGATGTGGTCGTTGAGGGGTTCTCCCTGGCCGGCACCGGCCATCTGACGGTTGCATTCGGCGGTCCCGAAAAGGCCACGATGTTCGTCTCCGAGATGTTCCTGGGGATAGCTGTCCCCGCGGTTCTCCTCTCCATAAGGGCGTGCCGCAACCACGTCGGCGCCCGCACCTTTGCTGTAATGCTGGTGATCGCCGGCGGCATCTTCAATCGGTTGGCGGTATGCTTCATCGGCATGAATCTGCCCGGCGAATATGTGCCGAGCATGATCGAGATTCTGGTTACGGTGGGCACCGTCGCCACAATGCTGCTTCTGTTCACGTTGGGCGCAAAACTGCTGCCCATTTACGAGAGTAGACGGGATGTCTGATAAAATCGATAACCGGGTGCAGTCTCAGACTGCATCCGGTTCCTGTTCACTGGATGATGATATTCGAGCTCTTGAAGCTCTTGAGGGTTCCGAATATATCTCTGCGGATTACATGCGGTTTCGTGTCGCGGTGGCGCGCGCGCAGGCCGATGTCGCCGACAGGCTGGCCGCTGCGGGGGGGGAGCCGTTGGTTGCGGGCGCGGCCGGGAAACCGCTGCTCGACGCATCGCTTGTCCCCCTGGACCGTGATCTCCTGCGCCGCTTGCTGGATTCGCTGTGCACCTTCTGCGCCGCAGCCGATTCGGCCTCCGGCACCGAGGATCTGGAGCGTCTGCAGAGGGCGACCGACAAGGATGCGGGATTGCTGGAGCAACTGGTTCGGGCCGCTTGCGGACCCGACCCCGATGTGCTTCAATCCCTGACCCGTACCCTGGAGATACCCGTCTTCGCCCTGCTCCTGCTGGGCAGGATGCTGGCTGCGCCCTTCATGGCCGCGGCCCGTCTCCGCTTGCCCGAGCGTGAGCGGGGACAGGAGGATCCGACGGGTCATTGCGCCGTGTGCGGATCGCCGCCCACCCTCTCCCGATTGGACAAAGAGGAGGGGCATCGCTTTCTGATGTGCGAACTGTGTGGTGAGGAGTGGGAGTTCCCCCGTCTGACCTGCGCCCTGTGCGGTTGCGACGAGCAGGACAATCTGGGTATTCTCTTCATCAGTGAGGAGGATCCCCGTTGGCTGGAGACCTGCGAAACCTGCAAGCGCGCCGTGAAGACGGTGGATGAGCGGAAACTGCCCGACGGGCAGACCGCGCGTTTGCTGGTGGAGGATGTCGCCGGCCTGTATCTGGATATCCTCGCGGAAAAAGAGGGTTACGTTCGCATCGCGTTCTGAGCGCCGCTCCGGCGCACCGGAACCTGGGAGTACTCGGTCAATGTTATCAATCCCGAATCTGATTCTCATCGGTTCGACCGACAGAAACCTGGGCAAGACCAGGCTGTCGGTCGATCTGATCTCGGCCCTGTCCGCGCGCACGCCGGTCTACGGCGTCAAGGTGACTGTCATCCGGAGCGGCGGCGGTCCATGCCCCCGCGGCGGCGAGGGTTGCGGCGTGTGCTCGTCACTCGAAAGCGAATGGCTGATCACCGAGGAGTTGGACCCGACCGGCGCCAAGGATACCTGTCGTCTGCTGGCCGCCGGCGCCGATTCGGTGCTGTGGCTCAGAGTGGCGGAGAACCATGTGGTCGAGGGGATGAACGCCCTGCTCGAACAGTTGGATGAGGAGGCGGTGATAGTCGCCGAGTCGAACTCGCTGCGGCGTGCGGTCGAGCCGGGCATGTTCGTGATGGTCGTCGGCGATGGTGAACCCAAACCGACGGCGGCGGCCGTTCTGGATCTGGCCGACAGGCGCATAGCCTCCGTCGACGGTCGTGCCGCTGTGGATGCACGGCAGTTGGCCCGCGAGTTCCTGCCGCCCTTTTCGGCGGTGGTTCTGACCGGGGGCGAGAGCAGCCGGATGGGACGGGACAAGGCGCTGCTCGAGGTGAAGGGCCGGTCGGTTTTGCGGGAGATAGTCGAGCGTCTGGGCCGGATGGCGGATGAGGTCATCGTCGGGGCCAGCGATCCGGAGCAGGCCGCGACGCTGAGGACGCTCCTGTCCGGAGCCGGCACCAAACCGCTCAGGGTGATCTGCGACGATGAGCCCGGGCAGGGTCCGCTGATGGGCATCTATTCGGCCATGCGCTCCGCGTCCCACGACCTCTGTTTCGTCACCGCCTGCGATATCCCCGAGCCGAGTCTGGCCCATATGCTCGCACTGCGGACATGCGCAGCCCGCAACGATGTGGTGGTTACGGTGGAGGCCGATGGCCGGATGAACGCCATGCTCGCCTTCTACTCCAGGGCCGCATTGCCCCGGATGAAGGCTCACCTGGATGAGGGGCATCGCCGCATAGTCTCCTTTTACGACGATGTTCGCGTTCAACAGATCCCTCTGGCCAATCCCGGTTGGTATCGTAACCTCAATACCCCCGAAGACTGGCGGGAGTACCTGGAGCGCTAGATTGCCGACGTATCTCCCAAACAACGTACACTGGCATTGAGCAATGCAAAACAGTGGTGTATGATGTCGTCGTCAGTCTTAAACGTACGGCATTGCCAGTATCTCTAGAGGGATGAGTGGCCGGATGAACATTGTCAACAGATCGAACCCTATGGACTTCGATCTCAAACCATTGCCCCTGTGGCAGTCTGCGTTGTGGTTCGGCATTCCGGGGTTGACTCTGATCGCAACAATCAACTGGGGAGTTCCCTGGTTGATGGAGCAGGGTTTATCCTATTTCCTCGCCTTCACCATCGCGCTTTACGGCCCGATGGGTCTGCTCATACCCGTCGCCCTGATCGGTATGCGGCTGGAGGGGATTCGCCTCACTCCGCGAAACGTGAAGAGACGATTGCGCTTCAACGGAATCTCCATCAGGGGGTGGTTGGCGATTGTCGTGGGATTCGCGTTCATCACGTTGATGGAGCAACTGCTCTCTCCCGTCAACGATTCCCTGGCTACCTTGCCCGGCTTCAGACCGTCGCAATGGTTGCCCGATTTCATGCAGCCCGGATTCACCACCACCATGCCCATCACGGAGTTCATGGGGCAGCATCTGGCCGGGCAAACCTGGGTGATCCCCTACATGTTCGTCTGCCTGCTCCTCAATGCTTTCGGCGAAGCCATGTTGTGGCGCGGACTGCTGCTGCCCCGGATGGAGCTGAACTACGGCCGCTGGGCCTGGGTCGTCAACGGATTGTTCTGGGTTTTTCTGTTCCACGCGGGGTTTCGTCACCTGTATCCCGCTCTGATCCCCGGTTGTCTGATCATGCCCTATCTGGCTCAGAGAACGAACTCGACCTGGGCGTCGCTGGTTATCCACTTCACGGGCGGGCTGCTGATTTTCATGGCGATAGTTACCGGCATCTGAGATCGGCATGCCAGGCGACCGGTCTTTCGAATCGTGTGCGGCATCCACCGACAGGTCTCGCTATCATTGGGGACGAGCGCGTTCCCTACGGAGATGGATGAATGCAGAGGAATAATCTCGTCAATATCGCCCGTTCAGCCCTGAATCCCGCCAATGCCCGCATCATGCTGGGCAAGCTCTGGCGACGGATCCGGCCGCAATCCGGGCACCTGAACTCCGACGACAACCAGGCCTGGCTGGCAAAGCAGGCTGTTGATTTCGCCGAGATGGCGCACGAGTTGAATCCCGCGCTCTGGAGCGAGGCGGAGGAGTTCGGTTGCGCACTGGAGAAGCGGGCCGAAGGGATCCTGGCCGGACTCGACCACCAGCTTGGCGGTGGGGCCTATCATCAGCTGCTCTACTTCCTCACCCGTCTGCGCTGCCCCGGGGTCGTTGTGGAGACGGGTGTTGCGGCGGGCTTTTCGTCCCAGGCTTTTCTGTCCGCAATGCGGCGTAACGGCGGCGGCGAACTGCACAGCAGCGATTTTCCCTACTTCCGTCTGCCGGAGCCGGAGAGATACATCGGCATAGTTGTGGAGGAGGAGCTGAAGGAGAATTGGCACCTGCATGTGAAGGGCGATGCCGTCAATCTACCCGTCATCGCATCCTCCGTGACGGTTGTCGATCTGTTCCACTACGATTCCGACAAGAGTTACAGCGGCCGGACGTTCGCCATGAAGATCATGGTGCCCCGCCTGCGTCCCGGCGCGTTGATCATCATGGATGACATCCAGGACAACTCCTTCTTCCACGACTACGTAATCGAACGCTCACCGGCGGCATGGTCGGTTTTTACCTGCGGCGGCAAGTATGTCGGCTTGATCGGCGAATTGCTCCCCTGAGAACCCGACGGTGCGACGGATCACGTTGGAGCGTCCCAGGTGGATGTGGTTCTCCCCGCCTCTGCGGCGAGAGGGCCCACAAGCCGTTTCAATCCGTCTCGAAGGGGACGAGTTTGTCGCGGTCCGGTTCCAGGGCCAGCAGGCGCTTGTTGTGCAGCAGGTGTCGGTACAGGTATTTTTGACTGTCGGGCACGAGGACGTTCTCCGCTGTGATCATGCTGCCGTCAGGCATGAGGTTCGGATAGACGAGGAGTTTCGAGTCCGATGTGAAGAGCTTGCCCATGGCCTCCAGGATGCCGCCCTCCATCCCTTCATAGTACTGATCGTCGAGGATGGAGTGGATGTTGTCCACCGACAGGATGTAACCTATCCGCCGCTGCCCCTGTTTCGAGAAGTACTCGCTGAGACGAAAGTAGCGGAAATGGGAGGTCACCATGACCGTATAGCCGCTCTCGGTCAGCCGGAGCACCCGCTCCTTCAGATCGGAGATCTCGTCGACGCCGTCCGACAGATACTGGGCGACGTTCATCTCGCAGAAGCAGACTATGTTCTTCTCCGATGTGGCGAGGTCCTGAGCAAAGGCCCCGATGCCGCAGGCGATCATGTCGGCCTGCACCGGTGAGAAGGGGCGAAAGGCTCCGCGCAATATGAGCACATGTCTGCGGAAGATGAGATCGTTGGGCACCACGGCTTGTCTGTCGGGCGTGAACATGGCGACAGGTCCCAGACTGGATGTCACCAGGCGGAGGTTCATCTGCAGGTTGTCGATCCCCTGGAAGGCGGGGCCGCTCATGTGGATGTAGTCGATCTCGATGCGCCCCCAGGCGATGTCCTCAATGAGGGCATCCACCAGATCCTCCGGATCCTGCGAATAATTGAATGCGGCGAAAATCAGGTTGACGCCCAGGATGCCCAGAACCTTCTGCTGGTCGCGGTTCAAGTCATCCAGCATGCGCAGGTGGATGACGATCTGGCTCGGCTTCGCGCCGGCTTCGTGCTGGTAGCGGATACCCATCCAGCCGTGGCAGTCGTTGCTGGACTTGTAGGCCCTGGCGGCCACCGTGTCCGCGAAGGCGAAATAGGTGCTGTTCGCCGGTCGCTTTGTGCCGACCCGTTTCAGCAGATCGCAGAATTCGGTGTCGAGCATGTTTTCCAACCGCGTCCGGGAGACGTAACGCCCCGATTGCTCGACGCCGTAGATGGAGTCGCTCATCTCCATATCGTAGGCTGAGACCGTTTTCGCGATTGTGCCCGAGGCTCCACCGGCCTGGAAGAAGGTGCGCGCCACCTCCTGTCCCGCGCCGATCTCGGCCATCGAACCGTAGATCCGGGGATGCTGATTGAGAAAGCGGGCCTTCTCGTGGGTGTTATGCATCGAGTCCTGTTGAGCCATGTCGAACTCCTTCGTGCGCGCCTCAGATGGTGGTCGCCCTACCCTTGAATTCGGGAACCTGATCTTGAATTGATGATGTAGTAATGTCGCTCCGCGATATGCCGGAGGATCTTGAAGAGTATGGGTCACCCACTCCGCACCGGGTCGGCGCGGAGATCCGCATCGGCCTCAATCCGTATTCAACCTCTCCATGATATCCTTAAAATAGGACTTCTCTCTCAAACTGGCAACGTATCCCGGGAACAGAGCAAACCCCAGCTCAATCTCGGCATCTTGACCATCGATCGAATCGCTCCATTGCTTGATGAACACCGAAAACCGCAGATCGTTGTTCAGTCGCGTATTATCGATCAGCGGGAAATCAAATACTCCGACGTGGAACCCATCCCCCTCGATCTCCATCGTCAGGGCCTCGCACCCGGTATGATCCCAGCACTTGGCCTGCCCCTTGCCGCCATCACACTGCACGGCGTCCCTCACCCCATGCATGCACTGGACTATCTCCAACCGGATGCGGATCTCGTGCTCGTCCTCCTTCAAGTCCATAATCTCGAGCGCACCGCGCATGCAGTGCACCGAATCTCCGGAGGTGGAGTACAGGGTGATGAGGTCGTCTATCAGGTAGGGTCCCTCAACAAGTTGAGCAGTCGGGTCGATCTGCCCCATATTGGATTTCAGGATGCCGATGACGCTGTCGACGCCGCCGTCCGCAGTTCCGACGGTATCCCACAACACGTTCCAGGTCGAATCGACCACGGACAGGGTTTCGACGATACTCAACGCCGAGTCGACCAGATCGCGCTGCAGCAGCACAATATTTCTCTCCTCCCCGATCTCATCTCTGACAACCTGCTCGAGCTCATCGTTCCACACGTGTTGCGCCAGCCCTCTGCTGATCTTGGTCCGGTCGATGCTTGCATTGGTATTGTCGATGAGGTTCTCGAACGATTCCCGGATATCACGTTTCCAGCGACCGGTTCTGTAATCCGAAATACTGAGTTTGTATTTCTGAACGTCGCCGTGACCCTGCAGCGTCTCGACCTGCTTGCTTATCACTTTGCGGGCGAGATTGAGCAGTCGTTTGTTCATGGCGGTGATTTCGTCCAATCGATCTTCGCTGTCTTTGCGGCTTTTCAACCCGATGAGCTTGCGGTTGACCGAGTGAAACAGTGGTGAGAGCTGCAGCGACTCATGGAAGTTGTAGGTGATCAGTTCCAGCTGCAGAATGTCCTCATCAATTGTCTTCAACGTGTAGTCGATACTCATGGTGGAGTCAGTGGATTGATCGGCCTTGGATTTGAAGAAGTTGCCCATCAATGTGTTGAGCATGTCGATGCGCATCTTGCTTTCCGAATTTTCCCGCTGGCTGATCAGCTCTGAATACAGCCGCAGACGGGAGTCCCGTTCGGATTTTACATTGTATGTGTGGGCGCTGATCGTTGTGATGATGATCGGCAGCACCAGAGCTATCATCGGCCAGAAGATCCGTTCGAAAACGGGTTTGGTCGGAGTCGCATGTGGCTCGTTATCATGTTTCTTGTTGCCCACCGCTCACCGCTTGATCAATTTGTCGCTGCCCGATCGGAGCCGGACAAGCTCAAGGCTGTAGGTGACGGGCCGCGTCTGAACCTGGATCTTTGTGGAGTAGTGCTTCTCGTTCCAGGCGATGGTGAGTATCCAACTGCCAGATTTCGGGACGTTCAGGCTGAAATTCCCGTTTCTGTCGGAGACGGTAGCCTGCACTTTGCGGTCGCCGAATTCAACCTTGAGAGTCACACCGGCAGTGAGCTGACCGTGTATTTTGATGGTCCCCTTGACAGTGCCGGCCATTGCGATACCCGCCGGCAACAGCCAGACAAGCACTACGAGTGCTCCAATCAGACGTTTGATTTTCATATTTCCCCCTCATGTCATCAGAGCGCCATCGCCAGGGCATTTTCGCCATATCTCCAGACCCAGCCAATGGAATGAGGACGTACCCGGTAAGGAGGCCGGACCCTACGTATTGCCTGTATAGTGTATGAGTCAATTCTAAATATGTCAAAAATATAATCTTGTGATTTATCGGCATCCAGGAGCGTTGATCGTCGTCCCCCTCCGGTTGCCGGGACAACCGCCGGTCAGCGTGGTTCGTAGAGGTAGACCCGCACCGAGCGGTTCTTGCCCGCAACCCAGCAGGGGAACTCCCTCTGCACGACGCAGCGCTCCCGGATGAAGCGGGTGAAGGCGCCGTCGTGGTCCAACTCTTCGAACACGAGGTTGTTGATGATATACCAGGTTCGGCCGGCGGGGGTGAGCCAGCGTGGTTCGATCCGCCACTGCACGCTCTCCTGCAGCGGTGTCCCGTTGAGCAGCTGCGGCTCCGCGCCCAGATAGTAGGCCACTGCCTCGGCGCCTGAGCTGATCACCTTGTCGCCCGGCTCTTTATCGGCGTTGACCAGCGCCACGGCCTCCCGCCATCGGATCCGATCGCCATGATGACAGGTGAAGTAGAGGATATCCCCCTGCAGGTAGAATGCCGCGAGCACCAAACCGGCCACGAGGGTCAACCGCTTGTGCTCAAAGCTCTCCGCCAAAGCCTGTCCCGCAAGCAGGAGGAAAAGGGGGAGGGCGAAGAACACGTAGTAGCTGGTGGCGATCATCTTGAGGCTCATGACGGCGGCCAGCAGTGACGGGATCACGACGGCGCAGGTCAGGAACATCGTGAAACGTCGCCGCGTGCGATCCTTGGCGCTCCAGCCGAAAATCAGACCCAGCAGAATGGCGATGCAGATCGGCAACCCCAGCCGGTAGACCAGTGCCGCCAGGATCAGCAGCGGGTTGTTGCCGTATTGCTGAGGGATGTCGATGAATCGTTCGCTGAATTTGAGCATCCGGCCAAAGGCCAGTGCAACGGGGATCGCAAGCGCGACCCAGAAGATCAGAATCCGTTTGATGGCGAAGCGGCGATCTCTGGCGTAGCCGGCGCACCAGGCGACGATGGGGTAGAGACCGAGCGCGGGCCAGGCCAGCAGCAGCGTGTACTGGCTCATTACGCCGAGGAACCCGACGGCCACGATGCCCCCCAGTTTGATCTCGCCGCCATCTTCCCACCAGGACCAGGCCAGTTTGAACAGGAGTATCGCCTCGACCAGCAACAGCGTGTAGTAGCGGGCGTTCTGACTCCAGAAGAGGTGCCAGGGGCATAGCGCCATGAGCATGGCGCCCCAGAAGGCGGTTCGCTCACCGGCGTCGCGGCGGAACAGCAGGTAGAGCAGCGGCACGGAGATGATCCCCAGCAGCGCAGGCAGCAACCGCAAGGCGAACTCGCCTGTGCCCAGCAGCTCAACCATCCCCCTCTCAAGCCAGAAAAAGACGGGATAGGAATCGGTGGGTCGTTTGCCCGAGAGGAATTCCGTCAGCCAGAGGGTATTGCCCTCATCGATCCAGAGGCTCCAGTCGCCGAGGCGGAAGAGACGGAGTACCGCCGCCACCGCCGTCAGTCCGACAGCCTTACGGATCATTTCCGCTCTATTCGCCATGCTTGCTCCTTATGAACCGTCAGTCCCGTGCGTGGAACAGCGGGCTCTTGACCAGACCGGTCTTGTGCAGCGCAAACCGCACCAGCGTCTCCAGCGTCAGCAGTCCATATTCCATGCTGCGGCTGAAGTTGATGCTGCTGGCCTCCTTCATGTAGCGCACAGGAACGGGGATATCCCCCAGACGGAAACCGAAGTACACGGATTGGGCCAGGAACTGGCTGTCGAAAACGAAGTCGTCGCTGTTCCGCTCCCAGGGGATCGTCTCGAGAACCTCGCGGCGATAGCCCCGCATGCCGGAGTGGAATTCGCTGAGGTTCTGCCCCAGCCACATGTTTTCGATGATGGTCAGCATCCGGTTGGCCAGATACTTGTAGGTGGGCATGCCGCCGTTGAGAGCCTCTTTTCGGGAACGTATGCGATTGCCCAGCAGGACATCGCAGTTGCCGGAACTGAGCAGCCCCGCCAGATGGGGCACCAGTGATGAATCGTACTGGTAATCGGGGTGGATCATCAGGATGATATCGGCACCGTGATCCAGCGCCAGACGGTAGCAGCTCTTCTGATTACCGCCGTAGCCCTTGTTCTGTTCGTGCTCGACGACGGTCAGGCCCAGCCGTTTGGCCAGCTCCACAGTGCCGTCGCTGCTGCAGTCATCAACCAGGATCACCTCGTCGACCGAGCCCTCCGGGATATCGTTCAAGGTCTGCTCCAGGGTTGTCTCCGCATTGTAGGCGGGCATGACGACAATCACCTTGTCCTTGGACATACTGCTCCTTATCGACTTCATGAGTAATGATCATTTGGGACATCAGTGGGAAACTACAGTAAACCGGAAAAATCGTGAATGAAATTCTCTCCGTTGCGATCAATTCCCGACAGGTTTCGGCTAATGCAGGAAGGGTTCCAGCTCGGGGAGAGATTTTAACTCTACATCCCAGAAGGCGCCGTAATTGTCGAAACCGGCGTCGGGTGAGTCGGGAGCCGGGCGGAGCCGCCAGCGATTGTCGCTGAGAAGAGTGTCGGGCGAGAAGCTGTTGGTATCCGGATCGCGCAGTTCATAGCGATCCCCGCCGCCGCCATCGAGCAGCAAACCGATGGAGAGTGATTCCCCGTAGTAGGGGGCTGTGGCCGGTGCTTCCCCGTACCTCTCCTGCATGTCGGCGGCCCCAAAACCGAGTTGACCCGCGTCGAGTCGGTAGATGTCGTCCCCCTTCAGATCGATGAGGAGGGCGTTGCTCCGAATCTCGGACAATCCGAGGCTGATGATCTTTGCCTCGTAGATATCGTCCCCCTCCGTATCAATGAGCAGCGCGTTGGTGTAATCCCAGCCAAAAGCAATTCCCGCCCCGGCATTTTCAAAGAGACGGTGGCTATCGTTGCCCCCCTCGTCCAGAATCGAGCCGATGCAGAAATGGGCGCCGCTGGCCTGTGTGAAGTAGACGCTCTCGAAGGTGTCGTCGCCGTCCCCTTCATAGAGGAGGCCGATGCCGTACCAGAATCCGGTGCCGAGGCTCCAGTTGCCGCTGCGGTATTCATCTCGACCGTGGATCTCAATCAGTGCGCCCAATCCGCCTGCCCAGCTGTGGCCATCGGAGCCGTCGCCGCGGCGGCCCATGCCGCAACCCTGAGCCGCGTTGGCCGCCACCAGGTGAT
The DNA here is from genome assembly GCA_024231955.1 of bacterium. Classification (GTDB taxonomy): domain Bacteria; phylum Krumholzibacteriota; class Krumholzibacteriia; order JACNKJ01; family JACNKJ01; genus JAAEPZ01. Next base: position 141,477 of record JAAEPZ010000512.1, on the reverse strand, counting down.
CGCTGTGGTAGTCCGCGCGTCCCGCCTTGGCCGCGTAGGGCTCGGCCACGTAGCGGTCGTTGCCGCCCCAGGAGGCCAGTGTGCCCACGCCGCCCACGCCGCCGAAACCCTGCCCCTCGCCGAAGAGGTAGTAGCGGTCATTGCCCGCCGCATCGAGGTGTATGCCCATTCCGAAGCAGCCGGCGCCCTGCCCGCAGCTGGCCATGGTCCACTCGTCGTCGCCGGCCAGATCGGCCAGCAGACCAAAGCCGAACTGACCGTAGCCCTGCCCCCGCGTGGTCGACTCGTAGCGGTCGTCGCCGGCGACATCCACGAGCAGACCCAGACCCAGCAAGCCTGCGCCGAGGGCGCCATCCCGCCCGGTGTAGGTGTCGCGGCCGTCCATTTCGAGGAGTACGGAGACCGGCAGTTCCCCCGCTCTGCTGCCTGCGGGGGAGCCGCCGTAATGGTCGTCGCCGCCGAGATCCAGCCAGAGCAGGCACTCGGTGACATCGTATTCCTCACCATCGGTTCCGCTGACTACGATGCGTCCGATGGGCGTGCGGGTATCCAGCAGGATCCCCTCACCCCTCAGCAGCTTCCGGTCGAGATTGAGCAGCGCAAGCCGCGCCGTGTCCAATGCCTGGGCGGCCTTCAGGGCGCCGTAGCACAGCGACTGACGGTCCCACAGCAGAGCCAGGTCGTCGAGTTCGGGGAGATAGGTTTCGCTGTTGGGTATATCCACGATCGCCTCCACCCGGGCGAGCAGATCGAGTTCGGCGCGCCGGAAGGAGAGATCGGTCCAGCGGGCGGCGTCGGCCAGATTGAGAATCAACCCGGCGACTATGCTCCTCACCTCGGGAGCCAGTGCTGCGATCTGATCCCTGAGCGCCAGCTCCTCTGTGTCGTCCTCCTGATAGCGATCGCCGAAACTGCCCTGACGTGGACCCTGGCCGAAGTCGTAGCGGATGCGGGCAATCGCGTCGAACAGCGGGCTGTCCGTCGCGGGGGCGGGCAGGCAGTTGGCCGAGTAATTGCGGAAGCCGCCTGCGAATTTCTCCACCCCCAGGTAGTAGGCGAGTTGATAGAGAGCATCGTCTTCGGTCGCCAGACGGGTCGGGGCCAGGTACTTTCGCACGGGGTCGGCCATCCCGTGGATATAGCGGGGGATCACCTGGGGGCGTGCGAACAGATCGCTGAACGCCGTGTTGATATAGGGGATCTGTGTGGGCAACGGGTAGCGGGTCCAACTGGATAAGGGCCGGTAGCCGAGATCGGCACGGGTAAGACCGAGACGCTCCAGAGCCTCACCCAGGATGTCGCCATCGGTTTTTTCAAAGACGATCGTACCGATACTGGTGTTGTCGACAACTTGTGCCCGGGCGATTGGACAGGTGAGGAGAGTCAGCAGCAGGGTGATGGTGATCGCCCGGAGTCGGCTTGCTCTGTTCATGTCGTATCGCCTTTGTGGCTGTCGAGTTTATTTCAGATCGAAGATGAAAATATCCGACTGCTTCCCATCGATGCTGGCCTGGAACACTACCTGAGAGCCATCAGGTGATATCTGGGGTTCGGATTCACTCATGCCCAGGTCGAGCAGCGGAATTATCCTCTGCTCAAAGATATCCAGGATCCCCAGATTGAAGCCGGCCATGGGATCCGCCTTGTCGAGGTAGGAGACGATCATGCGTTCATCACCGGGCAACCAGTCTGCGCAGGACAGATAGTAGCCGGGCACGACGATGTCCTCGTAGATGGCCGTGATATCGAGATTGATCAGGCGGATCGATGATTGATCGCCGTCATTGCAGGACCAGGCGATACGATCACCGGCGCAACTGACATTGGGGCGGTTGATGATTTGCTCCGTTTGCATGATCTTCTTCGGATTGGTGCCGGTTCGCAGGATTGAGGATGCGCAATACGTCTTGGGCTGCTCTATGTACGTGTCCAGGAAATAGATCTTCATGCCGTCCCGACTCCAACGGCTCCAGGTTTCACGGTTGGAATCCTCGGAGGTGGTAAGTTTGCCTATTGCCCCATCTTCGAGCCGCATCACCCAGAGTTTGACGCCTATCCCCATCATCTTCTGGTTAAAGGACATGTGCTGACCGTCGGGGGAGATGTCGGGCATCTGGGCGTAGTAGGTGGAGTCGGTGACAGCTTTGATCTCCATTGTCGTCAGGTCGATCCGGTTGATGCAATTAACCCTGGCATGTGAATAGCCGTAATAGAGGTATCTGCCGTCTGGTGACCAGACGGGACAGCTCTCACTGCCGTCGGAGTCGGTAATGCGGGTGACTCCGGCGGGGAGCTCGCCATCCTCCTCCGCCACCTCTTTCTCCATGGTTTTGGCATACTTGGCGCGCCAGGCCAGCAATTGCAGAGGTGACATTTTCGTCGTGTCGGGTATCGCTTTGCCCTCCTGGGCGACGACCGCGAGGGGCATCAGCAGGAACAGCAGGATCAGAACCAGGCCGGCAAGGCGGCCCGCGTAAGAGAGAATCGCGATTCTTGACATCATTCACCTCGGATTGGAGTCGGGTTCAACCCTATCATTCTCATCACCATCATGCAAGGGTCCTGCTTTCTGGTGGCGCCTTACTCCTAAATGTCCTATAGTGTTCCACTCACCGAAGAAAACATTTCCAACGTATAATAGAACGATATACACAAGGCATGGAGCGTAGCATGGAGGATCGGCTCAAGAATCTGTTCAATGAGATCCTGGCGACTTTGCGCGAAGATATTCGCCGTCAGGGACGTGACATAGATCCGATGCAGTATGTTGACGAGGAGATCACCCGCTGGCAGACGGCGCGTGAAGACAACAATGGTGTCTGGTTCTCTCTTCTGTTGCAGATGTTGCGGTTCGGGTTTCCGAACTATGTTTATGCTCATGAGAAACAGAAACTGCTCAAGGAGCACCTGGGCGACTTTACGGCTCTGGCCGAGATGGACGAGAAGGCCAAGAAGAAACTCGTCGAGATCGAGGAGCTGGGGCTCAATCTTCAGCGTGTCCGCTCCGTGTGCAAGAACGCCCGTACAATGACCATGTTGGAGAGGGATTTCGGTTCCGCCGTGGAACTGGTGCAGTCTTTCGAGTCGGAGCAGGATCTCGCCGACGGCATTGAAGAGATGTTCAGCTACATCAAGGGTCCGGCAGGCACTGAGTTCACCCGCGAGATGGGTTGGAAGAAGCCGGGTACCAGTTCCGGCGTGCGGCGCGTCCTTTCGCGGATGTGGGATCTTGTCGATGGCTCCATAGATGTCGAGGGTATCGAAAATGCAATCAATGGTATGGCCAAATCGGTAGGCAAAGATCCGGAGTTGATCGATTTCCTCCTTGAGCTGTTCGCCACCGGCGATGATCGCATCGGCCTGAGTCCGATCTGCGACGTGAATTTTGCCTGTTACCGTTGCCAAGTGAGCGACGAACTGTGCCAGGAGCGCCGTTATGAATTCGGCACAGCCAAAGAGATCAAGAGAGAAGAGGAAGAATAGCGACCCCTGACGGTATCTTCTCTCTATATCCTTACCTTTTGCGATTCCGATAGCTCTGGAATGCAATCGGCAAGTCCAAAAGGGAATCATAGGGACGTATACTGAAGCCCCCGCAGCGCTGAGATCGGCGCACGGGGGCGTTTTCTTTCTCTAACACTTTTTCGCCGGTCACTGTCATCTTCCTTGCACATGGCAAGGCAATGAATCAACAATATCGCATCAGACACCGCATCGTTGAGGTCAGTACCAGCGATCCCTCCGCCATCTCGGCGGACGCCATTCTCCTGCCCTGGACGGCTGAGAAGCTTGATGATGAGCCGATCGGTCTACTCAAGTCAGGTGGCGAACGACTCCTTGAGGAACTTGATGAATATCCCTGCGACAGGGATGTTCTGATCACCTCCGCCGGGAAGCTGAATTCCCGGTTCCTCTTTCATCTCACGCTCCCGACGGCCGAGTCCGAGGAGATGGAGGAGCTGCAGGAGCCGTTCGATTCACAAGGTGAAGGTCCCGAATATCTTGATCTGGATGTGCTCGAGGATAGATTCCGCGACGCTTTCTTCCAGGCAACCCTGCTCGGGCTTACGGATCTTGCCATACCCGTCAACGAATTCTCAGTTTTAGTGGAGAGCTTCTCGGGCATGATCTCCGTCATCTGGCGAGTGTGCTCCGACTTCCTGGCGCAGGACAAGGGACCCCGTTCCATTATATTCCTGGTCAACAACCGGGATCTGCAGGGGCAGTATCTCAGCCATTTCTTCAAGCGTAAACAGCTGGACGATTCCGGCGGAAATGATGAGGGTATGCTCGACGAGGTCATTGTTCCCAGAGCGAACAGGATAACTCCCATCGCCGATCTCCGATCTCCGGTTCAGTTCTCGGGAGCCGAACGCGTTCTGACGATGAAGCCGGACAATGGACTGCAGCTGGACCGGAAACTCAATACTCTGATCGACGCCTATCGACATGATGTCGATCTTGATCCGATGATTGCTGACCTGCAGAACCCCATGCTGGCGACGTTCACCGAATCACTCTGTTCGAAGAGCTTCGAGCAGAATCCGCCCAACCGTCTGCGCATATTGGGGGCCACGGATGATTGCCGCTTGCCCTGGGAGCTGCTCTCCATAGATGGTTCGAATCTCGCCGACGAATTCCTTTTCACCCGTGGCACGAACTTCCTCCATTTCAACAAGAAGCGTCCTCCGGGCGGGGCCGCGAGCAAGGGGATCAGCTTCCGCATTGCGGCCAATCAGACTCAGGGTCGCCCCCTCGCCGAGGAGCTGCAGGAGATCAGCAAACGCCTGGAGTGCAACGTGAACTGGAATCCCGGGGCGCGTGGCGGCGTGCGGGTGGTTCACTGCATCGGCTTGCCGGCGATCAAGGGCTTGCTCGCGGAGGAGGATCTGCAGTACGAGTTGATCTACCTGGATCTTGAACCGGGCGAGGAGATCCGAAGCGAGATTGTGATGGAGATGGATGAGTGGGCGAAAGAGCTTTTGACACGTGGTTGCCGCAGAGTTATTGCGCCGCTGGTGTCCTTCCGCAACGATCACGAAAGGCGGATCTTCCGCTCGGCATTTTACGAACGTCTTCTCGGCGGCAACAGCGCCGGCCACTCATTGCAGTCCGCTCAGGGCGCCTGCAAGGCGGCGTTCGGCAAGCATTCGGGATGGTTCTTGAACCGGATATTCGGCCAGACCGATGAGGTCCTTGTCTCCTCAGGCAATGCCGCAGGGCGACAAGGCAACATTGCGGAACTGATCTCCCGTTGAGCTGACGCTTCAGGAGAGCAGTTTCAGGATTTGCGTTCCTCCCCAGGCCCGGAGTCCTCTGGACTCCGGGTTTTCAATTGTTGCCGGGTTGCATGTCAGGCTCTTGCCGCTCGGGTGCGATCGGCATCGTCGTCACGTCTCTCGGATATCAGCACCGCGGATTCCAGGAAACTCGTGGGATTGATCAGGTCGCCACGCCGCAGGAAGGGCAGGTTGCCGCGATCGGTGAGAGGACCTGGTGTGCGACCGGTGTACATCTCCATGTGGAGCATCGAAACGCCAAGGCCGTCGAGTTCGCCGATATAGGCGATTAACTGCCCGGCTGAGATTATGGTGCCGATCTCCAGGCCGACCGCGATCCGGTCCAGTTCCCCGTAACGTACGACACAGTTCCCGTGATCTACCTCAAGAGCCATGGTGCCCAGGTAGAAAGGGTAGGGTTTGGTGATGATGCGACCATCCTTGATCGCCAGCACCGGTGTGTCCGCCGGCGCGTAGAGATCACAACCCGCGTGGCGGCGACCATCCTTGCGCAGGGCTGCGAAGGAGGCCGGCTCCGACCTGATGTCCTGTTCGGCCCAGTTCTCCAGAGGGTAGATGATCGGTGGAATTTCCCCGCTGCTCTCCTCTCGTGCGTTGATGTTCAAGTGACGGATTGTCTTGCCGTGAGGGTCAACACGGCGGTCCGGTCTCGTCATAAGGGTGATTCGCTCCTGATACCGCTCGATCAGGGCCAATGTGCGTGAATTGAGGTTCGCATCCTCGAGAAGAGGCGAATATGGCGCAAGCAGATGGCCATTGCGATTGAGCAGATACTTCACCACCAGGATATCCTCGGGTCTGTTTACCCCGGCTTTACCGACTGATCCTCCGATCTCCAACATATGCCCTCCTTGTCGTAATTATGTAAATATAGCGCAGGTATGGGCTTTCTGTCTCGGTATAATGGAAGAATGTGAAAAAGCCGGAGCCAAATGGCCCCGGCTTGTCAGATATGACCGATTTAGTTGGCTAAAGGGGAATTAATCCTCTTTTTCCATCCCGGCCAGGAAGGCTTTGAGAACATCATCCATCTTGGGATGACCAATCTCTTCGAGACTGTAGGTCACCCTGGTGCTGGGATGCTTGATGTCCACGATGCGACGCAGGTCGATCGGTGTTCCGATGACGACGGCTTCACAATCGACGGCGTTGATGGTGGCTTCCAGATCCTTGATCTGCTGGCCGCCATAGCCCATCGCCGGCAGCAGTGTGCCGATATCTTCGTACTTGTCGAATGTTTCCTGCAGTTTGCCGACCAGCCAGGGGCGCGGGTCGATCATCTCGCAACCGTTCTTGATGGCGGCGACGGTGCCGGCGCCCATCTTCATCTCGCCGTGCGTGAGCGTGGGGCCGTCTTCGATGACCAGCACGTTCTTGCCCGCGATGACGTCGGGGTCCTCGACGGTGCAGGGGCTGGCTGCATCGATAATCAGGGCCTCGGGGTTGACTGCACGGATGGTGTCGCGCACCTGCTCGATATCCTCGAGATTCGCGGTGTCGATCTTGTTGATGACAACAACATCGGCCTGCAGCAGGTTGGTCTCACCGGGATAGTACTCGACCTCGTGACCGGGACGGAGAGGATCCGCAATGGTGATGACGAGATTGGGGGCGTAGAAACTGGTGTCGTTGTTGCCGCCGTCCCACAGGATGATGTCGGCCTCTTTCTCGGCTTCGCGGAGGATGGCTTCGTAATCGACGCCGGCATAAACAACATGACCGTTGACGATATGCGGTTCGTACTCCTCCATCTCTTCGATCGTGCACTCGTGTGTCTTCAGATCCTCAAGGGAGCCGAAACGCTGCACGGCCTGCTTGGCCAGGTCGCCGTAAGGCATCGGGTGACGGATCGCCACGACCTTCTTGCCCATCTCTTTCAGGATCTCCATGACCCTGCGAGTGGTCTGGCTCTTGCCGCAACCGGTGCGGGTCGCACAGATGGCGATAACCGGCTTCGTGCTCTCAACCATCGTTTCGCTCGTACCCATCAGCGTGAAGCGGGGGCCCATGGCGTTGACGAAGCTGGCTGCGTGCATGACATAGTCGTGTGTCAGGTCGCTATAGGCGAAGATGACCTCTTCGACTTCATGCTTTTCGATCAGTTCGCCCAACTCCTCTTCCGGATGGATAGGGATGCCCGCGGGGTACAGTTTGCCGGCGAGTTCGGCGGGATAGGCGCGTCCCTCGATGTCGGGGATCTGGGTGGCGGTAAAGGCGACGACTTCGTATTCGTCGTTGTCGCGATACACGCAATTGAAGTTATGGAAGTCGCGGCCAGCCGCGCCCATGATGATGATTTTCTTGCGAGCCATGGATTCTCCTCGGTTCAGGGCAGTGTCGCGTCCGCGTCATGAATCCGTATTGGAAATTCGCGGGAAGACCCCGGCCTAGGTGTTGTCTAACGTGCTCATAGTAAGTCAGTTGAAGAGATTGTCAAGATGGAGGCTCTATGTCGCTTGCATACAGGTCCCGCAGTGCCTAATCTGTCGCATATGAACGACGTGCTTAATGGATATTCCAAGGCTCTTTACGCCTCCTGGTTCTACTACAGACCCGCCCGTCTATTGCTGGACGCCGGCGAGGGGATTATCCACGGCCTGGGAAAAAAGGTCTTCGGTGTCCGGCAAGTGTTTTTGACGCACGGACATGAGGATCACATCGCCGGCCTGCCCAGCCTGGTCAATCTCCGCAATCTGAGCAATGGCGACCGGGAGATCCCGATTACGGTGCATTATCCCAAAGGCGATCCCTTCGTGGGCTATCTGCGCGAGTATCTGGACAAGAAGCAGAAGCATCGCCTTCACTACAAGCTCAATTGGCGTCCGCTGTTTCCGGGAGACTCAGTTAAGGTGGATGTCGCCCGGCGGGACACGCGGGTGACGGCTTTCCCCGTGGAGCACACGCGCCACTGGCAGAGCCTGGGTTATCGCATTGAGGAGCGGCGGCAGGTGCTGAGAACGGAGTACCGCGACGCGGCGCCCGCCGCGGTGAAGGATCTGATCCGGGAGCACGGACGCGATGCGGTGCTCAAAGAGGCCTGGCACCCGCTGCTGGTCTACACCGGAGACACTCGACCACTCAAGGATGTCACCCCCTGTCAGAATGCGGACATCCTGATGATCGAAGCGACGAATATCGACGGCACCGAGAGCGCCGGGCTCAACCACAGCCATATCGATGCGGCGTTCCGCATCGCCGCCGAGGCCGGGGTGAAGCATCTGGTGCTGTTTCACCTCTCGGGCCGCTACTCGAAGCAGGAGATTCTGCGGGGCATCGACAAGGCAGCGAGTCGACATGGACGTCCGCCGAAGTTCGGCTACTTCTTCGAGCGCCGGTACTTCGACCTGACCGAGGGATAACCGGTTGTCGGTAGTGGGGGCGTGAAAATCCTTACGGTGCCCAGGTCGCCCGCTCAACCCTGTACACGTAATGATGAACGGGCGCGGTGTAGGCGCTCATCTCTGGAGGGAACTCGAACGTCCCCTCGCTGATCCTCACCCCGCCGACGGCCTCCTGCATTCTGATGGACGCGACGTTTTCCTTATTGGGCGTCGCCTCCACGGCCACGCAATCGGTATTGGCGAACAGGTGGGTCAGCAGGGCGCGCTTGATCTCGATGCCGAACTTGTTGCCCCAGGCGGAGGGGATCAGCTTCACGTCGGTGCTCGCCACACCCTCATCGTTGGGTGCGTGCATGAAGCACTCGCCGAGCGGTTGTTTCACCAGCTTAAGTTCGACCACCAACAGCTCATCGAACTCGCTCGCACCCTGACGCTCGATCCGGCGCCGAATATTGTCCCGCGTCGTCCGCAGTCCCTGCGGGAAACCGACATTCGTCATCACCTCGGGGTCAGTCCACAGACTGAAGAACAGATCGACATCCTCCACCGTAGCCCGGCGGATGATGAGCCTTTCGGTTTCGATAACGATATTGATTGCGGATGTCATCGGATCCTCCTGACGATCCCCAGCACATTGGGTACGGCCGGGGCGTTGAGCCCCTCATCGCCCGCGACTCCGTTCAGCTCGAACAGCCCGCAACCGTAGTAGCTGTAAACATCGTGCTCAACACACAGCTGGGCCGAGGAGCCGCCCTCGCCGTATTGCAGCCGCACCAGATCCAGTGGCAGTTCCAGAAGGGCGGCCACCAGCGAGGGCATCTCGGTTTTCTGGTGGACGAAAATGAAGAGCAGGTGGCCCTCGCCATTCATGCCGATCAACGCGGCGCTCCACGGCTTATTGCGTTTGAGCCAGGTATTTTCACCTTCGCAGGAGAGCATGCGGATGCTCTGCACCTGCGAAATGTAGTGGGGGGCGAGGCTGTCGAAATCCTGGCAGAGACGATCCACAATCTGGATCCCCGGCAGCGAATCCACGCGACAATCGAATACCAGCACCGAGTTGTCCTTACTCAGGCGGGGGTTGTTGATGTAGCCGCCGGTCTTCATCAGCGAGATGCTCGAACGCATGTCCCGACCGAACATGCTGGGGGTGATCGCGACCACCAGATTCTCCGTAGCGCACCACTCGCGGGCCGACAGGGCGATGTTTCGCTTTGTCGCCGAAGCATTGAGCAGTTGCAGATCGAAGTGCGCGGGATCAATCCGCAGAACCTTGATCTCAACCTCGTCGTGCCGCGGCGATGTGAAGCTGCCGAAGGCCAGGCCGGGCTCCAGGTTCAACCAGCCATTCCGACCCGGACGCTCACCCTCGGCGGGCACCGGGGAGATGGCCAGGATGGTCAGAAGCAGAACTATCAGTGACGCTGGTTTCAACTGTACTCTCAATCGCTCTCCCTGCTGGTGGAGACATTCAGCCTGATGCCTCCTCGAGAATTGAAACGCCCTTCGACTTCGAGCCATTGGGGTTGAATCTGTCCGAACAACTCGTCTGCCATGGTGTTGACCAGTTGCTCCACGAAGCTGGGCTCCTCGCGGAAACTCCAAAGGTATAGTTTAAGCGATTTGGTTTCGACAATGAAGCGATCAGGGCGATAGCGGATCAGGATGGTGCCGAAATCAGGCTGTCCCGTGACCGGACACAGAGAGGTGAACTCCTCCGCTTCCAGCTCGATGTCGATCTCGCCGCCCTCCCAATCGATGAGATCCAGCTCCCGGGTCGGGCCCGAGATCTTCTTGCCAAGATATTTCCGTTCCGACATTTCGATCCCCCCGGCCGCGGTGCGGCAATCTGGATTCGTAAAAAAGGGGCCGCCATCGGCAGCCCCTGTAATTTAAGACAAGACTCAGGCAGGCTGCTAGATATTCTTCAGCACTGCGCTCTGGACGGTAACGAAATGGAGGTTGCCGTCGGTAATGATATTCGTGTCACGCCGCTGGTGTCGCGCATCGCGACGGTTGCGGAGGGGCCAGGGTCTGGTGTTCAGCCGCATGTCGAAGATCACACGCTGATTCGAAATCGCAGCCATGTCCAGGATCTCCTGAATCTCCGGCTTGACCGATCCCTTATCCACCGCAAAGTAGTAATCTCCCTCGCCGATCAGGTAGCGATCGCCGTCCAGCGTCAAACTGGCGGTGAGGCTGATGGTCTGACCGAGCATCCAGTTGAAGGTTGACTCCTCCAGCGGATCTGCAGAGCGAACACGGACATAGGCGCCGCTGCTGGCCGTGTCGAGGGCATCCACACGTGGGGGTTGCTGTCCGATGACCGGAATGCGACCCAGATACTTGAGATGTCCCCGCGGGGCGACGAGATTATCGCCGACGTAGACGCCGGTGATCCTTGTTTCGCCAGACCGGGAGTCGACTTTGATCATCATCGGCGCATTGTTGTGCGCTTCGATGGTGGCCTTCAGATTACCGACACCCTCGATCTTGATGTAGTGACCGCCCTCAAGAATGACGTTGCTGCCCCGGATGTAAAGGGGGCGCTTGATCTCCAGCTTGGAGCGATGAGTGAAGCTGGGTTTGATGAAGTAGGAGATCAATTCCTGCTTCTCATAGGGTATCTCGCCGGTGTGCATGATGGCCTGCAGGCTGCGAGGCACGTAGTGGTCGGAGGTCTTCAGCCAGAATGCCCGGCTGATGATGAGCAGCAGGAGGAGGATCGATATCCGCAGCAGCAGGCCGACAGCCAGAGCCTTGAAACCCTTTTTATAGAACGGCTTGTTCTTGGCCTTGATCTCGGCGATCTCCCGGTTCAGAGGATCGACACGAGCTAGCATCGAATCGGCTTTTTCGCTATCCGGCACCAGATCGGCACCATCAACGATCTGGCCTTTGGACTTCTCAATAAATTTCCGAATCAGAGCCAGACGCCCATACTCGCATGTAAAACAGATCTCACCACTTTTGGAGACGAAGTATTCGTCAGGGCGGAGATCGGCATATTCCTCCATGCGAACGAGAGCATCGACACCTGGAAAAACATTCAGGTCGGCCCGGAGAGTCTTCCCCTCACCACCGGAGAAACCAACGATTCTGACCTGGTAGTTCTTGTCTTTATTATAGATAGAAATCCGCATGCGGGATTCGGCCATCTGGCGCACCTCCGCCATAAGTCACATGAAATCAGAATGAAGCTCTGGAATTGATCCGGGCCATACTAGCGCAGGGCATCCCGAAATGCAACCAAGCAAAGGAGAATTTAGGTGCTTCGGAGTCGAATAGCAAGTCTCACACTGATAACAGGCTCACGTGACCTATTGATTCAATCCCGGGCGGCCTCCGGATCTATGCTGCAACGGCAGCTCCAGTAGTAGATTGCTTCGGCAAATTCCCGGGCCGAATATTCACAGGGGGTCCCGCCCGGCCTGGCCAGAAGGTTGCGGGCCATGGTCAGCGGGTGCATGGGCTCGTCCGGGGTGGAGCCTGCCTGGATACTGACTATCTCCCAGTCATAGTCGCCGCTCTGCTCACCGCCGTTCGCCAGCAAGGTTGCGGAACTGTAAAGAACCACGTCGGCCACCAGCGCCGATTCGCGGGGGCCGGCGGCCCGGATCTCAACGTAGCCGTCTTCGTGAGCTTGACGTTTTCTGAACAGCGCCCTGATGGCGGTGTTTTCGTCGACCAGCACTGTCCCGCAGACGAACCGTTCGGGGGGGCATGAGACAATCACCACCTCATTCAGGCCATCGCGACCCGCACCCGGGCGTCGCGTCCTCCAATGTTCCCGGACCAGCGTCAGCAGCTCCTCATTCGTGCCGGTGAAATGGCTGTGGGAGCTTCCCGGCTTGTAGCGCCCCAGGGCGAAGTTACTCCAACCTATATCTATGGACATGTTGACCCCTTACGTATCGCCGATGAGGTTGCGCAGTTTGCTTTGGAAGCGATACCGAATGCTGTTGCGCTCCTTGATACATTCCTGCAGAGCGGGCAGGGCCGAGCGCATGGCCGCCTCGCCCGCCTCGCGGATCCGGTCGGCGGCTGCGAAATTGGCCCAGTGGAAATTCTCAACATCGGGGCGAACCACGAAATCGGCCTCTCGCAGCACCATCCGGTTCAGGCGATGCCGTGCGATCGTGTCGCTGCGCATCACGATGTCGATACCCGATTTGAATTCCTCCCGATCAAGTGTAAACGAGGGTATATCCACTGCCAGTACGAAGTCGGCCCCCAGCTCCCGGCATACCTTCACCGGAACGCGATAGGGACCGCCGCCATCGCTGAGCAGCTTGTCACCCAGATGTAGGGGGGGGAATACCGCCGGAATGGCGCTGCTGGCGTAGATGGCCTGCGTGATGTCGCCGGCAGTGAAGATGTGGGGGGCGCCGCTCCAGAGATCCACCGCTACTGCAGCGAAGGCGATCTTCAACTCCTCGATCGAATTGGCCTGGAACAGAGCTTCCAGCGGCTCCATCAGCACCTCGGTCTTCTGATGAGCCGGGGAGGTGAAGGTTTTGAACGTGAGAATCCGCTTCTGGATGTTGCGTCGCAGCTCCTGGACGAAGTTTCTCTCCTGATCGAGGTCGTCCCCTTCGATAAAGGGGGCCCAACTGGATTTGAATTTCGGATCCGAGGTGTAGGTCCAGATCTTCCCGGCGACGTCGCTGGCGTTGAGATTCTCCGCGTAGAGAGCGCCGACTATCGCTCCCATACTCGTTCCGGAGATGCAGGTGGGGATCAGGTCCGCCTGCTCCAGCACGGTGAGCACCCCAATATGGGCCAGACCCCGCGCGCCTCCGGCTCCGAGAGCCAGTCCGAGTCGCGTCATTCTCCACCTCCGAACAGATTCAGATTCTCACTACCCTTTTCACGCCACCTGGGGACGAAGGGGATCATATTCGACAATCCCCAATCCGCGAAGAGTGATTCGCAGGTTTCGCGTCTGGCGCCGGTCCAGGTCAGGTCGTGAAGGTCGAGTTCCAGGGGTAGATCGCGACGCAGATTGATGAGTTTTTGTGAGAGATAGGCGTCGGAGCGCCCCTGCTCCAGTTTGGCGGCGAGGCTTTTGGCGCCACGGATCGGCAGTTCGCCGACCCGCTCCAGATTGGCGAAGATCCCATCCAGAGAATCCAGGGTTTCAAGCAGAGGGGCGGCGGTTTTGGGGCCAACGCCCCGCACGCCGGGGATGTTGTCGCTGGCGTCACCGGTTAGGGCCAGATAGTCGACCATCTGGTCGGGGCGCACGCCGAACCGTTTAGGCACCGTGCGCACCGTGAAGCGGCGGTTGCGCCCGGGATCACGTACGCTCACCCGGTCCGTGACCAACTGCGCCAGATCCTTGTCCCCCGAGATGATCAGCACATCCCGCTCACCTGCGACGCACTTTTCGGTGAGGGTGGCCAGAACATCATCCGCCTCGAAGTTGGGAAGACGGACCGAACGAAGTCCCAACGCCTGCGCCAGTTCGAAACAGGGTTCAAACTGCTGCACGAGATCGGCCGGAGTCTCGCTCCGGTTGGCCTTGTAGTCGGGATAGATCTCGTTGCGGAAGGTGAGGGGGCCGGAGTCGAACACCACCGCCATGTGGCTGGGTTCTTCGCGGTTGATCAGGCGGATGAGGAAATCTGTGAAGCCGAAACAGGCGTTGTTGGCGCGACCGTCGGAGGTTCTGGATTCCGGGGACGAATAATACGCGCGGAAGATGTAGGCCATGGCATCGACCAGCAGGACGGGCACGGGTCCTCCTTGCAGCAGGGCAGGGACGGTAACGCTCAGCTCGCGACGGTTTGTCGGGAGGAGAATAGACTGTCTGCAAGGTATCACATCGGCGCAAAACAGCGGAGCTGTTTTGCTTACACGAAGAATCCAGTCGCTTCGCGATGCGGATTCTTCCCTGAATTCATGTTCCCGGTAATACGTTGGCGCAAAACAGCGGAGCTGTTTTGCTTACACGAAGAATCCAGTCGCTTCGCGATGCGGATTCTCTCCTGAATTCTCCGGTGCGTACCGGGCGGATTGATCCGGCTGTTTGTTCTCGCTGATCCGGCTCCGACAATTGCCCCCCCTCATCCGAGGGCAATCATGATAAAAGGGGCACTTCTCGCAGTGCCCCTTCTTCGTGGGTTTGGTGCAGCCCTGATAGTCATTGATGATCACGGCCTTTCTCTCCCTGAGGCATCACCCCAAACCCCGGTCTCCTCCAGCTTGTAGACCAGAGGTTTGTCTGTCGAAGCGCAGACAGCCATTACATTCCGCGACCAACCTCTCATGATCAACATCGTCTCGTCCTTCTCGACGGTGGCGAAGTAGGAGATCGGGCACTCCATGAACCGCTCTACCTGACCGAGCATGATGTTGAAGAAACTCTTGGCGGGCATAGAGTCGTTACCGGTTACGACCTGGGTTGCTTGCTTCACGGAAACTCCTTTATCAGTGTGAAGATGCACATCGTGGTATTGTGCTTTTATCGATCGCAATCGCTGGAGTCTTAGCCAATTCCTGTGAGATGCCCGTAGCTCCCGCATTGTTCTCGACTCTGTCGGAATAATGTAAGTGACATCTGTTCTGCATTGATCCGTTTCCGGGGATAGTAAGATCTCAATGAATCGGTCACGGGCGCATATTGAAAAACGGGGGCAGCCCGGCCGCCCCCGTTGGTAATCGAACTTAAGTCTGCAGACAGGTTCTACTCGTAAGTGGAGTAGGACTGATAGGGAAAGACATCTTCATCCAGCCCATCGATGATTATAATGGGCGCGAGCTCGGTGATTTCGGTATCCGTCGGTTGCGCAACACCCTCTTCGTAATCAGTGCTCTCCTCAAACATGAAGACGATACCTACACCCTCGCAATACCAGGTGTCTCTGATACCCTCCACCTGAACCTCCCAGGCCTCCTCGATGAGAGCATGGATGGCGAATTCCATCCTGATGACCACGCAATCGGCGAAGTCGCTGTCCATATCCTCCTCGCGCACATATGGCCCGGCATCCGACGGGAAATCGCCGATTTCGACAACCGAGAAGTTGGCCGTAATGCGAGCAGTTACCCCATCCATCGTTGTCGTGGCGACTTGTTGCCACTCATCGCCGACTGTAGCCGGGAGTTGAAGCCAAAGGACCGGAGTATCGAACATCTGAGCTTGCCAGACATCCTCATCATCGAATTCGCTCCACCCACGGACGTAAAGATCATCGCCCGTGTAGGTGTAGTGCCAGGTGTCGCTAAGCTCTGTGTAATCCGCCGGGGGATCCGTGCGGTTCTCCAAGCCGAAATCCGGTTTCTCGTAACGGCTGACATCGAAATTGTTGCCCGATTTGTTCTCAACCTGCCAGAGGAACTCGATCTCTTCAGAGAAGTGACCGTCATAACGTTCCCCGTAGAGCTCCCACCAGTCGTTGGTTCCGTTGGGGAACCAGGAGGGGGTGCCGGCTACCGTGAAACTGTAGGGGACGGGGTCTTCACTGACATTGCCGGCGAGATCGGAAAATGGTCCGAAATCAACCGCCAGTGTTATCCCGGGGGGCAGATTTTGCAGAGGAACCGTGAGAACCCTGTTGTCCGCGGAAAACACGGGCTCTCCAGGGATCAGTTTCTCCAATCTGTAATCGATCCACGAGGGGCTGAACGTCTCGGGGTTGATGGGTTCGGAGAAGGTGATAGTCATGATGCTGATGTCTCGGGCGACATTGGCAGATCCATTTCGGGGACTGAAGGCTTCAATCGAAGGGGGTGTATCGTCGATCATGCTGCCCGTCGTGAAGGAGAAGACATAGTCCTCGGCCATCGGGTTGGCGCCCATGGAGCTCGTCGCGGTCTCATCGACCGTAATGGTGTACTCGGTTTCGGCCGTGAGGGGGGTGGTGAAGGTAATTGTCAGCACATCGTCCTCATCGGCGATATCGGCTTCAAAGGGGACCGAGGGGAGGATGGAGATTGCCGCTTCGGTCGAGATCTCCTCCATATCCATACTGAACTTGACGGTAACGTTAGTGTTCAACCCGATGTCGGGAGCCCCATCATCAGGCAATGTCGATTTCACCATGGGTGTTGAGAGGAGGGTATTGAAAGCGATGGTCCAGGCTGTCGTCAGGTTCTCGCCCTGATCGCTTTGCGCACCCGTACCGATGGTGACCGTGTAATCCGTGCCGTAGTCCAACGGATTCCGGGGTTCGAACACCAGATTGCGGCCTTCCCATACGAAGTCCAAGAGGACATCCTCACGGGTTGCCGTGCTGAGTGTGAGCGCGCTCTCCACGCTGGATTCGTTCATCGCCTCGCTGAACTGAATGAGTATTTCCGGTGTCAGAGTGAAGATCATATCACCATCAATCAGATTGGTGAAGCTGACCGACGGAATGGTGGCGTCGTCATCGTCGCTGCTGCTGGTCAGGCAACCGGCTCCGATCAGAGTCAGTACCAGCGCAAGCGCCAGTATACGAAACAGATGATCCTTCATATATTCTCTCCCTTTGATTTCGTCCATACTCCAACGCTCCATTGGTCGTGGATGAAACTCGTCCACATCGTCGAGGATTGGGCGATTACTTGGCACGATTGAGGTCCGTATATAACACATCTGGATTTGAGCAGAAGATGTGCCTGTGGGCAACAAAAATGACGGCGAGGTGGCAACCCCGCCGTCATTTCTTCTGATGTTGTGGTTTTATCCTGACCTACTTGATGTCCGATTCCGGAGTCGGTGATGGAGCCTGTGCCACCGGATCGGGGGCTGCGTTTTGCTCCTCAGCCGCACCACCCTGGTCGCCTATCTTGCCCAGGGAGGCAAGACCACCCAGCGCGCCTAGCCCCATGGTTTCGACTGCCGAGGAGGGGACTATGACCATGCTCCCCTTCTTCTTCAAACCCTCGAAGACCATGTTCATGGCTCGCAGGTGCAGAGCGACGGGATTGTCGCGATAGGACTCGCTGGCCAGTGCGAATTTCTCGGCGATCTCGGTCTCGGCCGTACCGAGGATGACCCGACTGTGACGTTCCCGCTCCGCCTGGGCCTGACGACTCATGGCGTCCTCCAACTCCTTCGGGATCACGACGTCGCGAATCTCGATCGACTGGATCGTGATGCCCCAGGGGGTGGTCTTGGTGTCAAGCACCGCCTGGATCTCACTGCCGATCCGGTCGCGGTCCGTGAGCATCTCTGCCAGATCATGCTTGCCGATGGCATCCCGCAGCGCGGTCTGCGCAGCCAGTGTGATCGCGTTGTTGAAGTCGGCCACCTCCAGCACACTCATCTTGGCGTCCCAGACCATCCAGAAGGCGATGGCATCCACGCTCACCGGCACGGTGTCCTTGGTCAAAGTGGTCTCGGCCGCGAAGTCGGTTACCCGCACCCGCTGGTCGATGTAGGCGTCGGCGCGGTCGATCAACGGGAGGATCGTGAAGAATCCCGGCCCCTTGAGCGACTGGAACTTGCCCAACCTCAGAACCACTGTTTTCTCCCACTGTTTGGCGACCTCGATCGACGCCGAGAACAGCAGGCCCAGAGGAGCCGCGAAGTGCATGGGCCAGATCTCCATGCCGCCCCATATGAAACGGAGCAGCGCCCAGTAGATCACACCCAGGCCGATCACAGTGTGCCATCTTGGAGCCATTGTCATGATGCCACCCATGACGATAGAGGCAATGATGGCGAAGATATCGGGTCGGACGCTGATCTGGCTACTCTCGGGCATGCCGATCTGCAACTGCACAACCGCACCGATACTCATGATGGCGATGAAACCGATCTGATTGATCGCCCCGTAGCGGAAATCGGGGCGCATCTGTTCGATGACCTGTTTTGAAGCACCTTCTACTTTGATATTCGGGATGTTCATGACTCCCCCTTTTTAAGGAGACGTTCGGCCAGTTCGGCCTGGATCTCCTGCGACCCGAACCCGAATTCGGAAGATCGAGCCAGGAATTCCGTGACCAGATCACGCAGCTTTTGGCTGCGTACCAGGTCGCTCTCGGTGATTTCGACCTCCGCCACGAATGTCCCCTTGCCCCGAAGCGTGTGGACTACCCCTTCACGCTCCAGATCCAGGTAAGCTCTCGCGACGGTGTTGTAGTTGACATTGAGATCGACCGCGAGTTGGCGCACTGTCGGCAGCTGCTCCCCCGAGGCCAGTCTCCCGTCCGCGACGGCCACCTTCACCCAGTCAATAACCTGGCGATAGATGGGCACACCGCTGGCGGTGTCCAGGGTCATGGCATTGCCCTTGATCGTCATATGACCCTCCCGTTGCTGGAATGATAGGACTATTGTACTAGAGTATTGGTACAATAGGACAATAAGTCAAGCCCTGGATCCAAAAAAAAGACGAGTCGCAGGACTCGTCTTTGTAAATCTATTGATATCACCGGTTAAGGTTATACTTCGGATGGGTCGACACCCTTCTGGGTTTCGTCCGGCAGGTAGTTGCAGAGATACTCCAACTCCCGAGCCTGCTTGAGAACCCAGCGAGAGATGACCATCCGCTGCACCTGATTGGTTCCCTCGTAGATCTGAGTGATCTTCGCATCCCGCATGTATTTTTCGATGGGATAGTCCTTCATGTAGCCGTAGCCGCCGAAGAGCTGCACCGCATCGGTGGTCACCTTCATGGCGGTATCGGTGGCGAACAGTTTGGCTTCTGCCGCCAGACGACTGATGTTCGGCGCCTTGTTGTCGATGTTCGTCGCCGCGGCATACACCAGATAACGGGAGGCCGCAACCTGACTGCTCATGTCGGCCAGCATCCCCTGCAGCATCTGGAAGCTGCCGATGTTCTTGCCGAACTGCCTGCGACGGTTCGCATAGACCGAGGCGTATTCCAGGGCACCCTGGGCCAGACCTACACCCTGCGCCGCAACGCCGGGACGGGCATGGTCGAGGGTGAGCATGGCCTGCTTGAAGCCCTGCCCGGTCTTGCCGCCCAGAAGGCTGTCGTCGCCGACTTCACAGTTCTCGAAGTCCAGTTCGACGACCGGCACCGCGCGGATGCCCATCTTGTCCTCGATCTTGGCAATGGTGAAGCCGGGGGTGTCCTTCTCGACTATGAAGGCGCTGATCCGGTTTCTCTGACTCTCGGGGTCGGTGACCGCGAAGACCGAGTAGAGGTCGGCCACGCCGCCGTTGGTCGTCCATTTTTTCTCACCGTTCAGGTTCCAACCGTTCTCGGTCTTCACGGCTCGGGCACGCAGGGCGGCCGCGTCGCTGCCGGCGAACTTTTCGCTCAACCCAAAGGCGATGAGCTTTTCGCCGGAGGCGATCATCGGCAGGTATTTGCTCTTCTGCTCATCTGTGCCGGACAGGAGTATGGGGAAGCTGCCCAGGGCGTTGACTGCATAGGCCACACCCACTCCGCCGCATGCGCGGCTGAGCTCCTCAACGCACAGGCAGAGGTTGAGCACGCCTGCGCCTGCACCACCGTATTCCTTGGGTATCCATACGCCGAGCAGACCGGCTTCGGCCAGGGCGTCCTTGATCTCCCAGGGGTACTCCTGGAGCTCATCGTACTTTCTGGCCAGGGGGCGAACCACCTTCTCGGCCACTTCGTGGGCTTTCGCTTTCCAGTGCAGATTCTCTTCGGTCAGAAAGGGGTGCATCTTGCTCCACATCCTTTTCACTGATTCATTGATTTCTATAAAAAAACGCAGGCGCGCATTATAGCAACTTCACCGCGTAGGTAAAGCCTCTAGATGCCAAAAGCCCCGAATTGTTGGGCGATTTCCCCATCCGTGAATCCATGCTGTCGATTCCATCCTTGGGTTGCATACCCAAGAACAGGTATAATAGAGGGGCCTGCTGTTGTGCAGGTGTCCAATGGCGATCATCAATCGGGGGTCAGGTATGTCTCGCAGTTTTTCGGGCGGCGTTTTGCTGCTGTGTTTGGTTCTTCTCTCTTCCGCTCTTTCAGCCGCTACGGCGGATCTGATTCTGGGGTCGGACAACATCGGCGGCGAGCCGACATTTCGGGTGCTGACCGACAGAGACACATCCCTGAAAATCGAGTTCACGCTGCCGAGTCTGGGGCTTGAGGAGTTGGTCCTGGATAGTGAGCAGTTTCAGGCACTTACGATTCCAGGAGGTGCGATTGAGGGTGAAGACGGTCGGCCCGGCCTGCCTGTGATCACTCGGATGATCACGATACCGGATGGTGTGGGTGTGCTGTCTGTCGTCACCGCCGAGGACAAAACGAGCTTCAACGATTATCGGCTTCTGCCGGTTCAACCGGATGACGCCACCGGCCTGGTGATCGACCGCGCCGCTTACGCCGAAAAGGGTCGGACTGCGCCCCGGGTTGAGGTGGGTGCGCCCGCCATCCTCCGGGATCTCAGGGTCGTGCCGGTCACCTTCCGGCCGGTCAGCTACGATCCCGTCGCCGGCACCGTCACAGTCGCCCACCGCCTCGAGGTCGTTTTCGAGTTCAGCGGCGAGGACGACCGCGCTCCCGCGCCCCCGAACCGGAACTTCATACCCCAGTCCTTCGTGGATATCTATGCCGACATGGTGCTCAACTACAACGGAGCCGGTTCCGACCGCTCGGACGACACCATTATCGGGCCCGGGACAATCCTGTATATCGCGCCGAACTACTCCGCAGTGACCAGCAGACTCGAACCGCTGCTCGAATGGCGTCGTCGCCAGGGCTATCGGGTGATTCTGTCGACGCAATCGGCCGGCAGCACCTCCGGACAGATTCTGGACTACATCCAGGGCGCCTACAACTCGATCTGGCCGCCCCTCGAGCATGTGGTGCTGGTCGGCGACGCCAACGGCACCTACTCCGTCCCCTGCTGGTATGAGGGTTTGATCGCCGGTGGTGAGGGGGATCACTATTATACGATGCTCGCGGGCAGTGATGTGTTGGCCGATATCCATATCGGTCGGCTGTCGATTCGCACCACCGCTGATCTGGATGTGATCATCGACAAGATCCTCACCTACGAACTCGACCCGCCGCTCGCCGATTCCGGCTGGTTCTCCCGAGCCTGTCTGGTCGGCGATCCCTCTTCGTCGGGCATCACCACGATCTACGTGAACCAGTGGCTGAAGGGTCAGTTACTGGCCAACGGCTACTCTCAGGTCGATACGATCTGGGGCGGCAACTTCTCCAGTCAGATTCAGAATGGCGTCAATCAGGGTATCTCCGCATTCGGATACCGCGGCTATTGGCACATGAGCGAAGTGAGTTCGACCCAGATACTGGCCATGACCAACGGCGACAAACTGCCGTTGGCGATTGTGGTGACCTGCGATACGGGGTCCTTCTCCGATGACAATACCTGCCGTTCGGAGGCATTCCTGCGAGCCGCCAACGGCGGCGGGATCGCTTCGGTGGGTACCGCGACGATCGCCACCCATACCCGCTACAACAACTGCTACTACCACGGTGTCTGGGAGGGTGCCCTCAACGGCGCCAGCCATCAGTTCGGTGCGGCCCACACCAGGGGCAAACTTGAGCTGTACAACAACTATCAGCTGACTCAACCGGGCACAGTCGAGGCCTGGTGCGTCTGGAACAACCTGATGGGCGACCCCGTGGTGCAGCTGCGCACCGCTGTTCCGACCGAACTCGCCGTTGAGCACCCCTCCACGCTGCCGCTGGGCGCCGATATGGTGATGGTGAATGTCACCGATGGCCAGCATCCGGTGACCTCCGCCCTGGTCGCTCTCTACAAGGAGGATGAGGTTCAGATCTCGGCCTACACCGATGAACATGGTGATGTCTATCTGCCGCTGGCCGATTATACGGAGGGTGAGCTGCTGGTGACCGTAAGCGGATTCAACCTGCGCCCCTATCTGGGTTCGCTGATGCTGAGTCCGGTGTCCGGACTGACCGTGGATGACCAGATGATCGACGACGATAATGCCGGGGCCAGCAAGGGGAATGACGACATGATCATCAACCCCGGCGAAACAATCGAACTGCAGCTTGCCCTGCTCAATCTCGGTACGACTCCGTTCCTGGGAATCGACGCCAGGATGTATTGCGACAACCCGCATATCGATATCCATGACGATGTTGAACCGTTCGGCATCATCTCCGGTCACCAGAAGGTGTGGTCCGAGGGGAGCTATGTATTCAATGTCTCCCCCTATGCCGAAGATGGGGAGACGTTGATCTTCAATATGGAGATCGGCGCGGAGGGGGCTCCCTGGCGCTCCCAGGTGCGGATCGATGTCCAGAGCGCCCTTCTGAACTTCGACTCCTGGACCTGGCAGGGGAGCGGTGCCACGCCGGATCCGGGCGAAACGGGTGGTCTGGTGGTCAGCCTGCTCAACAGCGGCAGTCTCGCCGCCGCCGCCGTCGAGGCCAGGCTCTTCTCGAACAGCCCCTGGGTCGAGATCACGGAGAGTGATGCGCAGGTGGGGACCATCCCCGTGTCCAGTTCGGGGGACAACGCCTCTGTGCCTTTCCAGATCGCGATAGCCGACGATTGCGCGCAGGGGCATCTGGCGCAATGTGAACTGGTGTTGACTTATAATGAAGGCGCCGCTGCCGTGATCCCGTTCAGTCTGGCGATAGGCAATATCTCCAGCGATGATCCCACCGGTCCCGACACCTACGGCTACTTCGCCTTCGACAACACCGACACCTCCTACGATGAAGCACCCGTATACGACTGGCTGGAGATAGATCCTAATTTCTCCGGTCCCGGCACCTCCGTGGGCCTGACCGATTACTCCTACGAAGATGACGATACACGC
The DNA here is from genome assembly GCA_024231955.1 of bacterium. GTDB lineage: Bacteria > Krumholzibacteriota > Krumholzibacteriia > JACNKJ01 > JACNKJ01 > JAAEPZ01. The sequence goes on along the minus strand of JAAEPZ010000512.1, from coordinate 118,138 downwards.
GTGCTCGATCTCCCCTTCACGTTCACCTATTACGGTGTCGACTACAACCAGATCTCCGTCTGCTCCAATGGTTGGGCGGCCATGGGGGTGACCTCGCTGGTTCATTATCGCAACTGGAGTATCCCCTCGGCAGGGAGTCCGAACTCCATGATCGCTCCGTTCTGGGACAACCTCGTCCAGACCTATGGCGGCAACGTGTACTACTATCACGACAGCGCGAACCACAGTTACTACATCGAGTGGAGTCGTGTACGGGGGCAGGGCTCAACGGCGCAGATTTTCGAGATGATCCTGCTTGATCCGGCTCATCACCCGACCGAAACCGGCGATGGCGAGATCATCTTCCAGTATCAGCAGATCGTGAACAACGACTCCACGAACGGCTACGCCACAGTCGGCATCCAGAATCCGGATCGCACCGACGGTCTGCTCTACACCTACTGGAATCAGTACACCCCGGGCTCGTCGACGCTGGTCGCGGGACGGGCAATCCGCTTCGTGCCGAAGGCGCTGACTCTGACGCCGGAGATCGAGATCATGCCGGGTTCTCTCTCCTCCACGTTGATGCCCGGCGACACCGGGTCGAAACTGTTGACCCTAGCCAATACCGGCGATGCCGGTTCGCGTCTGCACTTCACCATCGAGAAAATGACGGCCGATATCGGTGGCGCGTTCCCGGTCTGGCTACAGCCGGCCACGATCGAGGGTGACATCTCCGTCGGTGAGACCGTTGAGATTGAGATCGGTTTCGATACCGCCGGTCTGGAGCAGGGCACCTACAACGCTCGTCTGCGCATCGAACTCGCGACCGGTGGCGTGAAGATGGTGCCGGTGACGCTGATCGTCAGCGACGGCACCGGTGTCGTGGATACTCCGGCTGCGATCTACCTGGCGCAGAATCACCCGAACCCCTTCAACCCGACCACGCAGATCTCTTTCGGTCTGCCCGAAGCGGGGCAGGCCCGTCTAGAGGTCTTCGATGTCAGCGGTCGCCGGGTGCGTGTGCTTCTTAACGAAGCTCTTCCGGCTGGGCGTCATCAGGCGACCTGGGACGGCACGGATGATGGGGGCACCGCACTGGCTACGGGGCTGTATTTCTACAGTCTGACCGCCGGTGACCGGGTGCTCAAAGCCAAGATGCTGCTGCTGAAGTGATTCAGTCCGGCATTAAGCATATAAGAAGAGTGGAGGTCGCCCTGCGATCTCCACTCTTCCGTTTATGGCCGCCCCACGATTGTCATGGCTCGGCACATGTATATCTGATAAAATAAGATCACGTTAAGCCGTCACAGTTTGTGACGAATCATCAGCTGTCATTAACATCGTCGATCCCATGTCGAGATGTTCCGCCGTTGGGCAAATGATGGCGACATATTGGAGGGGGAAACCAATGAGGCGGGTACTTGGGCTGACCTGTCTGGCACTCCTGTTGTGCGCAGGTCTCTGTCAGGCTGATACGGACACGCAAAAGATCGTTTTGATCCCGGATGCCGGTGATGAACCGGTGATCACCATGAGCGAGGATCGGAGCGATTTTTCGGTTATAACCATCTCGTTTCCCACATTATCCCGCGAGGATCTCGTCGTTGATGGCGAGAACTGGCAGGCGCTCACCATCCCGGGTGGAGATATTCGCGGGCAGAGCGGCCAGGCCGGTCTGCCTGTCTTCTCGGGTCTGATCGCCGTTCCGGAGGGTTGCGACGTTGCGCTGCGGGTCAGGGATACCCGTCAACGTGAACTGTCCGGATTCCGGATTCTCCCCGTGCAACCGGACGACGCCGCCGAGGCCGTGATCGATCGCGCCTATTATCGGACTCGCGCCATGGATGAAGTCGCGCTGATCCGGTCCGGGGAGATCGGCTATCTCCGCGGTTTGCGCGTGATGCCGGTGACCGTCAATCCGGTCGCCTACCAACCGACAAGCGGCAAGCTGCTGGTGTACGAAACCATTGAGCTGGAGCTCGAGTACCGTGAGACCGGCGAGCGGACCGCGGTTGCCGCTCCGACCTTTTTGCCCGAATCCTTCGCGCGTCTTTACCGTGACGTTCTGTTCAACGGCGACTCCCGGGCACTGGCCGGGCTCCTCGATGTCCAGACGGGTCCGGGCACCTATCTGGTCATCTGCCCCCACAACAGCAGCGTGATCCAGGAGTTGGAGCCGTTGCTGGACTGGCGCCGGCGGCAGGGTTACAACGTGCGCCTGGCCACACTGGCCGAGACGGGCAGTTCGTCGAGTCAGATCAAGAATCATATCCAGACGATCTACGACACGATCGATCCACCGCTGGAGCACGTGTTGCTGGTCGGTGACGCCAACGGTACGGTGGCGGTGCCCTGTTCGTATGAAACACTGTCGGGCTACAATGGCGAGGGCGATCACTACTACACGAAGCTGGAGGGTGACGATGTCCTGGCCGATATCCACATCGGCCGTCTGTCCTGCCGGAATACGACCGAGCTGGGTGTGATCGTGGACAAGATCGTCACCTACGAAACCGACCCGCCGTTGACCGACAGCGACTGGTTCACCCGGGCCACGGTGATCGGCGATCCCAACGGATCGGGCATCACCACGATTTACTGCGCGCAATGGGTGAAGGCCGAGTTGCTGAAGGTGGGCTACACCGAGGTGGACAGCATCTTCAGCGGCAACTTCGCCACCCAGATGATCAACTCCACCAGCCGGGGCATCAGTGTCTTCGCCTATCGCGGATTCGGCAACATGAGTGGATTGAGCGCCAACCACATCGGCTACATGTCCAATGGCTACAAGCTCCCCTTCGCGGTCCTGCCGACCTGTGAAACGGGCTCCTTCTCCGAGGAGTCCAACTGTCGCTCCGAGGCGTTCCTCCGCTGTGACGGCGGCGGCGCGGTGGGCAGCATCGGCACCGCCACCCCCGGCACGCACACCCGCTACAACAACTGCTTCTTCATCGGCACCTGGCAGGGGATGCTCAACGGCAGTGACCATCGCCTGGGGTACGCCCTTACGCGGGGCAAACTCGAGTTGTTCATCAACTACAACTCCATCGAGCCCAGCAAGGTGGAGATCTGGTCGATGTGGAACACGCTCATGGGCGATCCGGCCACCAACATGTGGATGGACTATCCCGCGGCGCTAGACGTCTCCTATCCGGCTGCGCTGCCCACCCTGGCCAGCGGGGTGCCGGTCACCGTGTCCAGTGAGGGGGCGCCCGTGGCGGGCGCCCGCGTCGCGGCCTTCAAGGATGGCGAGGTGCGGGTCACCGCTCTCACCGATGATTCCGGGCAGGCGCTGCTCCCCGTGAGCGGATTGACCTCGGGCGAGTTGAAGGTGACCGTGTACGGTCACAACCTGATGCCGCACCGAGGGGCTTTGACCATCGGCGGCAGCAACTTCCTCGCTCTCGACGAGATCGCCGTCGACGATGATCTGAGCGGTGCGAGTGTGGGCAACGGCGATGGCGTGGTGAATCCCGGCGAGACGATCGAACTGAGGACATCACTTCGTTACCTCGGATTGGGTATCCTGAACTCGGTTACGGCCACCCTGAGCTGCAGTGATCCCCTTGTCACCATCACCGATGCCGAGGAGACCTTCGCCACGATCAACAGCAGTTCGCCCGTCTGGTGCGACGAGGATTTCGATTTCGAACTGGCGGCGACCGCTCCCGACGGCCATGTGATCCAGTTCGGCCTCACGGCCGACAACGGACTGGAGAGTTGGGAGTCGACCTTGAGCCTGGTCGTGAAGGGATCGACTCTTGAACTGGTCGAGGCCGTCTGGCTCGGCGATGGCGTCGCCGAACCCGGTGACGAGGGTGAGCTGCGGGTAGAGGTGCATAACCTGGGCGAGTTGGCCACAGGCAGCATCGCCGCAAGGCTGGAGAGCCTGGACCCTCAGGTGACGATCACCGATGGTCTGGCCGACATCTCGGCGCTGGCGGCGGGCGGCTCGGCGGACAACGGAGCGGACCCGTTCGATCTGACGATAGCCACCTACTGTTTCGTGGGGCATCGCGCCCGTCTCAAACTGGTGCTGGAGTACAACGATCGGGCGGCCAGCGAACTTGTTTTCTACCTGCCCATCGGTGAGCGGGAGAGCAGCGATCCGTTTGGTCCCGACGCCTACGGCTACTACATCTTCGATGATACCGATACGGCATATCAGCAGGTGCCGGTTTACGATTGGGTCGAGATCAACCCCAACCTGGGGGGACCCGGCACGGATGTCGGGCTGACCGATTTCAACTACGAGCAGGATGACACCAGGGTCTACATCCTCCCCTTCACTTTCAAATTCTACGGCATCGAGTACGACAAGATCTCGATCTGCTCCAACGGCTGGATCGCCATGGGTGAGACCTCGACGCGATTCTACCGCAACTTCAACCTGCCCAGCAGCCATACGGCGCCGGGCATGATCGCACCCTTCTGGGACAACCTCGTGCAGACCGGTTCGCACAGGGTCTACCGCTGGTACGATGAGGATGAGCATCGCCTGGTGATCGAGTGGAGTCACATGGCGAACGGCGCCGGCGGCTATCAGACCTTCGAGCTGATACTGCTCGATCCGGCGCATCATCCCACCAATACAGGTGACGGCGAGATCATCTTCCAGTATGCGGAGGTGAGCAATTACGACTTCACCAACGGTTGCGGCACGGTCGGCATCCAGAACCATCTGCGTGATGATGGCCTCACCTATACCTATTGGAGCGAGTATCCGGCGGGGGCGGCGGATCTGATCAGCGGCCGCGCGTTGCGGATCGTACCGCTGGACCTGTCGCTCCAGCCGACCTGCGATGTGACGCCGGGCTCGATCTCCGTGGTGTTGTCGCCGGGGCAGCAGACGCGGCGGACGGTGCGCATAGCCAACAATGGCGACGAGAACTCCATTCTCAGCTATGAGCTGCTGCTGTCGGATCCCGACATCGTTGGTGCTCCGCGTCAATCGGGGGAGCGGGGCATCGCCGGTTCGACCATGGTGGCCAACGTCACCGAGTTCGATTCCGGGACAACCAGGGATGTGATATTCACCGTCGATTGTCAAACCACGGACTGGGATTACATCGTCGGGATGAATATGGATTTCCCCGTTGGCGTTACGGTCAACAGCGGCACTCCATTCTACAGCCCCGGCAATGATTTTCCGTTCGGCGGACCGACAGGCGACGGCGCCAATCCCGTCTGGGATTGGGGCTGGATGGAGGGGGGCAATACTGCATGGTCGCGCCTCAATCTGACTTTCGGCGATCACCTTGAGGATGATGTGACGGTGATCTACAACCTGCAGGGCTACGGCATGAGCGCCCCCTCCATCGTGAGCGGGCTTATCGAATTCACCTTCATCGGGGAGAGCGTGAAGTTGCTGTCGCCGAATGGCGGCGAATATTGGGCGCTCGGTGACGAGCAGGAGATCCTGTTCGAGGGTGGGGGCGACCTGTCGAGCATCCGCCTGGAGCTCAGCCGCAACGGCGGCGACAGCTGGGAGACGCTGGCCGAGGATCTTGCCGTCGCTACAGGGGTCTACACCTGGACGGTGACGGGTGAGGCGAGCGCGCACTGCCTGATGCGGATCAGCGATATGGCGGATCCGAGCATCAGCGATGTTTCCCTGGACGAGTTCATGATCGGTGAATCCGTTGCCTGGATCACACCCTCTCGGTATACCGGCATGCTCGTGGGGGGATTTGAAGATGAGGTCGAGTTGACCATCAACGCAAGTGGGCTTGCAGGCGGTCTTCACGAAGCTGTGCTGCTGGTGAAGAACAACGCCGGTGAGATCCGAACGGTGACCGTCTCGCTCAGTGTCGGCGGCACGGATGTCGGGGAGACGCCGGCGGCGATGTTCCTGGCGCAGAATCACCCGAACCCTTTCAACCCCAGTACGACCATCAGCTTCGGTCTCCCCACTGCGGAGAGAGCCCGGCTTGAGATCTACGATGTCGGCGGTCGCCGGGTGCGGGTCCTGGTGGACGAGACCTTGCCCGCCGGCAGGCATGAGGTGGTCTGGAGCGGCACCGACGCGGAGGGCGCGCCGCTGGCGACGGGGTTGTATTTCTACAGCCTGACCGCAGGCGACAGGACCTTGAAAGCCCGGATGCTGCTTCTGAAATAAGATGAAGCCGCGCTGACGGGACGCGTCGAATCTCAACCTCGAGTTGCCGCGGCAGCTCGAGGTTTTTTTGTGAGGATGCCGCCGGGGGACATCAGCATACACGCGCCGCGATCCTCCGCCGCAGGTGGAGTTACCCCTTGCGGCGATCCCGGTATTTGGTTAGCATGTTAATAGTTGTCATGACAACTATGGTTGGATTGATATTACACGGAAAGGTAGTGATGGCTCACGGTAAAATTGGCCACGGCACCGACAATCCCGGGCACATGATCGCCCGCAGCATGATGCTGCTCCGCCGCGGCATCACCCGCCGTTTCAAAAAGAGCGGCAACTCGGAGACCGTTGAGCACTGGGGGTTGCTCAACATGCTGATCGACCACGAGGGGATCAATCAGACCCAGCTGGCCGAGATGATCTGCAAGGACAAGCCCAATCTGACCCGCCTCCTGGATCGCCTGGAGCGGGAATCCCTGGTCAGGCGCGAGAAAGATCCCGAGGACAGACGCAGCTATCGTCTTTACGTGTCAGATCGTGGCAAGAGGGCCGTTACGGAGTTGCGCCCTCTGATCGAGGAGTTCGTGGCGGAGGCCTTCAAGGATGTGAAGCGGTCGGATTACCGGATTTTCATGCATACTCTCACCAAGATCATCGCCAATATGGAGGAGCTGGAGAGCTCCTTCAACTGCAAGGGCTAATTCCCGAAAAGGGATGAGATGAAATCGAATCGCCTTGTCAAATATATGCTGCCGATCCTAGTGGTCCTGGTCGGATTCGTCCTCATGAAAGTGCTGTTGGGGATGCGTGAGGAGAAACCTCGCCACACGCCCCCCGTCCGGACGATGGTGGTCGCCACCGAGACTGTCCGCTTCGGACCTCTCCGGAGCCGGATCACGGCCTTTGGTCGCGCGGCCAGCGCCCAGCCCGTCACCCTGGCGAGCGAGGTCGGCGGTCTCCTGCTGGCGGGGGATCAACCCTTCCGCAACGGTCTCGAATTCAAGCAGGGGGATGTGTTGCTGCGTGTGGATGATCGCCAGATCAAGCTGGAGATCAGCAGTCAGAAGAGTGAGCTGCTCAAGGCTCTGGCTCTCCTGCTGCCGGAAATCCAGTTGGACTTCCCCGCCGAGTTTGCCGGTTGGCAGGCCTGTTTCGACGGCATCTCGTTCGACAGTACGCTTGCCCCATTGCCCGAGGCGGACAACGGCAAGATCCGCCTCTACCTGGCCCGCTTCAACATCTACAAGCTCTACTTCGCCATCCGGTCGCTGGAGATCAAACTGGAGAAGCACAGTGTCGTCGCCCCCTTCGACGGCGTCGTGACCGGCGTCAATCTGCCCGCCGGCAGTACGACCGGAATCGGCGGCCGCCTGGGGACGATCATCAATCTCGAGGAGATGGAGGTCATGCTCTCCGTCTCGACCACCGACCTGCCCTGGCTGGATCGGGAGGGTGAGGTGATGCTCTACTCCAGCGAGAGCGGCCGGACCTGGCGCGGGCGGATCGTCCGGGTGAGCAGGGCCATCGATCTGCAGACGCAAACCGTGCCGGTCTTCATCGCCCTCCCCTCGGCCGACCTGGCCACACTGCACGACGGCAGTTTCCTCGAAGCGGAGTTGCCCGGCCGGGAGCTGGGTTGGGGCATGCGGATTCCGCGCGAAGCCATCTATGACGACAATCTGGTCTACACCATTACCGATGGTCACCTGGTGCCGCATCTGGTGGAGATTCTCCGCCTGGAGGACATGACCGCGCTGATCGGCGGTGATCTGACCGATGGCCTGGAGCTGGTGGTCGAGAACATGCAGGGGGTCATCCCGGGCATGCCGGCCAACTCACGCCGCGCAATGCAGGCCAGGCACTCAGGCGGACAGGCGCCGCCGAACGGTGAGCAACATCCGCCGCAGGCAGGCCACAAGCCGACCGGAGATGTGCGATGAGAAGCATAATCACCTTCTTCGTGCGTCATCGGATCTGGGTCAATGTCCTCATGCTCAGCGTGATGTTCTTCGGCTTCATCTCCCTGAAGCAGATGCGATACTCGTTCTTCCCCGAGACCAAGCCGGATGTCATCACCGTGCGGGTCATCTACCCCGGCGCCTCGCCGAGCGAGGTGGCCGAGGGCGTCACCCTCAAGATCGAGGAGACGCTGGATGGAACCGAGGGTGTCGATAGGCTGACTTCGATCTCCAGCGAGGGGTTGAGCGTGGTGTCGGTGCAGTCGCGGCTGGGTGCCGATATGGATCGTCTGGTGGCCGACGTCAAGAACGCGATTGACGCCATCGGCTCGTTCCCGCTGGACGCCGAGGAGCCGATCGTCTCGCAGCAGCGGTTCCGCTCCCGCTCTCTGTCGATAGCCCTCTACGGCGATCTCGACCTGTACAACCTCAAGACGATTACCGACGAGATGCGCGACCGCCTGCTGAGCGCGGATGCCGTCTCCCAGGTGGATCTGCGCGGGTTGCCCGGTCTGGAGTTCTCGATCGAGGTGTCGGAGGAGCGGCTGCGGCAATACAACCTGCGGTTTGACGAGATCGCCCAGGCCGTCAGGAAATTCAACATCAATCTTTCCGGCGGCAAGTTCGACACCGTGAAAGAGGAGATCCTGATCCGCACCTGGGGCCGAGGCTACAAACCCGAGGATCTCCTCACCATACCCCTGCGCACCGACCCCTCCGGCGGCGTGGTCGCTCTGGGCGATGTGGCCGAGATCAGGGAGCTGTGGCGGGACGATCCTCAGCGGATGTTCTACAACGATCACCCCGCTGTTTTCCTGAACATCGACCAGGCCGCCGGCGAGGACATCCTGGCCATGGCCAACGTCGCCTACCAGGTGGTCGAGGATTTCAATCGGACCAACGGCGATATCCAGGCGACAATTCTGGACGACCGCACCGTCCCCCTGCGGCAGCGTGTCTCACTGCTGGTGCGCAACGGTGTGTTCGGCGCGCTGTTGATCGTGCTGTGCCTGGGCTTCTTCCTCAAGATGCGACTCTCGTTCTGGGTGACTCTGGGCATCCCCTTCTCATTCGCGGGCATGTTCATACTCATTTCGCTGGGGGGGCTGACCATCAACGTGATCTCCCTCTTCGGGATGATCATCGTGGTGGGTATCCTGGTGGATGACGCCATCGTGGTCGCCGAGAACATCTATGCCCGCACCGAGCGGGGGGAGAACCAGGTCCATGCAGCCATCAACGGCAGCATGGAGGTGCTGGGACCGGTGGTGACCTCCGTCATGACCACCATCATCGCCTTCACCCCCCTGTTCTTCCTGGACGGGATGATGGGCAAGTTCATGTGGCAGAACGCCACCGTGGTGATTGCGGCGCTGATCTTCTCGCTGGTGGAGTCCTTCCTGATCCTCCCCGGGCACCTGGCTCACTCCAGGGCTCTTGATCACAGCCGCACCAAGGGGCGGTTCCGCATCTGGACCGAAAAGGTGATCGACCGATTCACACAGCGCATCTACGCACCCGTTCTCCGCAACGCCATCGCCCATCGCTGGCTTGTGCTCGCCCTGCCCCTGTCGGCAATCCTGCTCACGATCGGCCTCGTGGGGGGCGGCAGGATCGGCCTCACCTTCTTCCCGGTTGTGGATGGCGACAGTATCCCCGTTCAGCTGAGTCTGAAGGCCGGCAGTCAGGAGGCGGACACGCAGGCGATGCTGGAGCGGATCGAAAAGGCCGTCTGGAGGGTCAACGAGGAGATGAGGGGGGAGCGGGCCGATGGCGCCGATGTGGTGACCGGCATCATCAGGGAGATCGGCAGCAATCGGACGGGCGATTCGGGCAGCCATGCCGGCAACCTGAATATTCAACTGCTCGACGGCGAGGCACGCGATATGGACAGCTACCTGATCTCCGCCCGCATCCGCAAGGAGATCGGCCCATTGCCCGGAGTTCAGAAATTCACCCTGGGACGTTCCGGGCACTTCGGCAAGGCGATCTCGGTCAGCCTTCTGGGCAACGACACCGAACAGCTGCAACATGCGCGCGACCTTCTGGCTGCGGAGTTGAGGAACTTCGACAGCCTGACCGGGGTCTCCGATACCGATGTCGCGGGACGACGCGAATTGAACATCACCCTGAAGCCGAGGGCGCTGGCGCTGGGATTGACCTTGAGCGATCTGGTCGGCCAGATTCGCCAGGGGTTCTTCGGCCAGGAGATCCAACGGTTGCAGCGTGGGCACGACGAGATCAGGGTCTGGGTTCGCTACCGGCCCGAGGATCGTTCCTCGCTGGGCCGCCTGGACAGGATGCGGATCCGCACGCCCCAGGGCGCGGAGTATCCTTTCAGCCAACTGGCCGAGTACACCATCGACAGGGGTGTGACGACGATCAATCGCCTGGATCAACAGCAGGAGATCAGGGTGGAGGCCAGCCAAAGCGATCCCACAGAAGACCTGCCGCCGATTCTGGCCGAGATCAGGGACGATGTGCTGCCCCGCGTCCTGGCTCAGGTTTCCGGTATCTCCTCATCGTTCGAGGGGCAGTCGCGCGACACGGCCAAGACCGCCAGCTCCATGAAGAGGGTGCTGCCGCTGGCCCTGTTGGGCATGTTTCTGCTGATGGTGCTCGTGTTCCGCTCCTGGGGGCAGGCGGCGTTGATCTTTTCGCTGATCCCCATCGGCATCATTGGGGCGATCTGGGGTCACGGCATCATGGGGATGCAGCTGAGCATGATGTCCCTGTTCGGAGTGATCGCCCTGAGCGGGATCATCATCAACGACAGCATCGTGCTGGTGGATCAGATCAACCGCAATCTCCGCCTCGGTCAGAGGGTGCAGGATGCCGTGTACAATGCGGGGATAACCAGACTGCGCCCCATCATTCTGACCACGGTCACCACCGCTTGCGGTCTGGCGCCCCTGATGCTGGAGCAGAGCCGTCAGGCTCAGTTCCTGATTCCGATGGCGATCTCGGTCGCCTTCGGGTTGATCTTCGGCACGGTGATCCTGCTGGTGATACTCCCCTCATTCTATATGATCATGAACACCATCCGTTACCGGGTCAGCCGCTTGCTGGGACGGACGCAAAGCCAGGAGGCCGTGGAGCCGGCGGTGCGTGAACTCGGCGAAACGATTCCGGAACAAGTCTGAAGGAGATTGCGATGAGACAGCTGCTGATCGTTCTGTTTGTGCTGCTGGCCGTACCCGCCGGTGCCGACGACGTGCTGACCGCCGAGCAGGCGATTGCTCTGGGACTGGAGCGCAATTTCCAGATCCGTATCGCCAGACAGCAGGTGGAGACCAGCCGAATCGATCGCGGTCAGGGGCGGGCGGCCCTCCTCCCCGATCTGTCCGCATCCGGCGGCTACCAACGCGGTTGGAGCGATGTCGAATCCGATTCGCCCGGGACAATCGCCGAGAGCGAGTCGGAGCAGTTGAGCGGCAACCTGCTTCTGAACTGGACCATCTTCGACGGCCTCGAAATGTTCACCACCCGGAAGCGCTACGAGCAGTTGGCGGTCAGGGGAGAACAGCAGTTGCGGGCGACGATAGAACAGGAGGTAGCGGCGATCAGCCTGGCTTATCACAATCTGGTTTTGCAGCGACAACTGCTGGCCGCCGCCGCGGAGAACCTGACGGTGTCCGAGGCGCGACTGGATCAGAATCGTGTGCGGCGCGATCTGGGCGGCGTGTCCGAGACCGACCTCCTGCTGGCCCAGGTCGCCCGGAACACCGATCGGGCGGCGTGGCTGGAGCAGGAGCTGCTGGCGGATCATGCCCGTCGGGAGTTGAACCTGCTGCTGGGCAACCCGGAGGGGGATGACCTGGTGGTCGTCACCGATATTCCGGCCAATGAACTGACCATGGATGACGAGCAGATATTGACGCGGGTCATGGCGGCGAACAGCGCCCTCAATCTTGCGCGGCAGGGGACGGCCCTCGCCGGCTTCGATGTGTCCAGCGCCAGGTCGGCCTACTGGCCGCGCCTCACCCTCAACTCCTCCTGGGGCTACAGCGATCGCACGGTATCGCCCACAACCTCACCCGAGGTCGCCGATCTGGTCAGCGAATCGCGAGATCTCTCCGTGGGGCTTACCCTCTCCATCAGCATCTTTGACGGTTATCGGAAGCGGATGAACCTGCAGAGGGCCAAGGTGAATCGGCGGATTGCGGGGCTGGAGGAGGAGCGGGTCCAGCGGGACCTGACGGCGAGGGTGACCGAAGTGCTGTCGATCCACAGACAGCGCCTGACGCTTGTTGACCTGGCCGCGAGCAATGAGTCTGCGGCACGGCGGAGTCTGGCGCTCCAGGAGCAGCTGGTCGAGGCGGGAGTATCCACATCACTGGAGTTTCGCGACGCTCAGGTCAGTTACAGCAGAGCGAGGTCATCCCACCTGCAGGCCCGCTTCCAGGCCTGCTCCACCTACATCGAGATTCGGCGACTGGCGGGGTTGCTGCTGGAATAGCGGCAACCCTCTCCATGTTCGGGTACCGTATCCGGTTCAAGTCAGTATGCGGGACTTCGGCGGGATGCACCTATTCCGGTTGCCGCACCGCATACCTCCGCCATATGGGCATAATCCGTCCTATATCAAGAATTTATACATTTTCAGAATGTTTCCATCAGGTTCCGTGAGCCGATCACGCCTATGATCATCCCGGACTGAAGTCAAGACGCCTGTTTATTTCACCGATCCAATCAAATACGGCAGCCACGGGAGATATTCATGAATCAGGTTCTGATGCTGATCACCACTCTAACGGTTCTTTGCCTGGCACCGATTCCGAACGGGGAAGTGCTGGCAAGCCCACCTGGTGCCGATGACATCAACTGGCAGATACTCCTCGATTATGACGACGCCGGCTTCGGCCTTCTGCGGGCGGAGGTCATGCCCCCCTTGCGCAAGGATGTCGGCAGTCCGGGATTGAGCTCCGCCCTGCTGCGCCTGCCCTGCGAGGTGATCTGGTTGAACGGTGCCGGTGCTCCGCTCCGCAGCACCCAGGTTGAACTGCCCCTCGGCAACCCTGGCGGATGCGATCCGACGCGGGAGACGAGACATGGGGGCGGCATCCCCGATCAGGGGACGATCCTGCTCCGCCTGGCGGGCCCGCCCGCACACCTGGTTGCGGCCATCCGTCTGCGGCCCGTGGCGGAGCGCTGCGGGTTCGATCTCCCCCCGGCCTTCACTGCAACCGAGCGACCCTTGCCCTTGCCCGATTCCGGCGGCCGGGCCGGTGAAGCGCTGATCGGGTGGGAGAAGGTGTTCGACAACGGCCCCGATGACAATCGTCTGGTTGTGGCCGTTTTGAGTGAAGGCTACACGGCGGCGGATATTGCCGACGGGGCCTTCGTCGAGGATGTGGAGCAGTATGTTCTGCGGCACTTCAGGGATTTCGAACCCTGGGATGATCTGGCCAACGCCATGAACGTCTACCGGATCGACGTGGAGAGCGCGGAGCGTGGCATCGACAATGAGCCCTGCGGCACTTTCGTGGACACCTACTTCAATTCGCTCTTTGTCGACTGCGGCTTTCTGATGCAACTGGCCGGGGATGGGGATGCCCGGGTCTACGATCTGGCCGATCAGGTGATCGGCCCCGGGGTCTGGGATCGCGTGATAGTGCTGATCAACACCTCCACCTATTCGGCCTGGGGCGGCCAGCCGCTGCTGATGACCGTGGACAACCCTCTGGCGGAAGCCGGGGTTTTCATCCACGAGTTCGGTCACGCCTTCAATGGCCTGGGCGATGAGTACGGCGGCAACTGCTCCTGGCCCTGGTGGCCGACACCCAACATCTCGCAAACCCCCGACATTGATGACATCCCCTGGGCTCACTGGATCGAACCGGGTACCCCCCTGCCGACACCGGACACCTCGACCTACGAGGGTGTGGTGGGAGCTTTTCTGGGCGGACATTTTTGCGACAGTCAGTACTATCGACCCTGGCGGCAGTGTCTGATGCGCTACGTGCCCGACGATTTCTGCCCGGTGTGCGAAGAGGCGATAACCGTCACCCTGCTGAACAGCCTGGATCTGGTCGACTCGGTCTCCCCGCCCGGCGACGTGAACTACCCGCTGGATCTGATCGGCCGCACCTTCTCGCTCAACACGCCGGCCATAGATCACCTGACCTTCAGGTGGTATCTGAACGGCCGACTGCTGGCGGATCAGGTGGAGCCCGACTGCCTGATTACGGCCGGTGATCTGCTTGCGCTGGGGCTGGATGAGTGCCCGTTGCTGGCGGTGGTCGGTTACGACAGTGAGGATGTGCGCCGGAATATCCCGTCCGAGGCTCATGGCTGGCAGGTCAGTGTGGATTACACGGCCACCGCCGTAGCGGACCCGCAGATCGAGTTTCAATTTGAGCTGGGTCTCCCCTCACCCAACCCTGCCATTGACGGAATGGGTATCCGTTTCAGCCTGGAGCGATCGGGCCAGATCGATCTGGCCGTTTTTGATATCCGGGGGCGGCGTGTGCGGAGTCTGATCGCGGGGCGGCAGGGCGCGGGAGATCGGTCCCTGGAGTGGGACGGTCGCGATGATACAGGCGTGAGAGTGGCGGGCGGCGTCTACCTGGTCCGTCTGAGTACCGAACTGGGCAGTGCGACACGTCGAGTCGTCCTGCTGCGCTGATACGCACCCGCAATATATCCGGATGGGGGCGTCGAACGGCGCCCCTTTTTTCGTGAACCTGATCGTTCCGCCTGCACCGGATACCGTCTCCACATTGGGTCGACATGATCGAAGGTATGGCGCTATAATATAAATGTTATCGTAATGTCAGACCCGAACAAGGGGGACTCCATGCGGAGACGATTGATGATGTGTGCGTTCTGTTTTATCTGCGCTACGACGGCATCCGCCAGAATATTGAATGTCGAACCCGCCGGAGGCGGCGAATATGCGACCATTCAGGCGGCTGTGCTGGCCGCCGTCAGCGGCGATATCGTTGAGTTGGCCGACGGCACCTACGAGGGGGTCGGCAACAGGGATGTGAGCTTCATGGGCAAGGGGATCACGATCCGCTCGGCCGGTTACGATCCGGAGGCCTGCATTATTGATTGCGGCAATCATGGTCGGGGTTTTGCGTTCGTGAACGGGGAGACCGACGCCGCCAGCCTTCATGGCGTTACCGTCACCAACGGTTTGGTTCACCAGGGGGAGATGGGTGGCGCCGTTTACGTCGGCGAGTATGCCTCACCCCGGATCAATAACTGCATCTTCATCCGCAACCGAGCTCCGATCGGCGGCGCGTTGATGGGGGACTGGTACTGCGCCCCGCTGATCAGCAATTGCCGCTTAGTGGAGAACGATGCGGTCATCGGCGGCGCCATCGCCAGCCGGAGCTTAAGCGATACCCGCATCGCCGCGTGTGAGATCGTCAACAATCTCGCCGACTGGAGCGGGGCCGTCATTTTCGGCGGGTGGTCGAAGACCACGGACGCCGATGGCCAGGTCACAATTGCGCCGGTTTATGACGCAGCCTACCAGCAGCCGGCTCCGCCGCGTACCCGAGCCGGTAACGGCACATATCGCCTGATGGTCAAGGACAGCAGTTTCATAGCCAACTGGACCCGCGAATACGGCCTGTCCGGCGCCATCTGTTACATGGAGCGCGAGACCTCCTGGCTCAATGTGGTGACCTCTCTGTTTTTCGCCAACGACACGGCCATACTCTGCCGGGGTAATGAGCAGCAGTCCTGGATATCCTTCTGCAGCTTCAGCGCCAACAGCGGACCCAATCCGGAGCAACCCGCCTCCTGCGTCGAACTCCTGGGGGGTAAGCTGGCGCTCAGCAGTTGCGTGATGGCCGGTAACTTCACCCCGCCATTTCACTGCACCGGCGACCCCGATCTGGAGATTGAGTGCTCCGATATCCACGGCAATACGGATGGCGACTGGATCGGCTGCATCGCCGCCTACGAGAATGTCGACGGTAATTTCAGTGAGGATCCTCTGTTTTGCAATCCCGCCACCGGCAATCTCAACATAGCGGCGGACTCACCCTGCCTGCCCCCGAACAACGAGTGCGGTTATCTCATCGGCTGTCGCAGCCAGGGGTGCAGTGTCCCGACCGGAATCGCAACTCCGCCGTTCAACATGCGATTGTCCCAGAACCACCCCAACCCGTTCAATCCCGTGACGGAGATCAATTTCAGTCTGCAGACTACCGCCCAGGTACGGCTGGGCATCTACGATGTCCGCGGGCGTCTGCTCAAGATGCTGATCGACGACGAGATCAGAGAGGCCGGCGAGCAATCGGTGCTCTGGCACGGCCTGGATGCCGATGGCGGGCGGGTAAGTGGTGGCGTCTACTTTTATCGCCTGGAATCAGCCGATCAGGTGCTGACGCGCAAGATGATTCTGCTGAAGTAGCCGGCGGACCAGCCGTCCGCTTGAGGAACCCGAACCGACGGCAGGTTCGGGTTTTTTCATATCCGATCCGGTGATGATACGAAAGAACTGGAATCGAACGGTCCGGGATGGCAGACTGCTGGCCGCGCCGACGATGGTCGGCGTCACCTACAGACCGCAGCATGAATGCGAGATTACGATGGCCCTCAAGGAAGAGTTCGTATTGTCAGGTAACTGGTTGTTTCGGCGGCGGGGATACCTGCCGGTGATCGTCCTCGCGCTGGTGCTCATCTGTATGCGCGGGTACACCTACCTTGGGGGGGAGGATTCCCTGCTCAACGATCTGTGGGAGATCTGCTGCCTTTGTGTGAGTTGCTTCGGCCTGCTCATCCGCTGTTATACGATCGGCCACACGCCGTCGGGCACCTCCGGCCGCAACACCAGCAAGCAGGAGGCGGAATCGCTCAACACCACGGGTATCTACTCGGCCGTGCGTCACCCGCTCTATCTGGGCATCTTCTTCATGTGGCTGGGCATCTCTGCCTTCATGCACATCTGGTGGTTGACCCTCATCGTCTGCCTTATCTTCTGGATCTACTACGAGCGGATCATGTTCGCCGAGGAGGAGTTTCTGCGCGGCAAGTTCGGTCCCGCCTACGATGAGTGGGCGGCCAGGACTCCGGCCTTCTTTCCCCGTTTCACCAACTGGGTGAAGCCGAGCCTCCCCTTCTCGCTGCGGACCGTTCTGCTGCGGGAGTACCACGGTCTCCTGGCGATGATCGTCACCTATGTGCTGCTGGAGATCGTCAGCAACGTGGTTGCGCGGAACGAGTTTTACCTGAGCCGGATGTGGCTCATCCTGCTGATCGCAGGGGTGGTGATCTTCACGACCCTGCGCATTCTGAAAAAGAAAACCCGCGTGCTCTTCGTCGATGGTCGCTAGGCTATTCGCCGTCGTAGAAGACCAGCCGCCGCAGATCCCGCTCAGCCGTCCGGATCCGCGTATTGTAGTAGCGGATCTTCGCACTGAAATCCTCACCCTTGTGCCCGGCCTGATAGCCGGCGCGCATCTGCAGATGCCAGTCGGCCAATATGTCCGCCGGCGTCTCCCGGTAGCGCCCGGTGAAGGTGACGGCTCCGGGCGGCAGCTTGGGGGGCATCGCCTGCTCACCGCGTGCGGAGTAACCGAAAACGATCGTCGTGATCGGCACTACGCCCGGCGGCAGGGCCAGCTGCTCGGCGAGGAACGCGGCGTCGTAGAAACCGGTGCGACCCGTCTCCGACAACATCACCGACGACACCCCCAACGTCTCGGCGGCCTGGACCATGTTCATGGCGGCCAGCGACGCGTTCATCACGCCAACTGTATACTCCGCCAGCGGCGCATAGGGGAAACCCTCCACCACCCTCTTGGCGCGATGGAGATCGGCCAGCACGATAATCGCCCGCTGCCCACCCAGCGGCAAGGCCTTGCCGAAGAACTCGCTCCACTCATCCCGATCGAACAGGGCGAATGACCAGGTCTGCAGGTTCACCGTGGAGGGGGCCACCCGCCCCGCCTCCAGTATTGCTGCCCAGGCGTCCGCAGGCAACGGGGCGTCCGAGTAGTGGCGCACACTGCGGCGTTCAAGGATCGTACGCAGCGCCTCGTTGCTCTCCAGCGAGCGCGGCAGGCGCGGCCGGGAACCGATGATCTTCGCCAATCCCTTGAGCAGAGCGCCCAGCTTCAGTTTATCCATTTCGACCTCCATGATCCGGAGGGAGGAGAGCACAATCCGGAATATCGGCAAAGCACTTTTGAGGGTGGAGTGCACTGTCCGAACGACATCGGACCGTCTTCAATGAGATGACCCGACGTCCGGTTTGCTTTGCAGGCATGTCGGCCTACAGCTTCGCCCAAGAGTGTGTTTCGCCACATGGTTCCCTTTGAGTTCGGCTCATCTTGACAGGATCTCGGTATGCGCCGATAGTCGCTCAGCGAGGTCAAAATGCTGCTGTTGATTCTGGTTCTCTTTCTTCTGTCCGGTGCCTGCGGCCTCGTTTACGAGATCACATGGAGCCGAGAGTTCGCCCTGATCCTGGGGGGGACCACGCACGCCGTCACCACGGTGGTGGCCACATTCATGGCCGGTCTGGCTCTGGGTGGTCTCTGGGGAGGGCGGCTGATCGATCGCCGCCGCGGCAACCCGCTTCTGGTCTATGGGTTACTAGAGGGGGGGATCGGCATCCTCGCCCCTCTGGCGCCTCTCCTGATCCACCTCAGCCATCCCCTTCTCGCAGCGGCCTACCGGCAATTCGGCGGGCAATCCTGGCTGTTCATTCTGCTCCGATTTGCCGTCTGCGCTCTGGTCCTGCTGCCGCCGACCGTAATGATGGGTGCAACTCTGCCGATTCTGATCCGCGCCACCATGTCCAGTCGGGAGAAACTTGGCCTGACTACAGGTCGGCTCTATTCGCTCAACACAGCGGGGGCGGTGGTGGGCGTCGCACTGGCGGGTTTCCTCCTTTTGCCGACCCTCGGCTGTCGGGTCAGCTCCCTCATCGCCGGCGGCATCAACCTGGCCATTTGCGTCACGGCTCTGATCCTGTCCGGACGATTCCGTCCCCCTGTCGCAGTCGCCGATCCTCCGGCCCCACCGTCCGCAGTGAACCGGTCTGTCGGTGGTGAGAGGCGCATGGGCAAGATCGTTCTGATCGGCTACGCCGTCTCCGGCCTGGCGGCCTTGATTTTCCAGATCGCCTGGACCAGGGCTCTGACACTGACCCTGGGCGGATCTACCTACACCTTCAGCCTGATAGTGATCACCTACCTCGCGGGTCTGGCCCTGGGCGGCAGCTTGATCACCCCCCTGGCGGATCGCGTGCGTCGCCCGCTCCTGCTGGCCGGTCTGCTGGAATTCCTGATCGCCTTTGCCGCCCTGGCCGTGCTCCCGCTCTTCGACGTCGTCAACGAGGCCATGTTCGGCTGGGTTCACTATTACAGCGGCGGCACCCTCTCCCTGATCCGCTTCGCCGCGGTATTCGGTTTGATCGCCCTGCCGACCATGGCGATGGGCACCCTGCTCCCGTTGCTGGTGAGGGCGATGGCGGGCAGCCGTAAGGGTGTGGGGGAGATTGCGGGTCGCGTCTACTTCGCCAACACGACCGGTGCCGTGATCGGCGCCCTCCTGGCGGGATTTCTCCTGATCGATCTGATGGGGATCAACCGGACGATCATGGTCGCCGGCGTCGGCAGTCTGCTGATCGGCACGATGTGGATCCTGACCGGCGGCGGTGGTCGTCGGAGCAGATTCGTCGCCGCAGTGGGGCTGACCGGCGGGTTGGCGGTCGTGTTCCTGCTGCCCGAGCCCGATCCCCTGCTGCGCAATTCCGGCCCCTACATCTATGCGGAGAGGATCATCAGCTCCCTGCCTGAAGGTGGCCGGATCAGGGATCATTACGATCAGGGTTTTCAGGTCATCTATTTCAGGGAGGATTCCGAGACCACGGTATCGGTGTTCAGCGATCGCGGGTCCGGTGATCTCTCCCTGAGGATCAACGGCAAGGTGGACGCATCGTCGTTCGAGGATATGCCGACCCAGGTTCTGATCGGGCATCTGCCGCTGCTGCTGCATCCCGCTCCACGGCGGGCTATGGTTCTGGGGCTGGCCAGCGGAGCCACAGCCGGCAGCGCGCTCAGTCATCCCCTGGACAGGCTGGATTGTCTGGAATTCTCCCCGGCCGTGGTTGAAGCGAGTCACCTCTTCGGCGACTACAACGATCTCGACCAGACCGATGCCCGTTTCAACCTGATCCTGGCCGACGGCCGCAACCATCTTGCGCTCACGGACGAGAAGTACGACGTGATCATCAGCGAGCCCTCCAACCCCTGGCAGGCGGGGATGACGACGCTGTTCACCGTGGAGTACTTCGAGTTGCTGCGTGAGCGGTTGAACCCCGGCGGACTCGCCACCATCTGGCTCGGCGTCTACGACATGACGGTCGAATCGGCGACATTGATCATCCGCAGCTTTGCAGAGGTCTTTCCCCATCTGGCGCTCTGGGAAGCCTCCCCCGGCAGCGACTATCTGCTGACGGGATCGGTCGAGCCGATCCAAGTGGATTACCGGGTGTTGGCCGAGCGTTGCGGCGCAGGTTCGATCGCCGCCAACCTGGGCCGCGTGGGATTCGGCCTGGATGATATCCTGGCCGGTTATCTGATGAACGGGGATCTGCTGCGGCTGGCGGCAGGTCCGGGTCCGCTGCACACCGATGACCGGAGACAGATCGAGTTCGAGCTGGCCGTAGATGCCTTCAGATCCTATTCGGAGCGTTTCATCGGAATTGCCGACAGTCTGCTCGCCCGGCATATGAGCATCATTGACATCCTGGCTCTGCCCCCCGGCGGCGAGGGTGAACGGGTTGCCGAACATCTGCGGCAACTGGACGGTTCCCGCGACGAGTTCATGACGCTCAAGCTGGCCCTGCTGGCGGGAGGTATCGAACCTGATTCGCTGATCATGAGAGCCGCGGATCTGCGCGCCGCGACCGGCGATATCTATTCGACGCGTCATCTGCTGGTCAAACTGGTTGATCGTCTGGGGATCCTGGCCAGGGCCAAGATCAGAGATGATCGTGCCGCCGAAGCCGTGCCGCTGCTGGTCGGCTGCCTCCGTCTGATCGGCGATCAGAATCGCCCGGCAGCCGATATCGCCCGACTCCTGCTGGATATCGGGGAGCCGGGGTTGGCTGAGGAGTGGAGCGCGACGGCTCTGAAACGCGATCCCGCCGATCATCTGGCGCTGGCGATCATGGCCCGTGTCGCCCAGGCCCGCAGGGATCATGTCGGCGAGGAGCTTTTCTGGAGGCTGGCCGTCGAGTCGTGTCCCGTCAATCTCTCCTATCGTGTCTCTCACGCCAGGCCGTTGCTTGCTCTGGGCAGGCTGGAGGAGGCCATGGCCGAACTGGAGTTCGTGTTGGCCCGAAGGCCGAATCTGGTCGATGCCCACATCTATCTGGGCGGCGTGTTGCTTATGGCCGAGGAGTGGACTCGAGCCCGCTTCCACCTGCGGCGGGCACTGGAGTTGAATCCGGAATACCCGTCACGTTCCCAGACCGAAGCTGCGCTGCGGGACATCGAGTTGAGATTGGGTGACGGGTGAGGGAGGTTTGCGATTGCAGGCAGGCATCAGGAACGAGGCCGGACAACCCCTTTGCGAGATCATCCGGTATCGGCAGGGTTGTTGATGTCGATTATTCTCTCGTCTTGAATTGCTCGACCAGTCCGCTGAGTCGGGTTGCCATCTCCGCCAGTTCGCTGCTGCTGTTGTTGGTCTGACTGGTACCCGATGTCACAATTTCCGCTGCCGAGCTGACACTCTGTATGCTATGCGCCACATCGCCCGAACTGCTGGATGCATCCAGGATGTTCCGCGAGATGTCTGTCGCCGCAGCGGATGCGCCGCTCAAGCTCTGGGAGATCTCGTTAATCGAGGCTGACTGCTCCTCGACCGCGCTGGCGATCGTCTGCACCGTAACCGTCAATTGACCGATGCTCTCCGAGATTGCCCCCGCGGACTTGACGGCATCTCCGGTCTTGCATTGGATTTCACGGATGAAGCGGCCGATCTCCTCCGTGGCCTGTGCCGTCTGCCTGGCGAGCTCCTTAACTTCATTGGCGACGACGGAAAACCCCTTGCCCGCATCGCCGGCGCTGGCGGCCTCGATCGTGGCGTTGAGAGCCAGCAGGTTGGTCTGGTCGGCTATATCGTTGATCGTCTCGAGAACCTTGCCGATCTCCTCCGCCGATGTGTTGAGGGCGTTCATGTTCTGCCCCGCGACATCGGCCTTCCCATCGGCAGCGGTCGCCATGCGTGAACCATCGGCGCAGCTCTTCGCCACCTCCGACAGCGACGCGCTCATCTCCTCAATCGCCGAGGCGAGGGTGGAGACCGTTGTGGACATCTCCTCGGCCCCGGAGGATACGTTGGTCAGGGTAGACGAGAGGTGCTGGATTGAGGCGGCTGCACTGCTGGAGTCGGCGTTCATGCTGACGGCCGATGAGGACATCTCGTCGGTACTGGAGGACAACTCCTCGCTGGTTGCCGCCAGCGTCGTCGTGCTCAGGGCAACCTCGCCGATTGTCAGATTCAACTTGGACGACATATCGTTCAGTGCGTGGGCCAGATCGCCGATCTCGTCGGACTGGTTGATATCGACCCGTCGCGTCAGGTCGCCATCAGCGATCGACTGGGCAAATGCAACCCCCTCCTTGAGAGGTGTGCTGATACTGCGGGCCATGTACAGCGCCAGAATCGAAACCGCCAGAGCTGCGCCAAGCAGGCCGCCGATAATCCAGACCAATATCCGGCTGTTGGCTTGCTTGCCCGTTTCCGTCATGCGCATCTTTGCCGCCATGGCCACCACTTCGTCGATCTCACAGAGTAATGCCCACCTGATGCCTAAGATGTCGATGGGAGCCCAGGCCGAAAGCACGGGGTTGCCCAGGTAATCGAGGATTACTCTGGTGTCGGTTTCACCGTCCATTGCGCTGCGCACGGCCTCGGTGTCCACTCTGTTGCCCTGGGCGAACGAAGCTGCGAGGCTATGGCCGATTGGGTCCAGGATCGAGTTGGAGCGCATGTGACCATCGGGTCCGACCAGATAGGCTTCCAATGTCTTAGCCTTGTCGGAGCCGCTGACCATGATGTCATTGATTGGTTCGGGTGAAATCTGAAGCCCGAAATATCCGCTGAGTTCGCCGGAATTGTCATTCACTGGCGCCAACAGGAAACCTGCGGCCGCATCGTTCGACGGAGCATAGGGTGCAAAATCACCCATCGCAACTTCCAGGCCGGGATCCTTCCGAAGTTGTGCCAGCGCCGAGCCGAAGGAGCTGCTCAGTAGGGGCTCCTCAAGAAGAGACAAACCGAGGTCGGATTCCTTGGCCATCGTGTAGACAATACTCCCCTCCGGGTTAATCAGGAATATGTCGTACAACTGGAGATCGGTGCACATGTCTCTGAACATGGGATCATACTTGTCTGCGACGGCCTGCCAGGCTGGGGCTCCAGCTTTATCGCCGGCAATCGCGAACAGCTTTGAAAATTGAGAGATTTGCCGCTTGGTTCCTCGATTCCCCTTGAGTGTATGTATCAGCCCCTCCAACTCCGCAAAGTAGGTGGTTATCTGCTGTGTTTTAATCACACTCATGGCTCTTATCTGATCATAAGCGGCTGTTTCCAGAGCTGCTGAACTCTGATTGCTGACCGATTTCAAACCTGTCGAGGCAACTATCCAGGTAATTGTGCCCACAATGGCCAAAGGGATAAGTCCCACGGCCAGGTAGGTTGCGATAAGTCTCCTCCTCAAGCTCATTGCTGAACCCTTTCCATAACTCGGTCCGTATCTTTCACTTGGTCTAATATTGATTGCTGGCGGCCGCGTCCCTAATCATTGAATGGCCCCGATGGGATGTGCTGTGAACTGCAGAGCCACCGCATTCAAATAGGTATCCGGTGCTCCGCCGGGTTGGCGTTTCGGATTCAATCATCGCCGCCATCATCTTCAATCTGTACCGGGTATCGGCATATATATGAATTACTTTATCTTTATCAGACGTCAGCATTGAGGATTCGGACAAAGTCGTAAGAAACTTCGGGTCAAGACTGGTCAGGATGTGCCGGCGTAAATCGATGTCGATAATGATTCCCGACTCCTTGTCCTGAGCAAGCTTCGACGCGATAATTGTCGTTCAATGAGTTTCGAATTGCGCAACGAGTTCACGAAGTCGTACGGCCATATCCAGCAGTTTGCCGCTGCCTGTATTGGTCTGGTTTACGCCGGATCTGAGCTTATCCGATTGGGCGCTCAGGCCTTTAATGTTCTGTGAGATATCGTTTGAGCCGGTAGAGGCCTCCTGAATATTGAGGGAGATGTCGGAGGCGGTATGTGAAACGCCCCCAACGCTTTCGGCGAAATCCCTGGTCGTGGCCATTTGCCCCTCTATCGCACCGGCGATGGTCTGTACTGTTGTGTTCAACCGGCTGATTATCTCCGAGATCGTTTCCGAGGCGTCGACCGCCTTGTTTGTTTTGGTCTGGATCTCATTGATGAAGCTGCTGATCTCTTCAGTCGACTGGGCCGTCTGCCTGGCCAACTCCTTGACTTCGTTGGCCACGACGGCGAATCCCCTGCCGGCATCACCGGCGCTGGCGGCTTCGATTGTGGCGTTGAGAGCCAGGAGATTCGTCTGATCGGCAATGTCGCTGATGGTTTTGATGACCTTGCCTATCTCCTCGGCCGAAGCGTGCAGTTCATTCATCGTGATGCTTGCCGCCTTAACCTGGACATCGGCATCTGCGGACATCTTGGAGCCATCGGTACAGTTGTGCGCCACCTCCGACAGTGATGAACTCATCTCCTTGATTGCGTCCGCAAGGTCATTGACGGTTGTGGACATCTTCTCGGCGCCCGAAGCGACGTTCGTCAGGTTGGAGGAGAGCAATTCGACCGCGGACGCGGCATTGGCCGATTGGGAGTTCATCCGGTCGGCGTGACCGGATATTTCAGTTGTCCCATCCGAGAGGTTCTGACTTGTCGTGGAGAGCCTTGTCGTGTTGATCGCGACCTCTTTGAGGAGAGTATTGAGCTGTTGGGACATGCTTTCGGCATCTCTGCGGGTCTCATTCGATTCGATGAGACTTTTGGATCTGTTGATCTCGAAGAAGGTTGCCCAGGCGGCTATGAGCAGAACCAGACCGATCATGTCGATGAGCATGAAAAGATCGTGAGTGAGGGGGGAGAGGTCTATCGGAGCGAAGATTGTCCCGGATCGCAGCATCATGTGGGTGGTCGTCATGAATGCAACCGTCAACAGGGACCAGATGATACCGCCCCGGACTCCGCAAAGGAGCACGCCCATTAACGGGACCGTTACCAGCCAGGGGGTATTTTCCGAGGCCAACCCCCCCGTGGTCAGAGTCAAAGCGCATTGTACCCCGAACATGGCGAGTGTCAGCAGATGACCACCCGCGGCCAGGGAGCCGCTTAATCGGAAAACGATGAAGCCGATCGTGACGACGGGGTAGGTGATGGAGGCGATGAGCAGTGCGGATTGCTTGGCGTTGAAGAGGTTGTAGACACCGACATAGAGGGATGCGGCGACAAATAAACCCATGCATATAACCAGGAACACCTGAGCGCGGGCGAAGTCCTCGGTATCATGCAGACTCTTCGGTATCAATCGGGAGCTGAGGGACATGGTTCCGGTTCTACCTTTCTGGTGCATGCCCCTGAAAGGGGAGACCTTCGTGAAACGCGCACACGATGACGAGTACATCCCAATTTCAGAGGATGGCGCCATATTGTCCGCATCTCTGGCTAACCGCTATATCGGCAGAGCGGAACACTCGGTTGATCCCTTTTGTCATGCTTTGGGGTGCTACGGGATCCGGAACAGGATCTTTACGCGGATATCGGCTTGAGTTGTCGGGGATGTCGCGCGGCGGATTACCGGCTCAAACCGGGGCAACCTGTTGAACGGATTGAGACGCATTAGTCAGGAGAAGCCGAATTAAGGGGTGCCGGTGTAGATGTTGTCGTCCCAGGTGTCTTTTTTGCCATCGGGTCCGGAGGAGTATACCTGGCGATTATCCGAATTGATCTGCAGTTTCTTGCCCCAGTCATCGTGCTCGAAGATATTCGAGAGTCCCAGGGCATTCAGATACTCCTTGAGCTCCTGCTTCTTGCCGTGGAGCGCCAGTCCGGGGTTGGCGTCCAGGGCCGCCTGGGCCGTGGTTACCAGGAAGAGGCTGTAGTTCCCCTCCACGGTCCAGTCCCACTCCTGACCCGCCTCCCCTTGCGCCAGTGTGCTGCTGTCGATCTCCAGCTTGATGTCATCCCCGTTGCCGCCGTCATCGCTCAGGTTCTCGCCACCACTCCAGATGGTGTAAAGCGGAGTGCCTCCGCCGGAGATGCTGCTCAGATAGCCCTTTGTCCAGCCGTCGCTGAAGGCATTGCCCCCCACGCCGGGATCGATGTAACCAGGAGCCAGATCCGCCAGATTGCCCGGGAAAGTCCCGTTGTTGTAGTAGTAGCGTTTGGTCGCCAGAGACAGCGCCAGCAGCTCCTTCTCGGTTTCGGCCCGCTTGGCCCGGTTGCTTGAGGCATTGGAGACAAGCATGATCAGATCATCGAACTGTGAGACGTCGGCGAGGGTCCAGGTGCCGTCATCACCCAGTTGTTGAATGCGGTTGACGCCGGTACTGGCCACCAGCAGGTCGGTTGCGTCGGCGGGAGTGGTGCTCGGATTCAGGTCATAGATATAGGGATTCCCGAAGGCGTCGGTGGTGATCGCCTGGATCGGATTGTCGCTGGTGTATTCAAGGTAGGGGCCGCGCCAGTTGGCGTCGCCGGTGTCGCTGATCAGAGCGGCAAGACCGGTGCCCTCGGCGGGGAAGGCGCCGATGTCATCGAAATAATCCTGAAGACCGATTCGGATGAGCTCCATTTCGGTCAGCGTGGCATCCTCGCGCGCCCTGTTGAACTGACGAATGGCGACGGGGCCGATGGCGGCGGCCATGATGCCGATGAGCGCCACGGCGATCACCACTTCGACCAAAGTGAATCCGCTTTGTCGTCGCAGGTGCGTCATCGGTCGGCCACCTCCTCAGGGGCCCACGCCGGGCGGGATGTTGTCGCCGGTGGTGTTGCTCTTCTTGTCGGGCCCGCTGGAATAGATCGTCCGTGTGCCGTTGTTGATCTTGATCTTCTTGCCCCAGTCATCGTGCTCGAAGATATTCGATAGTCCCAGGGCATTCAGATACTCCTTGAGCTCCTGCTTCTTGCCGTGGAGCGCCAGTCCGGGGTTGGCGTCCAGGGCCGCCTGGGCGGTGGCGATCAGGTACTCGGTATAGCTGCCCTCGTCGGGTGTCGTCGTCTCCGTGCCGGCCGGAGCAGTCAGCGACTCCGCGGCGAGCGCCGCGCTGTTGATCTCAAACAGGAGATCATCATTGGCGCCGTTGTCATTGGTTCGATCAGTGCCGCTGCTCCAGATCTTCAGAACGGGATTGGCGCCAAGCGATACCTCGGCCCGATAGTTGTTGCCCCAACCGTCGATCATCGCCGATTGCCGGATGCCGGTATCGATGTAGTCACCGGCCAGCGTGCTCAGATCGGGGGGGAGAGTGCTGTTGGCCCGGTAGTACACGCGTGCCGCTTCCGCCAGATTATTCAACTCCCGGATCGTCTCGGCGCGCTTATCCCTGTTCTGTCCCGACGAATTGAGGATGATGATCAGGTCGTCGCAAGCGGTGATATTACCCAAGGCCCAACCGCCCCCGACAAGCAGGTCGCTGTTGCGGTTGATCCCGGTGCTGGCGACGATCAGATCCGCCGCTCCGGCAGGAGTGGTGCTCGGGGTGAGGTCGTAGACGTACTGTTCGCCGAACTGATCGGTGGTCGCGGCCTCGGTGGGATCTTTGGTGCTCCAGGCGATGTAGGGACCTTGCCAGTTGGCCTCGGCGGTATCGCTGACCAGCGCCGCCAGGCCGATCGACTCGCTGGGAAAATGACCCAGATCCTCGTAGTAGGCGAGCAGAGCTTTCCTGACGCGGTCCAGCTCTCTGACAGTCGCCTGCTCGCGCGTGCGGTTGATGCGCTGAGCGACCAGTGGGGCCACCGCCATGGACATAATGGCCACCAGCGAGATGGCGATGATCACCTCGATGAGCGAAAATCCTCTTCGACCGGGCATAATCTGCATTTCCATCCTCGGCGGCAAAATCGTCACATTGTTATCAGGTTGACAATAAACAGCTTACAGTCTTCAGTCCCAAATGGTATTTCGAACCTGAATCAATGCAATTCTTTCGCCATTTCCCTGTGCTTGAGATCCGAATGGATAAAACCCGGAGCGATGAGGCAGCTCCGGGTCTTATGATCCCGATTATGTCTGTGTTCGGGGCGGGCTGCAGCCGACCCGGATGTCCCGATTCAAACTCCGCATTATCAGGTTGTGAGTGCTGTTCCGAAGAGTTTGACGGACCCCTTTTCTCGCTTTCCCGCCGCCCGTTGTGGTATAATTGGCGGTTAGGATATACCGCTTACACCCTGCAGGAGGCATGCTTCCGTGAAGAGACTCACTGGAACAAGAATGAACTCATCGGTCCTTATCGCTCTGTCATTATTGACGTTCATCTCGGTGGGGGGCGCCCTCGCCGCCGGTGACTGGAGCCAATCCACGCTCCTGGGCGTGGACATGTCGGGCGATATCGCCGCCGATCTCCCCTCCGGACTCGATATCCTCTCGGTCTACCTGGACAGCGATTCCGCCGCTGCGGCGGTGCGCCTGAGTCTGGTCCAATTGACAGATCCCGTCGCCGGTCGCTCCCTGCTGCCGCGCGACGCCGAATTCACCCTCTACTTCGACTTCGAAGAGGGTGGCTCGCGATTGAGCGGCACCCGCGACGACTTCGCCTGGGATTGCGCCCTCCGTCTCCAGGGTGACGACATCCTCGACGGCAACAGCCGCCTCCGGGTCGTCTCCGCAACCGATCGCTCCGAGACGCGGCGCGAAACCACGGGTTTCGAGCTCATTCGCGACCATGTCGTCTGGCGGCTGACCCCCGGCGACCTTCCCGCCGACTCCCCGGCGGCGCGCCTGCTCTTCAACAACGGTCGGTCCAGTCAACCCCGCGTAGTCGTGACCTCCACCTACGACAACCGCGAGATCGATCGCTTCGAGAGCGACCCCGACCGCGACTATCGCGCCAACTGCGCGCTCATGCACCACGGCAACCAGAGCCTCACCTACACCGACGTCTTCCACGGCCGTTGGGACAACACCGACGGCAGCGGCTTCGATGAGGCCCTCGAAGTGCATCAGGCCACCAGCGTGCCGGGCAATTTTCACCTCTCCGGACCGCTGCAGAGCTCGGCCGACTGGGACCAGGAGAACGGCGATCCCCTCGATTTCAACGGCTGGCTCGCCAGCGGCGTCTCCGCCGGTTGGGCGGGCATGATCACCAGCGCCTACGCCCAGCACATCATGCCGTTCGTCACCGACGGCATGAACAGCTGGTCGCTCAATATCCACTCCGACATGACCAATACCCGCTACGGCTATAACCCGACGGTGGCCTGGGTCCCCGAACGGGTGTGGCTCGACACCGGCTACTACCCCAACGGCGGCGTGATCGACAATATCGCCGACAACTTCCTCGCCCACGGCGTGCAGGCCGTCATCCTGGACGACGACGTCCACTGCCAGGGCTACGACAGCCACCAGATCCACACGCTTGCAGGCAGCTCGCTCAAGGTGATCCCCCGCGACAGCAACTTCACCGGCCAGCTGCACGCGGGCAACGGCGCTGGCGCGCTGGGCGTGCTCACCGGTCTCGCGGGCAGCGGTGTCGGCGAATACCGCATCGCGGTCTACGCCGATGACTGGGAGATGGCCGCCGAGATCGGCGAGTGGCAGAACTCCATGCCCAACGCCAAGGAGACCTACGACTGGTTCGTCTGGAAATGTCACGACGAGTCGGCCTGGCTCTCCTGCTGGAAGCTCTCCGACGCGGTCGCCGCCGGCAACTTCAACGGCAGCGGCAGCATGAACGTCACCTACGGCACCTACTGGTCCATCGGCGGCACGGACGGTTACGGCGGCGCCAACAACTCCTGGTATTCCCACTGGGCCGGGTACGTCCCCTGGGTCACCGGCGGCAACGGCAGCGGCGGTTGCGCCGGTCAGGGGGGCAGTTGCCAGAACTACGGTTCGATGTGGACCTCCACCCTCGCCGCGCTGAACGGTGCGCCGATCAACGCCATCAGCGAGGCGGGCTGGTACGCGATGATGACCAACCTCTACGAAACCGGCTGGCACGACTACATGGGCGGTCCGATCAGCGGCTGGGAGAACAATCACAGCGCGCACGTCAAGAATGGTCGCTATTACGCCCTGGCCGCTCACTGGGGCGCGGGCGAGTGGGCGTCGCCGGGAGTCAATGCCTTTCTCGATGACGTGGACGGCGACGGCTTCGACGAACTGGTGATTCACAACCAGCGGCTGCTGGCCGTGATCGAGTCCGCCGGCGGGCGGATCGTTCACCTCTCGGTGCGCGACGGCGATCTGGTCGACACGGCCATCGGCGCGGACAACGTCTACTGGTACGGCACCACCGGCGACTACAACGACGGCAACCATGTCGCCGGCCTGAGCGAGGTGTCGCCCGACCTCCAGTCGCTGAACTTCGAGTTCAGCATCGACGAGGTCGCCGCCGATTCGGTGCAGGTCACGCTGACCCGCGACGGTTGCGCGAAGACCCTCATCCTGCGCGCCGACGCCGACTACATCCGCTGCCTCTATTCGACCGGCTCCAACCAGACCTACATCAAGTCGGGCTTCTCGCCGAGTCTGGTGTCGCTGATCTGGGATTCCGGCATGGAGCGGATCTGGGATCCCCTCGGCGGCTACATGGGTTTCCGCAACCCGAACACCGGCCTGGCCGCGGGCTATGTGGTGGGGTCGGGTGGCGCGAACCACAGCTCGGAGTTCACCGGCCGTCTGCTGAAGGGGGACGAACTCACCGGCGACTACCGCTTCGAGTTCTACCTCTTCGCCGGTGGCACCGACGCGCCCGTGGGGGGCGAGTTGCTCGAACTGGCCGACCTGTCCGCGGGTCTGACCGATGTGCTGCCCCCAGCCCTGACGAGCGCCATCTACTTCCCCGGCACCGATCGTCTCCGTTTCCAACTCGACGATGTCGTTGACCGTGGTGCAATCGATCCGACCCTGGTGGGGCTGGATGACAATGGTGATGGCGTCGCCGAACTCACCCTGAGCGCCGGCACCCAGATCGACGGTTCCGGCTGGCACGCCCGCGTGGACTTCATCCTCACGCCGACCCAGGCGACCCAGTTGGAGGAGCTGAACACCGACAACCTCACTCTGCTGCTGGCAAGCGGCGCATTTGCGGATGGGAGCGGCGTCCCCAATGCGGCGCTTACGGGGGCCGACGCTTTCCCGGTCAACTTCGGCCCGCCGACGCTGATCACCCTGGACGGCACCATCGATCATACCGAGTGGATCTACTGCCAACTCGCCGTGGACGACCCCGACAACGATTCCGAGTGGAGTCTGCTCAACGAACTGCAGGGGCTTTACGTTACCGCCGATGACAGCTATCTCTACCTCGCCCTCGAGGGGCGGGTCGAGGCCTTTAACGGTTGGCTGATCCACCTGGATGTCGATTACGGCGACGGCACCGGCTACGGCGATCTGCGGGAGATCCCCTGGTGGGACAAGAACGCCTACTTCACCTATCCCGATGTCGGCATCGATTATCTGTACGGCAGTTGGGGCGGGGGGGACGGCAACCTCTACTCCATCGACAGTCCGACAACCATGACCGACGTTTCCGGTCAGGGTGTCCTGGCCGTCAGCGACCAGAACGTCGCCTGGCCGGGCAGCGAGCTGGCGATACCCTGGGATCTGCTCTACGGCCTGGGCGCCGATGCCGTGCCGACAGGCGTGACCCTGGGCTTGTCGGCGGCCATCGCCAGCGGCACCGATCTGGGTGGCGATGTCATGCCCAACAACGTCACGGCCGATCTGCCGATAGTGGACAGCATCGCCCTGATCGCGCTCGATGCCGACAACGACGGTGTGCCAGACAAGCCCGATCACACTTCGCCGCTGCTTCTGGAGGCCACGGTCGCCGCCGACAGCGACACGCTCGTCTACCTGACCTTCAGCGAGCCCCTGAGTGCGGCCACGGCGGAGAATCCGGTATTCTATTCGATCTACGAGAGTCTGGTCTCGCAGCGGATACTGACGGTCCACTCGGCCACTCTCATCGGTGGGGGCGAACAGGTGCTTCTGGTCACCGATCCCCAGAATCCGCTGGAGTATACCATCGGCGTTTTCGGTCTGCGGGACGCGAGTTGTTACCTCAACGAGATCAATCCCGGCAGCAACGTCAGCTTCTACGGTTCGGCCGTGGCGATAACGGATGAGACTCCGGCCGCGGTGTTCGCCCTGTCGCCCAACTGGCCCAATCCGTTCAATCCGTCGACCAATCTGGCCTTCAGTTTGACCGAAGCGGGGCGGGTGACGCTGGTGGTTTACGACATCACGGGCCGTCGTGTGGCCCAACTGGTAAACGACAAGCTGCAGGCGGGGACACATGAGATCGTGTGGCATGGGCGGGACGACCGTGGGAGCAATGTCGCGAGCGGACTCTATTTCGCGCATCTGGAATGCGCCGAGGGGAGTCAGGTCCGCAAGATGATGCTTTTAAAATAGATGGTTACAATTGCGGGATATCTAAACCGTCATTGAAACAGGCTGAGTATTCTGGTAAAATACTCTGTTATACATTACCGCGAGCTTGCTCAATCCAAGAGCTGGAACGAGTACCGCAGGATGTCGCCAGTTACCGAGGTTACCCCCCGGCGCGTGGCGCATCAAACCAACCTGGAGGAACAGTCATGCGTCGTATGTTAATCACCCTTCTCCTCATTGCCGCTCCGGTCGTGGCCCTGGCCGGACCGAGCATCGTCGGTTCCATGAACGGCTGGGACCCCGCGTCCGTCGATTGGGAGCTTGCTCCCCTGGGCACCGCCTACTCGATCACCGCCCTTTTGGACACCGGCGCGCACGAGTATAAAGTCACCGAGACCGATAGCTGGGACGGCAACGACTTCCCAGGCTTCAACATCGGTATTAACCTTGAGGGTAATGAGGAAATGACCTGGTACGTCAACCTGGGCGCTACGGTCGGCGTGAAAGAGGGCGACGAGTTCGTGGCCCATCAGAATCCGATCATTGCCGGCAACTTCATCGAGATCTGGGGCGGCACCAATTGGGATCCCGCCGACTTCACCGGCGGCATGGGCCACATCGCTGACGCCATCTTCGAGAAGCAGGGGATCCTGCCCGCCGGGCAATACGAGTGCAAGGTCACGCTGAACGGCAACTGGGACCAGGACACCGGCGACAACTTCGTCTTCGATCTGGACATCGAGTCCATCGTCACCTTCAATTACGATTTCGGTACCAACACGCTGACGCTGGATCATGTCGTGCCGGCGGCCGAAATGACGATTTCCGAGGTCAAGTCGCTCTACTAGGCGAGATTTCACGGGAACCTGGAATGGATCACCGGATCTCGCCCCGCGCGGGATCCGGTTTCTTCAACAATCATTGAGAGGTAATCATGAAGCGCATCAGCCTCGCAGTCGTTCTGCTCGGTCTGTTGATCACCTTGCCCGCTTTTGCCACCCCCTACAATACGATCACAGTCGATGGTCTCTGGGGCGCGGGCGAATGGGATCAGGCCAACGAGCTGGTCGGCGGCAACACATTCCCCGGCTGGGATGAGTACGGCAACGTCCGCGACATCCTCGTGACCTGGGACGCCAGCAATCTGTACATTGCCGTCCGCGGCAACGCCTGGAACAACGCGATGGTGCTCTACATCGATTCCAGCAGCATCACGACCGGCCAGGAGAACGCCGACTTCTTCCAGGGCTACGACACGCAGAGTTTCTTTGACGCCGATTTCGTCGGCGGTCACTGGAACATGAACTGGGGGGGCGTCACCGATATCCGCTCGATCAGCGTTGTCGACGGTGCCACGACCAGCCTGCTGGGGCTCGCCGACATCCAGGTGGCGGATCAGAACAGCGATGGCGGCCTGGGCCAGGGGCTGACCGAGATCAAGATCCCCTGGAGCCTGATCGGTACCGAGGTCAACGGCACGTTGATGTTCACTGCCGGTACCGGCTGGGCGAACAACACCAACCCGGCCATCCCCGCGGGCGGCCTGGGCGGCTTCTCGGGCGATGAGCTCGGCGGCCTGGATCAGGAGGGCGGCACCGACGGCGATGTCGCCACCATGGATACGCCCCTGGTCGTGAGCTACGACCTCGACGGCGACGGCCTGCCCGATCAGTTGACCGACGAGATTCCGCCGACTCTGGTCAAGGCCGTGGCGGTCGAAGGGACCCGGGATCAGATCCTGGCGAGCTTCGACGAGCCTGTTACTCAGGTCAGCGCCGAATTGATCAGCAACTGGTCGGTCACCGGCGCGACGGTCCTCAGCGCCACGCTGGACGCCAACCAGACGGACGTCATGCTGAGCGTGAGCACCGACCTGGCGTTCGGCTTCCAGTTCGATGTGATGGCGAGCAACATCGCCGATCTGAACGACAACATAGTGGCGACCACGATCACCCACTTCTGCCTCGCCGAGCTGACGTTCGAGCTGCACATGAAGTACAAGATCGAAGCGGCCGGCGCTCTGGCGGACGTGGGCATCGAGGGCGGCATGCTCCCCTTGACCTGGGATCCGACCTGCGACGACCTGCTGTACGACGACGGCACCCACGGCGATGCCGCGGCCGACGACAGCCTCTACACCACGCAGCTGATCTTCTGCCTGGACTGGGACTACGGCGAAACCGCGCCCGTGATCGATCTGAACTACAAGTTCACCTTCGGCTGCACGGAGTGGGAGTCCATCGACAACCATCACTTCGAGCTGACCTGCGGCGTCGGCCAGGCTACGGCCGACATCTGGTGGAACGACGAGAACCCGGAGAACTTCACCACCGCGCCGGTGGATGTGATCTTCGCCGTCGATATGAGCGACTACCTGCCGCTGACCGGTACGGTGGGCGCCAATGGCGGCACCGCCGGTGGCGCCGCGATCCCGCCGTTGAACTGGAACATCCCCAGTGAGACGATCCTGAGTGATGCCGACTATCCCGGCGGCGTGGCCGACGACGGCATCTTCGGTACGATCCTCCGTTTCCCGGCCGGATCCTATCGTCACGTGAATGGGAAGTATGTCTATCTGGATGAGTACGAATGCTCCGACCAGGGCAACCGCACACTCTTCCTGAACGAGGCCGCGTTCGATACGCTCGGCGGCACGTTGGGTCCCCTGACCCTGCCCGTCTCGCGGTTCGATCGTTGTACCGTCACACCCAAAGCGGTCGAGGTGGTCTTCCAGGCCGACCTGAGCGTCTGGTACGATCCGCCGACGGTGGATGACGTCATCGCCGTCAACGGTGGGCCGAACAACCAGGAGCCGCAGGTCTTCAACTGGGATGTCCCCTCGCTCAACCCCCTGCTTGACGACGGCGTGACGCCCGACGTCACGGCCGGCGATCGGATCTACACGGGTAGTGTGGTCTTTCCGGATTCATCCGATTACTTCGTCGAGTACAAGTTCCTCTTCAACGAGGTCTACGAGTGCACGACCCAGACCAACCGCTACCTGTGGCTCAACTACAATCTCTACGACGCCGTGGGCAATCCGCAGATTCTGGGACCTGAGACATTCAACCTGTGTGAGACGGTTGGCGTGGATGACGGCATCGTCGTCGCCCCGACCCGTCTCGACGCCAACTGGCCCAACCCGTTCAACCCGGAAACCACGCTCCGTTTCCGTCTGGCCGAAGAGGGCCAGGTGCGGCTGATGGTCTTCGATCTGTCGGGTCGGCTGGTGAAGACGCTGGTGGACGCCAAAGCGCCCGCGGGTGAACACACCGTGATCTGGAACGGCCGCGACGAGTCCGGTCAACCGGTTGCGACGGGTGTGTACTTCGCGCGTATGATAACCGACGAACGGGTCGAGACTCGGAAGATGACGTTGCTGAAGTAACGCACATCGGATTGAAGACGGCTCCCTTTCTCTTCACTACGGATTTGGACTCCGTTCAGAGAAAGGGAGCCGTCTTCTTTGTTGAGCACCTCTGTCGCAAGCGTGTGCTTCGATCAAGGCATCAGGATGAGGGAGGCCCTCCTCAATCCATCTTAACTATGTGAGAATATTCCCGGGTTATTCTTGTAGTTGACCGAAACGGGGCTCGCGCGTCCGCGGGTTTCCGCCCTCTGCTCTAACCTGCAGGTGATGCCATGATCGATGCCAATACCGCCGTACAGAAAGCCTACGCCTTCCTGGATGAGATGAAGGATCGCCTGGATCTCAAGGATCTGAGCCTGGAGGAGGTCGAGTTCAGTGAGGATGGTAATGCCTGGCGCGTGACGCTCAGCTTCAGCGGCTCGACCGTCGCCTCCGAGAAGATGACCGACAGCAAACCTCCCCGCAGCTACAAGCTGTTCATTATCGACGGGGAAACGGGGGACCTCGTCTCGATGAAGATCTGGCCGAGCAAGCATCGGGACTGACGGGTCCTCTTGGGAATACGACGAGAGACGCTGATCCGTCCCCTCTCTACGAATTTGAACTTCGTTCGGGGATAGGATCATCACCTCGTATTGTATAAAAGGGGACACGCACCTCAGGTGCGTGTCCCCTTTTATAGTGAGGTGCGTGTCCCCGTCTCCCCTTTAGTCGTTGTCGGCATCCACCTGAATAGTGAAGACCGCGTCGGGTGCATGCACATCGTCGACTGCCGGCAGCGTGTCGCCGGCCAGGTTGACATCGTCGCCGCCACCGATCACGCAGATGAACGCCAGCTCGGTCAGACCGGGTATGCCGCCGCTCATGTCGGGATAAAGACTCGTCCAGGGTACGGAGAACTCGATGGCCGCAGACGACCCCACAAGCGCCGAACCCGGCATCATCACGATTGCCGCCGAGTCGGTGAGATCGCTGACCTCGGGATTGTATTGTGTGCCCCAGACGCTGCCGGCGAAGTCGGCGCCGAAGCCGGTCACTCCGCTCATGTCTATAGTTTTGCGCAGGTGATCGGCGACACTGCCGCTCTGGATCGTACTGAAGTCGGCGAGGCCGGTCCCGTTGTCGAAATCCTTGTCGATGTAGATGTTCACGGTGTTGCCGCTATCGAAACTGCCCGCGACGGCCACATAGAGATTCGTCGCATCCCATGCGACATGGAGACCCGTAAAATCATTCAGGCCACCCCAATTGGAATCGCCGGCTGGATCATCCAGAACCGTGGCCCAGCCGACGTCGATCATACCGTCAATGACGGGTGTCAGGTAGGGGAGGTCGGGGATGGCTGCCTCAATTTTGGCAAGCTCGATATCGTTGCCGCTGCTCACGGCATCGGTATCGATGTGCAGGCTGTCGATGAGCCCGGCCTGATAGCCCGTTGCGGTGAAGGTGAGGTCGTAGTCGTCATAGTTCAGACCCTCGAACAGGTAATCGCCGGAGGTGGTTGTCGTCGTGAAGCGGGCAACCTCAACCTGATCGATATGGGTGCTGAGCACCACGAGCGCTTCGGGCAGGGGATCGGGACCATCGCTGAAGCTGACCGTGCCGCTGATGGCTCCGAAGACCTGGTTCAGCGTTACCGCCTCCATCACGGCAACACCATCGACGACGCGCACATCGTCGACCGTTGCCGAGGAATAACCAACGCCTCCATTGACACGAACCCTGTAGAGACTGTCGGCGAGGGCGGGGATCGTGAACGCATCGCCCTCGGCCTCCGCGCCCCAGATCTGAACATCGCCCGCAGGGTGCTGGACCCAGCACTCCACACTGGCCGGAAGGGTGGGCGCCGCGCCATCCCAGATCACGCTACCGGTGATGGT
Organism: bacterium; assembly: GCA_024231955.1. Classification (GTDB taxonomy): domain Bacteria; phylum Krumholzibacteriota; class Krumholzibacteriia; order JACNKJ01; family JACNKJ01; genus JAAEPZ01. The sequence goes on along the minus strand of JAAEPZ010000512.1, from coordinate 80,225 downwards.
GCCGATCTCGACCGCGGGGTTCGTGGTGTAGCGCAGAGTTTCGTCGTTCACCTCGAAGATGTAGAAGCCGTCGGTGACCGTCAGGGGCAGCAGGATGTTGTCGGCGTTGTCCTTGACCTCCAGCACGCCAGGGGTGCCGCTGGCGCCGAGGCTGCTTTCGTTCCAACTGCCGTCGTGGGCGAATTTGAATTCGATCTGACCATCACTGGTCTGACTCCCCATGATCGCCACGCTGATTCGCCACTTGTTGTCGGCATACAGACTCATGTTGCTGCGGGCATCACCGGGGGACCAGTCATAATCGATCTGGAAATCGCCGCACATCTGGATGCTGTTGTAGTTGGCGAAGTAGAGCAGCTCATCCCCGGGGGGATCGAGCGTGGGGCCGGAGGGGTTGGGCAAACAGGAGAATCCCACGATTGCCAACAGAACGATAACGATCGCCAGGTTTTTGATACGCGAACTCATAATGCCTCCGGCTACTTGACCACGATGAGAGAATTGGTGAATCCACCCTCGCTGGCGGTATCGGGATTGTTGGGATCGGTTTCCCAGTTGTTGTTGTCGATGACGAACTTGTACATGTAGCGCCCCGGTTTCATGTCGACCACGATCGTCCAGATGCCGTCATTGTCGTCATCAGTCATCCGACCGATGGTATTGTCGTAGCGGCCGGCGGGGCTGGATGTCCCGCCCCACTGATTCTCGGGCCAGTTGCCCGCCAGCGTCACGGTCGTGGCGGCAGGCGCTTCATACTGGAACTGAATGCCCCCGTCGACGCGGTGGGGCGGCGGCAGACGCTTCTTGATCAGGTCCAGAGACGAACAGCCCAGAAGCGGCAGCAAAAGCAGCGCCGGCAGAAGTCGTGCTATTTTTCCGAATCTCATCCTCAAACCTCTTTTTACTTCGGGCCTCTCTCCACCTCGGAGCATCTAGAACGTGAACTGCCCCTCCAGGGTGATTCGCTGGATATCGCTCATCTCATTTTCGGCCTTGGCGATCGCCGAACCGAGGCGGGACCAGTTGTTGAGCATGATGCTCTCGGTCACGCCGTTCTCGATCATGAACTCGCGACGGCCTTCGGCGCTCATCGTCTTGCTGATGTTGTCGAGACAGTAGGGATCGACGCCGTAACCCAGCGAGAAGCGGGTGGAGGCGCCGACCTTGAAGGTCAACTCGACGAAGTAGTTGGTGAAGCTGTCGTCCAGGTGCAGGTAGCCGTGATCGTAATTGACGAAACGCTGGTTGAGCAGCAGTCGCCAGTCGCTGTTGAAATCCCAGCGCCACTCGGTGACGAGATCCCAGTACAGCGGCGAACGGTCCAGACGCGTTGACGCGAAGGTGCTGTCCAGCTCCAGTTCGAGCTTCCCCCTCCCGCCCTTGGCCAGGGGCAGCAGCACGTGCTGGTTGATCGTCGAGGCGCTGCCGAAGCCGAGCTGGCCGTAGCGGGCGATGGGCAGATGGTCACCCTGGATCCAGAGGTTGCCCGCTCCCTCGGCGCCGGCCGCTAACCAGAAGTGGTCGCCCCATAGCAGCTGACCACCGAAGCGGAACTCCTGCTGCTCGATGTCGAGCGTGTAGCGCAACTCGCCCCGTTGCCAGTCCAGACCGAACCGGTAGGTCTTGGCCGTGGCCACCTGATCGGCGCCGACCTCCACGCCGGAGAGCCCTTCGATCAGATGATCGTAGTTGTTGGTGTTCTTCTGATGACTATGAGTGAAGCGGAATGTTATGTCGTCGCCCAGGTCGTAGTCGAGCTCGGCGTGGAATCCCTTGGTCACCTGCAGCCGCCAGGACTGATTCTCGTTGATGGTATCGGTATATTCGGTATCCCCGTTGAGGCTCTGGTAGACGACCTCACGACCGTCCAGAGTGGCCGTGCCGTAGACCACCTGCACCCTGGTCTGCAGATCATCGGTCCACTCCCGGTCGCAGTTCAGGGAGTGCAGCAGGTTGTTCTGCACCGTGCGGCTGAAGTAGTTGGTCAGCGAATCGATGTGATTGCCCGTGCGGGTGAACAGCGTGCCCGGCTTCAGACCACGCACGGCGCGGGCGACATAGCGCAGGTGACCGTTGTGGAACACATCGCGGCCGATCTGCACGGCGATGTCATCCCGCGAGCCCTCATCGTCGCGGTGAGCATATCTCGTCGCGACCAGCAGAGTGTCGTTCGGCAGCACCGGCTCGGGACGGCCCCAGATATCCTCCCCGGCGTCGGCGGCAAGCGCCTTGAGCGAGATCTCCCAGGGGAGGTCGGCCTGGATCACGACGCCCCGCGTGTCGTAGCCGTAATCGTAGTTGTAGGTGCCCACGTTGCCGACCAACCGCAGCGGATCGTCGGTGTGGAAGGCGGGCATGTTCTCGAAAAGGCGCAACTCGAACCCGGGACGCTTCAGCCTGAGCTGGGCGCGCTGCAGGTTGAGGTGTGTGGTCCACATGTTGGTGAACTCTTCGGAGTTGTTGACGTTCAGCTCGGCCATCCCCGTCAGGGAGGGGTTGAGCTTGGTGTCGAACCGCAGGTTGACATCGTGAGTGGGCCGCTCCAGCAGCATCCGCTCGTTCTCGGCCTCCTTGGCCTCCATCATGTAGTTCGCGTAGTAAAAACCGCCGATGAAGAGGCTGCTGTTGAGCTGGGAGGGGTTGCGCGCGCCGCCGCCCAGGTTGACCTCGCCGGAGGAGGTCACCGTCAGCCAGGAGTTGCTGTACTCCCCCCGCGTCTGAGGGTTGTCCGGGTCGGCCATCCAGTTGCCGTTGACGATGAGCTTGTATTCATACTCACCCTCGCCCATGGCCAAGACCAGCCGCCAGACGCCGTCCTCACCTTTGGTGAAGATCGAGGCCGTGGCGCTCCAGTCGTTGAAGTCACCGGCCCAGGCTACGCTGTAGGCGTTGGCGTCGTTGAAGCTGAACTCGACGCCCCCCTTGACGGCCCGGGGTTGATCGGCAGAGGCCGACCAGGCAATGAGGAGGAGGATCGCTGCAATGAGGGCCGTGGCCCGGTAGTTTCTTTTCATGACTTCGCCTTTGTCAGAACCAGGTCTTGATCATCAGCTTGTATTCGTCGCGCATCCGGCCGCCGGATTCGAAGTCTCCGTCGTTGGTCAGTTCGCCCCAGTCACCGTAGTAGTCCGGGCCATAGGAGAGGAACATCTCCATGTTGTCGTGGGGACGGTACTGCAGTTGCGTGTAGAGCATATAGCGGGAGCGGGCGGCGTCGCTGGCCACCATGAACCGGTTGTACCACTTCCATGGTCCGCCAATGTTCAGCGTGGTCTCCATGCCGAAGATCCGCTTCTCGTGCTGCGTATCCCAGTCCTTGATCTTGAACTGGGTCTTCAGCCAGGCCAGCCGATTCTCCACGATCAACTCCGCCAGCCAGTCGTAGTGCCGGTAGTCCCGCCCCAGGAACATCTCATCTCTGCGGTTGTGCGTGAGCGCCACCTTGAAGCCGTTGATGAACTCGAGGTAGATGTTCTGCTCCAACCAGCTCTTGGGATCATTGGTCAGGATCGGATTGTCGTCTTCATCCAGATCGTAAGTGTAGGAGGTGCTCTTACGCTCCTTGCCCCACTTCAGGGAGTAGGTGATCGCCCGCTGCGGCATCCGGTAATAGGTGTTGAAGAAGTGGCCGATCCGGTCGGTGGTATCGCCGCCCAGGAAGTTGCGGTAATTCGAGCCGATGTTCCAGTAGCCCGCGTTGATAGTGTAATGCCCCCAACGATGGTCACCCATCGTAATGTTGCGCAGCTCACCCCGCACGGCGGCGTCGGTGGGGAGGAACGCCTCGAATGATCTCCGCAAGCTGCCGTGTCGCCAGGCTCCGGGATCGTTCGTGTCGTTAAATACGTCCGTTTCGCTCGGCACCTCGCTGTGGGCGACCTCCACGGAGATGTCCACGGGATTGGTGATCCACTGCCAGTCGAAACTGCGCACCTGATTGAAGTCGTTATCGGGATCCTTGTCGACCTTGCGGAGGATACTCCCGCCGAAATAGCTCCCCTGGTCCCCGTAGCGGCGGGTCAAACGGACGATGTGGAAGTCGTCCGCCTGGGGATCTTTCATCGTCTGTTCGGAGGCGTCGCTCAGAACGTAGGTCAGATTCCAGGCGCCATGCCAGGCGTCAAACCGGACGCCCTGCGAGTTGTTGCCGTTGCTGACGTTCCCCTCGTCCACCAGATTGAGCAGGTGATTGCCGATCCAGTAGCGCTGCTCCCGGAAGAACAGGAAACTCTCGAACCCCTTGCCGTCGCGGTCGAGGCGATACTTGAGATGCCCCTCCTGCGCGAACAGCCGGGGGTTGGTGAACTTGTTGTTGTTGCCGTCCCAGCGGCCGCCGAACTTGATCCAGGCTTCGGCGTTGTCGCCCTGGCGGCTGAGCAGCTTGAGTTCGTAGTACTGCCCGCCGTGCCAGATATCCCAGGTGTTGTCGTCACTTTGACGGTTGCCGCCGAGGTTGCCCTCCCAGTAACCGTTGAGCTGAGTGTCGGCGGCCGAAGCGACTGTCGAGAAACCGAGCAGCGCCACAATCGCCACGGCTCTTGCGGCACGGACAAACGTCTGTTTGCGAGTTGACCGATTCATCGTTCACCCCCCGCCACTCCGAGATTCCAGGTGAGAGAGAAGATCAGGCTCGTGCCGAGCTTGCCCCGCGATTCGAAGGCGCCGTCGGCGTCCCATTTGTCGCCTCGCAGGCCGAAACCGGCGGAGGCGTGATGTTCGCTGCCCCCTCCGCGAATGTAGAAAGCGCTGTAGAATGAGAGCTCGAAGCCGATGTTGAACTCGGCGGAGAAGTCCTGCTGCTTGCGATATTCGCAGGCGAGCAGCAGGTCGTCGCGCCAGCGGTAGCTCAAGCCGCCGCGATGCTTGCGAGGCGCGCCGCGGTACCGCTGCCCACCCTCGAGCATGGTCATGTCGGCGCAGGCCAGATTCTCCTCAGCCCAGACCATGGTGAAGGGACCTCTGGTCATCAGGAGGGAGAGATCGACGGCCCACAGGCGGAAGTCGCCCTGGTAATGATCGCCCTCGTAACCGGGAGCGGCGACCTGCAGCAGCTTGACGGCGCCACCCACGTGCCCGGTCAGTTCGGTGATGGGGGTCTTGGGGACGGTCCAGGCGCCGGCAAGGCTGATGGCATCCTCCGTCCACAGATCGTTCAGACCGAAGCGGTGCCAGCCGATACCCAGGCCGAAAGCGCCCAGGGGACGCGCATAGGCGGCCGACCAGGAGCGGATTCCCGAATTGTACCAGTCGCGGGTCATCATCTGCACGGTGGCGTAATTCAGTGCGCCCAGACGGGCCGGGTTGCCGAATACGACCGCGGCGTTCCGGTCGACGACACTGTTCATGCCGGCCATGGCCGCTCCGCGTGCACTGCCCTGCACCGTGTCGAAGGGGAGTGCGTCGGCCTGAACGGCATAGATCAACAGCAGCAGGCTTGTTGTCAGGATCAGACGTATCATCGCACCACCGCCAGGGGAATGTTGATTCTGTCGTGGAGGTCCAGACTCAGGCTGGCCAGGTAGATGCCGGCATCTACCACCAGTCCGTCGTCGTCGCGGCCGTCCCAGGTGATGGTCACATCCTCGCCTCCGGCGATATCCTGCCTGCTGATCAACGAGCGGACCCGTCGCCCGGCGGGATCGTAAATGTTGAGGCTGAAGCGGTAGTCCACCGAGGCGCGGAAGATGATCTCCGCCTCGTCGGCATCGCCGTCGCCATTGGGGCTGAAGGCTGCGCGGATCGCTTCGGCCCGGTCGAGTTCCAGCGTAACGCCCGTAATGCGGGGATCGCGCAGGAAGGTCAGGGGCGGGTTTTCGCTGATGTGGTCACCCTCGCGCCCGGCCGGAGCCACACCCAGGTCCGGCTCGCCGTCCAGATCGCGATCAACGTGAAGGATGACGAAGTTGTCGAGTATGCAGATGTCCCCGTCATTATTGGTCATGCCCAGCAGGTTGTTCGGCGCGCAGTCGGGACCGCTCTTGTGATCGTCTCCGGTCACCAGGGCGGCAACCAGCGCTATCTCCGCATCCACGGGGATGGTGCCCTCGTCGAGATCGGGGTAGAAGGTGGTCCAGGGGATCGCCCCCTCCATGGCGGCGCCCGTCTGACCCTGACTGAAGGTGGCGCCTGCGCAGAAGTCTTTCGTCGCGTGAATGTCGGGGTCGTAACTCTCCTCCTCGGGGATGACGTAGGGTGAAAGTTCGACTATCGTGCGGCTGAAGCCCACCGGCAGTTTCCACATCTGGGGCAACGTGTTGTTGTCCCAGGTGGCGAGGAGGTACTCCGGTCGGTAGTGGAGGAACTCCAGCTTTCTGGCCCAGCTGTTCAACTCGTCGGCATTCTCGATGCCCCGCAGAGGATCGGTATCGATAAACAGCATCAGATTGTTGTTCCAGATCCGGCCGTCCACCGCGACGTAGAGGCTGTCCGAGTCCCAGGTGGCCTTGATCTGATTGATGTCGTTGTTCTCGCCCCACCAGGAGTCGAAGTTCAACTCTTCGGTTTCGGTGAAGACAGCTTCATCAGCCGTGAACTCACTGGAATGTCCATCTGTGATGATACCCCTGGCGGCCATGGTCTCGGCGAGTGCTTGTTCCGCGCCACCGGCCAGCAACAGGATCAGGATGACCGCAGTTGATCTGAATTTCATTGGGAGCCTCTCTGCAAAGGACTCGACAGAGTAACAAACTCGACTGATACGGGCAAGCAATCGACGTCTCGACAGGGGCATTTGTTTTTGCTACCTTCCTCGGTTGAGGCGAAGACTGGAGGGTGAAATGAAATCATTACTCAATATAGCCGTACTGATTCTGCTCGGCGCGATCTCCGGGAATGTCATGGCCGATCAATTCACGTTATCCCATGCCCCTCTTATCGTCGATTCCGAAGCGAGTCATGAGCTAATTCTGGCGGGGGGCGGCGCCACCCATTTCTCCTGCGAGACTGGTGGGCGCAATCTCCGCAGCTACCACGGCCTCTACTGCCTCATGCACGAGTTCCTCGACAGCTGGCGTTTCACCTCCATGATCTCCGGTCACGCCGTATCCGATCCCATCGAGACTCGCGTCTGGCCCGACCGCTTCGAGAAACGTTTCCCGGATCACAGTGTCGAGGAGGTGTTCCTGCCCCGCGAGCTTTCGGGTCTGCTGATCACCTGGACGCCTCCCGCGACCGGTCCCGCCCTTTTCAGCCCCCGGGTGGACATGCGTCACATCTGGGAGGTCCCCAAACCGGAATACACCACCAACTACAATGAACGGCTGGGCGTGCTCTTCATCGAACGGGTTGGCTTCGAGCCGCCGACCGGCGTGCCGCGGGTGATAGCCCTGCTGCCGTCGGAAAATGGCGAGTGGCGGGAGGACGGTCGGTTCGAAACCACCAGCTATCCCCGCGATGCGGCGCGCATGGCGATGGGGGAGACCCACCCCTGGTTGCCCGCATCCTTCAACTTCGAGGGGGATCCCGACTGGCCGCTCAAGATTGCGGTGGGTCTGGGTGGTGACGAACGTGAGGCCTTTGCCGTCGCCCGCGATCTGCTTGATCGCGAGGAGCATCTCCGCACGATCTCCGGTGAGCACAGGTCGGCTCTGGCCGCAACGGTGCCGGTCACCAGCGATGAGCGGGTGAACGGCGCACTTACCTGGGCTCGCTGGAGCCTGGACAACCTGACCATGAACGCCCGCGGCCCGGGCATCTACGCGGGCTACCACTGGTTCAGCAACTACTGGGGGCGCGACAGCTTCATCTCCCTGCCCGGCGCCTGTCTCGTCAACGGCAACTACGGATTGGCGCGACGGATCCTGCTGAGCTTCGCCGAATTCCAGCTAGATGATTCCGCTCACCACCGCTACGGGCGGCTGCCGAACATCGTCAATCCCGACAACCTGCAGTACGCGGGTGTGGACGGCACCTGGTGGTGGGTGCGTGCGGCGCGGTTATATGTTGATGCCACGGGCGACCGCGACTTTCTCGCCAAGGCCCGACCCGTGGTGGAGCGGGCGATCGCAGGTGCGCTGCAACATCGCGTCGACGACCTCGGCCTCCTCACCCATGGTGACGGGGAGACCTGGATGGACGCCGGCGGCGAGCACAACCCCTACTCTCCCCGCGGCGACAGGGCGATCGAGGTGCAGGTGCTGTGGCGCGACGCTCTCCGCACAGCCTCGCGTATGGCCGACTGGCTGGGGGATGCCACCGCGGCCGAGCGTCACGCAACCATGGCCGAACGTGTTCACGACTCCATACTCGCGCAATTCCCCCGACGGGACGAGCATGGCCTGGCCGATCATCTGGACACCACCGACCGGCAGGATCTCCAGATCCGTCCCAACCAGGTTTTCGCCTTGACGCTCCCCCGCTTATTGGACGAGACGGATGGCCCCGCCGCCTGGTGGGGCGAGAGCCTGAGTCGCCGGATTCTGGACACAACCATGGACCGTGTCGTGCTGCCCCACGGCGTCACCAGTCTTGATCCGGCGGATCCCGCGTGGCATCCGCGCCATCTGGCGCTGGAGAGCTACTACTATGACGAGACCTACCACAACGGCGATGTCTGGCTGTGGTTGTCTGGGCCGGTGATCCAGGCGCTCTGTCAGGCCGATCGCGCCGACGAGGCCTGGACCATGCTGGAGCCGCTCACGCAGGATCTGCTCGACCGCGGCGCCGTGGGCACCATGCGGGAGATCCGCGACGGTGCGGCGACCGATCTGCAGGATTACGGCGGCGCCACCAGCCAGGCATGGAGCCTGGCCGAGTATCTGCGCGTTTTCAATGAGGCGTTCATGGGTTACCATCCCCAAGCTCTGGATCGTCGGATCTTCTGGCGTCCGCGTCTGCCCGAGGCGTTGAACACCCTGTCGTGTCAGGTCAGCTTCGGCGGCTATCACTGGCGTATCGAGATCGAGGATGACGGTGCGGTCTGGCGGCGCGAATCACGGACCGACATGGAGGGGGCGCAGGCGGAGTGGACCATCCACCTGCTGCGCGAGGATGGTTCGGTGGAGCGGCGTTCGGTCATACCTCGGGACACCGAGAGCATCACCTGGATGGAGATCAAAGGAGCACAGCGATGAAGAGAATCGGCGGGATCTGTTTGTTGATGGTGATTGCGGCCCTGCTGTTCGTGGGCTGCGGCGGCGAGAAGGGTCCGCTCAAGGTGTTCATCTGGGAGCAGATGGATCCCAAGGAGCAGGTGCAGCTCGATCGTCATCTCGCGTCCTTCATGGCGGCCAACCCGGACATACTGGTGGAGCGGGTGCACTACGAGACCGAGCAACTCCGCACCCAGTTCCAGAACGCGGCGCTGGCCGGCGGCGGCCCCGAGCTGATCTACGGTCCCGCCGATCAGGTGGGCCCCTTCTCGATCATGGGGATAATCGAGCCGCTGGAAAGTCTGTTCAGTCAGACCGAGGTCGATTCGTTCAACGCCGAGAGTCTGGTCCGTCTGGCGCGACCGGGGGAGGAGAGCCCCCACCTCTGGTGCCTGCCCGATCAGTTGGGCAACCACCTCACCCTCTGCTACAACAAGTCCTACATCCAGGAACCGCCGACCAGCATCGAGGAGATGATCCGGCTGGCGAAGCGGAACACCATCGACACCAATGCCGATCAGCGGATGGAGCGCTACGGTCTCGTCTTCAACCACCGCGAGCCGTTCTGGCTCGTCCCCTTCCTCGGCGCCTACGGCGGCTGGGTGATGGACGACAAGGGCAATCCCACCCTCGACACACCGGCCATGGTCAAGGCGCTCGAACTGCTCCGCGGCTTCAAGGTGGAGGGGATCACGCCGCGGGAGTGCGACTACGACCTGGCGGAGGCGCTGTTCAAGGAGGGGAAAGCGGCGTTCATCATCAACGGTCCCTGGTCATGGCAGGGGTACATCGACGCCGGCATCGATCTGGGCCTGACCCCGATCCCGCAACTCGCCGAGACGGGGCTCTGGCCGACGCCGATGGTGAGCGTGAAGGGCTACTGCCTGAACGTGAACAGCCGGGGCGAGTCGCGTGAGGCCGCGCTGCTGCTCATGCGCCATCTCACCAGCGAGATCTCGCAGGACCATCTCGCCGCCGAGCTAGGCGTCATCCCCAGCCGTCGCCTCGCCGCGGGCAAGGCGGGGGCGGGGCATCCGCTGATAGGGCCGAGCCTGGCGCAGATCGAGCACGGTCGCGCCATGCCGGTGGTGGCCGAGATGCGGGCGATCTGGGACGTGACCCGGCCTGAGCTGCAGGCCGTGCTGGGTATGGGCAAGGATCCCGCCGAGGCCGCCCGCGACATGCAGGCCGCCGCGTTGACGAAGATCGCCGAAATGAAGGGCGAGTAGTCCCGAAACAGGAGTTCCTGGCAAAACGGTTGAATTGACAGTCGAGATTTATAGGTCTACTTTGACAGGTTCCGAGAAACGAAACCTTGTCCGGGTGATCCCCACGTGCGAGGCGGAGGGCTATCTCCGCCAGGTGGCGTGTTTCCCAATCTGGAGGCTCTCATGCGACGTCCCGTCCTATTTTCAATGATCCTGATGGGTCTGCTGATCCTGTCCGCGACTGCGTTCGCCACGGAGGTCACCTTTGTTGTCGAAGCGCCCGGCGCGGGGCAGGTGTTCCTGGCCGGCAGCTTCAACGGCTGGAGCACCGATGCCGATGCCATGACCAAGGGTGACGGGGTGTTCACGCTGGTGAAGGATCTCTCGACCGGCGATTACCTGTTCAAGTTCGTGATCGACGGCACCTGGACCGAGCCGCAGAACGCGCCCGCCTATGATGATGACGGTTTCGGCGGCCGCAACGGCAAGTTCACCGTGGGCAACGATCCCGTGACGGTGGGCGGCGACGCCGGTTCAGTCGTTGCCGCTGCTCCCGCGACGGCGGTCACCGGTGGCGGCGAGGCGACCGTAAGCTTCACCTTCGAACCGAAGACCGGCGGCGTGCGGGATGTTTTTCTCGCCGGCGACTTCAACGACTGGTCCGACAGCAAGGACCGGATGCAGGACGAGGACGGCGACGGCGTCTATGAGATCACGGTCAAGATGACCGCCGGTCTGCACAGCTACAAGTTCGTGGTGGACGGCACCTGGCTGGCCGACGAGAACGCCGAGGACTTCGAGGACGACGGCCACGGCGGTCAGAACTCGGTGATCATGGTAGGCAGCGAGGGCGGCGGTTCGGGCATGTTCAAGGTCGTGTTCAGGCACGCGGCGGCGGGTGCCTCCAGCGTGTTCGCGGCGGGTAGCTTCAACGACTGGAACAGCGACAAGAACGCCATGAGGGACGACGACGGCGACGGCGTCTGGGAACTCGCCCTTATCCTCCCCGCGGGGGAGATCCAGTACAAGTTCGTGGTGGACGGCAACTGGACCACCGACAAAGAGGGCGCGGACAGTTTTGCCGACGACGGCTTCGGCGGTGAGAACAGCGTTTTGAACGTAGATGGCCGCTTCGAGGGGGTCGACCGCAAGCGGGGCGACGGCAAGATCGACGAGGGCTCCCTGCAGTTCACGCCGGGTTTCCCCGACCTGAACCGGGTGACCGAGCGGATGCTCGAGGTCACCTTCCGCACCGCGGCCGACGACGTGGATGAGGTCACGGTGTTCTTCAACAGCCCGATCTCCTCTCAAAGCAATCCCAGCCTGGCCATGACCCTGGTCGCCTCCGACAACATCAACGATCTCTGGCGCGCGGAGATCAATCATCCCAATGAAGATCTCGGACTCCTGTTCAGAGTGAAGGACGCCGCCGCCTGTCTGGTGTATGACGCCGACGGCATCCGCGCCTCGAATGTCGACCGGGCGGCGCGCGACATCAACCGGATCGGCGACCTGGGCAGACCGCTCAGCGTCACACTCGCCGATCTCCCCACCTTCTTCACCCCCGACTGGGTGAAGGACGGGATCTTCTACCAGATCTTCCCCGACCGTTTCAGAAACGGCGACAAGTCCAACGACCCCGACTTCACCGAGTGGTACTACCAGGGGGCGAACAAGCTGCCCCGCAGCGGCAAGACCAACGACGAGTACTTCCACATGGTCGAGGACTGGAACAACTACGGCGGACTGACCCGCAGTCCCTACCGCACCGACGGACGTCCCGACTACTTCAGCTTCTACGGCGGCGACATCGCGGGCGTGCAGGAGAAGCTGGACTACCTCGTGGATCTGGGCGTGACGATCCTCTACTTCAATCCTGTCACCGAGGGCAAGAGCAACCACAAGTACGACGCCACCGACTACAACACCGTGGATCCCCACTTTGCGACCAAGGAGGAGTTCCGGTCGTTCGTCGACGAGGCCCACGCGCGGGACATCCGCGTGGTGGTCGAGGCCGTGTACAACCATTGCGGCGACACCCACTGGGCGTTCGTCGATTCCCGCGACAAGGGGCGCGAGAGCGAGTACTGGAACTGGTACGAGTGGAAAAAGTGGCCGCTGCCCAAATCAAAAGGGTATAAAGCCGCCGACTACTACGAATGCTGGTGGGGCTTCGGTCTCCATCCGAACCTGAACTTCGACCTGTCCCGCCCCGACGGTCAGGAGAGCGGCGTCAAGGATATCACCCAGGCTCAGCCCAACATGCCGGTGGTGGATCACCTGCTCGGCGTGGCGGAGTACTGGCTGACCGAGATGGATGTCGACGGCTTCCGGATGGATGTCCCCAACGACGTGCCGTTCTGGTTCTGGAACCTGTTCAACGAAAAGGTGAAGTCGATCAAGCCCGACGCCTACCTGCTCGGCGAGCTCTGGGGCTACTCGCCCGACTGGATCGGCCCGGACATCTTCGACGCGACGATGAACTACAAGTACTTCCGCGATCCCGTCACCCGCTGGATCGGTCGCGGCGCGGGCAACGCCGCCTCGTTCGAGAAGGCGATGGCTCCGGGCCGCACGGGCTATCCCAGTCAGGCGGTGCAGGTGATGATGAACCTGTACGACAGCCACGACACCGTCCGCTTCAAGACCCTGGCCGGCGGCGACGCGCGCAGGCTGAGGATGGCCGCGCTGCTCAACCTGACCTACCTCGGCGTGCCGCACATCTGGTACGGCAACGAGATCGGCATGGAGGGGGAGAAGGATCCCGATTGCCGCAGACCCTTCTACTGGAACTACACCGACAACCCGGAACGGGTGAGCATGCACGCATACTACAGGAAACTGTGTCACATCAGGCAGGAGCACGAGGCTCTGCGGCGCGGCAGTCTGCGGGTGGTCAAGGCCAGGGGCGACGACTACGCCTTCCTGCGCGAGGGGGGCGGCGAGCGGATCATCAGCCTGATCCACAACGGCGAAAGTAGCGGCGTGGTGAAATTGGACCTTGCCGCAATGGGCCTTGAGGATGGAGACTGGCGCTTCCTCGTCGGCGGCAGCGATCCCCGCGGGGGCACGGCCAAAGCCGTGAACGGCGAACTCGAACTGAACATGCCGCCGCTGTCGGGCGCGGTGTTGATCCAGGAATAGGGGACAAGCGAATGGCGGCGATCACGGCAGGGGCCAGCAAAACCATGCGACGCGAGTACAAGCTCGCGCTGCTCTTCGTTGCCCCCGCCATGATCATCATGCTGGCCGTGGTGCTCTACCCGTTCCTCTACAATATCTACCTGAGCCTCACCAACATGGGGCTCTACACGTTCCGCAACCCGGCGATCCAGGATCCGATCTGGAAGAACTACCAGGATGTCCTCGGTCAGCGGGAGATGTACAGCGTACTGCTGAAGACCGTGGTCTGGACGGGCGTGAACGTGTTCTTCCACGTCGCCATCGGCCTGTTCCTGGCCGTACTGCTCAACCAGCCGATCAAGGGGCGCACCCTTTTCCGCGTGCTGCTTATTCTCCCCTGGGCGATGCCGCAGTACATCAGCGCGCTGACCTGGCGCGGCATGTTCAACTACGAGTGGGGGGCGGTGAACCACCTGCTCGGCTTCATCGGCATCGAGGCGATCCCCTGGTCGACGCAGCCCTTCTGGGCCTTCGTCGCGCCGCTGATCACCAACATCTGGCTGGGCTTCCCCTTCATGATGATCATCGCGCTCGGCGGCCTGCAATCGATCCCGAAAGCGGTGTACGAGAGCGCGTCGGTGGACGGCGCCGGACCGATCAAGAGCTTCTTCTCGATCACGCTTCCGATGCTTAAACCTGTTTTGGCGCCGGCGATCATGCTGGGCACGGTGTGGACGTTCAACAACCTCAACGTGATCTGGCTGGTCAGCCACGGCGGCGAGCCCAGCGACAAGACGCATATCCTGGTGAGTTACGTCTACAAGGCCGCCTTCCAGTACTACCGCTACGGTTACGCGGCGGCGTTCAGCATGGTGCTGTTCCTGATTCTGTTCGGCCTCGTCTGGATGCAGTCGCGGGCGGGCAAAGCGACGGAGGCGAACTGGTGACGAACAAAAAGGGACGCATTGTTCGCCTGGGTCTGACCTATCTGATTCTGATCGTCGCGTCGGTGATCGCGATCTTTCCGATCCTCCAGGTGTTCAACATCTCGCTCCGGCCCGCCGATCAGTTCGCCAGCACGAGTCTGGGGCTGATCCCCGAGGGGGCGAGTTTCAAGGCCTACTACACGATCCTGTTCGAGAAGGACTTCCTCCGCTGGCTGATCAACAGCCTGATCGTTTCGCTGACCACCACCCTCATCGGCGTGACGCTGGCCAGCACCGCGGGCTACGCCTTCAGCCGTTTCCGCTTCCCCGGCCGCAAGGCGGGGATGCAGATGTTCCTGGTGAGCCAGATGTTCCCGGCCACCATGCTGTTGCTGCCGATGTTCATCATGATGCGCAAACTCGGGCTCATCGACAGCTTCATCGGCGTAATCATCGCCTATGTCGTGACCGCGTTGCCCTTCTGCGTCTGGACGATGAAGGGTTACTACGACACGATCCCGCCCGACCTCGAAGAGGCGGCGCGGATCGACGGCTGCGGGGACATCGGCGTGTTCACGAAGGTGACGCTGCCGCTGGCCAGCCCGGCGCTGGCGATCACCGGGCTGTTCTCCTTCATGACCGGCTGGAGCGAATTCATGGTGGCGCGGGTGATCATCTCCTCGAAGGATCTGTTCACGCTCCCGCTCGGACTCGAGAACCTCACCGGCACCTTCTCTACCGAATGGGCCAACTACGCCGCGGGCAGCTTCCTCGTCTGCGTGCCGGTGGTGGTGCTGTTCGTGGTTCTGTCCAAGTTCCTCGTCGGCGGTCTCACCCTGGGGGGCGTGAAGGGCTGAGCGAGCCTCGCCTTGATCGGCGGGGTGGTTGATAGAACGGTCCATCATTACGGCATCGCAATCCGTTATTCGATAGCATCGGCGTCGACAGTATTTCGGATGGGGGCAAAGATATGCATTCCAAAGGCATCAACCTGGTCGAGGGCAAGTATCCGTTCGCCGACCTCGTAAACACTGACCACATGCAGGTGATGTTCAGGCGTTTTTCGGCCGTTACCGGTTTCTCGATCGGTCTCGTCTCGCTCCCCGACTTCGACCTGCTGATCAGTACCGGCATGCAGGATATCTGCGTCAATTTTCATCGAGCTTGTCCCGCTTCCGCAAAACTCTGCAGACTCAGCAGTGAGAAAATGCTCTCGGATCTGCAGGAGCAGACGGTGCTCGAAGCTTGTCACTGTGAGAACGGATTGGTATTCGGCGCCTCTCCCATCATCATCAAGGGTGTGCACGTCGCGAATCTGGTGGCCGGGCAGATCCTCCTGGTGGAACCTGATCCGCAGCGGTTCAAAAGGCAGAGCGAGAAATATGGCTACGATACGGAGGCCTACCTGACGGCACTCGACAAGGTGCCGATCAAAACCGAGGCGGAATTCCGGGAGATGATGGGGTTCCTGGATGAATGGGCTGCAATGTTCACTGAGCAGGCTCAGGCGGAACTGGAGAAACGCGTCGCGCTGCAGACGGCGATGGAGAGTGAAGAGAACCTGCGCACTATCCTCAACTCAATCGGTGACGCGGTTATCTGCACCGACACCCGGGGGCATGTCACCAGTGTGAATCCCATGGCGGAGAAGCTGACCGGCTGGTCCGCTGCGGATGCACAGGGTGAACCTCTTACGGACGTGTTCCATATCATCAACGACCGCACGCGCGAGATAGTGGTCAATCCCGTCGCCAATGTCCTGGCGACGGGTGAGATATTCGGCCTCGCCAACCACACCATTCTTATCGCCAGGGATGGCAGGGAGCTGCAGATTGCCGATTCCGCCGCACCGATCAAGCATCCCGACGGGACCATCAGCGGCGTTGTTCTGGTTTTTCGGGATGTCACCGAGGAGTACCGGGTGAAGGAGGAGCTGGAGCAATTGGGGGCGATGGTCGAGCAGACGGTGGAGGGTGTGGCGATCGCGAACACGGAGGGCGTCCTGAAGTATGTCAACCGGGCCTGGATCGGCATGCACGGCTACGATTCGGCTGACGAACTGGTGGGGCGTCATTTGAACATCTTTCACACCCCTGCGGAGATGGAGAGGGTGGTTCTGCCGTTCATCAATGATGTGCTCCGCAACGAGCACCGTAGCGGTGAGGTGGAGCACCGACGCAAGGATGGTTCGACGTTCCCCGGTCAGATGACGGTCTCTATGCTGAAAGACGATCAGAGCGTCCCCAATGTCTTTATTGGGTTCTGTCGGGATATCACGGACCGCAAGAGGGCTGAACTGGCGTTGCTGGAAAGTAAGCAGCACCTCAACCAGGCGCAGGCGATGGCGAAGGTGGGGCACTGGGCGCTGGATGTTGCTGCGGATACGATCTCCGGTTCGGATGAACTGCACAGAATATTCGGGGTCAGACCGAATGAGTCCGCTCGCGCAATGTTTGACCGGGTATTCCACCCCGATGATCGGGATCGGTATCTGGGCAACGTGAAACGGGGAGTTGCCCTGGGCGAGGGGTGGAATGTCGTCGATCGTTTGATCATGGAGGATTGCTCGACGGTATATGTTCATTCTATCGGTGAGGCGATCAAAGACGATGACGGCAATGTCGTCCGCCTGATCGTCACTGTGCAGGATATCAGCGAGAGAGTATCTGCGGAGGAGGATCTGGAGAAGCTGCAGAAGCAGTTTGTCCAGGCGCAGAAGATGGAGTCGGTCGGTCGTCTGGCGGGCGGTGTGGCGCACGATTTCAACAATATGCTCATGGTTATCCTGGGTCATACCGAGTTGCTGCAGGGCAAGGTTGGTGTCGAGAATCCGTTTCATCTTCAACTCGACGAGATTCGGAAGGCCGCCGAACGCTCCGCCGATCTGACGCGGCAATTGCTGGCCTTTGCCCGGAAGCAGACGGTCGCGCCGCAGGTGCTGAACCTCAATGACATCGTGGGCGGCATGCTCAAGATGTTGCGGAGGCTTCTCGGTGAGGATATCGATCTCGCCTGGCTACCCAGCGACAGTCTCTGGAGTATCCGTGTCGATCCCGGTCAGGTGGATCAGATCCTGGCCAACCTGTGCGTCAATGCCCGTGACGCCATCCACGACGTGGGCAAGAT
Organism: bacterium; assembly: GCA_024231955.1. Taxonomy (GTDB): domain Bacteria; phylum Krumholzibacteriota; class Krumholzibacteriia; order JACNKJ01; family JACNKJ01; genus JAAEPZ01. The sequence continues at coordinate 62,753 of JAAEPZ010000512.1, read as the reverse complement.
CATCATCGAGACCCGCAATGTCATTCTGGATGAGGCCTATTGCGCCGATCATATCGGCTTCATGCCCGGTGAGTTCGTCGAGCTTGCCGTAACCGATGATGGGATCGGCATGCCCCGGGAGATCCTGCAGAACATCTGGGAGCCCTTCTTCACGACCAAGGGGGTCGGTGAGGGTACCGGACTGGGGCTGGCGACCATTTACGGCATCGTCAAGCAGAACGAGGGTTTCGTCAATGCATACAGCGAACTGGGGGAGGGGACGACCTTCAGGATATTTCTGCCCCGCTATATCGCAACCTTCAAGCAGGAGAGATTGGACGACTCCAACAACCAGGTTCACCGCGGACACGAAACCGTGTTGCTGGTGGAGGATGAGGATATCATCCTGAATCTGGGCAAGGGGATGCTGGAGGAGTTGGGCTACAGGGTCCTGGCTGCGAACTCGCCGCAGACGGCGCTGGAGATTGCCGGGGAATATGACGGCGAGATTCATCTCCTGTTGACCGATGTGGTAATGCCCGAGATGAACGGTCGCGAGCTTGCTTCCCGCATGATGCGGCATTATCCGAAATTGAAGCTGCTGTTCATGTCGGGGTATCCTTCGAATGTCATTGCTCATCGCGGAGTTCTGGACGAGGGCGTTCTCTTCATGCAGAAGCCCTTCTCGCTGCAGGCCCTCTCCACCAATGTTCGGGATGCATTGGCGAGTACGGAGCGGGGCTCCGTCAACGAGTAGTGTCCCGCAGCTCCGGCGAATCCGCCCGGGCCATGCCGTCTGGGATTCTACGTTCGTATTTTCGATGAACTCCAGACCCGGAGCATGGACATCAACCGATCGATGTCGACGGGTTTGGACAGGTAACCGTCGGCACCCGCGTTAAGACATTTGTTGCGGTCCTCGGGCATGGCCTTGGCGGTCAGGGCGATTATGGGGATCTCGGCGGTCTTTGGGTTTTTGCGGATCAGGCGCATGGCCTCGAAGCCGTCCATGACCGGCATCATGATGTCCATGAGGACCAGGTCGACGTCATCCATTCTGTCGAGCAGGTCGATGGCCAGTTGCCCGTTTCCGGCGAGAACCGCAATCATGCCTGATTTCTCCAGGATATTGGAGAGCGCGTAGATGTTGCGCATGTCGTCATCGACGATGAGGATCTTCTTCCCCTTGAGCACGGGTGTCGGATCATGCAGTGACTGGATAGCCTGGCGCGGCCCCTCCGGCAGCGCCGACTCGACGCTGTGCAGGAACAGACTGACCTTGTCCGTCAGGTGTACGTGTTCGGTCGCATCTCTGGTCAGGATACTGCAGCCGAAAGATTCCAATATCTCCTGCTCGCTCAGACTCAACTCCTTATCCGAATAGATCACGGTCGGGGGCATTCGGATGGAATCCGTCTTGAGCGTCCGCAGCAGATCGAACCCGCTCATCCCCCGCAAATGGGAATCCATGACGACACAGTCGAAGTCACCATCCTGAATCTGTTTCAACCCCTCCTCTCCGGAGGTTGCCTCGGTGATCATGACCCCCTCGATCTGGATGATGTCATTGATCCGCTGAATGGTATCGTCGTTATCTTCGATTATCAGGAGTTGCTTGATTGATGTGTCCAGCAGCCTGCCGATCCCATTCAGCACCTCAATGATCTCATTTACGGAGACGGGTTTCGTGAGAAAACCCATCGCCCCCTTGATCATGGCGGTCGCGTCTTTGCCGCGTCCGGAAACAACATAGATCGGAATATGACGGGTGGTCATGTTGTCCTTGAGTTCATCCAGAACGACCATCCCGTCTATGTCCGGCAGGCCGAGGTCCAGGAGGATCGCATCGGGCTTGTACTCCATCGCCATCTGCAACGCCTGTTTGCCCGATTCCGCGGACAGACACTTGAAATTCTCCCTGCCGCACAGGTCCATCAGGGTCTGAGCGAAGTTCTTGTCATCCTCGACGATCAGGATGCTTCTGTCGTCCGGATCCATGTTGTGGCGATCATCCGGCAGATGAATTGTCGTTATGGCCGGATCAGGCCGAGCTGTTTCCGGCAGGGATCTCTCATGCACCGGCTCGCTCAATGATTGACTCGGTTCCGCCGACTCCCCCTCGGGGCGTGAACTCAGCGGCAGATACAGAGTGAATGTGCTCCCCTCACCCTCCCGGCTCGTCAGTGTTATCCCACCGCCCAGCAACTTCGCGAATTCCCGCGAGATGGTCAAACCCAGACCGGTGCCGCCATACTGGCGACTGGTTGAACCATCAGCCTGCTGGAACGATTCGAATATGGCCTTTTGGCTGTCATTCGGGATCCCTATGCCGGTGTCGACCACCGAGAAGGCGATGGCTGAATTGTGCGTCAGGGATATCCTCGGTAATCGAGTACCCGATTCGGGCCGTTTCACCTGTAGCTTGATAGAGCCTTCGTGGGTGAATTTGAGGGCATTTGACATCAGATTCCTGATGATCTGGACTACTTTCCGTTCGTCGGTCTCCATTATCTTCCGCAGATCCTTGGCGACCTCGACCGCAAGCGTCAACCCCTTTGACTCCACCTGAGGCGCGAACTGCTGCGATAAACCTTCGATCATGTCTTGAATGTTGACCTGAGTGACGAAGGCCTCCATTTTCCCCGATTCCACCTTGGACAGATCCAGGATATCGTTGATCAAGGTCAGCAGCTCCTCGCCACCCTCTTTGATGATCGTGGCCGATTTCACCTGGCCTGGTGTCAGATTGCCCTCGTCGTTCTCAACCAGGACTCCGGCCAGGATGAGCAGGCTGTTCAGGGGGGTGCGGAGTTCGTGCGACATGTTGGCCAGGAACTCGGACTTGTACCTGCTGGATGATTCCAGCTCATGTGCCTTCTCCTCCAGCTCCTGTCTGGCCTTTTCGATCAACGTCGCCTGCTTCTCCAGCGATATGGTTTTCTCCTGCAGCTCCTCATTGGAGATATGCAGTTCCTTACTCTGCTGTCGCAGCGTCTCTTCGGAGGTCTCCAACCGGTCGGTCTTTTCAGCCAGCCTGCGATTCGTTTTCCTGAGCTCCTCTTCACGACTGTGCAGGATCTCGGCCTGGGCTTGCAGCTCCTGGGACTGCGCCTGGCTCTGTTCGAGCATATTCTGCAGCAGACGGCGGGATTGAGATGACGCTATTCCGATCGCAATGCTCTCCGAAACAAGTTCAAGAAGCGATAAGCAGTCTTTGGAGAAAAGCTCAAGCGAACCCAGTTCGATCACCCCCTCGACTACGTTGTCGCGGATTACCGGCCAGACCAGGATGCTGCGCGGTGGGCTTGCACCCAGCGCCGAATTGATTGTGATGTAATCATGCGGCACATCGGTCAGGAGTATCGGTTCCTGCTCAAGGGCGGCCTGGCCGACCAGCCCCTCTCCCGGCTCGTATTCATGGGTAAGATTCCTTCCGGCCGGGAGTGCATAGCCGGCTGTCGGAACCAGACGTGTCTGTTTGTCGACCAGATAGAAGGCCCCGACCTGGGCATTCAGATACTTCGCCAGATAGGTGACGATCCTCCGCGTAAGGGAACCGATACTTTGCTCCCCACGCATCTCTTCGGCGATCTCCGTCTGCGCCGTCTTGATCCAGTTCTCCCGCTTCTGGGTGTCGTCCGCATCCCGCAGGCTGTCGACCATCGTGTTGAAGCTCTCGCTCAGCTCGCCGATTTCATCATTGGTTCGGCTGATGATCCCCTGGGAGATGTCGCCATTGGCGACCCGCTTGGCGGCATTCGAGAGTATGACGATAGGTCGTACGATTCCTCTGGTAACGAATATCGCCACGATGATTACGATGATGGCGGTTAGCGCGAGAAGGCTGGTCACCAGATTGCGGAGAGTGTTGCTATCGGCAAACGCTTCATCCACCGGGATCTCGGCGATTACTCCCCAGGGGACACCGGCGATCTCTATGTTGCTGTGGATGCCCAGTACCCGTTCACCGAGGTGATTGGTATAGGCGAAGGTCTCGTCCGAATGATTCTCCTCCATTTTCCGGTCAGTCAGGTACTCTGAAGTCCACTTGCGCGTCTGTTCCGATTCGACGACCAGATTCAGATAGTCGCTGTGGATGCGGTCTCTCTGATCAGTATCGCTATCGGAATCCGAAAGCATGGGTGTTCGGAGTGTGACGGCCCGTGTCATATCCGAATAGCCGACCACATAGGTATGGCTGTGGGTCTTGGAGATACCCCCCTGCCCCAATGCGTGGTCGATCTGTGCGGATGTGATCTGGATGGCAAACAGGCCGATTTTGTCGCCGTCCTCATCCAGAATGACGTTTACGATGAATCCAGCCACGTTGTTATGCGAGGGTCCATAGTATTCCAGATCCGAGAATGCCGCCTTGCCCGTGCTGAAGGCTTTCCGACATGCCGCTGCAAAGAGTGTTCCGGTCAAATCGCCACTATAGAGATTGCGCCCCAGATCATTCTCCGACATTACGGTGAAGAGAATATCCCCTTCGGTATTGATCAGGAAGATGTCGTGATACTGGAAGTACTTGCGGAAGTTAATGAGATCATCATTGTGCTCATCGGCAATGAGATTCCAGGAGTCGCTTCTTACGAAAGACTCCAGATCCGTTCCGCTCTGCCCGTACGCGTCGTTGAGGAGGGTGAGAAAGCGTGAGTTCGCCGTGCTGGCGGATTGGGTTTTGAGATCGATGAATCGATAGTGGAACCAGTTGCTGATGAATGCGGCTTTGGCGTTGACCGTAGAGGAGAGCGATTCATTTGCGGCCTTGCGCAAGCTGGCGGTTGCGGTCAAGTAGCTGATGCTGCTGACGATGATCAGTGGAATGAGTGACGCTCCGAGGAGCAACAGCAGCAACTTTGCCTGCAGTTTTCCTCGACGGCTTACCCTGGAGTTGAGTGTGGTAGTGCCCGAATTCGAGTTTCCCTGAACTGTCTTCATCTATCGTCTCAGCCTCCTGCGTGCGCTGTCCATCGGTTCACAGTTGCTCCGTGATCCTGGCTGAAGATCCCGGGTTGACGATCCTCTTCAACGCGGTTCCGCCCTGAACGTTGGCCGTCTCGATGCCCTGCCGTCTTGTGGATGTTGTGGATCACCTCTTCGGATAAGTCGAACTCCAAACTGCAAGAAGGCTGCTCGGCATCATGTAATGAATCCGGTGGGGACTGCATTCCTCCATCCAATCCCGGGCATGACAATCACCTCATGTCGAGATGTTGCGCACAGGGATCTCTAAGGGACTATCGAGTCTGGGATATGCTGTCTTTAGTGTTAATTATCAATGAGTTATACACCTGACACTTCCCGCGGCCGGATATGTCGCCATTGAACCTTCTGGTGGATGAATGGTGCGCCGGGCGAGCAGTTCTATCGGCAAATAGAGCGTAATTCCCGAAGTTTTCCCGGTGCGAAGGGAGCGGCCAGCTTCTTCTCATCAGCCCAGCACAGGCAGGGGCAGATTTCTACCGGTTTTCTCCAGCGAACACAGATATCCTGCACAACGGATCATGGGCGAGCGTCAGCCCGACAAGTGAAAGTCGTCAAAGGCATTAGCTAGGATTGTCACCCAGCCGAGCTTCCCCGAATGTCAATCCCGAAGGTTATCAGAAGGAACATATCACCTCCGGCGAAGGCTCTTTCCCCCATGATTCGCTATCGTTGTGCAGACACCACACGACCTCACCCCATACCACTTCGGTGGGAGGTAACTTGAAGTTCCTGCATGCAATGTTTCCTTTTCTCCTGATGCTAGTGATCATTAATCCGATGTTCATTGCGGGGGTTGCCCTCGCACTTGAGGATGATATTCGGAGTTATGATGTGGAGGGGGCGACTGAGCAGGTGTGTGACTGGACGAAGAAGCACAACTGGACAAGCGACCTGACGCCGGAGGAGTTTCAGGCCCTGTGCGGCCTCAAGCCGCCGATCGGCCATGATGGTAAACAGAAGCAATTCAATCTGAATGAATTCAAAGTCAATCGGGATCTGCCCACCATCTTCAGCCTGATCGATATCGGGGGGATGACCCCCGTCAAGAATCAGTCGCCGTGCGGTGCCTGCTGGGCCTTCTGCTCTCTGGGCGCTCTGGAGTCCGCAATCAAGATGGCGACCGGCGAGGAGCTTGATCTCTCCGAGCAGCAAATTGTCTCCTGTCTGGCTCAAGGTACCGGCTGCATCGGCGGCTACGAAGTGTACCCCTGGTGGTTCGCTCGTGAGAGCGGGATCATCGCCGAAGCCTGTTTCCCCTATCAAGCCCTTGATACCATTCCGTGCTCTGACGGCGATTGCACGCCTGTGGCGACCACCAGCCACTGGCGCGAACTTCCCTATGATATGGATATCATCAAGACGGCGATCATGACCTCGGCCGTCACCTCCGGTTTCATGGTCTACGACGACATGGCCGACTACGGCTCCGGCTGCTATGAGCATGCCGGTTCGGTTGGTTACCCCAACCATGGTGTTGTTCTCGCCGGATGGGACGACTCGGCCTGCGGCGGCGAGGGTGCCTGGCTCGTCAAGAACAGCTGGGGCGAAGATTGGGGTGATCTGGGCGGCTATTTCTGGGCCAAGTACGGTACCTGCTCGATTGCCCGTAATTGCTGGCAGGTGTTTTACGATGCAGGCGACGAGATCGAGATTGTCAGGCATGCCGTGGAGGGCGTCTCCGGAGACAGTGACTGCTGGGCCGAACCGGGCGAGACGATAGGTCTGGCGGTCACTCTCCGCAATGGAGTCCTCGGGCAGGATCAAACCGCCGTGAATGCAACCCTGAGTTCACTCTCCCCCCACGTCAGTATTCTGCAGGGTGTGGCGTCCTATGACGATCTGCCGAGGGGTGGATCGGCGGCCAACGCCGCACCCTACTATTGCGAGATCTCCGAACAGGCTTCCGTCGCCGAGACGGCTATGCTGCAGCTAACCATAGAGGCGGCGGGAGGGCAGACCTGGCTGGATACCCTTCAGCTCGACCTGGGTCGCGTTTCACTGCTGTTTGTGGATGACGATAACCTCTCCACCACGGAGGAGTATATCCGACCTGTGCTGGCCGCGATCGGCGAACCCTATCACTACCACGATGTCAAGAATGCCGAGCAGCTGACGGCCGCGGATCTGCTGAAATACGACATGGTTCTCTGGCACTCGGGTCAGCTGGGTTTCGTCGACACCTACGCGCCGGAGGAGCAGGACGCCATCACGGGTTATCTCGATGGCGGCGGGCGCATGTTGATGCTCGGCGGAGAGATCGCAGCCGCTCTGCACAGCTATGGCGATATCTACGATCGGATCTTCCTGCAGAACCACCTGAGGGCCCAGTTCGTCCGCCAGACCGATATCATACCGGGCATGGAGCTGAATGGGGTCGCCGGCGATCCCGTCACCGACGGCCTCACCATCGGTTTCAACGGACCGGAGAGCTGCATGAGCGCCGGTTGGGTCAATGAGATCCGACCGGTCAATGGAGCAACGGAGATCTTCACCTATCTGCCGACGCGCAAGGTCGGTCTCCGCTACGAGGGTGACTACAAACTGGTCTTCTGCGGCTTTGGCCTCGAGGGCATTACCGGCCATGCCGTGCGGCAGGATTTCATCGCCCGCTCACTGGCCTGGCTGGGAGAGGGTCTGTCGACGGCCGTGTCCGAAGTGTGGGAGGGCGCCACACCCCACCTCAGTCTTACGGCTTGCAGCCCCTTTACCGACGCCGCCGAGATCCGGTTCGGGTCGACCCTGCCCGCCGCCGCCAGTCTCAAAATCTACGATGTCGCCGGCAGGCTGCAGCGTGAGTTGACCACCCTCTCCAGACTGGAGGGTGAAAGCCGGCTGACCTGGGACGGCAAAAACGACGCAGGTCGCGACCTCAGCGCCGGTGTATATCTGGTGCGGCTTGAAAGCGACACGGGCGCGTTGACGCGCCGGATGGTCAAACTGAAATGATGAGCTTGGACGTGATGCGTGCAGGCTGGATGAAGAGGCGCCGACTTACCTGTAATCTCGACGGTAAGGCAAGGGCCGTAGGATTACTGACGGTCGGTCTCCTCCTCATCCTCCTGCCGCAGAACGTCTGTTTTGCGAATGATGTAATCAACGTCAACCCAGATTCGGCAGGCGAGCCCTGGTTGCTCGGCTCCTGTTTTGACTTGACCTCTAAACAGCAGGAACGATTACGGTGCTCGCCGCGATTGTTGCTTCTACCGGGTGACCGGGCCGTTTTGCCGATCGAGGTTGACAACTCCACCCAGATGTTCCTGCGACCTGTTTTCGCACAATCTCACGGCTCCTGCGGACAGGCCAGCGGTGTCGGTTACGCGTTCACCTATGAGATCAACCGCCTGCGCGGACTCGACTCGTCGCTGCCGGACAATCAGTATCCCACCCACTTCACCTACAACTTCCTCAACTTCGGCTCCGGCAACAACGGCAGTCTCTACCTGGATGGCTGGGATATCCTCACCGAACTCGGATGCCCCTCGCTGCCGACCTACGGCGGCCTCGCCGGGCACGGTTCGCGCGGCTGGGCGCACGGCTACGATCTGTACCGGGAGGCCATGGGCAATCGCGCCCTGACGAGCATGACGATTGAGGTGGATACGGCAGAGGGGATTGAGACCCTGAAAGCGTGGTTGCATGATCATGCCGACGGTTCGGCTGTCGGAGGCGTGGCCTGCTTCGCCGCCGGTGCAGTTGTCGGCTTCTACAGCGAAGCCGCATTGCCCGCGGGGACGCCCCATGCCGGGGAGATGGTCATTACCGAGTGGGATCATCGCATGAACCACCAGATGACGATCGTCGGCTACAACGATGAGATCCGCTTCGATTTCAACAACGACGGATACTACACCAACGACGTCGATCTCAATCACGACGAGGTGATCGATGTGCGCGATTGGGAGATCGGCGGCGTGCGGTTCATCAACAGCTGGGGTGCAGGTTGGGCCAACGGCGGCCTGGCTTTCATGCCCTATCGTCTGTTGGCGATGCCGGTGGCGGAGGGGGGCATCATGGAGAGCAGTGTCCATGTTCTGCGCGCCCGAGAGGATTGTGAGCCCGAGCTCACCATGCAATTCACCCTGCGGCACGACCGGCGCAATGCCCTGAAACTCGGTATCGGCGTGGCGAGCGATACCCTGGCGACCTCTCCGGAGCATATGCTCGAAGCGACCGTGCTCTGTCGGCAGGGTGGTCCCTACTACCTGCGGGGGGGGGGCACCGAGGGGGACAAGACTCTCGAGTTGGGTCTCGACCTGTCGCCCCTCCTGGCCCATGTCGACCCCGATGCTCCAGCGCGGTTCTTCCTGCTTGTGGATGAACACGACCCCTTCGGGCTGAGCGAGGGTGAACTGGTTTCGTTGTCGTTATTCGATTTAAAATGGGGTGAATCTGAACGTCCCCCCGCGTTCGGTTCGTCCCTGGTGGATAATGATCTGAGTGTGTTTTCGATTGTGCGGCAGGTTGATTTTGCCCCACCGGTGATCATGACCAATCACCTGCCGCCTGTTTTGCCGGAGGTCCCGTTCTCGTATGCCATGGAGGCCGTCGGCGGCACTCCGCCCTATCACTGGTATTTGAGTCGCCCCTATTCCGAGACGGAGGGTGTCGCTCCATATCCCGCCGTTGATCAACTGCAGCTCAACCCGCATGAGGAATTCTGGGGGGTGGTGGAGCATGAGCTGGATTTTCCCTTCCCGTTCTACGGCGAGGAGTATATGCGCATCTCGGCTCTCACGGATGGCGCGCTCCTCTTCAATCCCTCCCATGTGCCGCTCTATACCGAGAACTCGCTTCACGCCTACCGGGCGATCGTCCCCAACGGATCGACTCTGCATATGTCGCCGCCGCTGGATGAGGGGCTGTGGTACGAGGGGGATGAGAACAGCGCGACCTTCCGTTGGCGCGCGCACCGCTATCCCTGCACCAACGAGACGCAGGATTTCGCGGTGAAGCTGTTCCCCGATGGCGTTATAGAATTCCACTACTCGGATCTGATGCCGACCGCCACCGATTGGGTTGCCGGGATCTCCAGTGGCGATGGTCACAACTTCAATATTGCCGACTTGTCCGGTGCGAGCGATGCGGGGCTGCGAATGCTCCGCTTCACTCCACCGTACCTCCCAAGTGGGGTGGCTCTATCCACCGATGGTTTTCTGCAAGGGCAACCGTCGGTGGGAGGGCCGTGGGAGTTGACGTTCTTTCTGCGTGATGCGGACAATATCGGCGCCGCTAAAACCCTGCCGCTGATCTGTGCGACTACTCATGTCGGCGAGCAACCCTCCACTGCGACGGCCGATATGTTGCTGCGGAATTTCCCCAATCCGTTCAACCCGAATACGACGATCACCTTTGCCAATCCCATTGATGGTCGGGTGACCCTGCGCGTGTACACTCCGGGCGGCGCTCTGGTCCGTACCCTGATTAATGAGGAGATGGCGAAGGGTGAGAGGGCGATTGTCTGGGATGGCCGAACCGACGCCGGAGCGCCCGTGGCCGCCGGAATCTACCTCTACCGTCTCACCACCGCCCGGGGGAGCGTGAGTCGCCGCATGGTGCTTCTGAAGTGAACCGCTCCTTTAATAGAAATCCTTGTAGAGAATCAGATCGCCTTCCCAACTGACAAGTCTCGAAAAGTAGAGCCTGCCGTCGGGTGAAACCGGGATCTGCCTGTGCACATCATCGGGGAATAATCCCAGGGTATCCTGCTGGGCGGAAACGAGGTTGACGCTTATGAGCAGGTTGTTGCTCCCATCGTATTGCAACATCAGGAGATGATCTCCAGACAGGGAGCAGCCGCCGGATGGCGGGTAGACCTCTTCACATCCGGGCACCGGCTGTGCGCCGGTCTCCGTATGATAGGCCATTAGTCCCGTACTGCCGCTGGGGGTGAAGAAGAGCACCCCCAGGGTCGGATGGTCGGCCAATATGTTGACATACCCGTTCAGCAGAGTCTCCTGCTCGCCCGTGGTGATGGATATCCTGCCGAACTCCCAGAAAGTATCCATGTAAAGATTGGCGTATATCCACTCACCGTCAGCCGACCACTTGGGCGCATAGATGCTGTTGCCTATCGTTGCGAGCTCCCGTATTTCACGACTTTCGACGTCGAGCAGGCAGAGTATGAGGCTGTCGGCATGTGAGACGGAAAAGGCGATTACGGGTGCGATTGGCGACCAGGCGGGGCGGATGATTTGAGTCCCATCAAAATCGGTCAGCCGCTGCCGATTGTCTCCGTCGGCATCGCTCATGTAGATTTCAGGACTGCCCGACGAATCCGAGATGAATGCCAACCGGCCATCCAGAGCGGAGACGCAGGGGAATACCTCATCGCAGGTGGTTGAGAACAGAGGCAGGGGTTGTGCCAGATTCTCCCCCGGTTCAGGCAGTTGCACGGAATACAGGTCGCTGTTGTTGACCTGCGACTCGATAACCAGCGTGCGGTCATCGACCGAGAAGGATGGTCTCAGGATGTCGCGTCTGTCCAGCAGCACGGGTTGAAGTGTCTCCTCGGCAATATCTATGCGGCTGAGGTGAAAGGTGCGGCCCTGGACGGCCGTGACGAGTATCGTGTTCTCACTTTCCCAGGCCAGACCGACCAGCGAGGCGAAAGAGGGCTCCAATGCCCGCAGCTCACCACTGAGAACACTCTTCAGGTAGATGTGGTCGCGCCCGAAGCTGCCGCGCCGGCTGAAGGCGATAATTCTTCCGTCGGGAGAATAGGCCGGATAGCGATCTCCGCCGCCATGGTAGTCCGGACTGGTGAACTCTCGAAATACCTTACGCTCCAGATTGAACAACAGGATTTGCGGCAGCCCGATGCGGGATATCGTTGCCATCGCCAGCTCTTTCCCGTCGGGAGACCAGGTGAGACCGACAAGATAGTTGACCAATGAGGTCACCAGCTCCACCTCACCCGTCTCCAGGTCCAGCAGGCAGATGCCCTCCTCCTCCCTCTTGGCGGATTCGCCGCTCAAACCGGTACCTCTGCAATAGGCCAGTCGTGAGCCATCTGGGGACCAGGTCGGGTGGAGGATATTGAACTCGGGGCCGGTGAGCTGACGGGGTTGTACCTCATCCGGATCTCTGAGCCAGAGCTGCCATTTGGCGTGCCTTTCGGCCCGCCAGCAGTAGGCGACCAGGTCGGAGGTGGGCGATATAGCGGGCATGATCTCCCGGCCGGGACGGCTGGTCAGCGGTATCCCTTTGGGGAGAGAGAGGAGGGTGATCAACTCCTTGACGGGTTGCCAGTGGCCCAGCAGCACCAGGATGACGGGCAGCAGCAACAGAGGGATCCAGGGTATCAGACGCCGGGGGACAGTGCGCTGGCCGGTCGGCCGGGGGGCGGGCTCAGGGTGGGGAGCCCGCTCGGGGCGAGGGGCAGTGGCGCCCTCCCGGACAGATTGCTCAGAATCCGTCCGTATCTCTTCGCTGACCGTGGGCCTGGAGGTTTCCGGTGCGGGTGTGACCGGCTCCTGCAGCAGACGGTAGCCACCCTTGCGGATTGTCTGGATATATTTCGGTGATCCCGGCTTGTCGCCCAATGCGGTGCGCAGTTCCGAGATGGCTCGCGTCAGAGCCTCTTCGCAAACGACCACATCCCGCCAGACCTCATTCAGCAACTCGCGGCGACTGACCACCTTCCCGGGTTCTCGGGCCAGGTAGAGCAGTACATCCATATTACGACGGCCCAGGTGCACCGTCTCGTCACCATCCTTGAGATTGAGCAGGCTGGGACGTACCAGCCAACTGCCCAACAGGAAGGGTTCGCGTTCCGAATAGTCCTGGCTGGAATCGTGATGTTGTTCGCTCATTGTTTGTTTTTAGTCCGGGTGAGAGGAATGTCTATTCAGGGGGAGTCTGAATCCTGTCGAAACACCTGTCAATTCGAACATAATACTAATCGGGATATCGTAGCAATATGAACATGGTTCAGTTTCCAGAAGTTACTGCATTTAATGCAGATAGAACCTTTTACGAACGTTTGGCGCAGGTTGGGCCCAATCGGATGCCGCATTATTCCCACAGGACGGTTTTATGTGCTGGGACTCCGTCTGTGATCCCCCAACCAGCGCAATTGTTGCCGGGTCCGTTGCTGTGCGGATCCGGTTAATTTAACGACCTCTCCTCTTCCTTGCCCTTTCGTGGATGGAGACAATATGCAATCGATATCGCTACGCAATCAGCACCCGCTTACGCTCGGTCTGGCGGTGATACTGCTGACGATCAGCTCTTTTGCTGTCGCAGCCGAGCCGATCACCGTAATTATCGGTGAGCCGCAAGTGATTCCGGTCTCTCCACACAACGGTTACCATTGCGAATGGTCGCCCGACAGTACGAGAATTGCGTTCGCATCCTGGGGTGACGGTGGAGCCTCCGCCTGGACGGTGCCCGTGGCGGGGGGGGAGGCCACCCAGCTGCCGCTCGGACTCAGCGGCGACATGTATCTGAGCTGGAGCCCCGACTGCTCCCAAATCGCCTTCGATGCCTACGACCCGGGAGCCAGCGGACCGAGTAAACTCTGGATCTACACCTTCGGCGAAGATGCGCCAATACGGATCAGGTCATCGCAATCCATCGCGCCCACCTGGTCGCCCGATGGTGAGCGGATCGCCTTTCAAACCCATATCGGATCATCCATGGCCATCTTTTCCGTCAGGACCGATGGTACCGGTCTGCGGCGCTATACATTCGGCAACTCCGAGAATTTTCATCCCGACTGGTCACCCGACAGTGAGTCCATCGCCTTTACATCGGACCGCAACGGTAATGCCGATATCTGGATTCAGCCGATAGCCGGCGGTGATGCGATCCAGGTCACCGACGATCCGGCGCTGGACGATCGCTGTTGCTGGTCGCCCGATGGGCAGTGGCTGGCCTTCGTCTCCTTGAGGAGCGGGAATCGCGACGTCTGGCTGAAGCCGGTAGCCGGTGGAGAGGCCGTTCAGGTGACGAACGCACCCAGTAATGAATCCATGCCCACCTGGTCCCCCGACGGGAAGTATCTGCTGTATGGCGACAATGCCAACAGCAACGCCTTTTATGTCGTGAGCATCGACTTCGTTACCCCAACCGCAGACACCAGCGTTGGTCAGGTCAAGAGTATGTTCAGACGATAATCAGGTGGTCAGTTGTCCTGAGGACACTTAAGCAACAATGTAGTGACTGCTTGAATAAACGGCCTCCATCCGGGGGCCGTTTACTTTATGGCGGTATCCGGCCACTTCTGTTAGCTTCCCCTGGTGATTTTCGCTGATCGACTACGGATATGGAGGGGGAACATGAAAAACCTCATACCGGTGCTGGCTGTTATGCTTATTCTGGCGACCACCCTGTCTCCCCTGGCCGACTATGAGCTGCCCGGCCTCGGTCTCGTCGGTGACGATGTGAACCTGCTGGAATGTCACGGCGATCTCGAATCGTTTGTCCCGCTGTATCTTGATATGGAGATTGTGGAGTTCGCGGGATTCCGCAATCCGGTCGCCGCGACTGGTTTCCAGGTCGTCAATGTTCCTCCCGACCTGAACTTCCCCTACGGCGACACTGCGTTCAGCTGGGTTGTGGACAATGTGAATCACGACTTCGCCACACATGTGATCGACATCACTTTCGATCCCCCTCTGGAGACGCCGCCGGATCAGCTGCATCTTGGTCGCATCACCCTGGTGCCCTACAACGATCACGCCTCCTGGGTGGGGGACGATCATGTCGTCAGTATCGATGCCGCCTGGGTGCGTGACATCTACGGGCAGGTCTACTGGGCCTCCGAAGGGTTCTTTACCCTTAATTGCACCGTTCCCGCCAACTGCGGTTGTTTTGCGACCGGGACTCCGCTCTACTGGCTGAAGGCGCATGCCGTCTCACCGGCCATGAATTCCGATGTCACCGGCACGTTTGATTTCGGTTTCACGCTGGAGAGTCTCGACCTGCTTGGCGGTTCGTCGCAGCCCTACTCCGGCGAGATCCTGGTCAACTCGGAACTCATGCAAACCTTTGCAGGCGTCGACGTGCAGGAGCACAGTTTCCAGATCTCGACCGAGGGGATGGTTGCCGGCAGCGCGATTACGGTGGAGGTGCTGGTCGAGAACGACGAGCACCCCTATATCAGCACTCACCTCTCTGTTCCATACGAAATCGACGACGGCGTCGCGGCCGAGGAGATCCCCATCTCACGGATCAAAGCGCTGTACTGAGATATGCCGCTGCGAATGTTGATGGGCCGGGCGACTCTCGTCGCCCGGCCTTTGTGTTTCCGGCGGGAGCTGCCGGAAGATCAGAGGTAGTTGCTCTCCACCTTATTCAGTTGGTCCAGACAGAATTGCAGGCTGTCCTTCTCACCGGGCTGTGCGGTTCTGGCGGCCTCCAGCGCAGTGATGCACTCGTCCAGCTCTGCGCGTCCTGCGGCATCGCCGGTGGCACAGAGACCAATCGCCACGTATCCCTCGGCCAGCAACGTGCTCCAGTGCCCGGCGCCGCTCACGCTGACATCCAGATTCTCGCCGGTTGCATACTCGATGGCGAATTGCCGGTATTGCTGGAAGCTGGCAAGCGCCTCCGCGGGCCGCGCCAGCGACAGCTCATGCATCCCCTTGATCCACCAGGCCATGGCGAAGGGGTTGGGGCCCCTCTTCAATTCAGCCCGCCAGCGGAGGCAATCCTCGGCGGCGTTCAACCCCAGCTCGAAGTGCCGATTGTCGCGGGGGAGGTCATCGCCGGGCCAGCAGTCGGCCAGATCCGCCGCCAGATTGAAGGACATGATGTTGCCCAGGTCCTTGAGCCCGTCGCTGTCCTCGCCGGCATCCGCGGACTGGTTCAGCATCTCGGTGATCCCCATCCGGACGAATTCCGCCGCGATCAGCAGATCCTTCCCACTCCAGTCACGTCCACCGAAAGCCTGCTGGCCGTAGAAGTATAGCTGCCGTCGCTCATCGGGATTCTCGAACCCGTCGATGAACTCCTTCACACCCGCCGGGCCGACCCTCTCCATCGCCCCCTGCATGGCGGGCCAATGCTCCTCCATGAACTGATTCTGCTGACTCATGCCGTCCCCTTTTCGAATTGGTCATGCGAGATGCCTGTCACGGATCGATCATATAGCGCGGTCCGGAGCGTGACAAGGGACATTGGGGGACATGGCTTGTTGTCCCGCTCAGGTCTTGAAGTCCATGCCGTAAGGTGTGCTCAATCGACAAGTTCGGGAATGCGGTTCGTCGTCCCGCGAGTGAGCAACGTCTACCGTCAACTGAATCCAACCAGAGCGGCTGCGTTGCTCCGTATTGCTCCTCATGATTCCGGGGCTGATATCTGGTGGGGACTCAAGGGTGTGGTATTGGTTCAGTTGGCGGTTGAATCTGACGATAATACAGGTGTGCGTCACTCCGGTTGCACGGGGATGGCTGGTTGGTTCGTATCTGATCTCTTACTATCGATCGGAATTGAGAGTAATATGTTGAAGAGTGCGTTTGACAAGTGGCTGGGCGGCAGCGGCAAGCATGACAACGGTGCCGCCATGGAGAGTGTTTCGCGATACGATCTCCAGGATCTGAGCGCGTGCATCGTCAATTTCAAGATCGGACACAAGGTTTCATACTATCCCGCCGGCCGCAAGGATTGTCAGGTCGAGGCGGAGGTTCTTGGCTATCGCATCAATAGAAAAGTGGCGTTTGCCCGCACCGGCTTCGAACTGGAGGGCAATCTGATCAAGATCAGCGGGAAAACCTCCCGCGTCATCGAACTGAGGGATGTGGAGAGTTTCGAGTACATCCTGCCCAGAGCCGATGTGTCTGAACCAGCACCGGAGAGTGAAACGGGGGGGACATCGTTGGGGGAGTCGCCCGACCTGTTTGCGGTCAACGCCAAGTTCTCCATGATTCGATTGTCTGAGGGTAAGAGCGTACCCTCAGTGGACATGTCCGTCAGCAGAGTGTCGACTTTCGAGGCGGGGCCCCTGGCGGGACGACCGGTGGTGTTTCTGGAGCCCAACGTCGACAGCTTCAGTTTTCTGGACCGGCGTAAGTATCGCCGCATCAAGTCGCACATTCCGATTCAGGTCAAGATCGGTCAGGGCAAACCCGACCTGGAGTGCATCATCGATGACTTCTCGGAGCGTCACTTCAGGATCATCTCCGAGAGCTCAGGCAATCCGCTTGAGAGCATTGAGGTCAATCAACCTCTGGTGCTGTTCATCGATCTGCCCGAGTCTGACGGACATATTGTCCTGAACTGTACCGTCATGCATCAGGTTGCGGGTGGCGTTGTGGTCAGGCTGAGGGGGCTTCTGCGGGATGAGGTCTTCGAGGAGATCACACCACTCAGCGAGATGTCGATCAAGGCCGCCCTGCTCGGACACCCCAGCGCCTACCGGGTGCTCGATTTCTAATCCGTCGCGAGCTTGCAGAAACAGAGCAGCGACAGGCGCCCCATACTCTCGAAGAACGTGTAGTTGGTGTGCCAGCGCAGGTGGTTCCGCTCGATAGTGTCGAGTTTGTGGTTGTACCAGGGAGCGTGGTCCTCCCCCTCCCATAGGGACAACCCCGGGTAACCGGCGTTCAGGAAGTGGTGAGCGTCACAGTCAAGGATACCTTCCGGCTCCAGTATCGAAACAGGCGTAAGCTCCGTGTATTCTCGGGCCCACTGAACCACCAGCCTCTTCAGCCGGTCGTTTGACCTGTTGTAGAAAATATGGAAGTCGCGGGCACCCCAAACGTCATAACCGACCGAATCGATGTTGAAAACCCCTATCACGTTCGCATCGACCTGCCGCAGGCCATCCACATAGTGCCTGCTCCCCTGCAATCCGCTCTCCTCGGCTCCGAAGAGGACGATCTCCACATCCCGTCTGAAAGAGAGGTTGCGGGTGATGCCGGCGATCTCCAGCAGTATCGCCACGCCGGTGGCGTTATCGTTAGCACCCGGCGCCGGATTTTCGGGATCGACCCAGCTGCCGCCTCCGTTTTCGTCGATACTGTCCCAGTGAGCGCAGATGATCACTTTGCCGTCCGGGGAGGTGCCGGGACGGCGGGCGATGATGTTCCAGGATACCGTTTGTCCGAAAACAGGCTCCTTGAGGGCAAACTCCTGAATGATCACCTGCCAGCCCATCTCTTCGAGTTCGGCGTATAGATAATCGCGTACCTGCGCCGCTTGCCTGGAGCCCGTGAACCGCGTACCGAAGGATTCAAGATGCTCCACACGATCCAGGAGATTGACGTGCTGCATCTCGTTCATGAGGTTCCGCAGGACCAGGCCATCAGCTTGAGCGGGTGGAGTCACCAAAAGGGGTATGGTGCAGAGTAGTGAAGCCCTGCGGAGGGATGGAAAGAACCTCATGCCTACCTGCCGAAGTTGTACGTCCAGGTCGATCGGATTGCCGGAGTGATCTGATATGGCGGCTTCGACGTCCCCCCGTTATTCCGTCTTGCCGGGGATAATGCCGTTGGGGCAAGTTATCTCAATCCGATATGGGCTACAACAAAAAGAGGGAGCCCTGGGTCTCGGGTCTCCCTCTTCGTGCAGCGCATTCCCCGCACTATTTCCAATCTGCTCTATCTGGCCAGTATGACCCGTTTGGCTTGCGCCGACTTTGAGCCCGCAGGCCGGACCAGATACACTCCCGAGGGCATCCGGTCGCCATTGTCGTTATCGCCGTCCCAGGCAACACCCGCCAGACCCACCTTGAGATTGCGCACTCTCCGGCCGCGAATGTCGAAAATCTCAACCGCGTCAACCGGTCCGTTGCCCGCAGCGAAACTGATCGTGGTGCTTTTGCGGAAGGGATTCGGGTAGATCTCCAGCCCGCAGTTCACGTTGAACGGGACATCCTCGATGCCGACGGCCCCCTCAAACCAGACGCCCCACTTCAGTAGGCAGACCAGGGCCATGCGGCCCATCTCCTCGAAGAACGAGGTGTTGGTGGTCCATCTCAGCATGTTCTCGGTGATGGTATCCTGGGCATGGTTGTAGTAGGGGCCGTGATCGGTGCCCTCCCAGAGGGATACCGCGGGGAGATAGGCCTGCCAGAAGTAGTGCACATCGCTGTTGCTGGCGGCGGCGGGGGCGAACTGGGGGTTGGGCGTGAGTGTTGTGTACTGAGAGGCCCACTGGACGACCTTGTTCTTGATCCACCCGCTGGAATTGTCGTAGAAAATGGCGAAATCGTCGGGATCATCCATGTCGTAACCGACCGAATCCACATTGAAAAATCCGGCCACGTTCACACCGGCCTGAACCAGGCAGTCCACATAGAACTTGCTGCCCTGGATACCGGTCTCTTCCGAGCCGAAGAAGACTATCTCCACATCCTGCATGAAGGGGATGTTGCGGGTGATGCTGGCGATCTCCAGCAGTACCGCCACCCCTGTGGCATTGTCGAGGGCGCCCGGCGCCGGATTTTCGGGATCAACCCAGCTGCCCCCCTCGTTCTCGTCGATACTGTCCCAGTGGGCACCGATTATCACCCTGGCATCGGGTGTGGATCCCGCCCGGCGGGCGATGACGTTCCACGACACCGTCTGTCCGAAGATAGGCTCCTCAAGGGGGAATTCCTGGATAATCACCTGCCAACCCATTCCGATCAGTTCATCGTAGATGTAATCGCGAACCAGTGGCGCTTGAACCGAACCGGTGAATCGGGTGCCATAACCCTCCAGATGCTCAACCCGGTTCATGAGATTGATATGATTTACCTCATCCAGCAGGTCCTGAATGGTGATATTGCTGCCCAGTGTCGGCAGGGCGATAATGACAAGGAGAAGGCCGAGTATGGCAATCCTGATATAGGCTTTGATATTCACACAAACCTGCCATGTGGGGGCGGAAACAACTAACTGCTTGAATCAAACTGTCTTGAGTAATTATAGTCCATTTCATCGAGTCAATCCAAGCTACATCCGTTGCGCACTCTTTGACGCCGGAAGCTCAGGATAGCATAGGGAGCGACTCGATAATGGGGGAATCTTCACCGACGCATCGATCTGAAACTTTTTCGTTCAGGCCACGTTCAGGATTTCCTCACCTGACCCGATTTCTTGGTATTGACCTATTCTCAAGCCCGATTACCATAGAGTGTTGTGAATACGTTCAAGAAAACCAGTATCGCTTTGGGCAGCTGGATTGTCGAGTTACTGGAGGAGATGGGCGGAGGCGCCACACTCCTCTGGCGATTGATTCTTCTGACCCCGAAAGTACCCCGAACCTGGCATCTCGTCCTGGATCAGATGCTCGAGATCGGGGTGCGCTCGATGCCGCTCGTCTTTGTGGTATCGGTCTTCACCGGTGCCGTAACCACCGTCCAGGCCGGTTATCAGTTCTCCGGCTGGGTGCCCCTGATCCTGCTCAGCTCCACGGTCCACCGCTCGGTCATCATCGAGCTGGGTCCCGTTCTCACCGCCCTGGTGGTCGGTGGGCGCGTATCGGCTTCGATCGCGGCGGAGCTGGGTACGATGAAGGTCACCGAGCAGGTTGACGCCCTCGAGGCCATGGCCATCGACCCGGTTCGCTATCTGGTTCTCCCCCGCTTCATCGCCGCCATGATCATGCTGCCCGTTATGACGGCGATGGCCAACATCCTCGCCATGGCCGGCTCCTGGGTCGTCGCCATGAGTACGATCAAGGGGATGACACCGCACATGTTCACCGAGGGGATCAAAGCCTACTTCTTCCTCCATGATTGGATGGCCGGGCTCTATAAGGCTTTCTTCTTCGGCATGGTGATCGCCCTTTCCGGCAGCTTCTACGGCCTCCGCGCCGCAGGTGGCGCCGAAGGTGTGGGGCAGGCAACGATGAAGGCGGTTGTGGCCAACTGCCTGATGATACTGATCATCGACTATCTGCTGGCCACGATCCTGTTCCAGATCATCTTCAAGGGTGGTATGACATGATCAGGATCAAGGATCTCCACAAGTCCTACGAGGACCTGCATGTGCTGCGCGGGGTCGATCTGGATATCGAGATGGGCCAGACCTTTGTCATCCTGGGGCGGAGCGGCAGCGGCAAGAGCGTGCTGGTGAAGCATTTGCTGGGTCTCAATGTGCCCGACAGCGGATCGATCACTTTGACCGGTAACGAGGTCACGAATCTACGGGGTGGTGATCTCTTCAAGTTGCGTAAACGGTTCGGCTATCTATTCCAGGGGGCGGCCCTGTTCGATTCGCTGACCGTGGGTGAGAATGTCGGGCTGGGGCTCAAGGAGAACACCAAACTTCCCGAAGCCGAGGTCGCCGGGATCGTGGCCGAGAAACTGCATATGGTCGGAATGGAGGGTGTCGAGGACAAGAAGCCCTCCGAGCTCTCAGGCGGCATGAAGAAGCGGGTAGGCCTGGCTCGCGCCATTGCCATGGAGCCCGAGATCGTGATCTATGACGAACCCACTACCGGACTCGATCCGGTGATGTCGGATGCCATCGGCGATCTCATTATCGATTTACAGAAACGTCTCAACATAACCTCGGTCGTGGTGACCCATGACATGGCGATCTGCTTCAAGATCGCCGATCGTGTCGCCATGCTGTTCGAGGGCAAGATCATCTTCGATGGGACACCGGCCGAGCTGAAGAGCACCTCCGATCCCATCGTGCGTCAGTTCATCGAAGGACGCAGCCAGGGACCTATCAAGGTTCGCTGAGCCAGGAGCAGGAATGAAGAACAGGAACACGGAATTCAGAATCGGGGCGCTGGTCCTTACCGCCATTGTCATCAGCACGACCTGGCTGCTCTTCCTCAAGGAGTTCAAGTTCAGGACGGACACCTACCCTCTGACCATCACCTTCAGCCAGGTGGCGGGGCTCAAGTCGGGAGCGCCGGTCAGTATCCGTGGTGTCGAGAAGGGCAAGGTGTCGAGTGTCACGCTGGGACACGAGCTGGTCTCCCTGGTGCTGGAGATCGAGGAGACCACCTTCATCAGCGATGATGCGGAATTTCACCTGAAGACGGATATCGTCAACCCCACGGAGATCCGGATAGAGCAGGGGTCGTCACCGATTCAGATACCGCCCGATCAAACCGTCAGAGGGACGGAGACGGCGGGGCTGAACGCCATGATCGGCGAGGGCTCCGATCTGGTGAGTACGCTTGTTCGGCTCACCAATCGGGTGGACTCTCTCACCGCCAATGGTCGTCTGGACAAACTCCTGAATGACCTCGAAGGGAGCGCCGGCAATCTGAACGCCTGGACCGGCGAGACACGCGCCGATACCCGAACCCTGCTCGCCAAGTTGGATACGATTGCCGATCAGCTCATCGAGATGATGGCTGAAAACCGTGTTCCACTGAACGAAACGCTGACGAGCATGTCCGGCGCCACGGTGCGCGCCGACAGCATGATGATCCGTCTGAGCGACCTGGCCGACGTGTTCACCGAGCTGGGGCGCGGCATCAAGAGCGGCGAGGGCACACTGGGCAGCCTGGTCGAATCCGATGTCCTGTATGATAAGACCTCCACTACCGTCGCTCGTCTTGATTCCCTGATCACGGAGATCATGGAAAATCCCAAGAAGTACATCAGCTTCTCGATCTTCTGATTTATCCCGGCGATGGTCCCCGAGGGCCATCGCCGGCTTCCCTTCCCCCTGCCGAGATGTTATGCTGACGGGTCGCGGGCGCCGGTCCGCGACAGTCGGGTTGAACCCTCCCGTTCCCTGTCGATAGGTTGAACATGGCGAAGAAGACGACACGTTATATGTGCAAGGAGTGCGGCGCTGAATCATCCAGCTGGCTGGGTCGCTGTCCGCAGTGCGGCGCCTGGGATTCGTTGACGGAATTGGCGCGGGTGATAGGCGCCAAAGCGGCAGCCGGTAAGGTCGGCGGTTCGGCCGCGGCAGCCGTTGGTGTTCGGGTGGAGGCGCAGCCGTTGGCCGATGTGCCGGCGGAATGCGCAACCAGAATGGCCAGCGGTATGGATGAGCTCGACCGCGTGCTGGGCGGCGGCTTCGTGCCGGGTTCGGTGATCCTGGTCGGTGGCGATCCGGGCATCGGCAAATCCACCCTGCTGCTGCAGGCGGCCCACTTGCTGGCCGATCTGGATGAGAAACAGGGTAAGGTGCTCTACGTCTCGGGGGAGGAGAGCCCGGGGCAGGTGCGGATGCGCGCCGAGCGGCTCGATTCGCTCCATCCCGAACTCTACTTCCTCGGCACGACCGAACTGGCAGATGTCCGACAGGCAATCGAGCAACTGAATCCGCGAATGGTGGTGCTGGATTCGGTGCAGACCATCGGCAATCCGGAACTCGATACCGCCATGGGTTCGGTCGCCCAGGTGAGACATGTGACGCAGGCGCTTACTCGTGTAGCCAAGGAGAGGGGTTTCCCGCTGATCCTGATCGGTCACGTAACCAAAGAGGGGCAGATCGCCGGTCCGCGTATGCTCGAACATATGGTGGATGCGGTCTTCTACTTCGAGGGCGAGGAGTCGGGACCGGGGCGTATTCTCCGTTCGGTGAAGAACCGTTTCGGGCCGACCCACGAGGTCGCCCTGTTCGAGATGAGCGGACGCGGCCTGCTGCCCGTCACCGACCCGGCGGGGTTCCTCGGCGGACGCCATCTCAAGGGTGAGATGGGCGCGGCTGTAACCATCACATTCACCGGCACGCGGCCGCTGGCGGTGGAGTTGCAGACTCTGGTCAGTGCGCCCCGTTACGGCACGCCCGCACGGGTGGTGCAGGGGGTGGATCCCAAGCGGGTTTCCCTGTTGCTGGCCGTGCTGGAGAAGAGTGCCGGGCTCGAACTTGGCGGTTGCGATCTGTTCGTGCAGGTGGCCGGCGGCCTCAAACTGGATGATCCCGCCACCGATGCCGCCCTGCTTACGGCTCTGGCCAGCGCCCATACGGGGCGTCCCCTCAAGGACGCAACCCTGTTTCTGGGTGAGGTGGGTTTGCGGGGCAACCTGCGCCCGGGCAGCAACCTGGAGGAGCGCTGTTTCGAGGCGGCGCGACTTGGTTTCCAAAGTGTAATCGCACCCCCCGTTAACGGCGGCTTCAAATCCCTGCCGGCAGGTCTGGTGAGGGAGGTGCCCGATGTGAGGGCGTTGCTGGAGTTGAGCGGCGCCCTGGCGCGACAGGAGTAGACGTGAGCGACAATCAATATGACGAGAAGTATGAAGGCGAGGATTACTACTGGGGCGTGATCCCATCGAATCTGAGCCATGACCTGTTGCGGCTGCTGCCCCCCGAACGCCATTTGCGCCTGCTGGAGATCGGTTGCGGCGAGGGACGCGATGCCGTGTTTTTCGCCCGCAACGGTTATGACGTCAGCGCTTTTGACCTTTCTCCGCAGGGGGTGGACAAGACCATGGCTCTGGCGGCGCGCGCAGGGGTTGCGCTGAATGCGTTCCAGGCGGATCTGCTGACCTGGCGCCTGACGGAGGCTTTCGACGCCCTGTTCGCCAACGGTGTTCTGCACCTGCTCCCGCCGGAGATGCGACGGGAGATATTCGACAACTACAAGACTTTCACGAAGCCGGGTGGCCTCCATGTCTTTTCCGTCTTCGTCGAGAAGCCGTTCATCGCTTCGGCGCCGGACGCCGAGGATAATTTTCAAAAGTGGATTTCGGGTGAACTCTTCACCCATTATCATGATTGGTATATCGAGCGCTGCGAGGAGACGGTATTCGACTGTCTATCCGCGGGTGTGCCGCACCAACACGCCGTGAATACCATCTTTGCCCGCAAACCCGGGCAATAAAGGAAAGGGTTCCCTGATGATTTCGGATCTTGTGCAGAGAAACCGCAGCTATCGTCGTTTCAATGGGGCGGCGAACATAGCGCGCGAGACCCTGGTCGAACTTGTCGATCTGGCGCGACGGTCCCCTTCGGGCGGCAATATACAACCATTGAAATTCATACTCTCCTGCGATCCCACACGCAACAACATGATCTTCTCGCGCCTGAAATGGGCAGGGTACCTGACCGAATGGGAGGGACCGGAGGAGGGTGAGCGACCTTCGGGATACATCATCATTCTCGGGGATCGTGAGGTCAGCGAGAATTTCGGCTGCGATCACGGGATCGCCGCGCAGAGCATTCTTCTCGGCGCCATAGAGAGGGGCCTTGGGGGTTGCATCATCGGTTCCATCAAGCGTCGTGCGCTCCGTCAGGCTCTCCTCCTGCCGCCGAGTTGCGAAATCCTGCTTGTCATTGCCCTCGGTGAACCCCGTGAAGAGGTGGTGCTCGAGGAGGTCGCCGAGGATGACATCAAATACTGGCGTGACGAAAAGGGTGTACACCATGTTCCCAAGCGTCCGCTCGACGAATTGATCATCGACGGATGAAAAAGAACGATCTGGTCTATTCGAGCGAGTTGGGGCGGATCTGCCCTCAGTGTGAAAAGCCCTCTAAGGGGTGTATCTGCAAGCGCAAGGATGCGGCGCGTCCGGCGGGCGATGGCGTCGTGCGGATTCGCCGCGAGGTCAAGGGGCGGCGCGGCAAGACCGTGACGACCATCTCGGGTTTGCCGCTCGCGAACGACGAGTTGCGTGACCTGGCCGCCCGACTCAAGAAACGATGCGGTTGCGGCGGATCGGTTGCGGACGGCGTGATAATAATCCAGGGCGATTTCCGTGATGTCCTCCGCAGCCAACTTGAGGAGCGCGGATATCGTGTGAAACTGGCGGGAGGCTAACGGACTTCCCGACATGGCGTTCAAATTCAGGCGGTCTGCGCGGTCTGCGCAGGCCGCTGTTTATTGTATCCCATCGAATGTGCCGTATCGCTCTTGACCCTTTTTGCAATCCGAACCATTTTGCATGCACCACAGGGATCTCCCACAGGGAGTATTGCTCAATGCCGCGATATCACCGGGCATACCCCCGGATCGATACCTGATTCAATGTGGATCGGCAGCCGATCGGCGGACGCCGACCGGTACGCTTTCTGCAATCGGGGACATGAATTCGGGGTATGAAATGCGTTTTGCATCAGTTGCAGCAACAGTTGGAGTAGTCATCTTGGGTTTTTCCATATCGTCCTTCATGTCGGGTGAGCGTGAGCAGGAACTGGCAGTGACACTTTTCCCCCAAACCGCCGACACCTGCGTACGAACCCCTTTTCGACCTACCGACACATTGCGGGTAATGACTCTCAATCTTGCTCATGGCAGGAGCAACGGTGTGCATCAGGTTATGCAGAGCCGTGAGAGCATCATCGAGAATCTGGATGCGACCGCCGAGATGATCCACCGGATCGATCCCGATGTTGTCGCTTTGCAGGAGGCCGATGCGCCGTCCGCCTGGAGTGGGCGTTTCAGCCATGTCCATCACCTGGCGCGCAGTGCGAATTTCAAGTACGCAGTGCAGGGTGAGCATGTGAAGGGGATGAGCCTCTCCTACGGCACGGCACTGCTCTCGCAACTGCCGCTGGAGGAGGCCAATTCCTATACTTTCCCGCCGTCGCCTCCGACGACCAGGAAGGGGTTTGTCGTCTCCTCGATTCCCTGGCCCGGTCTTCCCGGTGTGATGATAGACATCGTTTCGGTGCATTTCGATTTCTCGCGCAATTCCGTGCGCAAACAACAGGTGGGGGAGTTGATTGATATCCTGGCCGAGCGGGATAATCCGGTGATCGTGATGGGGGATTACAACTGCAATGGCGACAAGGACAGTTCCGTGCTGTGGCGCCTGGCCTCCGAGATGTCCCTCAGGATCTACAGACCCTATGAAGAGGGTCTGGCCACTTTCCCCCTGAGCGGGAAACGGCTGGACTGGATTCTCGTCTCACCGGAATTCAGGTTCAATAGTTACCAGGTGTTGCCCGATGTGGTGTCCGACCATTTTGCCGTAGTCACGGAGCTTTCTTTGGTTGCGGAGCCCACCAGACTTTGTTTAGTTCGGTGACCATTAACAGCTAGTCTCTGTTACCATGTTGTCTCAACTAATAGGAGAAGCGGCCGGGTGACGACTCGGCCGCTTCTTATTTATGGTTCAGTCCCGCGCGCGAAAGATGTTCTCAAAATACATTCAGGCTCCATCGGCATAAATTCCTGTAATTGAATCTGTCCGGAATGACTTGATTGAGTCGGGGGGAAAGGTACAATCGCGGTACCCCTTACATTGTCGAAAGGTCGGGCGTGAGTGAGATGAATTGCGGCGATCAAAACGTGTCGGCACCTCAACTCGTGGTCATGGCCGCCGGATTGGGCAGCCGTTATGGTGGTCTGAAGCAGGTTGAACCGATCGGGCCGGCGGGCGAGCTGTTGCTCGAATACGCCGTTTTCGATGCGATCCGCGCAGGATTCGCACGCGTGGTGTTTGTAGTGCGGCAGGATATCGAGGAGGATTTCCGACGGCATGTAGGACGGAATATCGAATCGCGCATAGACACGGTCTATGTTCACCAGAAACAGGATCAATACCTCCTGCCCGGCGGCGAGCGTGTTGCCGTCGATCTGCCCGCCGGACGGAAAAAGCCCTGGGGCACGGCCCAGGCGGTACTCAGCGCGGCGCACGCGATCACCGGCCCTTTCGCCGTGATCAATGCCGACGACTACTACGGCTCCACTTCGTTCGAGACTCTGGCCACATTCCTTGCCGAGGAATCCGCCGATCACTGTCTGATCGGTTACCCTTTGATCAAGACGCTCAGCGATCACGGTCACGTGGCGCGCGGCGTTTGCGACGTCAATGCCGATGGCCTCCTTGCCGGTGTGGTCGAACGGACGCGGGTCGGGAATTTCCGGCAGGGGATCGGCTGTTTGCTGGATAACGACATCTGGCATCCGCTTCCCGCGACCACGATCGTGTCGATGAACATGTGGGGGTTCCGCCTACCAATCTTCAATGAGCTGGCAGAGGCCTTCAGCCGTTTCCTGGATGCGCGTGGCGGCGAGGAAAAATCGGAGTGCCACCTGCCTGCGGTCATCGCCGACCTGCTTGAGACGCGAGCCGTCCGCGTGCGCGTGCTGCCCACCTGCGAGCGGTGGTATGGCGTGACCTGGCGTGGGGATCGCGCCGCGCTGCAAACGGCTCTGGCGGAGCTGGCGGCATCCGGGCGCTACCCGGTGCCGCTGTGGGGATGAAAACATGACCCGATCCGATCGCTCTCACCCTCTGATTGCCGCAAGACACTTCGTTCGGGACTGCGAAATTCTACGGATAGAACCCTGGGGTGACGGCCATATCAACGACACCTGGCGTCTGCGGCTGGCCGGGCGGACCGATGGCCTGCTCCAGCGGATCAACACGGATGTCTTCCGGAACCCGGTATTGCTGATGGAGAACATTCAGCGGGTAGCCGCCCATATCAGGGGGGTTGTCGAAGCTGCGGGCCAGGATCCGACCCGTCGTGTGCTCACGGTGATGACCGCCGCGGATGGCGCCAACCTGTTTCGGGATGCCGCCGGTGACTATTGGCGTTGTTACGGCTTCATAGCGGGCGTGCACTCTCTGAATCGCGCCGAAAATCCCGGTCAGATAGAGAGCGCCGCTCGTGCCTTCGCCCGCTTCCAGAAATATCTGGTCGATTTGCCGGGGCCGGGGCTGCATGAAACCATCCCCGGTTTCGGGGACACCCGTCTGCGCCTCACCGCCTTCAAGACGGTGACGGCCGCCGACCCGGTTGCCCGCGCGGCGGCCGTGCAGCGGGAGATCGACTTCGTATTCGCGCGCGAGACGCTGGCGGCAGGGCTGATGAGGCTTCTGGAGAATGGGGATGTGCCGGAGCGGATCATTCACTTCGATACGAAGCTGAATAATGTCCTGCTTGATGACGAAACCGGCGAGGGGTTGTGCGTCATCGACCTCGATACCGTCATGCCGGGGACTCTGCTCTACGACTTCGGTGATCTCGTCCGCTCCGGCGCCGCGCGTTGCCTGGAGGATGAAACGGACGTTTCCCGTGCCGGGATCGACCTTGACCTGTTTGCGGCTCTGGTGCGCGGGTTTCTGCAGGAGGCTAGGCATATCCTGGTGCCCAACGAGATCGAAAACCTCGTTTACGGAGCGCGGCACGTCACCTTCACGATGGGTCTACGCTTCCTTTCCGACCACATTGACGGAGACCGCTACTACGGAATCGATCGACCCGGCCAGAATCTGGATCGCTGCCGCACCCAGTTTGCCATGCTGGCGGACATGGAGGCGAAGGCGAAGCAAATGACGGAGATAATAGCCGCCGCTCTTTGAGGGTGGAGCAACGAAAGGGATGCTCGTGGAACTGCTTGCTGTTGACTGGATCTTCATCATCGGATTCTTTTGCGTCGCTCTGTCGGTCGGTATCTGGGTGACCAGACAAGCGGGAAAGAGCACATCGGAATTCTTCCTCTCGGGCAGAAAGATGCCATGGTGGTTGCTGGGCATGTCGATGGTGGCCACCACCTTTTCGACCGATACGCCCAATCTCGTCACCGACATCGTGAGGAAAAACGGCGTTGCGGGCAATTGGGTTTGGTGGGCGTTCCTGCTCACCGGCATGTTGACGGTGTTCGTCTACGCGCGACTCTGGCGGCGGATCGGCGTTCTCACCGATGTGGAGTTCTACGAACTGCGCTACAGCGGTCGCAGCGCCGCCTTTCTCCGTGGTTTCCGCGCACTGTATCTGGGCATCTTCTTCAACATCATGATCATGGGTGCCGTCTCGTTGGCGGCGATCAAGATCGGCGCGGTGATGATGGATCTCAGCCCGATCCAGACGCTCTCCATTGCTGCGGTCGTGACTGTCATCTTCAGCACGCTCGGCGGTTTCCGGGGGGTGTTGCTGACCGACTTTCTCCTTTTCAGCGTGGCTATGATCGGTGCCGCCGCCGCAGCTGTGGTGGCCCTGCGTCTGCCGGAGGTGGGCGGCCTCACCGGGATGCTCACCCATCCGGCAGTTGCGGGGAAGCTGGATATGATCCCCGCGATCAACTTCACCGATGCGGCTTCGCGCGACACGCTGATCTTCGTTTTCCTGATCCCCCTGACGGTGCAGTGGTGGGCCTCCTGGTATCCCGGCTCGGAGCCTGGTGGCGGTGGGTATGTCGCGCAGAGGATGCTGGCGGCGAAGGATGAGAAGAACGCCGTCGGAGCCACGCTGTTCTTCAACGCGGCTCACTATGCTTTGCGCCCCTGGCCCTGGATCCTCGTGGCGCTCTGCTCGCTGATCATCTTCCCCGACCTGCAGTCTCTGCAAACCGCTTTTCCGCACATCCCCGCGGACAAGATCGGCCACGACCTGGCCTATCCGGCGATGCTGACCTATTTACCTCACGGCCTCCTCGGTCTGGTCCTCGCCTCTCTGATCGCCGCGTATATGTCCACGATCTCGACCCATCTCAACTGGGGATCATCCTATGTGGTCAACGATTTCTACAAACGGTTCATCGACCCCGGGGCGAGCGAACGGCGGCTGGTTTTCGTGGGGCGAATTTCGACGGTGGTCATGATGCTGCTCGCGGCGCTCCTGGCGCTGATGCTGCAAAATGCTCTGCAGGCTTTTCAGATTCTGTTGCAGATAGGCGCGGGCACGGGGTTGCTGTTCATCCTTCGCTGGTTCTGGTGGCGGATCAACGCGTGGAGTGAAATCACGGCGATGGTGGTCTCCTTCATCATTGCCATCTATTTTCACCTCATTCACGATCGGGTTCTCCCGGATATGATTCTGGCCGATTCCTGGAAGTTCGTCATCGGTGTGGGGGTCACCACCGGCGCCTGGCTCATCGCGACCTTTGCAGCACGTCCGACAACCGACTCGCGGCTCAGATCCTTCTGTCGTCTGGCCCAACCTGGGGGACCGGGTTGGCGCAAGGTGCGCGAAGAGGCTGCGGAGGCGGGCGAAACGATTGATGTGAGCGAAGGTGGTTGGACCCTGCCGCAGGGCCTGCTCTGCATGGTGCTGGCCTGCCTGGCGGTCTACGCGGTGCTCTTCTCCACCGGGAATTTCCTCTACGGCAAACTGGGGATGGGCGTCTGCCTGCTCTTTGTGGGTGCCGGCGCCACTCTGGCTTTGCGGCGAGCCTGGCGGAAGATGAAGATCTGAGCTCAGGGGCCGGCAATCGGCAAGGGGATCGGTTTCTAGCATTTCAGCGGTGATCGTGGTGTTGTCGCTATGAAAAATCCGTCTGAATGTCGTGGAGTAAAGCGCGGGATCGAGGTTGGCTTCAGGCTCGACCCGGAGGCGAAGGACGCCATATTGGCACTCCTGCTCGATCCCGCTGCTGAGATAGACAAGGATGACATGCAAATAGTTACACGCAAGCTGAACGGCAAGAAGATTGTCAGACATATTTGAAGCTCCTTGGGCTTATATTTCCCACCTCTTGTGAAATGTGCATTAGGGTGTGCGCATTGGGAGGTTGAGGTACATCGATCCGATCCCAGATTCAGGGAAGAACCGGCAGTTATCGTCTACTGGTCGTTACTTGACGGAGTACATCCTGATCATTGTTCAGCTGTCCCGAACGTCCTGGATGCGTGTGAGGGATAAAGTCCCCAATCCCCTTCGATATCCATCGCACAATACCCATTGGCACCCTTTTTCCATAACGCACAAGCAACAGCCGAACTGACTGACGGAGCTATCCGGAATTCCGGGTGATTGGTAATCAGGAGGATACGTGGATGCACACGCTCATTGTTGAAGATAGCAGGATGAATGTTGAAGTTCTGCAGAAGTACATTTGCCCATTCGGTGAATGCGATGCGGTGGTCAACGGCAAACTTGCAGTCGAGTTTGTGCATAAAAGCCTGCAAGAGGGCAAACCGTACAATCTCATTTGCATGGATATCATGATGCCTGAGATGGACGGCCAGACGGCGCTTGTCGAGATCAGAAAGAGTGAAGAGGAAGCAGGCATTCCGAACTCGAAACGGGCAAAGATCATCATGATCTCGGCTGCCGATGTGAAGGAGAACATGTTCAAGGCGTTCAAGGGGCAATGCGACGCTTATATCACCAAGCCGATCAAAAAGAAGGATCTGCTCAAACACCTCCACGATCTTGAACTTGTCGACTCCGAAGCCATGCTGGAGATGCTTCTGAAATAGGGAGCCGATCGGAGACACACCTCGATCACTCGGGACCCTGAGCTTGGGGGTCTCGTTTTTTTTTGACGCATATCCCCACACACGCGCAACCTCATCGTACCCTCCGGGAGGTGAATCGTCTGTCTTCACCACCAGAGGTGACCATAGGTAATGGATTCCATCGGCAAGAACGGCGGATGGCCTGCCCCGGCGTGGAATTGCGGGTGCCGATTCCGTGCTGTCGGACGCGACCGGATGCGGCGAGGTCCGTTCGGCACAAAATGTAATATGGTCCTTGTGTATTGCGGAAATGCGGCCAAGATGGTGTAGGGGTTTTGTTTCAATGGAGGCATGTGGGCGAATCAAGGGGGTTGTTGCCCATGTCCTTCCGGATCAACAGCAACACGGCAGCTAACAATGTCTGGCGTGTGATGAACGGCAATCAGAATAGTTGGGCGAAGTCTATGGAGAGACTGAGTTCCGGCTCCAAAATCAACAGGGCGGCGGATAATCCCGCCGGTCTGATCATCTCTATGACGATGCGCGCTCAGATGGGCGGCATCAATCAGGCTATCGAAAACAGCGAGCGGGCCGTGAGCATGCTCCAGTCCGCCGACTCGGGCTTGAGCGAGGTGCATGCTCAGCTTCTTGCGATGCGAGAGATCGCCGTCGATGCCGCCAACAGCGGTACTCACTCCAGCGAGGACCTGGCCGTGATGCAGGCGGAGATTCAATCCTCACTCGACTCCATCGACAGTACTGCGGCCAACACGCAGTTCGGCACTGTGAATCTGCTTGATGGCAGCAGCGGCGTTCAGGGCACCGTCACTTCGGGCGATGTTACGTTTCTCGATGGAACCACCGCGACCGCGAGCGACACTTTCGAAGTGGTTGTGGACACTCAGGCGACGCAGGCCGCCGTGGCCACGACCAATTCGGGACCCATTGCCGGTATTGCGGCGGATGAGACACTGACCATCACCAGCGCGGGCGCCGTCGTGGATGTCGATTTGCTGGCGGGTGATGATGCCCAGACGATCGTGGACAAGATCAATGCGACTACCGACACGACCGATCTGATCGCCTCGACCGATGGCACGAACGTCACCTTGACCAGTTCGATGTTCGGCAGTGCGGGCGATTTCACCGTCAGCTCCAGCCTGGCGGCCGGTGACGGCAGCCAGAGCGGGTTTGCCGCAGGTGCCGGCGACAGCGGTACCGGCGCCGACATCGAGGGGCACTTCGTCAATAGTGGCGTTAGCCACCAGGCCACGGGTTCCGGCGCAACTCTGACCGGTGTCGAAGGC
Source organism: bacterium (assembly GCA_024231955.1). GTDB lineage: Bacteria > Krumholzibacteriota > Krumholzibacteriia > JACNKJ01 > JACNKJ01 > JAAEPZ01. Next base: position 29,558 of record JAAEPZ010000512.1, on the reverse strand, counting down.
TCCGCGGCCGAGGGTCTGCAGGTGCAAACCGATGCGGCCGTCGGTTCCGCAGGGGAAGTGCTGGTCACCAATAATCAGTTGGTCTTTCAGGTCGGCGCCAACGCAGGCCAGACCACGAGCATCGCTTTGGACAGCGTTGATTCCGCGAATCTGGGGACGGGTCTGGATACTTTGGGCGGGGACAACATGTTCGCCGACCTGGGTGAGATAGATGTCACCAGCGTCGCCGGAGCCTCCGACGCGATCGAGATAATTGACCAGGCGATCAGTCAGGTGAGTACGATGCGCGCCGAGGTGGGCTCCTTCCAGTCAACCACGCTGGAATCGGGTATCAACAATCTCAGGGTTTCGTTCGAAAACCTGACCGCGGCCAACTCGACGATCGCCGATACGGATATTGCCTCCGAGTGGACCAACTTCGTCAAATTCTCAACGTTCCAGCAGCAGGGGGCCATGATGCTGGCGCATGCGAATATGGGCAGTCAACTTGTTCTCAGTTTATTGAAGTGAGGTGGTTGAAGGTTATGTAGAAAATCCCGTTGAGCAGAATCCCCCCTCTGTTCGTTGATCCGGGGTCCTGGAGGTCGAAAGGATTCGGCCTCCAGATTTTCCATTCCCCCCCACTCCGCAAGGTCAAGCCTGTGAGGGGGTGACTATCACGTCCCCCTGTGTTAGATTCCACGCCATGAATATGAACTTCTGGAGCATTATCCTGGCGGGAGGCTCGGGCAGCCGCCTGGGGGGGGACCGTCCCAAGCAGTATCTGCACCTGGGCGGCAAACCGCTGATGTTGTGGGCGCTTGAAACCTTCGCCCGCCATGCCGACGCCGACAGGTTGATCCTGGTCGTGCCGCAATCCGATCTGGCCGAAGTGACGGACCTGATCGCTGAAACGACTCTCCTCACACCAATAATAGTCGCGGGCGGCGACTCGCGTCAGGCCTCCGTGGCCTGCGGCCTGGCTGCCGTGCCCGATGAGGATGCCTGGGTTGCGGTGCACGACGCAGCACGTCCCCTGTTTGCGGGATCGGTTCTGCCCGGCTGGCTGAATCGTCTGCGGGAGATGGGTGAACAGGCTGCTTTGGTGCCCGTGCTGCCTGTGGTCGATACCATGGTGCGGCTGGCTGACGATCATATCACCACCATCCTCGAGCGCGAATCGCTCGGACGGGTGCAGACGCCGCAGTTGTTCCGACTGCCCCTGCTGCGCCGAGCCCACGCCGCAGCCCTGGAGCGGGGCGAGACGAACGCGGGCGACGACGGCACCCTGGTGCTGGCCCTGGGCATACACCCGGCGCAGGTGCCCGGCGATCCGGACAATTTAAAGATCACAACCGGCGCCGACCTGCAACAGGCGGAGCGTCTGCTCGGACCCTCCGCCGCCACCGGCAAGGGGGCTGTCGTGCGAACCGGTCTGGGATTCGATTCCCATCGTATTGCGGCGGAGCGGCCGCTGATCCTGGGGGGCGTTGCCATCCCGAGCGCTGTCGGCGGGCTGGCCGGACACTCGGACGCCGACGTGCTGGTGCATGCGCTCATGGATGCCCTGCTTGGTGCGGCCGCACTGGGGGACATCGGGCGGCATTTCCCCGACACCGACGACACCTGGCGGGGCGCCGACAGCATGAAACTGCTGGCGCGGGTGTTGGAGCTTTTGACCGGGAAGAGTCTCCGTCCCCGCCATACGGATATCACTCTGGTGGCCGAGAAACCGAAGTTGCAGCCGCACATCGAGGCGATACGCGCCAATCTGGCGGAGGCGCTTGAGCTGCCCCTGGATTGCGTTTCGGTGAAGGCCACCACTAATGAAGGCATGGGCGCCCTGGGGCGCGGTGAGGGGATGGCCGCGATGGCTGTCGCCACTCTGGAGGAGATCGCATGAGTTCAGACGCAACAAAGATCAGGGTCCGATTCGCCCCCAGCCCGACGGGGATGCTCCATGTGGGCACGGCCCGCACGGCATTGTTCAACTGGCTGTTCGCACGGCATGTCGGCGGTACATTCGTGCTGAGGATAGAGGATACCGACAAGGCGCGCTCCACGGTCGAGAGCGAAAACGGACTGGTGGAGAGCCTGCGCTGGCTTGGTCTGAATTGGGATGAGGGACCGAACAACCCCGGCGATTGCGGACCCTATCGGCAGAGCGAGCGTCTCGATATCTACCGCGACAAGACCCGGCAGTTGATCGATGCCGGTGCGGCCTATCGCTGCTTCTGTTCGGACGAGGACCTGAGCGCCAAACGCGATGCCGCCAAGGCCGCCGGTCTCGCCACCCATTACGATCGCACCTGCGCCGCCATCGATCCGGCGGAGGCGGAGCGGCGGGCCGCGACGGAGCCGCACATCGTCCGTTTCCGCATGCCCCTGCGCGACATCACGATCGAGGACATCATCCGCGGCGAGGTTACCTTCCCCGCCGATATGGTGGGGGACTTCATCCTGTTGCGGCAGGACGGCATGCCGATCTACAACTTCGCCTGCGTGGTCGATGACGGTCTGATGAGGATCACCCACGTCGTGCGCGGTGACGATCATCTCTCCAACACGCTGCGGCAGGTGGTGATCTATGAGGCGCTGGGCTTGCCTGTGCCGCGCTTCGCCCATCTCTCCATGATTCTCGGAGAGGATCGGAGCAAGTTGAGCAAACGGCATGGCGCCACGTCGGTGGAGAGCTATCGCGAACAGGGCTATCCCGCAGATGCGCTGGTCAACTATCTGGCGCTGCTGGGCTGGAATCCCGGCGATGATCGCGAAGACATGACCCGAGCGGAATTGATCGAGGCCTTCTCGCTGGAGCGGGTGCACAAGAGCGCGGCGATTTTCGACCATACCAAATTGAAATGGCTGTCCGGCGTGAAGATCAGGGGAGCGGGCGCCGATGAGTTGTTGCCCGATGCGCGCCGTTTCCTCCCTGACGATGATGATGAACGTCGCCTGTTGATGATCAAGGCCGTGCTCGATCGGATCCACTGTGCGGCCGGGATCCCGGATCAACTGGCGGCTCTGCGGGGTGACCTGCCCGAACCGGATGAGGAGACTCGTGAGTGGCTCGCCAACGGCGAATTGTTCGGCGCGCTGGCCGAGCGACTGGCGACGCCCCCCACGGAGGATGCCGAGGGCGCGCCTCTGCCGCCCGATGCTCCGCTCAACTCGGCTGAATTCAAGAGAGCCGTCAAGAAGACGGGCAAGGCTGTGGGCGCCAAGGGCAAGGGGCTCTTCATGCCGGTCCGAGTGGCGTTGACCGGAGTCATGCACGGGCCGGACCTGTCGGCAATCGCCGAACTGTTGGGTCGGGAGGTCGTCCTCTCCCGCCTGCGCAGCGCAATGAAAGCCGAATAGCCGCGGTGTCGCGGGGCCTGATGCGATGGAGAGGGAGACTGTGAGTACTGGCGGATTTACATTCAATTCATTCAACGCCATCGACCGGCCTACGCTGCTGCTCGACGAGGCGCGGGTGCGGGCCAATATCGACTTCATGATCGAAAAGGCACGCACTACGGGCGTGTCGCTGCGGCCCCACTTCAAGACGCATCAATCCGCCGAGATCGGCGAGTGGTTCCGGGAGCGTGGAGTGAAGGCGATTACCGTCTCCTCGACGGGGATGGCCGAGTACTTCGCCGATCACGGTTGGCGGGACATCACCATCGCTTTTCCCGCCAACATCCGCGAACTCAAACGGCTGGACGCTCTGGCCGCTCGCATCGATCTGGGTCTGCTGATCGATTCCGAACAGGCGCTGGGTGGGCTCAAGGCCGGTCTCCGCAACCGCGTGGCGATCTGGATCAAGGTGGATGTGGGGTATGGCCGTGTCGGTCTGCCCTGGGGGTCACAGGAGCGGATTGCCGATCTGGCGGTCGCGGTGGAAAAGGAGAGTCGCTTCACCTTCCGTGGTCTGCTCACCCACAGCGGCCACAGCTATCGGGCCGACTCACCGGCTGCGATCAGGAAAATTCACGCCGAATCGGTATTCCGGATGAGCAGCGTGCGGGAGGTCGTTCTGGGACGGCGTGTCGAATCCTGCCTGCTGTCGATCGGCGACACTCCCACCTGTAGCCTGGCGGAGAGCTTTCCGGGGTTGGATGAGATCCGCCCCGGCAACTTCGTTTTCTATGATCTCTCTCAACTGGCGCTGGGAACCTGCGTCGAGGATGATGTCGCCGTGGCTGTCGCCTGTCCCATCGTCGGTGTCTATCCCGCTCCCGGATCCGGGGATGAGCCGGGACGACTGGTGATCTACGGCGGCGCCGTGCATCTGGCGAAGGAGTACATCACCGATACGCGCGGGCGTGAGGTGTTCGGCTATCTCCTGGAGTCCGGAGGCGGCGGCCTCGGCAGGATACGTCGGGATTTGCCGCTGGTCTCCCTTTCCCAGGAGCATGGCGTTGTGGAGCTGCCCGCCGGTTCCGCTGCGGGGCTGAGGATCGGCAGCCTCGTGTTCGTCTGCCCGGTACATTCCTGCCTGACCGGGGATCTTTACAAAGAGTACATAACCCTTGACGGCAGGTGTATCCCCCGACTCAGACATACCGATCTTCCCTGAAACGAATTGAACGTGGGGGAAAAATCAAACGGATAGTTGTAACTTTATTCAAAATTGTGTGTACTGTTTAACGCCTGAACCACCCCACATGTCAAATACAATCAAGAACTCTACCGAGTGGTGGATTGTGATGAAATACCCCCTCAATGCAATTGGAAGTACCATGAATAAACTGCATTTAGCTCTGCTGCTCGTCCTGTTGTCGGCACTGTGCGCCGGCCTGGCGACTGCGACGGAATTCGAGAGACGCTACTATGACACCGAGCGTGTGTCCGGTGCGCAACCGCAGATAGACGGCATTCTGGACGATCATGCCTGGACCACGGTCGAGTGGGCGGGCGGCTTCCGGGAGCACTCTCCCGGTGATGGCGAAGAACCGACGAAGCAGACGCAGTTCAAGTTCCTCTATGATAATGAGGCCGTGTACATGGCGTTCAGAGCTTTCGATGATCCAGCTCTGGTGCGGAGCATTCTCGGCCGACGCGACAACTTTCCCGGCGACTGGGTCGAGGTGAACATCGACAGCCGCTTCGATCATGTCACCGCCTTCTCCTTCACGCTCAGCGTCTCGGGCGTGCAGGGGGACGAATTCATCTCCGGCAACGGCGACAACTGGTCAAACAGTTGGGATCCGATCTGGCAGGGCGCCACCAACATCGACGACCTGGGCTGGACCGCCGAGATGCGGATCCCCCTGAGTCAGCTCCGTTTCAGCGATGAGGAGGAGCAGACCTGGGGCATACAGGTCGCGCGGCGGATTTTCCGCGAGGAGGAGCGCTCCTCCTGGCAGTACAAGCCCAAGGATGTTTCCGGTTGGGTAAGCAACATGGGCTATGTCCGCGGAATCCGGGGGATCAAACCCAAGCGACGGATTGAGCTGATGCCCTATCTGGTCAACAAGGCGGAGTTCTACGAAAAGATCGAGGGCGATCCCTTCCGGACCGGCCGCGGCGGTTTCATCACCGAGGGGCTGGACGGCAAGATCGGCGTCACGAACGACCTGACGCTGGACTTCACGATCAATCCCGACTTCGGGCAGGTCGAGGCGGATCCGTCGCAGGTCAACCTCACCGCTTTCGAGACCTATCAGCGTGAGCGGCGTCCCTTCTTCGTCGAGGGGCAGAACATCTATGACTTTGATATCGCCCCGGCGATGACGGGCGGTCACTTCACTCGGGATAACCTGTTCTACTCGCGGCGCATCGGTCGGCGGCCGAGCAACCCCTGGTATTCCGAGCACTACACGAGCTCCTCCCATATCGATCAACCCTCCAATACTTCGATACTGGGCGCCTTCAAGCTGTCGGGCAAAACGGCGGGCGGCTTGTCCATAGGTGTGCTGGAGAGCGTGACCGCCAAGGAGACGGCCGAGCTGGAGACCGATGGCGAGCGTCACGACGTGACCGTCGAACCCCTGACCAACTACTTCGTCGGTCGCCTGGAGCAGGACTTCCGGGGCGGCAACAGTCAGATCGGCGCCATGGTCACGGCCGTGAACCGGCATATCGAGGATGAGGACAGTCATCTCGAATACATGCGGGCCCAGGCTTACGCGGGCGGCCTCAACCTTTCGCACATCTTCCTGGATGAGCGCTTCTATGTGATGGCCGATGTCGTGGGCAGTCATCTGCGTGGAAGCCAGTGGGCGATTGCCAATGCTCAGACCTCATCGGCGCGCTACTATCAGCGCCCGGACAACGAGTCGGTCGACTATGATCCAGAACTCACCGAGCTCTCGGGCCACGGCGGCTCGGTGCAGCTGGGTCGGCGCGGGCACGGCACCAATTTCATGTATCAGGTTGCGGGCGCCTGGCGTTCGCCGGGTTTCGAGATCAACGACCTGGGTTACATGCGGCGTGCGGCGGAATACAATGAGTCCGCCTGGTGCGGCTACCGTTGGCGCGAGCCGTTCGGTATCTTCAACAGCCTCAGTCTCAACGCCAATCAGTGGCTGGATTGGGATTGGGACGGCGTCTTCCTGGGCAGCGCCTACAACATGAACATGCATGCGAACTTCAAGAGGAACTGGAGCGGTGGGGGCGGTATCAGCCGGACGAATGAGATGATCTCCAACACCATGTTGTGGGGCGGTCCCGCAGCCAAGACCTCCGGTGACTGGCATGGCGATTTCTACGTGAATTCCGACTACCGTCGGCAGTTGCAGGTGGGGTCCAACGGCTGGTTCAACAGGGACGACAACGACAACGGCGGCAACTTCGGGGGATCTGTGGATTTCACCTACCGGCCGAATGACGCGATGCGGTTGACGTTCAGCCCGACCTTCTCCAGCAGCGATTACAAGATGAGCATCCTGGACAACTACGAGTTGAACGGGCAGGACGAGTACATTTTCGCGCGGCTCAAGCAGAAGGAGCTGTCGATGACGTTCCGCCTCGATTACTGCCTGACGCCGAAGCTGACGATTCAGTACTACGGTTCGCCGTTCATCGCCTCGGGCAAGTACAGCGAGTTCAAACGGATCACCGATCCCATGGCCGCCGAGTACGCGGATCGTTTTGCGCTGTTCACCGACGATCAGATAACCCGCGCCGATGGCGAGGTGGCGTTTGATCAGGATGGCGGCGGCGCCGACTACGCCATCTCGGAGCCCGACTTCAACTATCGGGCCTTCAACTCGAATCTGGTTGTCCGCTGGGAATATCAGCCCGGCTCGATCTTCTACGCGGTCTGGTCACAGGCGCGGAGCGGTTCGGTCGCCGACGGCGAATTCAATGTGGGTTCGGACATGGGGGATCTCTTCTCGATCCACCCGCACAATGTGTTCCTGCTCAAGATCAGCAAGTGGTTCTCGATTTAGAGAGAGTTGATGATCACGGAAGGCCGGCGAGTTCCCCCCCAGGACTCGTCGGCTTTTTTGTTGGGGATATGTATTGCTCCGGGGGCACGATGTACACTCCGGATTCCGCTCCCATACCGCTTAAGCCGGATACTATCGCGCTGAACTCTGCGCTTGTCCGGTGATCGGCAACGAGCTGACATATCCGCATCAACTCGATATCTGGAGATCTGCGTCGAATCCTGGCGTGTGGAGCATCGACCGCTAATCCGATCCGCCCTCTCTTCCGGGACGTCCCAGATGGTCGTATTCCGGACCATCAAGACCTCTGCCCACCCGCTCGATCAACTCCTCCCGGCTTACGGAGCTGTCCCAATGGCCGGCGAGTTTGGCCACCTGGATGCCGCCGTAGAAGATCCCCGTCAGCAGCGCTGCGTAGATCACCGGCTTGACCGTTCCGGTCCAGGGACCGACGGTGCGCATCGCCAGGGCACTCTCTTCGGGGCATTGCGCCACGCACTCCAGACAGCCTGTGCACTCGGGAGAGTGGACGGTGCTCTTGAGATCCACGGCGATGAACGAGGGGCAATAGGCCGCGCACTTGCCGCAGTTGGTGCAGGCGGGGAGCGACCGACGGATCCTCATGGGGGAGAGCAGCGAGACGATGCCCAGCATGGCCCCGTAGGGGCAGAGGTAGCGGCACCAGAAGTAGGGGATCACGAAGGTCAGAATGGTCAACACGCCGAGAACGATCGCTGCCGTCGCGGAGAGGTGCTGGAAGAAGTACAGCATCTTGATGTCGCTGACCCGGTAGTAGGGTGAGACCAGCGAGCTTGAAATCTGTTCGGGCGTCATGGAGCGGAGAATGGCGTTCAGGAAGAAAAAGAGGAGCAGGTATTTGAGCGATTGGAGGGGATAATCCAGCGGGGCAGGGAGTTTGATTCTCCGCCGGAAGAGGCGATGAGAGATGCGGGCCAGTACTTCGGCCGCGGTGCCGATGGGGCAGAGCCAGGAGCAGAACCCCTTCTTCAGCAGCAGGGCGATGAGCAGGATCAGGCAGAGCAGGGAGATGCCGGCCGGATGGATAGTGGAGATCTCCCCACTCTCGAACAGGTGGCGCAGGCCCACCAGCGAGGCGATGGGGAGAAATCCTTCCACGCCGCCGGGGCGTGAACCCGACGTGATTCCCGCCTCCAGTCCGGCGACCCAACGTGTGAATTGCCAGCCGATGACGCAGGTGACCAGCACCGTCAGCCATTGGGATATCTGCCGCAGACGCAACGCGGGTCGAGGGGGCGAACGGAACACCTGTTGACGGCGCTGGGCTGTCTTGATCCTTCGCTGAGGATCAGCTGATTTGCGCGGCACTGGACCTCCCGGGTAATCGGTGTCTGGATGATGCTGACGAAGAGGTAATCATTTTGGTATTCGAATGCAAGAATGCTGTCGAGAGGTCTCTATCGGGAGACGGAGCGCGCGAACACAATTTGTCCACTGCAACGCTTACGGTTGGTGGAATATCGTCGGTGGGATTGCGCCTCCGGGGAGACGATATGCCTTTACATGAAGTTCGATGTCGCCCATGGAATCCGGCGTAATCATCGTGTCAGCCGGGCCGTTGAGCCCGGAGAGCTGAATTGCCGTTTATCCTCAGTACAGGGATTTTATGCGGCTCCAACTCGTCTCCTGGGCCGTCGTGCTGGGGCAATCGACGGGATACATGCCGATCAGGCCGCAATCCAGGCCGTCGGGGTGATTTCCTGGGGCGCAGGGCGAGTCGGCCGCCAGGGTGAAATCTCCCCCATCGGGATCGCAGAAGCCTGGATCGAGGGAAAAGTTCGCATACTGGATTCCGTCGTCGATTTCGTCTCCACCCTCGTTGCCGAAAACGTTGCAGCAGGTGACGATCAGGTGGTTAATGTTACCACTGATTGCCTGACCGATGTAATTGAACGCAATGATCGATTGCTCAATATTGCACATGCCAGTGAAGCTCCAAAGGGAATGGATTCCACTACCCTCTTCCGCCCTGTTTTCCACGATGGTGCATTGGCGAATGTGTTGATGTTCCGGTGGAGGACCGGCATGATGCGCCCAGGACGTACTGATCGCTCCACCCTTGACTGCCTGATTGTCGCGGAAGAAACTCCGCTCAATATATATGCTTTCCCTGACCTTGTGCTTGATCCCATTCGGATTCTGAATCGCTGAGCCCATGGGGCCGAGTCGGAGTTTGATGGCCCCGCCATTCTGCCCAGCCTGATTGGAGATGAATTGACTGTCTTCGCAGAGGAGGTTTCCGGCCCATTCCATAAAGAGGGCGCCACCGTATTCTAGAGCCGAATTGTCGGAGAAGCGACAGTCTGAAATCCAGCTGCTGAAGAAGGTCATCATGATGGCACCTCCGCTCCGTGCGGTGTTTCCCCGGAATTCACAACTGGTGAAGCCTCCCGCTCCCGGGTCAAACCATCCTCCGCTACAGTAAACGGCTCCTCCATCGCTGTCGCTGTGATTGTCGACGAACCTACAATCCTCGAATACGGGTGTCGAAAAATTGATGACCACGGCGCCTCCCGGTTCGGCATCTCCATTCCGAAGCGTGAAACCCTCAATCAAGCTGCCCGCGAAACAGTCCTCGACGAAGACGCGTCCCAGACCCTGCGCATCGAGGATCGTCGCATCCGCGCCGGCCTTCGAGCGGAGGACGATGGATTTTCCCCGGATATCGAGGTCCAGGACCGGGTAGTCGCCGGGTGCCACCAACACTGTGTCTCCGGTGGTCGCTGCGTCGAGCCCCACCTGTATCGTCGGTTGGTCGTCGGGGACCCGGATCGTTGCGGCCGGGCAGGGACAGACGAATAACAGTTGTGAGATCAGAAGCAAATAGACGGGTTTCATGTTGGGCCACCTCTCATATTTCGGACAGCGGGTCGATGATCGGCCTGCTTGACTCCGGGAGCAATAATCAGACTTTGGAGAATCGATTATCTTTAGCGCTGTTGAGAGACGGCCTCCTGTTGAAAAAGAGGATTCAATTATAGCTGCGGGAGGCAGCAGGCGTCAAGTAGCTCCGATCGGATCGGCGGACTCCCGTATTTCATCTGGCCAGATTCCGGTGTGAGGGGTAGGCTGCGTGAACACGGAACCCCAATCCCGGCAGGTGAAGCGACTATGGCGACCGGATCGAAAAAGGTGATATACGCGGCGCTGGCCGGCAATGCGGCCATAGCCGTGACCAAGCTCTTCGCGGCGACTTTCACGGGCAGCGCGGCGATGTTGTCGGAGGGGATCCACTCGATCGTGGATACGGGTAATCAAGGTCTGCTGCTCTTGGGACTCAAAAAGGCGAAAAAACCCGCCGACGCCAAGTATCCCTTCGGGCACGGCAAGGAGATCTACTTCTGGAGCTTCGTCGTGGCGATTCTCATCTTCGCAGTCGGCGCGGGTGTGTCGATCTACGAGGGTGTGCACCACCTGCTCCATCCCCGGCACATGGAGAACGTGATCATCAACTACTTCGTCCTCGGAGTAGCGATGCTGTTCGAGGGGGCCGCCTGGTTCTTCGCCTGGCGGGAGTTCCGCAAGGTCAAAGGGGAGATGAGCTACTTCGAGGCGGTGCACAGAGGGAAGGATCCGACGGTCTATGTGGTGCTGTTCGAGGACTCAGCGGCGATGCTCGGCCTGGTCGTCGCCTTCGTGGGCATTCTGCTGGGGCAGATCACCGGATTGCCCTGGTTCGACGGCATCGCGTCGATCCTGATCGGACTCATCCTCGGCGGCACGGCGATCTGGCTGGCGGTGGAGACCAAGGGGCTGCTCATCGGCGAGAGCGCCGAACCCGAGGTGGTGACGGGGATCCGGGAGATCGCCCACAGGCATGAGATTGTCGAGCACATCAACGAGGTGCTGACGCTCCATATGGGCCCCGAGTTCATTCTGGTCAACCTGAGCCTGGATTTCAATAACGAGGCCACTGCGGATGAGATGGAACTTGAGATTGCCCGTCTGGATGCCGAAATCAAGGAGACCTGGCCGCTCGTGAAGAAGGTGTTCATTGAGGCCGAGGCGCGCCGCTCCTGGCCACGCTGAGTTGTTGCGGGGAGTTCCCCGGATCTCAATGTCATATGTCTGAGGCATCTGTTCACCCATGACGAAAGCTGACTCCATGCCTGTCCGAGAACTTCCACTGTCGGTTCTGCCCAAACTGGCAGGCCATTTTCCGGGCCCCCGAGCGGAGATGGCCCTGGCCGCCATCGAGGAGGGCAATACCGCCGCCAAGCTGTGGGGCCTGGGTGATCCCCCCAACTCGGTCATGCTCTGGGATCAAGGGAACAACGTGCTCTATCCGGCCGGTCCGGTGGATGACCTGGATGGATCGCTGGCCGAACTCGCCATCCATCTGGCCCAGATCCTGCCCGCCGACGGCAGTCCCTGGTTCAAGTTCGTCGTGCCCGATCAGGAGTGGGATGCGGCAATGCACAGAGCCTTGCGCGGTATCGAGTTCCGGCGGGCCGAGTATGTCATCTTCGATTTCCCGCAGCATCAGAACCCCCCCGACCTGCCGCTGCCGCCCGGGCTGGAGCTCCGTTTCATCAATATGGAGCTGCTCGACGACGAGAGCCTGGCCGGACGGGAGCCTCTACGCCATGAGATCGAGTGGATGTGGCCCGACCTGGACAGCTTCGCCAGACGGGGCGCCGGTGTCTGTGTCGTCAAGGGGGGGGAGATCCTCGGCTGGTGTACGGCCGAATATATGAGCACCGCCGCCTGCGGTATCGGTATCGAAGTGGCGGAGAGCGCGCAAGACGGGGGGTTGGGCACAATCCTTGCCGCCTCGTTCCTGCACGTTGCGCGCAAGTTGAATGTGACGCCATACTGGGAGTGCGCTGAATCGAACAAGGGTTCTGTGAGGATTGCCCGCAAGCTGGGCTTCCGTGAACGTGAGCGGATCAACTTTCAGATTGGGCGCTTCTAAATCATTGGCAAATCAAACGAGAATTGCTAACAATCGGGCTGCGGCGAATGTCGCGCCGAGATATTCAGATGACCGGACGCTGATCCGGATTGCATAAGGAGCAAGCCATGCCGGTTGCCGATTTCAAGACCTATCGCCGGATGCTGGATAACGCCTACGAAAAGGGCTTCGCCTACCCGGCCATCAATATCACCTCAATGATCTCCGCCAACGCCTGCCTCAAGGCTTTCGCCGAAAAGGGGAGCGACGGCATCATCCAGGTCTCCACCGGCGGCGGACAGTTCGCCTCCGGCCTCAACGTGAACGATCCGGCCAAGGGCGCCATCGCGCTGGCCGAGTACATCCACCGCGCGGCGGAGGAGTACGACATCTACGTCGCGCTCCACACCGATCACTGCCAGGCGGGCAAGGTGGAATCGTTCCTCCATCCGCTCATCGCCGAAACCGAGAAACGGCGCGCGGCGGGTCTGCCCAACCTGTTCCAGTCCCACATGTTCGACGGCTCCGCGCTGCCTCTGAAGGAGAACATGGACATCGCCGTCGATCTGCTCGAGCGGTGCGCGAAGAGTGAGATCATCCTCGAGGTCGAGGCGGGCGTGGTCGGCGGCGAGGAGGACGGCGTCGATACCTCCGATACCCCGGCCGACAAGCTCTACACCACACCCGGCGACATGCTCGAGGTCTACAAGCGTCTGGGCGCGGTCGAGGGGGGTGTCTACATGTTCGCGGCCACCTTCGGCAACGTGCATGGCGTCTACAAGCCGGGCAACGTGAAGCTGCGCCCGAAGATTCTCAAGGAGGGCCAGGACGCGCTCCAGGCCGAATACGGCGACGGCGCCTACTTCTGGTTGGTCTTCCACGGCGGCTCCGGTTCGAGCCAGGAGGAGATCCAGGAGACGCTGGACTACGGCGTGATCAAGATGAACGTGGACACCGACACGCAGTACGCGTTCTCGCGCCCCGTGGTGGATCACATGTTCAGCAACTACGACGGCATGCTCAAGGTCGATGGCGAGGTCGGCAACAAGAAGATGTACGACCCGCGCGGCTACCTGAAGAAGGCCGAGCAGGGGATGGCCGACCGCATCATGCAGGCGGTGGACGACCTCAAGGGTGCCGGCACCACGCTGTTCGGCTAGATCGCTTCGGAACTAATTGGATGGGGACACGCACCGAAGGTGCGTGTCCCCATCTGTTTGTGGATAACCAATATATATGGAATATGGAGGGGGACATGCACCTTCGGTGCGTGTCCCCATCTTCATTGCACCTGCGGTGCGTGCCCACATCTTCATCCCCGGTTCTTTGTTTGGCGGAAGTGGCTTGGCCCTTATCTGTCAGACATTGCGCTGGCACTTGAGTTCGGATATGTGATATTATATGTTTCATTTATCTATTACTCTTGCTGAGATGGTGGCTATATGCTTAAGAAACTCATTCTTATTTTCCTTCTCATTCTCGTTTGCTCAGGTGTATCGGGGCAGGATTGCGCCCAGTATGACGAATCGATGCAGTACTTGTGGGACTTTGGTAATGAACCTCGCGATATTATCGTCAAGGATGATCTCGCCTATGTACTGTATGCGGATGAAAGTATCATCGTATTGGACTGTGGCTCGGAGACGCCGAATCAGGTGGCCGAGCTTAGCACCATACCCTTTGGGATCGCTCCTCACCGCTTCCTCATGATAAACGGCGATCTCCTCTTCCTTACCGGGTATAACCACTATCCGGAGGTTCCCGCCATTCTGGCGCTGGACATCAGCGACCATACGGCTCCGGTGATGGCCGGTGCGAGCATGATGGGCGAACCCATCAGTGTGATGGCAGCCGGTGGCGAATACCTCTACTCCAATTTCGGCTACGGCGGAACCATCAATGTCTACAATATGCCCACTCCAGGCTATCCCAATCTCATCGGTACGGTTGTGATAGGGGAATCCTGCCGCGCGCTGGAGGTTCGTGACGGCTATCTGTATGCCGGAAGCGGCATAATTGGCGGTCAAGGTCGTCTTTATTGCTTCCGGATCAAGACTGATGGATCACTTACCTTGCTGGGCTCCTCCGAGCTCATGGCCGGCGTATACGATATTGAGCTGAAGGGGGATTTCGCTTATGCGGCTTCAGGCGGGTCGTTGAGCGTCTTCTCGGTCGCGGACCCCGGGAATCCGATTCTGCTGGCGGCGCAACACTCCGTGCGGTCGAACCGTAAATTGGGCGTCGGCGAGACGACCGCCTACGTGGCTGCGGGCGAATGGGGAATCGATATGGTGGATATCTCCGATCCGTCAACACCGGTCGCCCTGGGTTCCTACGACATGGGCTGGGATGCGACCGGCCTCGGCCTGATCGCGGTTCAGGGTGATCGCCTCTACTATCCGCACGACAACGGTCTGCGAGCCTTCGATATCACCTCTGAAACTATGATCGATCCGATCGGCTCGCTGGAGGGCGAAGGATATCACAGGCCGCATGTCTTCGGAGATCTTCTTTTGATCCCCAATCACTCAGCGCACATTGATTTCATCGATATCTCCAATCCGCAGAATCCCGTATTCCGCAGCAGAATTTTGACTCCGCCCTACATGTGGACCTGGAGTAGAAATCTCACCCATGTGGGGGATACCGTTTTGGCGTTGAATTACTTTGCCGAAGAGATGAGTTACGGGACCTACCTGTCCGCGATCGATCTTTCCGATCCGGACGCCCCCGTGGTTGGTGACTGGTTCATTATGGGAGACGGGAATTACAGGGCTTTCCGGGAGGACGTCGACAACGCTCTGCTGTTCGTCGGCAGCGATGGAGACATGCAATCTTATGATGTATCCGATCCGTCGTCGCTGAATCTGCTGCAGGATTTGACGCTGTCTCCCTACCGGCAGATGCTGGATATAGTGCTCGTAGAGGACTACGCCTATTGCACGTTCGATTCGGATGTCTACCCGAATACATTTGATTTCACGGATCATGGTGATGTCATGTCGATCATCGACGTGTCCGATCCGGCGGCCATGTTCAAGCTGTCATCCGTGGATCACTGGTCCGACCTCATCTCCGATATGCTTCATCAGGACGGTTACCTCTATCTCGCGACCGAGGGACACGAGGGGGGATCCTGCAAGATTCGGGTATTCAGCCTCGCGGATCCCGAAGATCCCCAATTCGTAGCTGAGGCGGCGCTGCCCTTCCGTTGCGAAACTCTGTATCTGGAGAACAATGTGCTTCACGCCGGCGGCATGTTGGGGATTGCGGCCGTGGATATCTCAGATCCGCTGAATCCTCTGTATCTCGGTAATCTGGTGACGCCCTGGACCAACTTATATACGGCGGGCGGCAACGGTATGATATTCTCGATTCAAGATGAGCTGGCTATCTATCCGGTTCAGTGCGGATCGGTCACCGCCGTGCCCGCGCCAGAGGCCGGCGATCGTCTCGCCGTTTCGGCTTGGCCGAACCCGTTCAACCCGAAGGTCAACCTGAGCTTCAGTCTGCCCGAGGCGCAACGCGCGACGGTGACGATCCACGACGTCGCCGGGCGGCGCATCGTCACGCTGGCCGAGGGTCTGCTGGTCGAAGGGACGCATCAGCTGAGCTGGAGCGGCCTGGATGACGCGGGCGTGCCCCAGAGCTCGGGCGTCTACCTAGTTAGGGTGAACGGCGCGCTGTACCAGACCTCCGCGCGGCTGGTGCTGCTGAAGTAGGTTCCATTCCGTCTGGCCTACGCTCTTTCACCGACTACATGGGGACATGTTCTTTTCCCGGTGCTCCGGCCGGGGAAAGTGCATGTCCCCATTCTGTTGTCTACGGTCGACGGTTGGGGTAGGATAGCCCCATGCGAATTCTGCGACTTACCCTTCTGATCACGTTCCTTCTCACGACCTTCCCGGCGCAGGCCTCCGTGGACACCGACGTCGTGCCCGAACCGGCGGGGCAGGAGTACCGGTTCGAGAAACCCCGTGATCTGGTGGTGCTGCTCCACGGCCTCGGCCGCACCCGCAACTCCATGCGCCTGCCCGCGCGCAGTCTCGAAAAGGCGGGCTACGATGTGCTCAACATCGGCTACCCCTCCCGCAGCGAATCCATCACAGAGCTGGCCGCTTACCTGCACGATCGCCTGAACGTCGAGGCCGTGCGGGAAGCGCCCCGTGTGCACTTCGTCACCCACTCCCTCGGGGGGATTCTGCTGCGGGTCTATCTGCTGGATCAGCGGCCGGAGAACCTCGGACGCGTGGTGATGCTCTGTCCGCCCAACCGGGGCAGCGAGATCGCCGACCTGCTCGGGCCGCTCATCGGCCCCGCCGGGCGGGAGCTCGGCAAAGGGGAGGGGAGCGTGCCGCTGACCCTGTCGCCCGTGGACTTTGAGCTCGGCGTCATCGCTGGCGACAGATCCATCAACCCCATCTTCAGCCGCTTCATCCCCGGCCGGGATGACGGCAAGGTGTCGCTGGAAAGCGCGCGGGTGGAGGGGATGAACGACTTCATAGTCCTTCATCACAGCCATACGTTCATCATGAACGCCCGCGATACGCGTCGGCAGATTATCCGCTTTCTTGAATACGGCGATTTCACGCGCTGAACCGGCGAAGTCGCCGCCTGCAATCCGTTTCCGAATCTGTTATAATTAAAGCCTCCCGTCAGCCGCCATTCCGTCCGGGTGCAAACCCGGATGATCGTCGCCTTGCCCGATACGGAGGGATCCTATGCGTGATCGCCTGATACTCGTCGCCCTGCTTCTTCTCGTTCCTGCCCTGGTCCTGGCCTACGGTCACGCCGCGCCGACCAAAGCGTTGCAGCTCGAGATGCAGACCCCGGCCCCGTCGGGGACCATCGTGATCAAGTTCACGAGCGAGAGTGCCGTGACAGTGACGCCCTTCGGCCTGGAGCGGGCCGAAGGCGGTCGCGACGTCACGCTGGAAGAGACGTTCACCGAACTGGCTCCGACGGCCCGTCTGTCCCGGAGGTTCTCCCGCCCGGCCGCGGCGCTGACCGCCGAGCGGATCGCCGCTGAAGCCAGGTACGGCGGCGCGCTGCCCGATCTGAACAGCTACGCCCAGATGCTCGATGTCGCGAGCGACAGGGGGACTCTGCTCGCGGTGCTCAAG
Source organism: bacterium (assembly GCA_024231955.1). GTDB lineage: Bacteria > Krumholzibacteriota > Krumholzibacteriia > JACNKJ01 > JACNKJ01 > JAAEPZ01. Next base: position 12,144 of record JAAEPZ010000512.1, on the reverse strand, counting down.
GCGATTCTGGCCCTGCCCGAGGTCGAGAGTGCGTGGCTGGAGCCGGTGGCGGTGCCCGCGGCGCTGGGCTTCGACGCCTTCACCGGCGAGACGCCGACCTTCACCGAGAGTGCGACCCGTTCCGACAGAGATACGCCGGACTTCACCGGCAACCAGGGCTACATGAACGACGCCCCCGAAGGGGTCGGCGCTTGGAGCGTCACCGGCATCCCCGGCGCCGACGGCGCGACGGTGCAGGTGGTGGATGTCGAGGGCGCGTGGCTCTGGAGCCACGAGGACCTGCCCGAGCCGTTCTTCGAGGCGGGGAACAACATCGACGACCAGGGCTGGCGCAACCACGGCACGGCGGTGCTGGGCGAGATCCGCGGGAGCGACAACGGACTGGGCGTGCGGGGCATCGCTCCCGCCTGCGACGTCGGCTGTTCCTCGATCTTCGGCTCGTCGACGGCCGACGCCATCAACATGGCCTCAGCCGCCATCGCAGCCGGAGACATCATCCTCATCGAACTGCACGGACCGGGACCCAACGCCAACGGCGAGGGGCAGTTCGGCTACGTCTGCATGGAGTACTGGCAGGACAACTTCGACGCCATGCTGCTGGCGGCCCTGAACGGCAGGATCGTCTGCGAGGCGGCGGGCAACGGGGCGCAGGATCTGGACGATCCCGTCTACGACGGCCTCTTCGATCGCAATGTCCGCAACTCGGGCGCGATCATGTGCGGCGCCACCGACGGCGGCTCGCTCGTGCCCGCGGGGTTCACCAATTACGGTTCGCGTCTTGACCTCCACGGCTGGGGTTACTACGTCGCCACCTGCGGCTACGGCAACCTGCACGGCGACGGACTGCCCGAGGAGGAGTGGTACACCGACAGCTTCAGCGGCACCTCCAGCGCCTCGCCAATCGTAGTGGGGGCGGTGGCCTCGTTGCAGGGGATGTTCAAGAGCGCCCACGGCTTCCCCCTCGACGCGGCCCTGGCCGCACAGATCCTCCGTAACACCGGTACACCCCAGGAGGGGGGGAATCTGATCGGTCCCCGGCCGAATCTGGTGACGGCGTGGGCCGAGGCGTCGGTGGGGATCGGCAAGGTTGCCGGTGTGATCACCGATCTCGACACCGGACTTCCCCTGGCGGGTGTACGGGTGGATGTGCCCGGCGGCGCCACGTTCCGGATCACCAACGGGGCTGGGATCTATGATATCCCGCTGATCGCCGGAGATTATACGCTGACGACCGAATCGTACTGGTACGAGCCGACCGCCAGAGCCCTCTCTGTGGCCGACGGCATCACCACCACGCTCGACATTGCCCTGGTGGCCAAAGAGGTGCGCGACATCACCGGCTATATCAAGGACCTTGCGGGCAATCCCCTCGCGGGTGTGCGGGTCACGCCGCAGGATCCCCATCTCGCCGTGACCCTGACGGCGGCCGACGGTCTGTTCGCCATCACCAGCGTTCCCGATCCGTTCCAGGTTACCGTGCTCTGCGACAGTCTGCCGGGCTACGGGGTCGCCGCGGCCCATTTCGGTCCGGGACTCGTCACTCCGGCGGCCGACGGAGTCAGCAATTACCCCAGCGGCGGAACAGTGATGCTGACGCCGATCGTCGAGGACTTCGAGGCGGATGAGGGCGGCTACTTCGGTACGGAGATCTGGTCCTGGGACTCCCCCTTCGAGCGGGGTCCCGAGGGGGGCTTCGGCGATCTCTCCTGCTGGGGCGTGGGCATGTACGATGACTATTTCGACGAGGCGGGCGGTTACCTGAACAGCCCCGCGTACGACCTGTCCGGCTTCGATTACTGCCTTCTCAGCTTCCATTACTGGTCTGCCACCGAGGGGGGCTTCGACGGCGTCAACCTGCGCGTCCTGAACGATGAGACGTGGGACCTCGTCGAGCCGTTGCTGGGTTACCCCGACAATGTGCTGGGCGGTCTGGGCGACGCGCCGGGATGGTCCGGCAACACCGACGGCTGGCAGGGGGTCGTCTTCGATCTGAGCGACTACTCTGGCGGCGACCTGCAGTTCCGTTTCGAGTTCGGCTCCGACGGCGGCGTGACCGGCGAGGGGTTCTGGATCGACGCGATCAGCTTCGACAACCGCCTCGTTACTGCGGTGGGGGACGGTATAATCGCACCGATCCGTGCAAACCTGGCCGTCTGGCCCAATCCGTTCAACCCGACCACGACGATCAGCTGGAGTCTTCCCGCCGCCGATCGAATGACCATCTCGATCTACGATGTGCGGGGGCGTCTGCACAAGACGTTGCTGGACGATGCTCAGGTCGAAAGCGCGGGGACGATCACCTGGCGCGGCCTGGACGATCGCGACGAACCGCTCCCTTGCGGCGTCTATCTCGCGAGGGTAACCAGCGCCGGCGGCCACGAGGCCGTGACCCGGCTGGTGCTGCTGAAGTAGCGAACATTCTTTCGTCCACCCGGCTGGACACTTCTTCGGGGACATGCACCACAGGTGCATGTCCCCTCTTCGTAAATCAGGGGTACGTACTAGAGGTACGTGTCCCCATTCTCGCTACTGCACGCGGCCGATGACGATCGTGTAGTCGTCGCCGAGTTCGACCTCGCCGCGCCAGTCGTCCACGGCCTCTTCGATCGTCGTCAGCAGCTTGTCCGGCGTCTTGGTCCTCTCCGGCGCGACCGCCTCGACGATCCTCTCCTCGCCGAAGTCATCATCGTCGATATTCATCGCCTCGCTCACGCCGTCGGTGAAGGCCACGAAGGTGTCCCCCGGGACCAGCTCAACGTCCTGCTCACCGTAAGGCAGTCCGGGGAATACGCCGAGGATGGGGCCGATCGGACCCAGCTCGGTGTTGCTGCCGTCGTTGTGGATCACCCGCGGCGGATTGTGTCCCGCGTTGACGAAGGTCAGCTTCCGGGTGGCGGGATCGTACACCGCCGCGAAGAACGTGATGAACTGCCCGGGGGGCGTGTTGGCGTGGATGATGTCGTTGATCCCCTCCACCATCTCGCCCAGCGGCACGTTGACCCGCGTCATGCTGCGGATCGAGGCCTGCAGGTTGGCCATGATCATGGCCGCGCCCGCCCCCTTGCCCGATACGTCGCCCACGGCGATCAGGGTTCTCCCCTCCGGCATGGCGACGACGTCGTAGTAGTCTCCGGCCACCTCCAGGCAGGAGCGGAAGCAGGCCGCCAGCTCCAGGCCTGGTGAATCGGGCAGGCTCGCGGGGAGGAAACCCTCCTGGACCTGCCGCGCCATATCGAGCTGCTCCTCGAGCCGCTTCTTGTCCAGACTGACCTCGAGCAGGCTCAGGTTCTCGCACTCCAGAGCGATCTGTCTGCTGAGCGTCCGCAACTCCTCGAGTCCCCCGACGCCGAGCCCATCCCAGTTATCGTCCGATGTGAGGAAGAGCAGGCCGTTCAGGTCGGAACGTGAGCACAGAGGCAGTATCAGGCAGACATGTCGGGCTTCAAGCCACGCCGCCTCATCCGGCGTGAGGTCGATATGGTCGGTCGCCTGCAGCTCATCGACAAGCTGCGGAGTCTGCAGCTCGCGGAGCGTTTGCATCAACTGGCCATCAAAGGTGAAGGGGAGCTCCTGCTCGCCGGGCAGCAGGAACCGGCTGTCGTCAGCGCTACCCATGGCCGGCACCAGCGCAGTGATGCCGATCCCCTTCTTGAGGCTCTCCTCCAGGCTGGTGAAGAGCTCGTCGCGATCGGTCAGAGCGGCGGTTTTGGCGTGGAACTCCGCCAGTATGGCCCGCAATCGTTGCCGTTCAGGGTAGATCCGCTCTTCGAAAACCCCCTGGGTGCGGCGGTGCAGGGGGGAGAATCCAAGTGCCAGCACGAGCGATACCGCCAGCGTCGGACCACGCCCCGACAGCGCGAATGTCTCCAGCAGGAAACCGCTGGCGAAGTAGAGTAGAGTGAAGAAGATGAGCAGCAGTCCGCCGGTGACCAGCAGGTAGCGGGTACCGCGCTGCAAGCGACCCTCGACCTCAAGCAGACGGTAACGTCCGAAGGCGAAGGCGAAGCTGATGGGTGAGAGGAGCAGCCCGAAGAATGTGAGCAGGATCAACCCGTAGCCGGCGCTGTCGGGCAACCTCTGCGTGATCCCCAGCGTGCCCATAATGACCATGATGAAGAGCAGGCCCAACCCGAAGCCGCTGCCCCAGGTAACCAGGGAGAGCTGACGCCGCTCAAGAGGATCGCGGGTTTTGGCGAGACGATAACCCAGTATGAAGAAGCCGCTGCAGACCTGCAGTGAGATTAATATCCCCTGGACGGGTCCCCGGACGGGTCCCCAGATGTCGATCTGCACGAAGGCCAGGCTGAGGATCACGATCTGCGGCAGGAATATCGCCAGATTGATAAGCCACGCTCGGCGCTGAAGTCGGGGGAACGGATTGGGGAAGTAGAGTTGCAGGTTGAACCAGAAGGCGCCGAAGGAGACGCCGAGAATCTCGAGAACCTGTCCGATGATGTTCTGTCCCGGAATGGCGAAGGCGGGGATGTTGTTGAAGCCGATATCGACGGCGGCAATCATTAATGAGGTCATGCTGAAACTGAACAGCGCCAGCAGGCGCACGCCGGTGTTGTAGGGGCGTTTGCTCAGCGCCCAGAGCCCCACGATCAGGAAGCCCAGCGAGATCAGGGCCCGGACAACCTGAATCATGATCGTTAAGGCGATCTGCCCCCGTTGACGTTCGGTGAAGATCAGGCGCGCCTGATGCACCTCATTATCGTGCGTGAAGGTGACTGTCGCCTCGTCGCCGGCCAGGCTGTAATTGTGTCCGGTTTCTCCGGTCAGGATGGTGTCGCCGGTGGCCAGCACGAAGGAGATGAGCGTGTCGCCGAGGGCGGGCAGCACTGCGGCGTCCGGGAAATTGGCCGTGTTGATGCTCTCGAAGATGAGCGGGGCGCCCTCTTCGCTGCGGTTGGCTTTGATATTGACGCGTCCCGAGTCGGTCCACTTGACCAGCTTGATGACATCCTGGCAATAGAATGCGCAGCAGTAGAGCAGCAGCGCGTAGCCCAGGCAGATGATCGCCCGACTGAATAGCTTACCCATTTTTAGATCCCCCCGATCAAATGGATACAATCTTTAATATCTCTGTCCGCGGAGTATGCTCGCAGTGGATGCGTGCTGTCAATCATGGCCCGGCATGAAATCCCCGGTCCGATCCGTTCCGACTCATGTGTACACGATGCGGAATCCCCCGACAATTCCAGCCGATCCGGTCCGCCCCGACAGGCAACGGGCTCACCCCCTCGCTGCGGATGGTAACTTCCATTGCGGCGATGACGGCATCGGTTGTACCTTGTGGAACGATATCCGCCGCGCGTCTGCAGTATCGCTTCACCCTTTCGGATGGTCCGCCATGTTCCTCCCCACAACCAGAATCGAGATGGAGACCCTGGGTTGGGAGAGTCTGGACATCATCCTCGTCACCGGGGATGCCTATATCGACAGCCCCTATATCGGCGTGGCGCTGATAGGCAAGGTTCTCCATGACGCCGGATACCGCGTGGGTGTGATCGGCCAACCCGACCTCGAGACCGATGACATCGCCCGCTTGGGGGAACCCCGCCTCTTCTGGGGTGTGAGCGGCGGTTCGGTCGATTCGATGATCGCCAATTACACAGCCACCAAAAAGCGCCGCCAGCGCGACGACTACACGCCCGGCGGCGTCAACAGTCGTCGCCCCGACCGGGCGGTCATCGCCTATACCAATCTTATCCGGCGGCACTGTAAACGCACCGCGCCCATCGTGCTCGGCGGCGTGGAGGCGAGCCTGCGGCGAATCTCCCACTACGACTACTGGTCGAACAAGGTGCGCCGCTCGATTCTGTTCGACGCCAAGGCCGACCTGCTCGTCTACGGCATGGGGGAGCGCGCGACGCTGGACGTAGCCGCCGCCCTCGCGGCGGGCGAGGCGCCCACGGGTATCCGCGGGACGTGCCATGCGACCAAAACGGCTCCGGTCGATTGCCTGCAGCTCCCGGCCCATGCAAAGGTGCGGGATGATCATGCCGCCTTCACCGCGATGTATCACCTGTTCTACGACAACAACGAGCCGCTCACGGCCCGCACGCTTTGCCAGAAACAGGACACCCGCTGGCTGGTGCAGAACCCGCCGGCGGAGCATCTGAGTCGAGAGGAGCTTGATCGGATCCACGAACTCGATTTCGAGCGCGATGTCCATCCGAGGCATAAGGCCGAGGGGGAGGTGCGTTCGCTGGATACGATCCGGTTCTCGCTGCCCGCCATGCGCGGTTGCTACGGCGAGTGCACATTCTGCTCGATCGCCGTCCACCAGGGGCGCACCGTTCTCTGGCGCAGTGAGGCTTCGCTTGTGCGTGAGGCCAAGCAGCTGACCGGTCTCCCCGGCTTCAATGGTTATCTGCTTGATGTCGGGGGGCCGACCGCCAACATGTACGGCTTCGAGTGCGCGAAGAAGCTGGCCAAGGGGCCATGCCGGGACAAGCGCTGCCTCTACCCGACGACCTGCGCGACTTTGCGGCCGGACCATTCGCCCCAGTTGAACCTGCTGCGCAAACTGCGTCGGCTGCCGGGTGTGAAGAGGGTGTTCGTCGCCTCGGGGATTCGGCACGATCTGGTGCTGGCCGACCGTCGGCATGGCGAACGGTACATCGACACGCTGGCCCAACACCATGTTTCCGGGCAGCTCAAGCTGGCCCCCGAGCACTGCGTCGAGTCGGTGTTGGCGCACATGGGCAAGCCGGGACTGAGCGGACTTGTGGAGTTTCGCCGCCGCTTCCTCAACGCGAGCAAGCGGGCGGGGCTCAAGCAGTTCCTGACCTACTACCTGATCGCCGCGCACCCGGGCTGCGGGGTCAAGGAGATGCATCGCCTCAAGGAGTTCACCTCCGAGGAGCTGGAGCTCAACCCGGAGCAGGTGCAGGTCTTCACGCCGTTGCCCTCGTCATGGGCGGCGGTGATGTACCTCACCGGGCGCGATCCCTTCTCCGGCAGGAAGGTTTTCGTGGAGCGGGACATGAAGCGCAAACAGGCGCAAAAGGATATCCTCCTGCGCAAGCGGACGCCCGGTCGTCCCAAACGTCCGGGGCGCTGACCCCCTCCGGGCTTGCGGTCCCGCCCCCTTTGGGTTATTGAGGAACCCGTCCCCAAATGATCGGAGCGTGAAATGGCGATGCGATTGACCACTGTGCAGGCGATACTGCAGAATCTGCCGGAGACGGTGGAGGAGTATCCCTTCGGACCCGAGGCGATGGTCTTCAAGGTCTGCGGCAAGATGTTCGCCTGCGTGAGCATCGACGATAAGCCGCTAAATATGACGATCAAGGTCGACCCCGACGACGTCGAGATGCTGCGCGACCTGCATCCGTCGATCCGGGAGCCGCGCTACTTCGACAAGCGGCACTGGAACAACATCGTTCTGGACGGGGACATACCGCGCAAGGAGATCGAGCGGATGGTCGGCGAGTCGTGGCGGCTGGTGGTCGCCAAGCTGAAAAAGGCCGATCGGGAAAGGCTGCTGCCCAATGGCTGAGTACGAACGCCCCCGGGCCGATCTCTTCGAATACGAACTCCCCGGCGGTTGGGTCGTCTGGGCGGGAAAAACCGACCGCGACAACGACATCCTGAGCATCAAGCTGGTCGGTCCCAACGACTACTGGTTCCATGTCCGGGGGATGCCCGGCAGCCATGTGGTTCTGCGCGTCGAGAAAGGGATGGATCCCGATCGCGACACCATCAAGGCCGCCGCGGCCATCGCCGCCTGGCACAGCAAGGGTCGCTCCGGCGGTCAGGTCGCGGTGTCCTGCACCCGCGGGCGGTATGTGAGCAAGCCCCGCCGCGCCGACAGGGGGACGGTCACCATCCGCAAGGAGACGGTCATCAAGGTGCGCCCGGCCATCCCCGAGTAGAATCTCCACGCGGATCATATCCCCTGCTGACACGATTCATAAGTTCTGATACTTTGCCAGGATCGAACCCGGGCGCCGAGCGCCCGGAAAACAGGGGGCGTAAAATGAGTCGTGTGATGGTCCTCGTCGGAGGACATTCCAATGAGCGGGAGATCAGTCTCAATTCGGGCGCGGCTATTGCCACTGCTCTGATCGAGCTGGAACACGAGGTCAAGGTACTGGACACCGGGCGACCCGATCTGGGGGCGTTGCCGTTGCCCGATTTCCTGGATGCCGGAGCAGGGAAGGTCATGGCTTCGGCCAAAGCCAACCGTCTGCTCATCGAGTGCCTGACCGGCGACTGGCGTCCGGAGCTGGTGTTCATCGCCCTTCATGGCGGCTTGGGCGAGGACGGAACCGTGCAGGGTGTGCTCGACTGGCTCGATATCCCCTACACCGGTTGCGGGATGGCGGCCAGTGCGCTGGCCATGGACAAGATGACCAGCAAGCGGATCTTCCGCGACGCCGGTATCGAGGTGCCCGAGGGTATCCTCTGGCGGCTGCCGGAGGGCGGACTCAAGGAGTCCAAACATGTTCTGGAGCTGGAGAAAGCGATAGACGGCGCCATCGGCTACCCTGCCGTGGTCAAACCGAACAGCGAAGGGTCGAGCGTCGGGGTTGCGATTCTGGAGGACAAGAAGCAGACGCTGCAGATCCTGCCGCGGATCTTCCAGGTCTCCGGCGAACTGCTGATCGAGTGCTACATCGAGGGGCGGGAGATCACCGCCACCGTGTTGGGGGATTCCGTCTTCCCGCTGGTCGAGATCAAACCCGAGAGCGGTCTTTACGATTACGAGCACAAGTATGAAAAGGGGAAGACCGTATACCAGTGTCCGGCCGAATTGCCGGCCAACGTCTCCAAACGGATCAAGGAGGAGGCGCTGCTGGCCAGTCAGCTGCTCGGGTGTCGGCACATGGTGCGGGTGGATTTCCGTCTGGATTACGATGATGAACCCGTGTGCCTGGAGTTGAATACTATCCCCGGGATGACGGAAACCAGTCTCTGTCCTATGGCCGCAGCGGCCGAGGGGCTTGACTTCAAAGACCTGGTGGCGGAGATTGCTGACCTGGCCTTGGATTCCTGAATCCGGGCCTTAACTCCGGGGAGCATATATGAAGCAATTGTACGGTGTCCTGCACCTGCCCGCATTGCCGGGGTCGCCCGGATTCCGGCTGGCGCTGGAGGAGATCGAGGCGCGCGCCCTGAGGGATGCCCGGGTCTATCGTGAGGCCGGTTTCACCGGTCTGGTGCTGGAGAACTTCGGCGACGCGCCGTTCCTGCCCGGCCGGGTCGGCCCGGAGACGGTGGCGTTCATGGCTCGCATCGCCCGAGCCGTCAGACTCGAATCGCCGGATCTGCAGCTGGGGATCAATGTCCTGCGCAACGATGGCGAATCGGCGCTGGCCGTGGCCGAGGCCACCGGGGCGGATTTCATCCGCGTCAATGTTCTCAGCGGAGTCTCCCACACGGATCAGGGGACAATTATGGGCCGTGCGGCTCAGATCCTCCGTCTGCGCCGCAATCTGGACAGCGCTGTGCGGATTTTTGCGGATGTGGATGTTAAACATGCTGTTATGGCCGCGCATGAGGATCCGCTGCATCAGGCCGAGGATCTGGTGGAGCGGGGTGGGGCCGAGGCGCTGATCGTCTCGGGACGAGCCACCGGGCAGGAGCCGGACAGGGGGCTGATCAAGCGTCTGGCAGCGGCGTTCCCCGATTTGCCGCTGCTTCTCGGCAGCGGCCTCGCCGCCGACAGAGCGGCGAATCTGCTCAAGTATGCGACCGGCGGTATCGTCGGCACCTCGGTCAAGATTGGTCGGATTACAACTAATGAGGTGGACCTTGCCGCCGCCGCCGAACTGGTGGCGGTGGTGAGCAACCTGTAGCGCTCATGCCGCGACCGTATATAGAAGGAGACTGTCATGTCACTCAGGATCTACGACCCATTGCGCAAGAGGAAAGTCGAGTTCAAGCCCGTCAACGAGGGCAAGGTCGGCATGTATTTCTGCGGCATGACAGTGCAGAGCGAACCCCATATCGGACATATGCTTGCGGCGTTGACCGGCGACATGGTGCGCAGCTACCTGGAATATCTGGGCTACGAGGTCACGCATATCCAGAATTTCACCGATATTGGCGACTCGGTGCTTGAGAAGGCGCTTGAGGAGGGTGTGGACTATAAGGTCGTCGCCGAGCGGAACATCGATCTCTATTTCGAGCAGGCGCGGGCTCTGAACATCCGCGATGCCTCCATTTACCCTCGCGCGACGGAGCACATACCCGAGATGCTCAAACTGATCGAGAGGTTGGTGGAGAGAGAGCACGCCTACGATTCCGAGGAGGCGGTTTACTTCGCGGTTCGCAGCTACGACAACTACGGGCAGCTGTCCGGGCGCAAGATCGATGATCTCTATTCCGGTGTGCGGGTGGAGGTTAGCGGCGGCAAACGGGATGAGCTTGACTTCGCCCTTTGGAAGAAATGCCCGGCGGATGAGCCGGGTTTCGACAGCCCCTGGGGGCGGGGGCGCCCCGGCTGGCATATCGAGTGTTCGGCCATGGCCTCCAGGTACTGCGGCGAGACGGTCGACCTGCACGGCGGCGGGCTGGATCTCAAGTTTCCCCACCATGAGAACGAGCGGGCCCAGTCCGAGGCCGCCAACTGCAGCACATTCGCCAACTTCTGGCTTCATAACGGGATGCTGACCGTTGGCGGCGAGAAGATGTCCAAATCATTGGGCAACTACGTAGCCATGGGCGATCTGCTCGAGCGATACAACCCCGAAGTTCTCCGGTTTTACCTGCTCTCGACCCATTTCCGCAGCCGATCCGAATTCGAGGAGAAGCAATTGGTCCGCGCCGAGGGCAGCCTGGACCGGATCCGCGAATTCAGCCTGGGTTTACACGAGAGGCTAGCTGCGGCTCCGGAGCACATTGAGGTGCAATCCGCTGTGGGTAAAGCACTTGCTGATGCGACCACCAGGGCGCTTGAGCGTTGGCGCGAAGCGATGGACGATGATTTCAACACCGGCGGTGCGATCGGTCGCATCTTCGAATTGGTGAAGGAGTTCAATCGCCTGGTTGCAGCGGACGATGCTGCGTTGTCCGCAGACAGGGAAGCCCTTGTCGCCGCAAGAGATGCGTTGGAAACCATGGCAGGTGTTCTCCGCCTGTTCACGGACGGCTTGCCGATTGAGCGCAAGCTGGAGATACCGCCACAGGTGACCGCCTGGCTCGCGGAACGGGATCAGGCTCGGGTCGACAAGGACTGGGCGGGGGCCGACAGGTTGCGCGACCTGATTCATGAGGCCGGCTTCGTGATTCTGGATGGCCCGGAGGGATCAAAAGTGAAGGCTCGTTGAGGGCGGGCTCCGCACCTTGGCGAGTTGACGGATAATCTGGCGGATATCGCTGAAAATGATTGACATAATCCAAAAGAAATCGCCCCACCGGCTTGACAATTCGACTCTTCGGGAATATCATGCCGCTTCGGCTTTCCATAGGTGCAGGCCGAAATATCTCCGTTTGGACTCTGTTTTTTGAGCGGAATGTTTACTTACTTGTGCCATTGGTTAGAGGCTGGTAACCGCAGGCTGGTGTAGCTCAATTGGCAGAGCACCTCACTTGTAATGAGGCGGTTGGGGGTTCAAGTCCTCTCACCAGCTCCTTTTGATGTCGTTTTGGAGGGGTTCCCGAGTGGTCAAAGGGAACAGACTGTAAATCTGTCGGCAACGCCTTCGGAGGTTCAAATCCTCCCCCCTCCACCTGCCAGCGCCCGATCTCGGTCGGGCAAGGACAGCGCGGGAATAGCTCAGCTGGCTAGAGCATCAGCCTTCCAAGCTGAGGGTCGCGGGTTCGAATCCCGTTTCCCGCTCCTGAAGTTTAGATGTATGGAGCGCCCAGATAGCTCAGTCGGTAGAGCACATCCTTGGTAAGGATGAGGTCGACGGTTCAAGTCCGTTTCTGGGCTCCTTCCTTTTATGTCGCGTTCCTGCCTCAGGCAGATAAATCAAACCGGTTCTTCTAGGAGGTCCGTTCGCCATGGCGAAAGAAAAGTTTGAACGTACAAAGCCGCATGTAAACGTCGGTACCATCGGTCACGTTGACCACGGCAAGACGACCTTGACTGCGGCCATGACACTGAACCTGAGTAAAGCCGGTCTGTGCGACTTCGTCCCGTTCGAAGATATCGACAAGGCCCCCGAGGAGCGCGAGCGCGGTATT
>JAAEPZ010000511.1 GCA_024231955.1 bacterium | reverse complement strand
ATTGCCCATCGATAACGGGAGCACGTTCACCGGCGTCGTGGATCTGCTCGGCCAGCGGGCGTTGGTCTGGCAGGACGGTGACGAACCGGTGGTGGAAGCGATACCGCCCAACGTGCAGGAACAAGCCGCGGCGGCACGAGCGGCTCTGGTAGACGCCATCTGTGAGACGGACGACGCCCTGCTGGCGCAACATGTTGAGGGATGTGAGCCGGACGTGACGGCGTTGCAGGCTGCGCTGCGCCGGGCTACGGTCGCGGGCAAGCTGGTGCCGGTGCTGTGCGGCTCTGCGCGTAACCGGATTGGCATCCAACCATTGCTCGACGCCGTGGCCGACTATTTGCCCGCCCCGATGGACGTACCGCCGGTGGTCGGCGTTTTGCCAGACAGTGAGGAGATCGTCGAACGAGCGAGCGACCCCGGCGCGCCATTTTGTGCATCGGCGTTCAAGATCGTCACCGACCCACACGTGGGGCGCTTGGTGTGGGTGCGCGTCTTTTCCGGTCGCTTGCGGGTGCGGGATGTGGTCCACAATCCGCGCACTGACACCCAAGAGCGCGTGGGACGCATCTACCGTTTGCACGCCAACCGCCGCGAGCACCTGGATCAGATGCAGGTGGGTGACGTGATGGCGCTGGTGGGTATCAAATCGGCCATCACCGGCGACACACTTTGCGACCCGGCGCATCCCATTATCCTGGAGACATTCACGTTCCCGGAACCCGTCATCTCGGTGGCGCTGACACCATCCTCCGACGACGAGCAGGACAAATTGCGCCAGAGCATAGCACGGCTGTGCGAAGAGGATCCCACGCTGGTCGTCGGGTTCGACCCGGAGACGAGAGAGCAGCTGTTGTCCGGAATGGGAGAACTGCATCTAGAGATCGCCGTGGATCGGCTGCGCAGCGAGTTTGGCATCGTCGCGCAGGCAAGTGCGCCCCAGGTTGCCTATCGCGAGACTGTACGCCGGAAGGCCAATGCGACCGGTACGTACAAACAGCAGAGCGGCGGCCGTGGCCATTTTGGTCTGATCCGTTTGCGCGTCGAGCCGATAGAGCGGGGAACGGGCTTGGTCTTTGAGAACAAGGTGCCTCCGTCCGAGCTTGCCGATCCGTTTGTGCGCGCGGCAGAGATGGGGGCGCGCGCGTCCCTGGAAAAAGGTATCATCGCCGGATACCCGGTCACCGATATGCGCGTGACACTGACGGGGGGCAAGTCTCATGCGATAGACTCGAACACGCGGGATTTCCAGATCGCCGGTTCGATGGCGGTGCGCCAGGCGGTGCGCCAGGCGGTGCGCCAAGCCAATCCTACCCTGATCGAACCCATCATGCAGGCCGATATCAACGTGGGGGAGGATCACCTGGGAACGGTTATAGGGGATCTAGGGCGGCGGCGTGGGAGCGTGAGCGGCTTTCATGTGCGGGGGCAGACGCGCAACGTGATCGGCGAGGTGCCGCTGGCCGAGGCACGAGGCTATGCCACCGACCTGCGCGACTTTACCCACGGGCGCGGCACCTTTACGCTGGAATTCCGCTGTTATGACCTCGTCCCGGATGCCATCGCCGAGCAGATCATCAAGCAGCGCCGGGCAGCGGGCAAGGTGCCGGTGCGGTAGAAGAACAATTCACTGCCGTTACTTTTCTTGCCACGAATTAAGGCAACTGTAGGTTCACCGAATTAACACGAATATAGACAACATGGCGCAAAGTGACCAAGTTGGTGAAAATTCGTGCAATTCGTGGCGAAAAACAAAAGGAGATGGTAAATGTACAAGATTGAGATTGAGATATACGAGGGACAGGGAGGCCAACTCCGCAAGGAGGGAGACCAGATCATTTATCCAAAAAGTCTGGAAAAAGAAGGGATATGCGCGTGGATGTACCGGGGAGACGGCGAGCAAAGCTACCAAGCGGGCCAGAAATTCGTCTACCCTGATGACAATGGCAAGCTGTGCCCCTGGTTGATGGATAGTATGAATGGTTTCATTAGGGCGCTTTTGTACGGCGGGACACTCGGTTGGACGTACAAAGACACCCCGTACGAAAAAGTGATCGATCCAGACGGGATCACCACCGAGTTCATCCGCTGCCCCGATCCGACAGCCTCTGGCATCGTGGTCAAGTTGATTCGGGCCAAGGTCGAACAAGACTTTGGAAGGTTGGTCACCCAAGGAGTATAACTATGATTTCACCACCCAAGGCCATGTTGATCGATCTGGACGATACCATCCTCGCCCTCTCTGACAGTGCCGACAAGTACTGGCATCAGGTCTGCGAGCAGTTCGCTGGTCAAGCTGAAGGGCTCACGCCCCAGGCATTGTTCAATGCCATCAGAAAGGGCCGCACTTGGTTCTGGTCCGACCCTCAGCGGCACCACCGGGGGCGAATGGATCTGGAAGGCGCGCGGCGAGAGATCGTTGATCAAGCGTTCGACTGGTTGGGCATAGATGCGCCCGAGTTGGCGAACGAGATCGCGGACACCTACAGCCGGGAGCGGGAGGGGGGGATTTGTCTTTTTCCAGGGGCTGT
>JAAEPZ010000510.1 GCA_024231955.1 bacterium | reverse complement strand
TTCACTGGTAGCTCAACTTCACCGGGTCTCTGGAGGTGACAGCGCTCAAATCGTTACGCCATTCGTGCAGGTCGGAACTTACCCGACAAGGAATTTCGCTACCTTAGGACCGTTATAGTTACGGCCGCCGTTTACCGGGGCTTCGATCAAACGCTTCCCCCGGACGAATCCGGGGTGACGGCATCACTTAACCTTCCGGCACCGGGCAGGCGTCACACCCTATACTTCCACTTGCGTGTTTGCAGAGTGCTGTGTTTTTAGTAAACAGTCGCAGCCACTTGGTCACTGCAGCCCCCGCCGGCTCCAAACGCCAGGTTTTTCACCTGCGGAGGCACACCTTCTCCCGAAGTTACGGTGCTATTTTGCCTAGTTCCTTCACCAGAGTTCTCTCAAGCGCCTTGGGATTCTCTCCCTGCCCACCTGTGTCGGTTTGCAGTACGGTTCTGTTTTATCTGATGCTTAGAGGCTTTTCCCGGGAGCATGGCTTCAACCGCTTCGGTTCCGTCACAGAACCTCGTCATCAGCTCTCGGCATTGAACGGACATCCGGATTTGCCTGGATGTCCTGCCTACCGCTTTAAACCGAAACCACCAATCTTCGGACGGTCCAGCCTTCTCCGTTCCCTCATCGCAATAAAACAAAGTACAGGAATATTAACCTGTTTCCCATCGACTACGCGTTTCCGCCTCGTCTTAGGGGCCGACTCACCCTGCGTCGTTTAACGTGGCGCAGGAAACCTTGGGCTTTCGGCGTGCGAGTTTTTCTCTCGCATTATCGTTACTCATGTCAGCATTCGCGCTTCCGATGCCTGCAGAACCCCTCTCGGAATTCCTTCAATGGCTTACGGAACGCTCCCCTACCATCTCAGTTTGCACTGAGATCCGCGGTTTCGGTATGCAGCTTGAGCCCCGTTACATCTTCCGCGCAGACCGACTCGACCAGTGAGCTATTACGCTTTCTTTAAAGGATGGCTGCTTCTAAGCCAACCTCCTGGCTGTCTCGGCCTTTCCACATCGTTTCCCACTAAGCTGCAATTTCGGGACCTTAACCGACGGTCTGGGTTGTTTCCCTCTCCACGACGAACGTTAGCACCCGCCGTGTGTCTCCCGTGTTCGCACTTCCCGGTATTCGGAGTTTGCATGGGGTTGGTAAGTCGGGATGACCCCCTGGCCCAAACAGAGCTCTACCCCCGGGAGTGATACACGAGGCGCTACCTCAATAGCTTTCGGGGAGAACCAGCTATCTCCGGGCTTGATTAGCCTTTCACTCCCAGCCACCGCTCATCTCCTCATTTTTCAACATAAGTGAGTTCGGACCTCCAGCAGGTGTTACCCTGCCTTCATCCTGGCAATGGCTAGATCGCCCGGTTTCGGGTCTGACTCCGACGACTCGGCGCCCTCTTAAGACTCGCTTTCGCTACGCCTTCCCTGTTCGGTTAAGCTTGCCGCCGAAGTCAAGTCGCTGACCCACTATACAAAAGGTACGCAGTCACCGTTCCATGCACACAGAAGCAAAATTCACAACACGGATTGCTCCGCATCACTCCTTTTGCCATAGCCTGCCTTCACAACATCGGCTCCCACTGCTTGTATGCACACGGTTTCAGATTCTGTTTCACTCCCCTAACGGGGGTCCTTTTCACCTTTCCCTCGCGGTACTTGTTCACTATCGGTCGATAACGAGTATTTAGCCTTGGAGGATGGTCCCCCCACGTTCAAGCAGGATTTCTCGTGTCCCGCCCTACTCTTTGTTACCCATTCAAGCGGCTTTTCGCATACGGGGCTGTCACCCTGTGTCGCCGCACTTTCCAGAGACGTTCCGCTAAACCGCTTGAATTTGATGTAACCGGGCTGCTCCGCGTTCGCTCGCCGCTACTTGCGGAATCTCGGTTGATTTCTTTTCCTCCGGATACTTAGATGTTTCAGTTCTCCGGGTTCGCTTCCGCACCTTATGTGTTCGGGTGCGGATGGCCCGCTGTGCGGGCCGGGTTTCCCCATTCGGACATCTTCGGGTCAAACGCCTGTTTGCCGACTCACCGAAGCTTTTCGCAGACTGCCACGTCCTTCATCGCCTGTTATCGCCAAGGCATCCGCCATGTGCACTTTACTTACTTGACCATATAACCCCAAAATACCTGGAGTCATACTTGTTACAGTATACCCAGCCTGTTTCCAGGCTGTTACTACAGTTTCACCGCTATTGTTAAAGAGCAATTGTTCTGGTGGAGCCAGTCGGGATCGAACCGACGACCTCCTGCTTGCAAAGCAGACGCTCTCCCGATTGAGCTATGGCCCCTTCTAAGTTTGTCTGGTGGGTCTGGGTGGAGTTGAACCACCGACCTCACCCTTATCAGGGGTGCGCTCTAACCAGCTAAGCTACAGACCCGCTTTGCCTTATCTCTTAATTCATCAAACAATTTGTGTGGACGCTTGCGCCGACACTGCTGTTTTCTCGTTAAAGGAGGTGATCCAGCCGCAGGTTCCCCTACGGCTACCTTGTTACGACTTCACCCCAGTCATGAAGCATACCGTGGTGAACGCCATCCCGAAGGTTTGGCTATCCACTTCTGGTACAATCCACTCCCATGGTGTGACGGGCGGTGTGTACAAGGCCCGGGAACGTATTCACCGCAACATTCTGATTTGCGATTACTAGCGATTCCGACTTCATGGAGTCGAGTTGCAGACTCCAATCCGGACTACGACCGGTTTTCTGAGATTAGCTCCGCCTTGCGGCTTGGCTGCCCTTTGTACCGGCCATTGTAGCACGTGTGTAGCCCTGGCCATAAGGGCCATGATGACTTGACGTCGTCCCTGCCTTCCTCCGGTTTGTCACCGGCAGTCTCTCCAGAGTTCCCGACTTTACTCGCTGGCAACTGGAGACAAGGGTTGCGCTCGTTGCGGGACTTAACCCAACATCTCACGACACGAGCTGACGACAGCCATGCAGCACCTGTCTCCCGGTTCCCGAAGGCACCGCTTTGTCTCCAAAGCGTTCCGGGGATGTCAAGGCCAGGTAAGGTTCTTCG
>JAAEPZ010000509.1 GCA_024231955.1 bacterium | reverse complement strand
TGGTGACAAAATGTCAACCAGATTAAGCCAAAAGCTGCAAACCGAACCTTGCAGAGGAAGCAACTGCAATTCGGGGCTCAAGAACTCGGGTTCGCTAAGAAGGCAATCAGTTACAGAAGATTCAGCTCATCTTATACAAAAGGTAAATTTACAGAGTTCTCATTCGAGGGAGAGACGAAAGAATTACAATACACTCGAAGGGCGGCGGAAGCCTTTTAGCTAGCGGTACCAGAACCTCCAGCCTTGTCCTTCCCATCGGCCGGTTCCTTATCCTGACCAGGTTCCGGCGCGGCGCCCTGATCCATGTGGTCCACGTCGGCATCTTCTTTCTTCTCAGCTTCCTCTTCTTCGACATCATCTTCCTTTCGCAGAGAGGCGAGCGCCCTCTCTCGGAGCGTCTCGGCTGTCTCGAAGCCACTCGGTGCAGTAACGAAGGTATGCGAACTAGCTTCGCTGCTGGCGACGGTACGCTGCCCGTCGGCTTGAATAAATGCATGCATTCAGCGCTCAGTGGCTGTGGGTCGGGGACGCTGCTGCAAAGAGGCGTCATCACCCCAGAAATCGGTGCGATGATTCCAGCCAATGGCACGCCTCACAGTCTGGCGAGCATAGGCCGGCGGAGTCGTATCGGATTGCGGATTGACCAGATATGGGATGGGCGTGCCATTGCCTG
>JAAEPZ010000508.1 GCA_024231955.1 bacterium | reverse complement strand
CACTGCCACTTGCGCACGTTGAATATCTCTGGCTCTAAACCGAGCTTGATGTCTTCCTTGACCTTCACCTGGCAGGCCAGTCTCCAACCTTCCCGGGCTTCGCCCCGGTTGATGTGGCTCGTCTCCGTGGGCAGCATCGCCCCGCCGCCTTCGTGCACTTCTACCTTGCACACGCCGCAGGTGCCCTTGCCGCCGCAGGCCGAGGGTATGAAGATTTTCTGCGCCGCCAGGGTGCCGAGCACGGTGGATCCAGCGGGACCTTCGAAGGAGTTTTCCGGGTCGTCGTTGATGTTGACTTTGACGTTTCCCGTGGCCACCAGCCTGCTCCTGGCGAGCATCAGGAGGATTACCAGGGAGAGAACTATGCCCGAGAACATGAATACGCCGAGAAGTATTATCTGCATCGTTTCTTTACCTCTACAGCTGAATGCCGGCAAAGGTCATGAAGGCGATTGCCATCAGACCGGTTATGATGAACGTGATGCCCAGTCCGCGCAGGCCGGCCGGGATGTTATGGTACATGAGGCGCTCGCGAATAGCCGCCAGACCGGCGATGGCGAGCAGCCAGCCGATGCCCGAGCCCAGTCCGAAGACGAAGCTTTCGGTAGCGGTGTAGTTGCGCTCTATCATGAAAAGGGATGCTCCGAGGATGGCGCAGTTCACAGCTATCAGCGGCAGGAACACTCCGAGCGCGTTGTAGAGCGCCGGGGCGAACTTGTCGATGATCATCTCCACGATTTGTACCATCGCGGCGATCGTGCCGATGAACGTCAAGAACGCTAGGAACGACAGGTCCACCGTGGCCAGGGAAGGATGGGCCCAGGCCAGCGCTCCCTGCCTGAGCAGGTTGTTGTAGATGAGATTGTTCATGGGCGTGACGACAATCAGGATGAACGTCACGGCGATGCCCAGACCCACCGACGTGCTCACCTTTCTCGAGACTGCCAGGAACGAGCACATCCCGAGGAAAAAGGCCAGCGCCATGTTCTCCACGAAGATCGATTGAATCGACAGGTTGAGGTAATGTTCAAACATATCAGTTCTCCTCCACCTGCTCGGGTTTCCAGGTTCTAAGCGCCCAGATCATCAGGCCGATGATGAAGAACGCGCTCGGCGCCAACACCATCAGTCCGTTGGGCACGTACCATCCACCCTCGCTCTCAAGCTTGAGTACTTCGAAGCCGTAGATCTTGCCCGAGCCCAGCAGTTCCCTAAAGAAGCTTACGATTATGAGAAACAGGCTGTAGCCGATGCCGTTGCCGATGCCGTCGAGGAAGCTCTTCCACGGTTTCTCCTGCATGGCGAACGCCTCGGCCCGGCCCATCACGATACAGTTCGTTATGATTAGGCCCACGTACACAGACAGCTGCTTACTCACGTCGAAGGCATAGGCCTTGATTACCTGGTCCGCGATTATCACCAGCGACGCGATGATAGTCAGCTGCACGATGATGCGGATGTTCGGCGGTATGAAGTTACGAACCGCGCTCACAGACACGTTCGAAAGCGCCGTCACCGCGATGAGCGCAAGGCACATCACCGTGGACGGGATCATCTGCGTGGTCACCGCGAGCGCCGAGCAGATGCCAAGAACCTGCGCGGCTATTGGGTTCTCGCCGAAGACCGGATTGAAGAGTGCTTCTTTGGATTTGGCCATGACTAACGCCCTCCTTCCCGGAACCGCTTGAGGTAGGGTCCATACCCGGACTCACCGAGCCAGAATTGAATAGTGTTCGTCACGCCGTTGGAGGTGAGGGTCGCGCCCGTGATGGCGTCCACGTTGTGAGGGTCTTCCGCCACGGATCCGGCGCCGCCCTTCTTCACGGCGAAAACCGGCTCGAACTGCTCGTTGAAGATCTTGCGTTTCACCCACTTGGCTGTCCACTTGGGATTTGAGATCTCGCCGCCCAGACCCGGCGTCTCTCCATGCTCGTAGAATGCGACGCCGAGGATGGTTGTCGTGTCCGCGTCGAGAGCCAGGTAGCCGTACATCGTGGACCAGAGACCCATGCCCTTGACCGGCACCACCACGCTCTCCACCTTCTCTCCGTCAACCACGTGGTAGACCAGGGCGTTGTTTGGCAGTCTCGCCACCTTGGCTGCATTGTCCGGCGCCTTTGTGCTCAGGCTCGCGTCACTCGAGGCGAAGCGCTGGTCGAAGCTCGCGGGCTGGATATCCTTTTGCACCTCGCCGGTTTTGAGCGCTATCACGTAGGGGCGAATTTTTTCCTCGTACTTCTTGATCATTCCTTCGCGCGAAATGTCCTCATCCGCCTTGACGAGACCCGTTGCGAACAGGATGTTGCGCTGCCTGTCGAACTGCTTGTTCGCCTCCTGGCGGTCCTTCAGGCTCACTGCGGACGCGGAGACGAGAATAGACCAGAACACACAGATGAGCGCGGCGAAGAAGATGTTGTACCCAGTAGTGAAATTCTTAGGCATAGCGTGCTTTCCTCCTCTTGATGTGCGCCTGGACCACGTAGTGATCTATCAGCGGGGCGAAGACGTTCATCAGTAGAATGGACACCATCATGCCCTCGGGATAGGCCGGGTTGAGCGCCCGCACCATCACCACGAGGAAGCCTATGAGGAAACCGTAAATGTAACGACCCGTGTTCGTCTGCGCCGCCGTCACCGGGTCCGTCGCCATGAACACCGCGCCCAGCGCCCAGCCCCCGAGCACCACGTGCCAGGAGAACGGCATGGACATCATCGGGTTCGAGTCCGAACCTATCGAGTTGAAAAGAAGCGAGGTGAGCAGGGTGCCCAGGGTAATAGAGAACATGATGCGCCAGGACCCAACGCCCGTCACAATCAGAATGAACGCTCCGATGAGAATAGCAAGGGTCGACGTCTCTCCCATGCACCCGGGGATGAATCCGTAGAACGCATCCCACCACATATCTCCGCCTGCCTCGATGGCGGCTATTCCGCCCTCGAAGCCGTTGGCCAGCGGCGTGGCGCGGGTGAAGCCGTCAGCCGTCACCCACACCTCGTTACCAGAGATCTGCACCGGGTAGCCGAAGAACAGGAACGCACGCGCTACAAGGGCCGGGTTCAGGATGTTGTATCCGGTGCCGCCGAACACTTCCTTGCCAAGCACCACGCCGAACGAAATCGCCAGCGCCACTTGCCACAGCGGTATGGACGCCGGAACGATCAGCGGGAACAGGAAGCCGGTAACGAAGAACCCCTCGTTCACCTCCTCCTTGCGCACGATGCAAAACAGAACCTCCCAGCCCAGGCCCACCGCAAACGTCACGATGAACACGGGCAGGTAGTATACCAATCCGTGCACCGCGCAGCCGATCACGCTGTCTGGGCTGAAGTCCAATCCCAGTCCCGTCACCAGCGCCGTCCGCCATCCCTCCGGTACTCCCGCGCCTCCGGCTATCGCCAGATTCGCCTGGAGACCCGTGTTGTAAAGCGCCACCAGTATCGCCGGGAAGAGCGCGACCACAACCGTGATCATCACGCGCTTCAAGTCGGCCCCGTCTCGGACAAAGGACGCTGTTTTTGTTACCTTGCCGGGTGTGTAGAAAAGCGTGTCCGCAGCCTCGAACAGCGGATAGAACCGCTCGAACTTAGCGCCCTTGGCAAACCACTTCTTTTCCGTATTCTCGAGAAGATTGCGAAGAAAACTCATCAGCCTTCCTTCTCTATTCGTGTCAGCATTTCGCGCAGTGCGACGCCGTACTCATTTTTGGATGGACACACAAACGTGCATAGCGCCACGTCCTCTTCGTCGAGCTCCAGCACACCGAGCTCCTCTGCCTTTTCCATGTCGTTTGCCACGAGGGACCGCAAAAGGAACGTGGGCATCAAATCAAATCCCATGACCTTCTCGTATGAACCCAGAGGAACAATCCCTCTAAGTCCACCGTGAAGATCCGTATCGAAATCGTATTTCTTTCCAGGTGTGAGCGTGGACGCGAACATCCTGATCAGGGAGAACTTGTTGAAACCGGGCGCCAGCCATCCCATGAAGTGACGCTCGTTGCCCTCCTTGAGCACCGTCACCTGATTGTGATAACGGCCAAGATATCCCTCGGAATCTCCCATGGCCGCGCGACCGCTCAACACAGAACCCGAGATAATCCGGTTCTCTCCGCCCTTGAGCTCTCCATCCGTCAGAGTGCCGGTCGGCGCGCCCAGGCGGGTCTTGACTAGACGAGGTCGGCTCACTTGCGGTCCGGCCAGCGCCACCACTCGCTCCACTTGGAGCTTGCCGGTCTTGAAAAAGTGTCCCACAGCCGCCGTGTCCTGGTAGCCTATGTGCCAGACCACACGCTCCCGATCCGCCGGTTCTATCCGATGGATATGCAGGCCGGCCGTCCCCGCGGGATGAGGTCCGGAAAACTCGTGCGTCTCCACGCCGCCCGCCGAACCCGCGCTCACGGACGAACCGGAACCCTTGCAGAGATAGAGCTTGCCGCCGCTCGGCAGCTTCGACAACACCGACAAACCCGCCTCGAAATCCGACTGCTGCTCCGCGAGAATCAACGCCGCGTCAGGAGCAAGAGGATTGGTGTCATGAGCCGTCACAAAAATAGAGCGAGGAGCCGTGTCCACCGCCGGAACCCTGCTGAACGGCCTCGCTCGAAGCGCCGTCCAAAGACCCGACTCAATAAGCGCCGCCCGCACCTCGTCCGACGAAAGGGCCGTCAAATCCTTGCCCAAGTACGACTCGTACTGAACCTCCGACGGCCCATCTCCGCCCTCCTCGAGGTCGATCACCACCGAACGAAGAGCACGCCGGGCTCCACGATTTATCGCGCTAACCGTGCCAGCCCCCGGAGCAGTAAAAAACACCCCGGGGTTCTTCCGATCCTCGAACAGCTGCTGACCCAGCTTCACCTTGTCGCCCACCTCGACCAGCATGCGCGGACGCATCCCCAGATAATCATCCGCCAGTATCGCCACGGAGCCAACCTCGCGCCCCACGTCGATCGTCTGCTCCGGCTCTCCGGTTATCGGAAGATCCAATCCGCGTTTGATGTTGTGCAACCTAGACATTCTTGCTCCCGTTT
>JAAEPZ010000507.1 GCA_024231955.1 bacterium | reverse complement strand
CTTGAGGGAATGAACAACAAGATCCGCCTTTTGAGCCATCGGGCTTTTGGGTTCCACTCCGCCGAGTCGCTAATCGCGACGATCTATCTATGCTGCTCGGGAATATCCCTTCCAGAGCTACAGCTGGTTTAGGAGAGGCAGAAATAGCGCCACTTCTGGAGCCACGGCAAGGGCATGCCGCCGCCGTACTTCCCGACGGAAGCATCCTGGTTGCTGGCGGAAAAAACGATGTTGGCAACTTGTCTTCCGCCGAACTTTACGATCCGCGCCTCAATATCTGGAGATCCATCGACTCAATGAATATGGCGCGCAGTCGCCACTCGGCGACATTGCTTTTTTCCGGCGAAGTTCTGGTGGCCGGCGGCACATACGTAGGTGGTTGGTTGGGTTCGGAGCTGTATGATCCTGCGACGGGTACGTGGGAGGTCACCGGTGCTCTGGCAAGTGCCCGGATTGGGCATACCGCAACGCTTCTGCCTTCGGGGAAGGTACTCGTTGCCGGAGGAGAGAACGGCTGGGGTACACTGTTTTTCTCCGGGGCAGAACTGTACGACCCGAGTTCCGGCACCTGGAAGCAAACAAGTTCGCTGCAAGTTCCTCGAAGTCGTCACCAAGCTGCTCTTTTGCCCACCGGCAAGGTATTGGTGGTGGGCGGTTTTAATGGATCAACTGTGGCTGGTATGGAGCTGTATGATCCGTCATCCGGTATTTGGCAAAGCGTCGGTCAGCTTTCAACACCCAGAGCTGATCACACAGCCACTCTTTTGAGTTCTGCAGAGATCGTTATCACCGGCGGTATTGATGCTTCCAGCTTGTCAGATGTTGAGATTTTCAATTTCGACAATACGGCGTTGATGCAGCGTCCGGTAATCACCTTGGTCACTGGGAATATTCAACATGGCGGCCCGATAACAATCGAAGGGGAGTATTTCGGGGGCAATGCAGAGGCAAGCGATGGTGGAACGCAGAATTCCGCCGTGAACTATCCGTTGATCAATCTTCAGTCGCTGAATGGCGATATTCATGTGTGGCTGATTCCGGAGGCGATGTCAAATTTCCAATCAAGCCCACTGAGTCTTAACGTTACCAGATTCCCAACCTATATCAATCCCGGCTTCTACCTGCTGAGGGTTGTCCGTGCGGCTCATTTCAGTGAGCCCTGGCCTGTCGAGGTTGAATGTGGCCTGGTTATCGTTGAGCATCCGTCCAGCCAGACGGTTGCCACGGGATCGATTGCCAGGTTCGCGGTAAGAACGGAAGGAGGACGCACCTTTCAGTGGCAGAAAAACGGCATAGATATTCCGGGTGCGACCAGTGATGAGTACTTGACGCCACCGGTCATTCCCGCCGATTCCGGATCGAGTTATTCAGTCAAGGTCGACAGCGGATGTACCACCGGAGAATCGAATGATGCGATTATTACTGTCGCCGACGGTGCCCCTCCGAGCGTCGCCGTAACCTCTCCCAGCGGTGGGGAGTATTGGCCACTGTCCGTTCCCGATGAATCGAGCACAGAGCTCATCACTTGGTCCATGTCCGACAACGTTCGAATCTGCCAAGTCGAAGTTGCACTTCTGTACTCGAACGACGGTGGAACGACCTACCTGCCGGCTCCCTCTGGTGGCGACCTGCCGGCCACCTTCGGCGCCGGCGGAACCTGTCCCCATCCTGGTGAGTCGACCACGAGCAGGGAGTACACGGTGCCGCCAAGCCCACCGTCCGGGATGACCAGATCGCTCTATAAGATCGAAGTTCGCGTCACCGACCACGCCGGCCTCACGGCCAGCGCCGAAAGCGAACATCCCTTCTTCATGATCAACCTCGACGGCCAGTCCGTCCGGACAATCACCCTGGCGAATCCGTCGCGCATGCATTCGACGATGGGCGTCTCCGCAGCCACG
>JAAEPZ010000506.1 GCA_024231955.1 bacterium | reverse complement strand
GCTTGAGGGAATGAACAACAAGATCCGCCTTTTGAGCCATCGGGCTTTTGGGTTCCACTCCGCCGAGTCGCTAATCGCGACGATCTATCTATGCTGCTCGGGAATATCCCTTCCAGAGCTACAGCTGGTTTAGGAGAGGCTTTTTTCTCCACTCCGAGGATTGGCCGCTACCGGGTCTGGTCGGCGGTATTCCGAGGCAAGCCGATCAGCCATCCCTCGTTCCAACAGAGTCGACTGCCTTCAGCGGCCCTGCGCCCCTGCCGGGATCCGAGGTACCGACGGCCGACGTTAGCGCCGCCTGAGCCGGTCTCCGCTCCCGGAGTTCTCTTCCAGATCGATGGTTGGCGTTATGTGATCTTGGTTTTCAGATACGATCGTCCACAATGTCAGCCTTTTTTGAGAATTTGATGCATTTTATGCCGGTATTCTCGACCCTCTTAGGGAGCAGGTAAGTCTGGCTCCAGCTTTTTCAGGATCTCGATCTCTGATAATCAGAGATCGAGTCAAGGAATCTCTAGATTACGTGACTTTTTGCTGAAAACATGACATGGTGAGGCATGGCCAGCATAGATCCAGATCAGCTAACACAAGATGCTCGCTTCTTCCTGGAGCCCACCAACCCCGCCCACCGCCAGTACGAGGCCCTGCGGGCCTACTTCCTCGACCAACGCCCCTCGAAGGAGGTCGCTGAAGAGTTCGGCTATACCACCGGCAGCTTCCGTTGCCTCTGCCACCAGTTCCGGCACAACCCCGCCCCGCAGTTCTTCCTGCCAACCCGAAGAGGACCCCGTGCGCCCAAGAAAGATCGCCTCCGCCAGCGGGTCGTCGACATGCGCAAGCA
Organism: bacterium; assembly: GCA_024231955.1. Lineage (GTDB taxonomy): Bacteria > Krumholzibacteriota > Krumholzibacteriia > JACNKJ01 > JACNKJ01 > JAAEPZ01. Next base: position 1,594 of record JAAEPZ010000506.1, on the reverse strand, counting down.
GAACTTCTCCGTGTACGAGATCAGCGACACCCTCAAGCGCTCCGGAGACGAACTCTCTCCCCCTCAGGCCTCAAGGATCCTCCGGGAGGAGGGATTCGCTCCGCTTCCCCGGCGACGCGATGAGGAACGTCCCCAGGCAACCCGGGTCATCGCGGCCGCCTCCGCCGATGTGCGTGCTCTCGATCTGACACCGCGGAAGGTCGTCAGCCCCTTCGCGGGTCTTTTTCTCTTTGTGCCGGATCTCATCCGCTTGGACGAGTTGCTGCGCAAGGTCGACTTCCCCGGCTCCGAGATGGTGCCGGCAGGCCACGCCATGCGCTCTCTGCTGGCCCTGAAGCTCAATGGGGATGCCCGCCGAAGCCACGTCATGAGCGAAGTTTTCGATGAGGGACTGGCGCTTTTCGCAGGGCTCAACGTCATCCCCAAGCGCTCGTTCCTGACCGAGTACACCTGTCGTGTCCATCCCGCGGCCTACCCGAAGCTCATGAGCAGCTGGTTTGCTGCCGCCACGGAAATGGGCCTGCCCCGAGGAGACTCCTTCGACCTGGACTTCCACACGATCCCGTTTCACGGCGAAGATGCTCTTCTCCAGAAGCACTACGTCTCGAAGCGTAGCCGGCGCCAGAAGGGGGTCCTCGCCTTCCTGGCCAGCGATGCCGACAACCGAGTCTTTTGCTACGCCAACGCCAGCCTCCGCAAGGAGGACCAAGCCGACGAGATCCTGAGGTTCGCCGAGTTCTGGGAGCAGCACACCGACCATCTCCCCAAGGAGTTGGTCTTCGACTCGAAGGTGACGACCTACGAGAATCTCAACCGGCTCAACGCCGAAATGCACATCGATTTCATCACCCTGCGCCGGCGTTCGCAGAAGATGCTCGAAGAAGCCCGGCAACGCCCTCTCTCGGCTTGGCGCCGCGTAGAGCTCAGCAGCGTCGCTCGGGCCTACCGGACGCCGCGCGTGCTCGACCAGAGGATCAGGCTCAAGCACTACGAGGGGACAATCCGGCAGCTCGTCGTGGCCGATTTGGGCCACGAGGAACCTACGTTCTTACTGACCAACCAGCTGCGCCGCTCAGCCCCGAAGCTCATCCAGCGGTATGCTCACAGGATGCTCATCGAGAACGCCATCGCGGACGGCATCGACTTCTTCCACATGGACGCCTTGTCCTCAGCCGTGGCGATGAAGGTCCATGCTGACATCCAGCTCACCCTCATCGCGAACAGCCTCTACCGCCTCTTCGGGAGGAAGGTCGGCAACGGCTACGCCGAAGCCAAATCCCGGCGCATCTTCCGTGACTTCATTCGGGCCATCGGAACGATCGAACTGACGGAGACAGAAATCGTCGTCCGCTTTCAGAAACGGGCACACAACCCTCTCCTCATCGCGGCCGGATTCGCACAGAGCCAGACCCCAGTACCGTGGCTGGCCGGCAAGCGGCTCCGCTTCCGCTTCGGGTAGCGGATGTTAGGCAAACTCGATACCGTGGGAATCCAGGCTAGGGAGACCGAAGCCGGTGAGAGGGTTCTGGTCTGGCGCATGAGCCAGTATGAGCGATGAAGGAGGGGTAACGCCCTCCGACGGGGCGCTGGACGC
>JAAEPZ010000505.1 GCA_024231955.1 bacterium | reverse complement strand
GCACCCGCAGCTCAATTGGAGCTCGGCCTGCGGAAACAATGATGTTTTGCTCAGTTGATCTAATCATCAGAGCTGGACGGTGCTTGGTTACAGGCGTCGGAGCTGGACGAGTCGCGATTAGTTGTTGTAACGTAGCGGTGGGAACAATCGTGGTGGTCGGTGAGGCAGCTCGGGCTTCGGGCTGTTCGGAAGCAGATCGAATGGAGTGAAGAAACCCAATTGGCTCTCGGGGATTATCCCATTCAATTTCGACCATAGATTCCTGAGGCTCAGGCTCGGGTGGGAGCATAGGCTCCACTACGGGCACTGGCTCAGAGGCAGTCAACGACTTCAGAAAGTCAAGTGGCAGATGCTGCGTGATATACTGCGGATAGGGAGGTCTGCCAAACTCATTAAACAATGCCTCGGTAACAAGCTCAGGATAGTGCTTAGGGAAGATTCCATCCCACAACACTCTTTCCAATGGAGACACATGATCTGGACGCTCAAAAGAGCATATGGGTCGCGGCGACGGTCGCGGCGGCGCCGGAAATGAAAACAATGGAGGAGCATGGGCTCATAAAGCCGGGCGCAGCAAATACCGTGCGAATCCACGCCCCGGTATGAACCTCGGCGGTAATGGTGGAAATGGCGGACAAGCGTTGATCGGCGGAATACGATAGCCTTCGAGTTCATTGTGATGAATGGGGTCGGCTTCGGTATCATCGGGCGGGAACTCGTCAAGGTCAACAACTTCTGCCAACGCAATGGCGATGGCAGGGGCTCGATTAGCG
>JAAEPZ010000504.1 GCA_024231955.1 bacterium | reverse complement strand
TGGGACATCCTTGAGAACGCTACGCCTGACCGGCAGGAAGGGCAGCGTCGCGCCGCAGCTCACTGCCGAGGAGACGCGCGGCCTGATTGCAGATGGGCGGGACTGGAGCCAACGAGAGAAGTCCAAGGCCTACTCCCTTCGGAGCACGGCGGAACTGATCGCGGGACTCCGCAGTTGGTCGCCTGTCGTGCGAGAACGCAGTGCCCTCGCGCTCGGAGATCGCAGACAAGAGACGCCGGTTCCACAGCTTCTCACGCTGCTGAAGTCGGACGACATCCACGCCAGGCTGGGCGCCTGCGCGGCACTTGCAGCCTTGGGGCCGGCCGCAGCACCGGCGGTCGACTCGCTGAGGGAGACCCTGGCTGAGGACGATCTGCGGCTGCGAGTTCAGCCCGCCGAGTCGCTTTCCGCCATCGGCGCAGACGCCCGTTCCGCCGTGCCCGACCTCCTGGAACTCACCGTCAAGGAGCATCCTGAGGATCCCCGCCGTATGACACAGCGTTACCTGGCCTTTCTGCTGTTTCATCGGGGAAGGATCGGCAACGTCCGCGGCATGCTCTCCACGTCGCTCGACGGTGTGGATCGCAAGCAACTGGTCCAAGCGGTTCGGGCAGTGCTGAACAACGAAGACGGTCGCGCCCGGGGGGCGGTCGACTCCGTATTCGACCATCTGACCTACGAGGAGATCGAGCCCCTCCTGCCGGCCGTTTATCGGGCCATTGTCGAGCAAGCTCCCAGCGGCATCATGTTCTCTGACCGTATCCGGCTCAGTGGGCTCGCGTTGCTCGCCAAGCACCGGATCGCAGAAGGCATCCCGCTTTGCATTCCCTTAATGGAGCCACACCGGTGGGGAAAAAAGAGGCGGATCGCCGAGTACCTCAAGGCACTACAGTCCTATGGTGGGGCCGCCAAGTCTCAGTTGCCTGAGCTTCGCGAGTTGGAACAGCAGCTTGTGATGCACAAGGAAGCAAAGATGTTGGCCGATGTGATCAAAGAAGTCCGTGTGGTCATCCACAAGATCGAATCGTCGACGAACGTCCCCACGTTGAGGAGCATCCAGCTCAGGTAGATTCGTGATACGCAGCCAGCGGCACGCATCTCTCTTCGTGCGATGCGAATCGGGGCTGCTTCCTAATCATTGGCTTCAGGTAGCTGCCACAGGGGACAGGCAATGGCCGGCACAGGACCGAATCATCGTGAGACGAAATCAAACTCAGAAGGGCACGGCGGTCATGCTGATCGCTCCAGACGGAGGATCTGGCGAGGCGCTCTGCTATCGCTTCTATTGGGGATGATTGTAGTCGGCGGGGTGTTTGCTTACCGCCTGAGAGAAGACGGGCGCAGGGCAGTGTGCCGTCATAATCTCCAGAAGATCGGATCGGCTCTGCGGAACTATCACCAGAGATATGGGAGTTTTCCGAGTGCCTATCTGTGCAACAAGGCCGAGGAACCGGTGAATAGTTGGCGCACGCTGGTGATACCGTATTTCTGGTACGCTTTTCAGTCTGGATCGTACCACACGGGAGGCGCCCCGGGATACGATTATGACGAACCGTGGAACGGGCCAACCAATGCGAAG
>JAAEPZ010000503.1 GCA_024231955.1 bacterium | reverse complement strand
TCGCGCGGGTGCCGTATAACACGTCGTTGAAGCGGCAAACCAATCGCGCCCGTCTCCACCGCCGTCGGCAGGGGGTGAAAGGAGGTACCCTTGGCGAGAATTGCAGCCAGTTTGCCGCTTAACTCCTCAGTCGTTATGCGCCTGAGCGCTTGACCACCCAGAATACTCAGAAGGATCAATACACTCAGGAGGATTAATGGCTACATTGGACCATATGAAGATAAACCTAGAGGGCATTGGACATGCGCTTGGCGATCGCTACTTGCGGGTGCCCCTATATCAGCGCTCCTACGCATGGGAGGAGCAGAATGTACTCGATCTCATCGATGACCTCCGAAACGCATTTACAAAGAACGAGAAAGAGTACTTCCTTGGTGCGGTAGTAATCAGCGAAACAGAGGAGGTGATTTCGGAAGTCGTAGATGGACAGCAGCGTCTCGCTACAACGACGATCCTCATCGCAGCGATCAGGAATTACTTCCAGGATCACGGTGAATCAGACCGTGCAGCTGACATTGAGCGAGACTTCCTTCTTTCCAGGGATAGACGATCGCAGGAGTTGCGTGCTCGACTCACGCTCAGTTCAGCCGATCATGACTTTTTTCTAAGGAGAATTCTCCAGCGAGAGACGGAGAAGATCCCTATTCGCCCCTCCCACGAAAGACTCCTCGCTGCGGCCAAGATAGCCGAGAGACGAGTAGCTTCGATAGCCAAAAGCGTGAGTACTCCAACCGACCATCTTCTTCGCTGGCTTGATTATCTCGAAGAAAATGCGAGGATCATCTGGGTACAAGTTCCTGGGCATGCAAACGCCTTCGTGGTCTTCGAGACCCTAAACGATCGAGGCCTTGGCCTTTCAGCCGCAGATTTGTTGAAGAACTACCTCTTTAGCCTCGCCGGGGATCGACTGGATGAAGCGCAGGACTTGTGGACCCGGATGCTCGGCTCGCTTGAGGCACTGGCTGATGAAGAAACCGTTGTTGACTACATTAGGCACTACTGGTCGTCTACCTCAAAGCCGTCAAGAAAGCGTGAACTCTATTTCACTATCAAGACGGCAACGACGAGTAAACAAGCAGCCATTGCTCTAGGCGCGGAGCTTCAAGCACACGCACATCTCTACGCCGCACTGCTAAATCCAAACCACACCCACTGGGTTGGAGTTGGAGGAACCGCAAAGGAGCACGTCGCGACCCTCCAGTTATTGAGAATGGAGCAGAACAGACCGCTCCTGTTAGCGGGCCTACGACATTTCTCAGTGCCAGAGGTTCGAAAGACTCTTAGGCTGATCGTCTCGTGGTCAGCGCGATTCCTCGTGGTCGGTGGCCTAGGCGGCGGGACGATGGAAAGGCACTATTCAGATCGAGCAAATGAAGTACGGTCAGGAGAGATAACAACAGCGGAAGAGCTTGCTCGCGCCATGGCCGGTGTCGTTCCCACGGATGCGCAGTTCCGAAGCAGTTTTTCAACCGTTCGGGTGAGTCAGACTTGGCTGGCTCGATACTACCTCAGAGCACTTGAGAAGACCGCTCTTGGCGAGAAGGAGCCTGAGCTCATTCCCAACCCTAATGAGGAACAGGTAAACTTGGAGCACGTATTGCCACAGAGTCCGGAGGGGAACTGGCCAGACGTAGAGCCTGAAGTAGCACGTGCATACTATAAAAGACTTGGGAACCTGGCGCTTCAAAGGAAGGGTGACAATAGCCTCAGTGGCAATGCACCCTTTGACGACAAGAAGCCGTATATCCAGAAGTCGAGGTACAAGTTAACCCAGTCGATCGCAAACAAGGACCAGTGGGGTCCAACACAAATAGACGAACGACAAGAGGAGCTGTCGGAGCTTGCAGTTAACACCTGGCCCATCTAAAAGGGCTCACGGACGAACGTAATGGCGGCGCATAACCAGCCGCTGCAGCCGGACGTAGACTTCGCTTCGCTCAGTCTTACGCCGCTGAGCGGCATTCCGTTCTGCGGCCTGAGATGGCTCCCGCCGAAGGCCTGGCAAGGCGCCGGTAGGCCGGGTCGCCTCCGGCCGAGAGCCCTGCGAAGCTCAGGAGGGCTTCCGGCGCTTCCGGCTTCCGGCAAGGCCGACTGGTGGCCGACGCCGAGGGTCCCGGTCCCGGCCGGCGGCTGCGCGCTTCCGGCTTCCACCACCGGGGCTCTCAGTATAGACTCCTTCCGTGAGTCCCTTCACCCCAGCTTGCGGATCTGCTAAGCTCGGTGCATGGCACTGCCCGCACTCAAGATCGACCCTGGCGGCCCTTTCCCCTCTCGGTTCCCCCAGGAGGCCGGGGAAGCCCTCTTCCGCCCTGTCCTCCAGCCGGACGGTGAGGTCGTCGTC
>JAAEPZ010000502.1 GCA_024231955.1 bacterium | reverse complement strand
GGCGATCTCACTGTTCTCAATGGCCTGGCCCAAGCCTGCGATCTGAGCCCGCATGCTCTGGGACACGACCAGTCCCGCCGGATCGTCAGCGGACTTATTGATGCGCATGCCGGAGCTCAGTCGCTCCAGGGACTTGGACAGCCCCGCATCGTTTGTCGCCAGATTCCGGTAGGAATTCATTGACGCGATGTTGTGGTTAATCCGAAATGCCATCTTGGCAATCCTCCTTGATTTCCCCCGCGAGCGGGGGCTCCTTAAACATCCTTCAAGTCTCTATGGACTATTAGGCCCCGCATCCCTTCGCGCAGCCCAGGGAAGAGCAGCTTCCGCTGTACTTCCTTCCAGTGTCATCGGCAGTCCCGGACACATCTTAATCTATTTTTTTAATCCTTATCCAAACAGTTTACCCCTACTCTTTTCTACTTATTCCTTATTGCGATCCATAGAGGTCCGAAGAGCCCCGTCATTCCTCCAACGCACCATGGCTACCTGTTTATGCGACATTCCACCCAGCCGCACCTTATCCTTCCCCATCACACCCTGCTGGCCATGCAACCGCTTCATTATCGTCTATATTTCCACCTCCACCACTCCCGACATACTCGTTATATTATCTCCTAAACCCCGACCACTCCCCTTCAGCGCCCCTCATATCGCCCCACCTCCTCAAGTGAGGAGATATCAAAACAAAAAAAACCCCACCTCCCGAGGGAGGCGGGGCCAATGGGGAGGGATGGCTCCCCTGCTCATATCTAGCCGCCGATCAGCTGCAACACCACCTGCGGAGAGGAGTTGGCGTGCGACAGCATTGCCGTCGAAGCCTGCAGCATGATCTGATTGCGGGTGAAGCTCGCCATCTCGGAGGCCATGTCGGTATCCCTGATGAGCGATTCGGCGGCGACCAGATTCTCCTGGGAGACCCGCATGTTGTTCATGCCGCTCTCCAGTGTGTTCGCCTGGAAGGCACCGAGCGTTCCTCGCAAAGAGCTGATATCGTTGATCGCCTGGTCGATGATCATGATCGCATCGGTGGCCTTGGCCGCCGATTCAATGTTGATCACACTCAGATTGCCGAACTGGTTCGTACCGCCCTGGGCGGCATCGAGCCCCGTGCCGAGTTCCGATGAGGCCGTGCTGTCGATAGCCAGCGTGACACCCTGACCTGCGTTGGCGCCGACCTGGAAGTTCAGCGCGTTGTTGGTCACCGTGACGTCACCACCAGCTCCCGCACCCGCGGCAACGACACTGTAAATGCTCAATCCCTCTGCGGCATTACCGGCCCGGCCGGTCAACACAGCCCCGACACCGTCACCCTGGTACACCGTGCCCAACGCGTTT
>JAAEPZ010000501.1 GCA_024231955.1 bacterium | reverse complement strand
GCGCGCGTGGCAGAGTTGCCAAGTACCCCTCAAGAACTTGTCAAGGACAAGGACGGAAAGCGACTGGCTGAGCCGGGAGTGCCGCAGGAAAGAGAGGTGTTGGAAGACCCAATGGCGGCGGCAACGTTTTTCGTGCCGGTGGAGCCTGATCGGCAGGAAGTGGTGCGAATCCTGGCCAAATCTCGGCATCAACCGTCGCAAGTGGTCAGTGTGCAGTCGGTGAAGATTTTGGCAGCGGCTCAGGCACCGGTGTTTCCAGCAAGTCAGAAGAGACCAGCGCCCGACCGGAAGCACACAAAGGTCGATCTTATCAAGAACCCGCACAAGAAGCTGAAGTCGAACATCTGGAGGGAACATCTTCAGAAGGCGTGGGGCGATCTGACTGCTCACCAAGGGAAACGAGGTGAATCGATTGCTGGTGCATCATCGGGGACACTTCCACCGGATCCCTACGATTTCGATGGCCAGGCAGGCAAGAAAGCACGCAGGGAGAGGCCGGACCAGTTCTCGACGAGTAGAGAGTCGTCTGAAACTTATGAGAGCGTCCCCAGTCGTGTGGTCAGGTCTCAGACACAGCAAGAGATC
>JAAEPZ010000500.1 GCA_024231955.1 bacterium | reverse complement strand
TCCAATATTCGACGCGCAAAACTGTCTCTTTGGTCGTCCCAGTTATCAAACTGGAGTTCGGCGTCTCTTTCACTGATCCAGCGCCCAGCTCTTGACAGGGGGTTATCTGTAGACGAGACGAAATAGTCATTATAGTAATAGAGGTCGGTCTGTTCAGTCATCCCTTCTCGAACCGCAGCAATCCAGATCACCGTCTTCACTTCGTTCCTTCTCTGCATCTCCAGCGAGAGAGACGCGAGTTGTTGGTGCAGCGCGGGGGCCTTAACCGATGTCAACTTTTTACCAGGTGTCGGATCACCGCCCGTTGAGAGAGCCGGCCCGCGCCCAAAAACGCCACTGACTCGGCCTCTTCCGGATGGATACGCCTCGATGCCTCTAGCGGACCCCGCCTGCACCGAACGACCTGCTGCGCCAGCAGACGGATGACGCGTGAAACCTCGCGGAGAAGGCGATCGACCTTCATGCGTTCTCGCTCGTCTCTGCGGCGGTGGTTGACTGTGTGACCTCTTTTGACTTCGCCCGTCATGCCCTCTGAGCTGGCCAGGCTCTAGTCCTCGTCTGCCAG
>JAAEPZ010000499.1 GCA_024231955.1 bacterium | reverse complement strand
GTCCAACCACCAGATGGTGACGTTCAGCGGGAAGTGGCTCCGCCTGGACCTGCCGACGGCCCTCCTCGATCCGGGGTCGGAATACGAGCTTCGGGTCGACGGATTGAACGCCGGGGGCGCGACGCCCCTGAAAGAGCTCTACAGGATCCAACTCAACCGGTGAGCCCGCGGCTCACAACATGGAGGACGTCATGCGATTGTTGCAGAACCTGATGATCATCTTGCTGTTGACCGCGAGCGTTCCGGCGTTCGCCCAGGAGAGCACGGAAGAAGCTGACAATGCTCGGGCGATGGAGATTCTCCAGAAACTGGTGGAAACCGGTACATACTCCAATGAGCGTCAGCTTGTCGATGAGTGGCTGGATGCATTGAGCAAGGAGCTCGGGCCAGAGCATCCTGTTCTTCTTCGAGCTTTGAACGCTTCCGGACGTTCGTTCTACCAGCAGGGGGACCACGACGGCGCCCTGCGCCTGTTCGAGCGCCAGGTGGAGCTTTCGAAGAAAATCTTGGGGGCGGAGGATCCGGCAGCGCTGGCGGCCATGGGTTGGCTCGCTACCATGCTCTGGGAAATGGGCCGGTTGCCGGAAGCCAGGGCAATAGAAGAGGAGCTGGTGGAGGTCCGAACCCGGATCCTTGGCCCCGAGCATCCCG
>JAAEPZ010000498.1 GCA_024231955.1 bacterium | reverse complement strand
CGACGCTCGGCGACCAGGATCACGCTCTGCTGCTCCAGGGCTTGCCGGATGCGCTGGATGAGCCGGTCGCGCCCGACCACTTCGCTGGGGGCGATCTCTCCGCCTGGGTTCGCTCTCATGCCCGTCCTCCTTCTGGCGATTATATGCGCCGCGGGCATCGTACGTCAAGCGTGTCGTACGACATTTCTGTCGTACGACAAATGTGTCGTATCTACTCCGCACCGGAAGGGGGTTGATGCCGCGGTTGGCCTACGGAGGATGATCCCCTTGACCGAGCCGAGCGCTTCTTCGAGCGGGCGCACGATCAGGCGTTCGCATTGCTCGGGCGTGGCGTTGGGGAACGGGACGTGCACGAAGAGCCGCGGCTCCTCGACCTCGGGCATGAAGGCCAGCGGCAGACGCAGCAGAGCCTCCGCCCCGAGGACGACCATGCTGACCAGGAGCATGATCGCGGTGACCGGCCGGCGAATCGCGAGCTCGGGAAGGGTCATGCCACGGCTCCTTCGGATTCGGCGCGCCCGAGCCCGGCGACGGCACCACCATGTAGACCGCCGGGATCACCACCAGGGTGAGCACGGTGCTGAGCGCCAGTCCGAACGAGACGGTGATCGCCAGCGGCGCGCGCAACTCGGCGCCTTCGCTTAGCGACAGGACCATCGGCAGGAGACCGAGGACCGTCGGCAGGGTGGTCATCAGGATCGGACGCAGGCGCAGGTTGCCGGCGCGCACCACGGCCCCGAGCTTGGCCACGCCGGCGCGCCGGAGCTGATTGACGGTGTCGGCGCAGTGGTAGGCTGGACGACGTGAGCCGACCGACGATCTTCATCAGCTACAGCCACGAGGACGAGTACTGGAAGGATCGACTGGTCCGTCACTTGAGTGTCCTCGATCTCGAGGATCAGCTCACCGTCTGGGACGACCGGAAGATCGGCGCGGGCGACGACTGGTTCGCCGCGATCGAAGGGGCCCTGGCCGGCGCCCGGGTCGCCGTGCTGCTGATCACGGCGGACTTTCTGACCTCCGACTTCATCCGCCGTACAGAGATGCCTACCTTGCTCGAACGCCGCGATTCGGAGGGCGTTCGTGTGATCCCGCTCCTGGTGATGCCGTGCCCCTGGCAGGCGGTTCCCTGGCTCACGGCTCTCCAGATGCGCCCCACTGACGCCAGGCCGTTGGCCGCTGGCAACACTCCCGAGATTGAAGCCGATCTCGCGGCTCTGACGCTGGAAATCCGGGATCTTCTGGGTATCGCCGGCCAGGAGACGATCGTAGATTTGGTGAATCGTCCGCCAAGCCCGGGCCGCCTCGTCGACGTGCCCAAGCTTCCGCCCCACTACATCGAGAGACCCGAATACCTCGAGCCGCTCAAGCGAGCCGTCCTCCAGCAGGCCGTTGACAAGCTGGGCATCACCGGCTCAGGGACAGTGGGCGTCCAGGGAATGGGGGGCATAGGCAAGACAGTAATGGCGGCGGCGCTGGCCCGGGACGAGGACGTCCGCGGCGCTTTCCCTGATGGCGTTCTGTGGGTGACGGTGGGCCAGCAGCCGGATGTGGTCGCTCTCCAGCGCGAGCTTGCCAGGAGGGCGGGCCATCCCGAGCCCTTCTTCGCCTCCATTCACGAGGGCAAGCGCGAGCTTCAACGGTTGTTTGAGGGCCGCCGGATCTTGCTGGTGGCCGACGACGTGTGGACGGCGGAGACCTCCGCGGCCTTTGACATGGTCTCTGGCGAGGGACGGTTGGTGATCACCACGCGTAACAGCGAAGTGGTGGTGGGCCTGGGAGCGAAGGAGCACCAGCTCCACGTGCTCGAGCCGGAGCAAGCCCGATCCTTCCTGGCCCGCTGGACGGAGCAGGAGGCCGTCAACCTTCCGGAGGTGGCCGACAGAGTAGCCGCCGCGTGTGGTTACCTGCCACTAGCGCTGGGGATGATCGGAGCCATGGTGCGGCTGCGCCCGACGGCGTGGGACGATGCCTTGACGCTTCTCGAACGGACGGATCTCGAGAGGTTCCGGAAGGCGTTCCCCGACTACCCATACCCGAATCTGCTGCGGGCCTTGGAGGTCAGCGTCGAGTCGCTCGAGCCCGAGGAACGGGATCGCTACGTGGAGTTGGCGGTCTTTCCGGAGGACGTGGCCGTGCCTGAGGCGGCCGTCACGACGTTGTGGTCGGCGGCCGGTCTGGATGACATTGACTCTCGAGAGCTCGCCGGCAAGCTAGTCGCGTGTTCGCTCGCGAGCCGCGAGGACGACGGGAGCCTGAAGCTCCACGACCTACAGGTGGTCTACGTGCGCCATTGGGCCGGAGACCCGTCCGAGCTTCACCAGCGTCTAGTCGCTGCCTACGTGGCGTGCTGCCCTGCGGGCTGGGCCAGCGGACCGGACGATGGTTATTTCTTTGAGCGACTACCCTGGCACCTTTTAAAGGCGGAGATGATCGAAGAATTGACGAATCTCCCTTTCGACTTTCAGTGGCTACAGGCAAAGCTTGACTCCACTCACGTTGCCGATCTGCTTTCAGATTACGAACTGATTCCGGAAAGTCAGGATTCAAATCAAATGAAAGATGCGCTGAGACTCTCGGCTAACGTGCTCGCCAAGGACACTACGCAGCTACCTGGCCAATTGCTTGCACGCCTCAGCGTAGGCAGTAGCTCCACGATGTCCCTTTTTTTGGAGGGTGCAGGGGCATGGCGAGCTTATCCTTGGTTACGTCCTTTGGACGTAAGGCTTTCACAACCTGGTGGCCCTCTAATTCGGATCCTTGAAGGCGATGGGGATGCCCTTGGATCACTCGCCAAATTCGACGAGCGACGGGTAGTTTCTGGATTCCGAAACGGCATTATTGAGGTTTGGGATGTCGAAACGGGAAGCGTATTACATTCGTTCAAGGGACACGAGGAATGGGTCAATTCATTAGCTCCTCTTGACAGCCGCCGGCTGGTCTCTTCCTCGTGGGACGGCACTGTTCGAGTATGGGACATTGAGAGTTTTCAGGTACTCGCCGAGTACAGCTCGAGTGAATCATATTGGGTAATGGGCGTGACTCCGCTTCCGGACGGGCGCGTAGTATTTGGCACGTATGATGGTGTTTTAAGGACTTGGGACCCTGTCTCCGGATGGGAGTCTGGGACTTTCCTCGGGAGGATTCGTGGCTCAAGCGACGCAGTCGCTGTTCTACCCTCAGGTCGAGTGCTACATGCTTTTAATCACTCAACGTTGGCCATGTGGAATCCGGAGACGGGTGCCTATGCGGAAATCTACTATTCCGGAAGGTTGACGGCGATTCACAGCCTTCTACCAATAGATGATCACGTCGCCCTCTTGGGGATGCATGACGGAAGCATCCGGTTCTTGGATCTTGAGACAGGGAAAGTCTTGCGGACCTTGAAAGGACATCAATCTATGGTCACTGGACTTGCCCAGCTAAATTCGACGAATGTGGTCTCCGCAGCTGACGGTATTCGGATCTGGGATCTTGAGTCAGGAACGACGAAAGAGATTCTAGAGGGGCGTACAGAAGTCGCAGTGTTTAGGGAAGATCGACTGGTGACAGGAGGCTCGCTTGCCCATTCACTGCGGGTTTGGGACACGCGGCGTTCAGAGGTCTGGAACGAGAGCCAACTAGAGAGTGTGACGGCCCTTTCTGTTGATTCGAAAGGCAGGCTTGTTGCCTCATCGCTGGCGAGATTGATGGTCTGGGATCTTGAGAGACGAATACCGCTAAAAACGTTTCGATTAGATTATATGGATCAACAATACGGATGGGTTCATGATCTTGTAGCGCGACCTGCGGCTCGCGTGTTAACCGCCTGCTCAGATGGACTCCTTAGAATCTACGATTTAGACTCGGGACTTCTTAATGGAATCATCAGGGGGCATGCGGCTCCAATATTTAGTATTGTTCAGCTGGACCAGGGGCGTATAGTCTCATCATCTCGCGATAAGACAATAAGGGTATGGGATATTGAGGCACGAGACTCGCTGAGAATTCTTGAGATATTCTCTCTGAGCAAGGATATTGAAGAGTGCCACAGAGCGGTCTATCATATGACCGCTTTGGCCGATGGGAGAGTTGCATTTGCGTCTGGTTGGACCATCTACCTCTGGGACGCCGATGATAAGCAAGAGACTATCGTCTTAAGGGGTCACTCTAAAGATGTTAAGTCCATCTGCGTTGTAGGTGACCATCACATAGTGTCCGCATCTGCCGACCGCACCTTGCGAGTTTGGAATGTCCACGATTGTGAGTGTGTTCGTGTCATAGAAGCAACGGAAGCATTTTATGGACTGTCGAGATTGACGGGAAGTCTTGTCGCTTCCATTTCAAACGACAATGTTATACGCGTCTGGGACTTGGCAGTCGGTGGAGTTCTGGCAGCGTTCACCATGGAACGCAGCCTGACCAGTGTAATCGCGATTCATAAATCCGGCATTGTGGCTGTCGGCGACGCGAAGGGATATGTCCACTTCTTCTCCTCCGAATCGCTGGACAATGGGTAGCTACTAGTTGATATTAATCTGCCAGCCAAAGCGATGCCATGCATTTCTTTCGAAAAAAAAGCTCCTTGCCGCCGCCAGCTAGCTGGTACTTAACCCTCGATCTGGGTCGCGTCTTCGTCGGCGACCGGTGGTCCTCCTTCGGCCGCCCCTCCGAACCGGACACCAGTAGGAGTGTCGGTGGCGACTAGCAGGCTCTCTCACTCCGACGCCCGCCGACGCCACGGACGCACCCAGGACCACACCCCCACCACCCCCCGGCCGACGGCCGCGAAGCTATCCTCCGCCAGGGTGGCGGCGGTGGGCAGTAGCAACGTGGTCAGGAACGTCGACACCACCAGCCCCCCATGATCACCAGCGCCACCGAGTAGTAGTACATCCCCGCCAGAGCCGGACGCTGGACCGCGATCGGCACCAGCCCGACGAGGGTGGTGATGGCCGTCATCAGGATCGGACGCAGCCGCTCGCGGCCGCCGCGCAGCATCGCCGCGGTGCGCTCCATCCCCCGGCGACGGTACTGGTTGATGTGCTCGATCATGACGATGCCGTTGTTGACCACCACGCCGATCAAAAGCAGCAGCCCCACGGCCGCGGTCTGGTCGAAGTCGGTACCGGTG
>JAAEPZ010000497.1 GCA_024231955.1 bacterium | reverse complement strand
CGCGAGTTGAGCTGCCGGCGCAAATCCTGGACAGCAATACGATCGAGGCATACGTGGGCTGCGCCCACGAGCCGGCTAGGAAGCCGGCGCTCCCAGCACGATCGAGGGCGCGGGCGACCGGTTGCGCCCTGGGGACACTTGGCCCTGGGGTTTACACCCCAGGCTACCATATGTCGCCCGCAGACGGGCTCAGTTCTAGCTATTGGCGAATTCCGAGGCTTCGTTCCATCCCCCTTGCCAGGGGAGGTGGCACACGCCTTGAGAAGCTCATTCGTAGCTTCGATCAGGAGCTCGAAAAATTATTTCAGGACGCGAACCTCGTTGCCTGCCAGGCATAATTGGCGAAACGAGCTTCTCTATAGCCGAAGGGTTATCGCCCTTGCTGCACCCAGCCGGCCCAGAAATCATTGACTGGGCAAGGGGAAGTTTACGCTATTGAAGACGTCCCAAGAATTTGACTCATCTACCCTCAATGCGGAAAATCTAGGAATCTAGTCGACCTTGAAAAAGACCGACTTCGTGAATTACATTCTGCCTGGCATGACTGCTGCCATCGATGTGTTCATCCTCCGCTGTCAATATCAGGAACGCAAAGCTGGCGTTGTCAAGCATTTGCTCCAATCGCTCCTTGGTCGTCATGCCGGCTGCCGGTTCCCGGTTGAACTCGTCCCACTAAAGCCCCAGTCTCTCATGAAGAAAATTCCTGAGACTCAGCCAAGTCGACGATCGCCCATGGCCTATGAACACTTTTCCTGACTCACCGCTTTTTCGAGATACAGATTCCGCCGTTAGTAGTCTATTCGCGCTTTGCATCTGCGCCTGAACTTCCGTTGCGAATATGTTTACTCGATTTCGTATACGATGCAACACGCGCAAAAAATCTTGCTCAGTCCTCAAAACTTCCTCTCTTGAGTCGGCAGTGACGCCAATATCTATGGCGCCACACGCTCCTCTCTTTCTCCAGGTGCGAATTTTCTCTAATGAAGGTAACTGTTTAGCGGGTAAGGCCGCGACTCAGAGGATCTCTTCAGAGGCCAGCCTCGTCGGAATACGCATCCGGTGGCAGTCGATCCCTTGTCCTCCGATCGTGCGGCGGTGCGGGAGTGCTCGGGGCTCACTGGAGAACCATCCCTCAAGGAGTGCTCGGGCGACTCGGACCAACGTGGTGCCGCTTCGGGGAGGGCCCTCGGCGCTTG
>JAAEPZ010000496.1 GCA_024231955.1 bacterium | reverse complement strand
GCTGCAGCCCAACTCCCGGAGAACCTCATCGCCGTCGATCAGCTCCCCCGCGTCAGCTTCCCGGATCGACTCCAAGAGCGCCGCTTCGTCTTTCGGGCCGAGCTCAAAGCCCCGCGCCTCGGAGGGTTCGGGGACGAGTACCGTCACCTGGATGCCTTCCCTCAGAGATTCCCCCGGAACTACGATCTTGCCGCCCACGACGGTTCCTGTCGCCATGACCATGACGGCATCTTACCTTGAATCGGCGTGCCGATCCAGAGGAATGTCGGCATGCAATGGGTCTTTCCAGTACCGCGAGGGCTTTCGGGGATGTATGGCTGCCCCCGCGGCTGCGGACGCCCGTGGGAGGGATGATCAGCCCTCCGGCTGTACCAGAGGACCGGCTTCAGTGGCCAGCGACTTGGTAGACATAGACCCTCCTGGGGCACGGATCGTCCGCGGCCGACATTGCCCGGCGGCGTCCGCGCCGGAGGTCAACCCTACACACTATGGCCGCTCTACCGAACCCCACCTAACGGCAACCTGAAACGTAGGGGCAGGCTCCTACCTGCAACCCATGGGATGCTGTTCCACAGCATGTAATGCAATTTTATCCCAACCAATTGTCGATTAGGGGAATGAATAGGTGGTCAATCCGACCGGAGCACCCTGCTCTGCGAATGGGAACGACCTCGATCGTGCTGGGAGCGCCGGCTTCCAGCCGGCCCGGGGGGACAAAGTCCCCCTCCGGGGGATGAAGTCCCCCTTAAGACGCGAAGCGTCCATGCGTGGGCTGCGCCCACGAGCCGGCTTCAAGCCGGCGCTCCCAGCGCTTTCCGAGGGCGCGGGCGACCGGTTGCGCCCGTTCGCGTGGTGGATCCGGTAGGTGAGGTTGCGAGGGTATGTATCAGTTGGCCTCCAAAAGCTCCAGCGCCAGCCAGTCGGACTGCCATGACTCTGGAATGCTCTCACCGGTCACCTTGTCCATCCATCCACTGATCCATTCCTCGAGATCCTCACTCGGATCAGCCAGGAATTCCTCCGACAGCACGAGAGGATCCACTTCCCAGACCACTGACGTGGCGATGAAGTCGGACAACTGGTCCCAGCGCCGGTTCGCGAGGATACACCAAGTCCATTCAGATAGATCAGGACTGCACCCGCAGTCCATGCGGCTGCTGTTCCACGTTATGTAATGCGCTCTTATCCTATCTAACTGTCGACGTCTCGGAAATTACACAACTGTTGCAAACAAAGGACTTATGGACGAGGGTGGCAAGGGCAAACGGCGCTGGCAGTGGTGCGTACCACGAACGTCCAGCCAGATGTCTCGTTCGGCAAGCGTATCACGGTTTGCCCTTGTTTTGCCCGGGCAATAACAAGGGCAAGGTGTGCTGGTCGCAGCAGATGGAGGGAACCATGCCACCATCAGCGCCCTGGTGGGTTTGCCCAAGCCTTGCCCTTGCCACCCTGAGGCAAGTTCGCGAGCGAAGCGAGCTAAGTTCATTGGGGGAATGAATAGGTCGTCAAACCGGCCGGAGTACCCTGCTCGTTTCCACGGTCGAGTCTCCTGCCTGGGAGACGAAGGATCGAGCTGCCAGCGCTGTGTGGACTACTTACGTAGCTCGCTTCGCTCGCGAACGTCCGAAGGTGGCAAGCCAGCCGTCACCGTAGGCACTTCTCATGAGGTACCGAGTTGCGGCCCTGGCAACAGCGAGGTGCCGGAACCACAAGAGCCAGCCGTCGCCCCCGGAGGGGCCACAGCCTGGCCTCGGTCAGGGATCCGCCTGTGACCCCGGGCGAAGTCAGGGAGACAAATGCAGTGTGCGGAGGGCGAAGACCGGCGTAGCCGAACGTCCCCACAGGGCCGAAGAAGGTCGCGACGCAAGCCGGGGCGGCGTGCTGGATGGCCTATTGAACTGCCACGCCGGTCATGTGGCAAGCTTGAGGGAAAATCTGCAATTCTTCAGAATTCAAGCCTCACTGTTGTGTCCTTGTCTTCCGGAAGTTCAAACTTCACATGCCAGGCATCGCAATTTCGGACTGTCACTCGGCCGTACTGAACATCCTCTAGCGTTTGTGCTAATCTTCGAAGCTCCCTTGCAGGCGCCCCGGCGGGATCAATTCCGTGATAGAAGTGCTTGAGGATCTGCCTGCTAATCTCCCGGACATCCTTGTATTCACGTCGAATCATCATCGCCCCGAGATAAACTTGCTCCAGTTGCGCTTCTTTTATAAATTGCTCCCTGGCATTTTTACCTGCCCTCTCGAATGCAGCTTGCTGAAGCGAATCGTAGTCGAGCTTCTCGATAAGCGACATTCGCGACATAAAATCATTAAGCTTATCTGCTGGCTGATTGCTCGCCTCCCGGAACTTAGTTCCGGCAAAGATCCAAACACAGGGATTCAAGCCGAACTTCTTTCCTCGGCGGACATATATTCCCTGTTCGAGGGGTGCCAGAAATGCCCCCCACAGCTGCTCGTTCTCAAGAGGCGCGTTTATCTCATCAACAAACACCAGGGGGCGCCGAGCCTGACCCGTCTGTGCAGTCGCGACGGTTTCAAAGAGGTCAAGAAGTTCCTCGCGGTGAAGCATCTGAGTGATATCATATCGTATTAGATCGAAATCAAACTCGTGCGCTAGCGCCTCGGCCAGGTAGGTCTTACCAGCACCAGGGTCAGCCTGCAAAAGGATACTCAACGAATGCGTCGGGTCGGCTGTTTTCTTGAATTTTCGAAGAGCGCGACCTATCTCTTCGATGATCTGCCTTTTTTCGCGAGTACAGGCCACGTAACCCGGTAACTGCCCCATTGCCCGCCAGACTTCCAAGGCTTGAGGCTCACCCGCTCCCGTGATAATTCCATATCCTTTCCAAGCATCGTCCCACTTTGCTAATTCCTTTCGCCAGTCCCGCACCGTGCTGACGGTAAGTTCTCTAGTTTCCTCGCGGATACGTAGACGCGATGGAGGGGTGATGCCCGCCAGGGTGTCGGCTGTTTGTAGGGCTTCTCGAATGTTCTCGCGAGTAAGACTGGAGTCGGAACTCTGCAGTTGCGCTACTAGAGCTCCGAATAACGCAGTCGGCCAGCCAAGTTGCGAAAGTAGCGAAGGTCGCGTGGCTGGATTTCCTGTGGCCAAATTCTTACCTCTGTCAAGTAGTATTATTGCTTCATGTTGATCTGAAATGAGAACCACATTGTCGCCTTTTAGCTCCACTAGTGCATTTTTGGCCTCCAGAGTTACCCGCCCCTTCTCCAGCCAGCGATCCCACGGTCGCAAGAGCGCTGCAACCTCCGGACCTAGAACCAGGAGGCGGATATGCCGTTCCTCTGTTAGTTTTTCCAGCCAGTCTGCCTTAAGCTTTTTCGTACGAACATACCAGGAAGCTTCGGGATATTTTCGCGCCAGGGCTAGGACGAGGCTTTCCGTAACGACACCTTTATTAAGATCGTTTACTACAATCGACAGCACTTGACCTTCTTCGGGAAGCTCAAGGTTACTAAGTTGATCTCTCGACTGCAAAACCTTCGCATGCTGACTCGATGGTTCCCAATCGACTCGACTCAATTGCTCAAGGCCATCGCCCTGATCATGATAAAGGCGTATCACCCTTATCGTAGGGCTGGCCGGGTTAAGCGTATGCAGACGAATCCCTGGATCCGCCTTACAGGGGGTTGGCGTCAGTCGATAGCCACCGAAGTTGGCTTCACAGCCAGGAGTGCCCCGTGCGTGTACAAGATGCCCTATTAGATCAGTGTCCTGGCCGTACCAGTTACCTATGCCAATTAGATCTAAGTCAAGAGCGTCCCGGCGTTGCAGATCGTAAAGAACTCGAGCGATATGACCGGCCCCGCATAGATCTACTACGGCGTCCTGTTCTTGTTCTGTGAGCACACGATAGTGGGCAAGCCCCGTGTGGGAGCTGATGCGCGAATGATGTTGTACGAGGAACCAGTACTCGTCCACAACCCAGTCTCCCAGGATAAGGACGCTAGTGCGACTTCTTCGTTGATTGTCTGGTAGCGCTGCCATTGTTTGATCTCCTTCGAGCATGAATGATCTCCATCAAGACACGAGGACAAGCGGACCTAGCTAGCTACTTTTAATGCATCCCTTAGCAACTCGGTTGCTCCGGCATGGAAAATTCCCAGCGCCTTCGCTATCCGCAAAGCAAGCGTGAAATCTACTTCCACTAAATCTCACTCCTTGAAAATATGCAGTGAAGCCCCTCAGGATACGGTGTTTCCCCAGAGCTCCGCGGTGAAGCCCCGCAGAACTCCCCCGGAACTCGGAGTTCCGCGTTGAAGATCCCGCAGAGCTCCCTGGCCGGAGTTTTGCCGTGACGCCATCGCTGATCTGACCAGACACCGGAAAAACGGCCTGTCGGCGGTCGCGGCCTCGGGTCGAGCAGAACCCATGCGGGTCTACCATTGCCGGGATGGCTCTGTCGCCAGGCTGGCTGCCCAGGCCGCCAGCCCCGACCCAGCCCCCGGGAGCCGCCGCGACCTCGACTGTCAAGAGGCGGCCCGAACCTCGCCAGCCAAGATCCGCCGACACCACCCGGCGCCAGGCAAGCCCCGGCGGGGCCGGTCCTCGCCAGCTCGACGCCTGAGAAATGGGGAGGTTCGTACATAGCCTGACGGCATTATACGAACTCCTCCCGCCGGGTCAACCTCCCTGGCTCCCGTTGATCGACGAATGACCGTAGGATTCAGGTGGTACCGGTTGATCTCGCACAAGCGAGGATCCACCGAGACCTTCGTGCCGGGAAAAGGTAACCCGGACCTCGACGACTACGCATGAGACGCGCGCCAGTGCCCTGTCAGGGGTCCGCTTGTGGCTTCGGAGAAGGTCAGGGAGGCTGGCCCCGGGGAGCACAGCCTTCCCAGTAACTGTACTTTGTAGAGGACAGTTTTGCCTTATTACCGCCATCATTTCATCAGGGTGGCAAGGACAAGCCGAGAGGAGCGTGGCCGGAGCCACGATGGTGACCCCCTCCCGAGGAGTGGTCCGGAGGCAATGGCTTGT
>JAAEPZ010000495.1 GCA_024231955.1 bacterium | reverse complement strand
GTCGGTGGAACCCGATAGGACATGAATCACTTTTCTCAGCAGCCGAACATGAGTCACATTAGCCAGTGCAAGCTACTAGTCACCTTGCCCGCGGCCGTCGGTAGAGAGCCGGTCCCGGAAATCTGCACAGGACGATAAGTGGAGTTTCTGCCTGACAGTGGGCACGCTGTGCCCATTGATTCAGGAGAGACTATGAGCAGACGACCACGCCGGAATCACACACCGGGCTTCAAGGCAAAGGTGGCGCTTGCCGCCATCAAGGGCGATCGAACACTGGCGCAGCTTGCGGAGCAGTTCGATGTCCACCCCAATCAGATCACATCGTGGAAAGCTCAGCTTGAGGGCGGGGCTTCCGACGTTTTCGGTCCCGGCGGCAACGGAGCGGCACAGCCTGCCATCGACGTGAAGTCGCTGCACGCCAAGATCGGAGAGCTGACGCTGGAGAACGATTTTTTGGAAGGAGCGCTCGGCAAAGCAGGTTTGCCGAGCGCAAGGCGATGATCGACCGTGAGCACGACTTGGCCATCGCCAAGCAGGCGGAAGCTCTGAACATCAGTCGTGGCAGCGTCTACTATTTGCCACGTCCGGTGCCGGAAGCCGACCTCGCGATCATGCGGCGTCTCGACCGGCTGCATCTTGAGTTCCCCTTCGCCGGCTCGCGGATGTTGCGAGGCCTGCTGTCAGCCGAGGGGTGCAAGATCGGCCGTCGGCATGTCAAAACGCTGATGCGGCGGATGGGGATAGAGGCGCTCTATCGCCGTCCGCGCACGACGAAGCCAGAGTCGGGGCATAAGATCTACCCGTATCTGCTGCGTGGGATGGCGGTCACGCGGCCCAACCAGGTGTGGGCGATTGACATCACCTATATCCCGATGGCGCGTGGCTTCGTCTATCTGACCGTGGTGCTTGATTGGTTCAGCCGCCGCGTGCTGTCGTGGCGGCTGTCGATCACGATGGAGGCGGCGTTCTGCGTCGAAACGCTTGAGGATGCTTTGGCTCGTCACGGCAAGCCGGACATCTTCAACACGGATCAGGGCAGCCAGTTCACTGGCTCGGCCTTCACCGGCGTGCTGATCGAGAACGGGATCGCCATCAGCATGGACGGCAAGGGCGCCTGGCGGGACAACGTCTTCGTCGAGCGGCTGTGGCGCAGCGTCAAATACGAGGAGGTTTATCTCAAGGCCTACGACAGTGTTAGCGAGGCCCGCGCCTCAATCGGTCGCTACCTGGACTTCTATAACGGCCGCCGACCGCATTCGAGCCTTGACGGAACCACACCCGATCAAGCCTACTTCACCCCGCTGCCAATCCGCATGGCAGCCTAACCCCGCCAGACGCTCCACTTATCGACGCGGAAAGACTGTGCAGACAACCGGGACCACCTCTCTATCTTTTAGGGCCCCCTACCGGGATTGCACCTTTCCCCCCACCCACCAGGGGCGCTAGTGGTCTGACGGCTGCTCGCCTGAATGAACATTCAGGGCGAGCGCTCCCTATCACCTGATTCAGAGGTGCTAAGCGTCACTTCCGTGAGTTGCGTGGGAAGGCCGTGAGTTGTTTAAGGTGGCGCTTGCCAAGGGTCTACCGGCCGTGAGGAACGCTTCCGGTAGCCCTACTCAGGGCGTCATCTGGGGAATGCGAGTTCAGAGTTCCGAAATAGCCGGATTCGCTCAATCAACATGGACCCGTCTTAGGAGAGCAGGCCACCAGTGGCCTGCCCCAGGAAGCGGTGCCATCGCTTGACCCGACTCAGCAAACAAGGGCTC
>JAAEPZ010000494.1 GCA_024231955.1 bacterium | reverse complement strand
TGGGGCGGCATCCATCGGACCATGGCCCATTTCGACCACGCCGAGGTGGCGTACCTGTTCGCCTATGAGCTCCTGCGTCAGGTCGCCCGGCCCATCGAATTAGTCGAGCTCCTGGGCCGGCTCGCGTTCCTGCGCCGGGATCAACGGCGATTGCCCGAGGCTCGGGAATTCGCGGAGGAGGCTCTCGCGATCGCCCGCGACGCCGGGGATGCGATCTGGATTCCCCGTGCTCTTGTATACGTGGCTAACATTATTGAACGAGCAAATCATGAAGAGGCAACTCCGTATTATCGAGAGGCATTACGGTCTCTCACCTTTGAAAGTGACCCGTTTTTCTATCGGTCAGCAACAATAGGTTTGGCAACCGTTCTTTGCTCCTCTCCAGAACCTGATCCCGCAGAGTTAACCCGATTGGTTGAACGAGCTGTAGAAATAATACCTGAATCGGCAACGCTGCGAGGTGTTCACGTGCGCTGGTTACAGGGACTCGCGCTTCGAAAAACGCAGCGCTTTCAGGAAGCGGAAGATTGCTTCCGAACGGCTCGGGATGGCTTGATCCGCTTTGGAATGCCTACCTATGCGGCAGCGGCAACGATGGATCTGGCGCTTCTCTTCCTGGAACAGGCCCAACATGACAAAACGACTCAGCTGGCCGGCGAGATTTTCCCATTCTTCCATGCCTTGCGGCACGACCGGGAAGCCATCCATTCTTTGAAGGTTTTCGTTGATGCAGCATTGGGGCAAAAGCTGACGATCGAATTGGTTCAAGAAATCCGGGATGACTTGAGTCGACCGGAAAAAAGGGGCACGGGCCAGGTTCCCGCACCCCTTGAACGTTGCTAACGGTTGCCAGCGGGCAAACCATGGGGATCCACCGTCGGTCCGTAGCCATGGGGATCCAGCACCGGGCCATAGCCATGGGGATCCAGCGCCGGGCCGAATCCAATGGGATCCAGCGCCGGGCCGAATCCAATGGGATCGAGGACCGGGCCGTATGGCGGGAAGTCGCCAGCCCCGGGGGACGCCGTCGACAAGGCGAGGCCTATGACGAGAAGCACTGCGGCGTTTGGGAAACGCGTGAACATGGCGTTCCTCCTTCCGGCGCGGCTCGGCTCGCAGGGCTTGATTGCCCGCGGCCTCCGCGCTCTTTCACCGCAGGTTACTCCCCGGAGGGAACCGGGCCACAGCCACGCAGGCACGAGGCCCGCCTTGCGGAAGACGCTAAAACCATGGGCGCAATCCCATCAAGGCACCGCCTTCAGCCCCCACTTGCCCATTCCTTTTCGGGGATGCGCTAAAATCACCTCATGCCGATCGAGCTCGATCATCTGGGAAAAGCCCTCAGGGCTCTCCGCCAGGCGGCCAACCTGACGCAGACCGCCATCCACGACCGGACCGGGATCTCCTGCGGGCAGATCTCCAAGTGGGA
>JAAEPZ010000493.1 GCA_024231955.1 bacterium | reverse complement strand
GATACCGGGATTCTGCATCTGACCTATAGGGACGTCTATACGGGAAGATTTGATCGGGTGATTTGGAGGCATCGGCCCTCCACCTCTCCTCCGATCGAGACCTCCACCCCTCCTCCGATCGAGACCTCCGCCCCTCCGGCGGCCAAGGCCCCCACCCCCAGTTTGCACGAGATCTCCACCCCAGCTACCGTAAAAAGCGTACGGAAGATCGCACCTGCGCATCGATGGCGGACGGTGGCGAGGAATCTTCGGTCGATTCTGGGTCCTTGGTATGCGGTGCTTCTGGCCGGATCGGTTTTGGCCTACCCTTTTCTCAGGCGCCGATCGTGGTTCCTCTACGCGGTGCTCGTATGGGGTACTTTGTACCGGACTTATGGCAGCGTCTCGGCGGTCAAGTACTCGCCGCATACCCTGCAGCCGCGATATTTTCTTATCTATATCGTTATAGCATGCGTGATGGCGGGATTTTTGGTGGCGACCGCATGGCATGCCGTGCAGGGTATCCGGCGTCACCAGCGCCTGGCGGTGGCCGCGGCGGTGGCCTTGCTCGCGCTCGGGGGCAGCGGGACCCTGGTTGCCAGCATCCGGAGAAACGATGTTTCCCTGGGTACTCGGTACCTTTATGCAACCCTTCAGGGCGTCCGAGATGCGCTCGATCTGGCCAAGACGTCTTTCCCGTGCTGGTCGGTGGTCGTGGAGTCGAGGTTGCATCATATGGCGTGGTCGGTTTACCGAGATCGCGG
>JAAEPZ010000492.1 GCA_024231955.1 bacterium | reverse complement strand
GCTGCAGCGGCGATACACACAGGACCGCAGCACGGAGCCGTGGAATGTTTGCAGAATCCTGATTCGGTACCCGGCATGGCACCGGGCCTGCTTCACGAGCAGTGCAACATCGAACAGGTCAATGTCCGAGCGATTGCAGACTGCGGCGCGGCCGCGTCTGTAGTCACACGGGAATTTGCCTATCATGTCTATCAGAACGGGGATGCAATTTGGCGTGAGGGAGCGTCCAATTTGCTCAGCTTACATGGTTTTGGCGGTATTCAGGTGCCACTTTGTGAGACGTATTTCGCTGCACAAGTGAGTGCGTTCGATACGGTGTTCGACCAAGTGTTCTTTGTGGTCGACAAAGCGGTCCACATGGCTTTGCTGGGCTTGCCGGCGCTAATGGCCGCCCGCGTTCGACTATTGACAGTCACGGGGCGAGATGTCATGCCGGATTTCAACAAGGCCCTCGCGCTTAATCTCTACAAGCGTGAGGCCGCAGAGTCGCTGAACAGTTTGGCAGGTGTGATGCGCCACGACATCGATCAACTCGATTCGCAGCTTGATCCAGCGGATGCCTGGCAAAATTTGGGATTGGGCGAATTCGGTCTGCAAATGAACTTG
>JAAEPZ010000491.1 GCA_024231955.1 bacterium | reverse complement strand
GATGTTTCTCGGCGGCCTCGGTCACGCTCGTCTCCCTGGCGTCGTTGAGGATCGCGGCCCTCTCCGCGGGGGAGTACCGTCGGCCGCAGGCTGGTTTCGGATCAGACATCAGCAAACCTCCTGGTCTGGAGGATGTCTCCTGCCGGGCCGAAGAGAACCCCCGGCCCTGCCGGGGCCGGAGAGAACCCGCGCCCCCCGGCCCTGCCGGGCCGGAGAGCGTCAGGAATTGACCCCCTGTCCCGCGGTGGAGAGACTAAGACAAAGACAGCTACGCTCGCGGTCGCGGCGGTGTCTTTCCTTTGGCTCGGCGTAGACGGACAGCGCGACGACAAACCAACGCCGACAGGTTGTCACCAGCGCTCGCGTTCGGCGCTCCTCAAGTCGCCGCCGGGGCGAGATCGGCGAGAAAGTGCATGACTGTGAGTCATATCAGTTGACAAGTCCGCCTTGAGGCGCTACACTGCACCCTGGACGCGGAAGCGTCGAGACTCGGTTCATTGAAAGCCAGCTTCTCCGCCCCGACCACCGGTTCGATGGCGTAGGTCATCTAGCCCGACGCCAAGGCCGGGCCTGAGGGCCCGGTCCCTGATGGCGAGCCACACGGATCGCCGCAGAGCCGACATGGATGGCTCTGCATCCTTGCTGCCCTAGACGAGGAACTCGGTTCCGAGTGGGGCGACAGGGTAGGGTTCTCTTCGGCATCCACTGTTCATGTGGGCGCCCAGGGAAACACAGCAGTGAGCAGGTGGTTACAGCTCTCCCTCCACCGAGGGCCGCGTGGTCATTGGGCGCAGGCCGCGTTCAGAGTCGCGCGACAATTGTGTCGCCGGCTTCTGTGGCCGAATAGGAGGAGCTTATGGCTCGGAGATATGAATCGGGTCTCAGGGCACTCATCGACTTCATTCAGTCGTTGGATGCCTCTGGGGAGCTGGAACCGGGACGAAAGGAAGCATTGATGAAGGCCATCAAGAGGATGAGGCACGCACTACGAACCGGGAATCGACAGCACTTCGAACGTGCTGTCGATGATTTCGCCCGACAGTTTCTGCGGGTTGAAAGCCTCATGCCGAGCTAATGGAGTCCAAGCCTGCTTCCTGTCTCAAGGGCCCGACAGATCTTGGTGTTCTGGCCCTGGAGAGAGGAAGCAGCGAAGCCCTGGAGAGCGCATGGATTTCAGCAGAAGCATCCGACTTGCCCGCGCAGCTCGAGGCATGTCCCAGAGGGACCTTGCGACTGCCACGGAGCTTGACTCTAGCTACATTTCGCTCATCGAGGCTGGCAAGCGCGTTCCGAGCATGGTCGTATTGGAAAAGGTAGCGGAGGCATTGCGGATACCCCTTTATCTCTTTGTCTTATTGGGCTCCGAACCCGAGGATCTCCGCGGGGCACCACCGGAGAAGATAAACGAGCTTGCCCGGCACCTCCTGAACGCGATAGTCGAGACTGAGAGCACATGGAACGACCGCTAACTGCCTTGTTTCCTTTAGTTTCGACGCGCAAGCTCGAACAACTACTTGCGCGGGACCGAGCGGATCTGATACGTATCGCCGCCTGTGCGGGCCGTTACTATCGGTCCTTTGACCAGCGGAAGATCGGCTCCGAGAAATGGCGACACATAGATAACCCCAGAGGAGAACTGAAGTGCCTTCAACGGTTCATTCATCGCAAGATCCTTTGCACCGCCACCCTTCCTGACGGAATGCTAGGCTCTGTAAAAGGGAAGTCAATACATGATAATCATGCCGCGCATATCGAGCCAGCACTTTTAATAGCAATGGATCTCCGGGATTGCTTCCCCAGAACAAGCGATCGAAAGGTCTTCGCCCTATATCGCGATATTTTTGGTTGCTCACCTCAGATCGCCTCAATTCTTACCAGGCTCACAACCTTTCGCCATCGACTCCCGCAGGGAGCGGCAACCAGCGCCACGCTGGCAAATCTCTCGCTGATCCCTTTATATAATGATCTTCGATCTCTCGCCGGACGCATGGGTCTCGCAGTAACTTTTTGGGTTGATGATATTGCAATTTCCGGAAGAGATGCGCTTCACTCTGTAGAACCTGCAATTCGAATTATCGGCAAACACGGTCACGCTGTACGCCGCAGCAAGGTCAAGATTATGCCAGGAAACACGCGGCAGGAAGTCACAGGCGGGGTTGTTAATTCAAAGGTCTCCGCTGGCCGAAAGCGAATTTCGAAAATTCGCGAGAAGATTCTAAAAATCTCACCACGCGACAGCGTACCGAATTACGAACTTGAATCAATTCAAGGCTCGATCCTGCAAATTCGATCGATCTGTGTGCCACAAGGAGAAGCACTTCAACGCTTTGCCGACGGAAGGCTACCGGTTACTGGCGATAAACGAACGATTAGGCCACCAAAGTTCGAGACACGCCCCTGTCGATGTCGTAGAAGACGACGATCGACAGCCACGGACCGAAGATAGAGTCGAATTGGATGACTATGGGTTTCTACTGCCAGTCGCCGTAGAGTTGAAATCCGGCCCAGTAGTAGGGAGCGGAGTAGTCCCTGATTTCGATCTCGCTGTCCTCGTTCGTGACCTCGATCGGCCCTCGGATCAGCTCAATCTGCGCTGCTTGCAGGGCATGATCTTTGGCTTCGCCCGCGTTGAGGTGCTGGTAGAAGCGCACCATCAGTTCGGCGGTGGCTCGATCGGCTACACTCCACAAGGTGGCCACTACGCTCCGGGCGCCAGCGTACTGGAAGGCGCGGGTTAGCCCGATGAGCCCCTCGCCGCCTTGCTCTTTGCCGAGGGCGGACTGGCAGGCCGAGAGGACCACCAAGTCGGCGTCGATGCGGACGCTCTCGAAGATCTCCCAGGCTTGCAGAAGGCCGTTGTCTCGGTTCTCGGGAAAGCCCTCCGGCAGGGCGAGAACCAGGGCCGAGTTCAGGGGGAAGTAGTCGTCGAGGTGGCCGTGGGTGGCGAAGTGGAGGATGCGTACACCGCGGTCGATGGACTTGACCTTTTCCTCGGTGGCCCCTTCGCCGAGGTAGACTTGGACGTTTTTGTGTAGGTCGGCAATCTGGAGGACCTCCTCGCGGGTGTAAGGCAGAGAGTCCCAGTTGAAAAGGCCGGAATCGACGGCAGCACGGACGTGCACGTTGGCGACTCCTCGCGGGCCGTCAGCCTGTACGGAGTTCGCACTGCTTGATGGATCGCCAAAGGCTGCGACCAGAGGTGACCCACTGTTGGTGGACAATCGGCGGAGCTTCTTGATCTCGGCGTAGACGGTCGCCGAAAGGGCGACGTGGAGAGGCTTCCATTCTGCGAGGTATTGCCAATGCCGTTCCGAATCGGAATCGTTTTTCCCGGTGGGCCGAATCAAAGCGTCAAATGGCAAGTAGTGTAACGGACCGTCGGGGAGGATCAGCAAACGATCACTTGCCTCCAGCGTGTCAACCACGGGTTGAATTAATCGTTCGTAGAGACGTTGACCCTTTGATCTCATGCTTGTGAAAAACTCGGTCCGGGAGTCTCTTCCCCTCTCGATTTCGACAAGGAATCCGGCAACGTTGCGGCGCAGCTCTTCCTGTCCCAGAGAAAGTGTGTAAACCTCGATACCTCCTTTCTTGGTTACTACGAAAAGGTTCGTTTGCTCTTTGCCGACGTTGTAAGAGAGGATCGCTGTGCCGGGGTCGATATGCTTTTGAATCTCGGTCAGTCCCAGGGGTTGGGGATATTGCAGAGTGGCGAGCTTAGGATACTTCCTTCGGATCTCAGTGATAATTTCATTCCGTTCCTGCATCAGTTTTCTCATACTTTCTGCAAGCTTTTCGCCCCCTTCCGGATGCTCCACCATCTGCTGCAAGAGTTGGTCATTCCGGATCGCGAACCATCGGCGTTTTCTGTCGAGTTCTTCAGGAATGTCCTTGGAGAATAGGAGATCTCGCTCTGCCAACAACTCCAGAAAAGCTCTGGCACGGTAGAGCTCCAGCGTATGGAAAGCTTCATCGGGTCGTTCGAGCTCCAGAAGCACATTGACGGCATCTCGGTAGATGAGCTCTTGCTGGGATCGAAAGCTGCCTCGGATGCCAGAGGAACCCCCGAGTCGCCGCATCTGGCCTTCTAGTGCTCTAACCGCGCGCCTCAAGAAATACGCTGCCCGGCGAGCTCCGTAGCTCTTGCGGACGAGGGTGCCTATGTCGTGTAGTGTTCGTGCTTGAAGAGTAGTGTTTGGCGCCAGCTTCTCCCGGAGGGACAGGGCGCGGCGATGATATCTCAGCGCAGATATGAGATCTCCACGAGTCTGAGCGATACTTCCGAGATTGTTTAGGCTACGGGCCGCGTCGAGACTGTTGGGAGCCAGTTTCTCCTGGATGCGCAAAGCGCGCCTATAGTAAGTCTCCGCCACTGCGAGATCACCTCGGGCCTCAGCGATGCTTCCGAGGTTGTTGAAGCTATGGGCCGGCTCGAGACTGTCGGGAGCCAGTTTCTCCTGGATGCTTAAAGCGCGTTTGTAGTAGGTCTCCGCCGCCGCGGGATCGTCCCGGACATGAGCGATTGTTCCCAGGTTGATTAAGCTAGTAGCGATGACGAGACTCTCGGGAGTGAATTGTTTCCGGATCGCCAGCGCGCGGTTGTGGTACCTCTCCGCGGTCGCAAGATCTCCACGCGCTCTGGCAATAACTCCCAGGTTGTTGAAACTATTGGCCAGGTCGAGACTGTCGGGAGCCTGCTTCTTCAAAAGAGCAATAGCGCGCAAGTGATAGGCTTCCGCTACCACAAGATCGCCGCGAACCTGAGCAACTACTCCCAGGTTGGTCAAGCATTTTGCCAAAGCAGCGCTCTTGGGAGCCAGCTTCTCAAAGATCACCAAGGCGCGTTGGTAGTAGCTTTCCTCCTCCTCAAATCTCCCGCGAACCCCGGCAAGAACTCCGAGGTTCACTAAGCTCATAGCTAAATAGAGGCTCTTGGGCGCTAGTTTCTCCGTAATGGCCAAATCTCGCCTGTAGTAGATCTCGGCTTTTGCGAAATCACCACGAGATTGAGCAACAAGGCCCAGGTTATTGAAACACCGAGCAACGTCAAGGCTGTCAGGAGCTAGTTTTTCTAAGATGCCTAAGCCCCGCAAGTAATAGGCTTCCGCCATCGTGAGATCCCCACGTTTCCAAGCGACTAACCCAAGATTGAGGAAGCTACTGGTTGAGTCAAGACTGTTGGGTGCCAGCTTCTCTCGGATGATCAAAGCGCGCCGATGATAAGTTTCCGCCTCTGTTAAATTGTCACGTATTGCAGCGACAGATCCCAGGTTATTGAGGCTGGCAGCTACGTCCAGGCTATCGGGTGCTAGTTGTTTGCGGATCTGCAGAGCTCGGAGGTAGTAGCTCTGGGCTTGGTCCAACTCTCCGCGTTCCTGCGCCACCAATCCCAGGTTGTTCAGGCTGTCGGCCATGATGAGGCTTTGGGAAGCTAGTTGTTCGCGGATCCGCAGAGCTCGGAGATAGTAGTCGTATGCCTGGTCCAACTTCCCGCCAGCCCAGGCAACATTTCCCAGCTTGTTCAGGATGTTCGAAATCCCAAGTTTCTCGGGATGGAATTTGTGGCGGATTTCGAGAGCCGAAGCATAGGCATCTTCGGCGGCTCCGAACTCGCTCCGCCTCTGATGAGCCTCGCCGAGAGCCTGCCAGGCCGCAATCTGAGCTTGAAGGCTTCCGGCGGCTTCGATGGCCTCATGGAATGACTCGATAGCATTCTCCGAATCGCCCATTTTTTCCCACGCTTTCCCGATCCGTAAGGCGATCCAAGTCTGCAAATCTCCGTCGCCTTCGTCCCTCGCCCCGTCTGCCAGCGGCCTCCACGCTCGGACCGCAGCTTCGAGATCTCCGAAGACGAGATGAGCTTTCCCCGTCGAGTAGATTTCTTCGATAGCCGGTGGCAAGCCGGGCCGCACCTCGGCCTCCCAAAGCCCAGGCTCCACCGTGAACTCCTTGGGCTCTCCGTCTCTTCGACCCCTGAACACAACAGTCCCTCTCGGTGCCTGCTCCACTTGGAGCTCCAGCCAATCGAAGTACGACGTCAGCACCCCTTCGGCGGCTTCCGGGTTGGCCGGTGGGTTGGGGAGCCGCCTCCAGGAAAGCAGCACATCCCCGGCCTGAATTCCCGCTTTCTCGAGAGCCCAACCACCGATCGACTCCACAACAACACCTTGACCTCTCGCACCTCTTACATTCGGCACCTCTTCCGCGGCACCTGTGGACACACACGCGCCAAGCAAGAACGCGGACGCGAGGACCCCTCCCAAAAGTACTAACGTTTTCATGAGCACAGTTCTCCCTGCTCAGTAGGTACTTTCATCATTTATCAAGATACGCGAACCCGGAGAAACCCATGGCTCTCACTTCCAATCGCCGTAGATCTGGAAAGCGGCCCAGTAGTAAGGCGCTGAAGCGTCCTTCTGTACCTTTTGCCCGTCAGCGCCCGTCACCTCGATCGGACCACGAATGAGCTCGAGCTGCGCGGCTCGCAGAGCCTCGTCCTTGGGAAGCCCCGAGCGCAGGTGGCGGTAGAAG
This sequence comes from bacterium, assembly GCA_024231955.1. Classification (GTDB taxonomy): domain Bacteria; phylum Krumholzibacteriota; class Krumholzibacteriia; order JACNKJ01; family JACNKJ01; genus JAAEPZ01. Next base: position 5,185 of record JAAEPZ010000491.1, on the reverse strand, counting down.
CGAATCATCAGCTCGGCGGTAGTCTGGTCGGGGACGCTCCACAGCGACGCGGCCACCGAGCGAGCCCCGGCGTACTGAAATGCACGGGTCAGGCCGATCAGACCCTCGCCCCCCAGTTCCTGGCCCAGGCCCGATTCGCAGGCCGAGAGCACCACCAAGTCGGCGTCGATGCGCACGCGCTCGAAGATCTCCCACACCTGGAGCAGGCCGTTGTCCTGGTCCGGTGCCAGGTCTTCGGGGATGGTGAGGGCAACGAACGAGCTCATGGGTAGGTGCCGGGGCGAGGCCCAGCGAATGCGCGCTTCGAGGTCGCCTGCCTCGTCGTGCAGCTTCTCGAGCTCCTGGCGGGTGGTCTCGATCGCCTCGCTATGATCCCGGGGGTTGAGCGCAGCCAGCCGTTTGAGGGTGCGATCGTACCGGACGGTCAGCCGCCTACGTTCCCGATCGAACTCCTCGGGGACGTCCGTCGTGAAGGCCGTATCCCGCTCGGCCAGCATCGTCAGGAAGGTCTGGGCACGGCAGCGTTCCACGACATGAAAAGCCTCGACAAAACGTTCCTGGTTAAAAAGGAGGTCCAGCATGTCGTGGTAATAATCGCCGTGCTGAGTTCGGAAGCCGCCCTGGACGTTGTAGGAGCCTCCCAGCTTGGAGACCTGATGCTCCAGCGCCTCCAGACCCCGGCTGTAGTGCTCAAGAGCGCGGTCCAACTCACCCCGAGCCCGGGCCACAGTTCCCAGGTTATTTAGGTTGGTGGCCACGTCGAGGCTTTTTGGGGCGAGCTGCTCTTGGATCCGCAGAGCTCGGAGGTAGTAATCCTGGGCGCGGTCCAACTGCCCCCGAACCTGGGCAACCAATCCCAGGTTGCCCAGGCTGTTGGCTACGGTGAGGCTTTGGGGAACGAGCTGCTCTTTGATCTGCAGAGCTCGGATGTGGTAGTCGTGGGCCCGCTCCAAATCTCCCCGGGCCCGGGCCACAGTTCCCAGGTTGTTCAGGCTCATGGCCACGATGAGGCTTTCCGGGGCGAGCTGTTCTTCGATCTGCAGAGTTCGGAGGTAGTAGTCGTAGGCGCGCTCCAATTCCCCGCGATCATGGGCCACAGTTCCCAGGTTGTTCAGGCTGGCGGCGACGCCGAGGCTGTTGGGAGCGAGCTGCTCGCGGATCTGGAGAGCTCGGAGGTGATAGTCATGGGCGCGGTCCAACTCCCCCCGAGCCCGGGCCACAGTTCCCAGGTTGTTCAAGCTGACGGCCATGTCGGGGCTTTTTGGGGCGCGCTTTTCGCGGATCTGGAGAGCTCGGAACTGGTAGTCGTGGGCGCGGTCCAACTCCCCCCGAGCCCGAGCTACAAGTCCCAGGTTGTTAAGGCTGGCGGCGACGACGAGGCTTTTTGGAGCGAGCTTTTCGCGGATCTGGAGAGCTCCCAGGTGGTAGTCGTGGGCGCGGTTCAACTCCCCGCGATTATGGGCCACAATTCCCAGGTTGTTCAGGCTGGCGGCCACTACGAGGTTTTGAGGAGCGAGCTGCTCTTGGATCTGCAGAGCTTGGAGGTAGTAGTCGTGAGCGCGGTCCAACTCGCCCCGAGCCCAGGACACTACTCCCAGGTTGTTCAGGCTGGTGGCGTTGGCGAGGCTTTGGGGAGCGAGCTTTTCGCGGATCTGGAGAGCTCGCAGGTGGTAGTCGTGGGCTCGGTCCAACTCCCCTCGAGCTCGGGTTACAGATCCTACGTTGGTCAGGCTGTATGCCACACCGAGGCTTTCGGGGTTGAGTTTCTGACGGATTTCGAGCGCGGAAACATACGCATCCTCAGCGGCCTCGAGCTCGTTCCGCCTCCTATGAGCCTGGCCGAGAGCCTGCCAGGCCGCGATCTGACCAGACGGGCTTTCGGCGGCTTCGAGGGCGTCACGGAACGACTCTAAAGCGTTGCCCCACTCGCCTTCTTCGCCCCAGGCTTCCCCGATTCGAATGGCAATCCAGACCTGCAGATCTCCGCTGCCCTTGGCCCTCAAACGGTCTGCCAGCGACCTCCACACGCGCTCCGCAGCTTCGACATCTCCGGAGACGAGATGAGCTTTCCCCACGGAGTAGATCTCTTCGAGAGCCCGTGGCAAGCCGGGCCGCACCTCGCCCTTCCAGAGCCCAGGTCCCACCGTGAACACCTTGGGCTCGCTGTCTCTTCGACCCCCGAGCACAAACGTCCCTCGCGGCGCCTGCTCCACCTGAAGCTCCAGCCAGTCGAAGTACGACGTCAGCACCCCATCGGCGGCCTCCGGATTGGCGGGCGGATTGGGGAGGCGCTTCCAGGAAAGCAACACGTCTCCAGCCCGGATCCCTGCCTTCTCCAGCGCCGAGCCCGCGCCGACAGATTCCACAACGACACCAGTGCCCTGGGCGATTTCACCATTAACTGGTAGAACCGCCAACATCAGCGCGAGACCAAGCAGGTATGGAACCAGTTTTCGCGATGCTATCCCCGGGACTCCTCCCAGAGGCATTAGCCAGACGAGCTTTGCCATGAACATCCTCCGATCAGCAATCTATTTATTCAGTCTGAAACCTCCAACTCATACTCGCCAACCCGACGCACCTCCCCGCCCTCCAAAGCTGAGAGCTCCAGCTCATACACACCCGGGCTCAGGATTCCGGCAGGCACGCCGACCCGAATCTCGGCGAACTCCATGACCGTCAACAGGTCATTCGTCCAGGCGGGCACCTCGCTGCCTTTTTCGCGCAGCTCGAGACGATACTTCGGAGCCGGCGATCGCTCGTCCAACGTCAGAAACAGGACGACATGGCTTGCCCCCGGATCGAGCGTGATCTTTTTTTTGCCGCGCGTCACGATCCGTGGCGATTCGAAGTGGGCAATCACCGGATTGACGACGCTCGACGCCCGTGCCACCTCTTGCAGCCGCTTGTCGAGCTCGGCAATCCGCTCGCGGAGCTCCCGCCCCGCCTGCGCATCCTCCGCGCCCGCTTGCTCCAGCTCCCGCCGATGCTCAGCGATCAGACGCTCGCGCTCCGCCTCCAAACGGTCCCGTTCCGCTTCGAGCTCCTGCAGCTGCTCACGATGACGCTCCTCGGCGCTCCGGCTCACCGTCTCCAGATCCCGCACCCGCTCGTTCAGACGCCACAGCTCCAAGCCCGCGAGCCCGCCCCCCAGCATCAGCACGATCGACGCCGCGATCCGATAGAACGTGTAACGTGGCGGCCGTCTCGGCCGAGCGATCACGGCAGCCTGCGCTTCCAGCAACGCCCGCCGTGCCGGAATCAGCACCTCCTCGACCCAGTCCTTGTATTCGGGATCGTCGTCGACCTCCCGCGCCAGGACCGGAGCCGTGAGCACGCCGTCGCCCACCTCGCGCCACTTCTGACGCGCCCGCGACACCTCGTCGCTTCCCAGAACGCCTACCCGCAGCTCCGGCTTGAGCAGGGTCGCGTCGATCCACGTGCCGAAACGGCAACGGAGCCTGAGTGAGCCGACGGCGGAGTCGTCGCCCAGCTCGAGGTCGGCGCTACCGGCGAGGAAGTTGCCGTCGGCGGGCACAGCGAGGAAACAGTCCGGGTCGGCGGGATCGTTCGCAACCAGCACCCACTCGATATGGAAATCCCGGGTCGGATCGAGGACGTAAACATCGCCCAGCGCCGGCGGACGCGCTCTCTCGCCCGCCAGGGCCTCCTGCTTCTGCTCGTATCGCTCCAGCGCCCGGAGCGACTCCGCGATGAGCTCCGGGGTCTTCTTCGGCTCAGCCATTGCGTCCTCCGGCATTGCGACGCCCGGCGTCGAGCTCAACCACCTTTCCGGAAAGCGCCGCCTGACATCGTCGGATCAGCCGACCAAGGGTCTCATAAAACTCCGGAAAACGCTCCCGCGGGATGCCGAGCAGCGCCTCCAGTCGACGGTGCGAAGGTAAGCCTTCCTGAGCCTCGTCGATCGCGAAGCGCCTCAGGAAGCTCCACAGCCTGGCCAGATGACGCCGCGTCCGTTCCTGTCCTCCGAGCTTCTCGATGCGTTCGGCCACGCAACGGACCTGCTTTCTGAAGCTGTCGACGTCTTCCGCGCGCATGCTGGGACGAAACAGCCGGATCACCACCGGGACGCCCTCGGCGTCGTGCTCGACGACGACCTCGCCCTCGGCCTGCTCGTAGAGGTCGGCCCAGCGGGCGCGGACGTCGTGCTTGAAGGCATCGACCAGGTCCTTGAAGCGGACGACGGCGGTTCCCTCGGCCTCGAGGTCGAAGAGGTGGCCGCGGAGCCGTCCGCTCATCTGCCGGCGCTCAGCGCCCCCCGTGGTGACGAGATCGGGCATCAGGTCGTTGTTCCAGCGTGCCACGAGCGGATCGAGGTCCGCAGCGGCAGCGGTCTTGTCGGGGTCAGCGTCGGATGCGGCGCCGAGAATCGTGTCGTTACGGATCTCGCGGGTGCCCTTGAGAACGTGGAGCTCCTCGGACGAGACCGCGTCCCGGACCGCGTCGCGCACGACCTCGAAGATCCGGTAGCCGAGCGGGTCGTGGTCCTTCTGGCGCTGGTGCAGGAAGTTGCGCAGGTAGAAGACGACGAGGCCGTCGATGGCGGGGTTGACCCGCAGCTGATTCAGGAGCTGTGGCAACGTCATGCAGAAGATGTGGGTGTAACAGTCGGAGACGAGCTCGTCCAGGGGCGGAGTTGTGCGCTCCGTGTCGCCCGGCGTCCAGGTCGGCCAGCCGTAGACGCCGACGTAGCTCGGCGGGCTGGCCCACAAGGAGCGCCGACGCATCTCCCGGACGAGGATCTTGCGCAGCTCGGCCAGCATCTCTTCGGCGAGGCGGTCGAGGGCCTCGCTGCGGGCAGCGAGCGCCTTGACGTAGCGGGTGAACGTTCCCTCGGTGGCCTCCTGCGGCTCCTCCGTCCGCGCCGCAGGCGCGATCTCCTCGCCGGATCCCTCGGGTTTCCTCTCTGCTTTCATCATCGTGTTCCAGCCGTCTTTCCACGTCCCACGCGGGGGGCACAACTCCGGCGGCCGACGCGTTGGTGCCCGGCGCTTCGCATTCCCATACCCGAAAACGCGTGAACGACCCTTGTCGGCGGTCATTCCCTGGCATGAATCTCGACGATTTTTCGGACAAACCCGGCCAATTCTCCCGGAGTCGGTCCTTAGACTTGAAGATGGCCAGGAGGTGTGCCCCTACATCGTACGGAAATCGAGATTTTCGG
>JAAEPZ010000490.1 GCA_024231955.1 bacterium | reverse complement strand
TTGATCAAGCCTGCCGAGCAGCAGCATCGTTGCTTCGCTGTACCGGAAAGCTCGAACCTCTGTGGAGCCCGGCCATTATGAACGGCACTTGCGTCGCTCAACTTTTCACCACGTTGGAGCGGATTCGGACTACACAGTGTTCGCAGGCGCAAATGAACGCGCGCAACCGATTGTTCTATTGCTATCTGGAACATCGGTGGCAAACGCGCTGTGACGTGGTGCGCTACATCCCGAACATGCAGGCGCCAATGTTCTGCTACCAAATGGAACTGGCTCTGCATTTCCCTGTGGTCATCGATAGCGTCAGACAGGAAGCCGCCAAAATGCGCCGGCCGGCTGACCAAATGATGGCTTGGATTCAGATGAACCTGTGCGGTCTCTTGCAGAGATACGCCCAGGAGTTTGAGAAGAAATGCGGGATGGGGGCGACCGTATTCTGCAAAGGGGATCTGTTCCAGTTGATCAAGAACGCCGGAGGGTTCGAGCAGAACACGGCCCTCTGGGATTCGCCGTTCAATCTGCGG
>JAAEPZ010000489.1 GCA_024231955.1 bacterium | reverse complement strand
GGGTGACCGAGCCCAGAAGCGATTCATCTCCTTCTTCACCGAGAATCACCGGGGTATGGCCGTCGCCCTGGGGAAGGGTGAGGTGACATTCCGAGATGCTGCGTTCAACCCGTGTCCCGTCAGCGAGGGAGAAGGAAGCGGTCCGCTTCGCTTTCAGCCCGATTTTTTGCCAGATTTCCTTCGGTACCAGTGAATAGGTTGCCCCACTATCCAGCAGAAATCGGACCGTTGCTTTGTTGTCTCCAGGCCCTTTCACTTCGCCGTCGATGTAGGTGATGCCCATGCTGCCTCTCCTGGTACCTGGTAATATGCCGCCGTCGGGGCCAACGGCCGAGGGGTGTCGCCGGTCGAACGTCGGCCCAACCCGGCCCCTCGAAAGAGGCTATCACCAACGTCGTCCGGATGTCTGGAGGGGGGTAGGTGAGAGCCCACTCGCCGGATGCTCGACACCTTTGTCAGGAGGCCAGATCATGCCGGATCGTCTTTCCCCGCCGCGAGCCCTTCACTGCCTCATCGCTCTCTTGCTCTTCCTGATCCCAACGCTTTTGCCGTCCCCCGCATTCGCGAAGAGCAAGCCTGCGCCGGAGCCAACCGCCG
>JAAEPZ010000488.1 GCA_024231955.1 bacterium | reverse complement strand
CCTGGGGCACGAAGTCCCCCTGAAGACGCGAAGCGTCGATGCGAGGGCAAAGCCCACGAGCCGGCTGGAAGCCGGCGCTCCCAGCGCTTTCCGAGGGCCCCTATGGAAGAGGCACAAAGGCACCGTGACCTGGTTCCTGAGTGTTTACGGCCGTAAACACTCGCGCCTGCGAATCCCCCGTGACTTGGTTCCTGAGTGTTTACGGCCGTAAACACTCGCGCCTGCCAGTCATGCCCGGCCGGAAATCCTTGACCTACCTTCCCATCCCTCCTTGACGCGCGGAGATGTCTGCTACCATGAGAAGGCGTGAGCGATCCCTTTCAAATTAAGTGGGGGTTGACGAAACTTCTGTCAGTATGGTAAGTCGCTCTGGTTATAGATAGGACACCATCTCTTTTAACTAAGTGGAAGACCACAGGAGATCGGCATGAATAGATATCTTGAATATTCAACCGCATTTATGTTTGGTACCATGTGTTGTCTCATGTTCGTTCTAGCCCAACCATCGCACGCCCAAGAGTGCTTCAAGTCGACTGATCTTCAACAGTGCCCAAACCGCCAAGCCGACCCGAGCCATAGCCCGTCGTACAACGGATGCAATCTTGCCAGTGACTGTCCGTGGAATTTTTATCACACAGAGAGCTGCAAAGCCCTGGAAGAAATCAGCGTATGTTTCACGGCTGCCTGCAATATGCACGACATCTGTTACGACACGTGCAATACAGGACTTTCGGATGATGACTACCAAAGGAGTTGCGACGATGAATTCCTAGAGGACATCAGGGATATTTGCGTACAATACGCTGGGCCAAAGGGACTTCTTGCTGAGTGCATTGAATGCTCGGTTATGTACTACGGCGCAGTCAGGCAAGGAGGGTCACGTTATTATGAAAAAGCTCAGAAGAGCGCTTGCCGTTGCTGCCCCTAGCAGCCCGTGGTGAAAGTCCTTCCGGCCGACGGCGGGTCTTTTCCGCCAGCTCAGCGTCGCGAAATCCTCGAAATATCCTGATATTCCTCCGGTTTCGCTCCTTGATCTGACGAAAAATCCCTCGCCCTCGGCTCGAAAGGACTTTCACCACGGGCTGCTAGAGGAGGCGTACTCTCGGTGAGCACAACTCCATACTCTGCAAAAGCCCGCCCATAGCTATGGGCGGGGCAGTGTTTGAAAAACTTTGCACAATATTAGTTGTGCCAGCGCGAACTCCCCAACTCCGACTGGAGGGCTTCCAGGAGCGCCCCCTTTTTTGGTGCCAGACGCTTATCTGTAAAATCAAGTGAATTCAGCAAGTTAAGCGACCCGTAAATCCTTTCAAAGGCCATTGATGGTCTACCGATGTATTCATTTGTAAGTACTATATTATCAGCAAGATAGAAACGCCTGATTGTTGTTGCGGCGCCTCGCACTCGCGGAGGGATTGCTCATTACAGCTCTCCTATTTTCAGTGGCTTAACCCACCAGTTGAGGGCCTAGGGGCTTTTGCGATTTCTTCGGCACTCTCGGCAGGCTCCGACCCGCGTTGGAGCCATATCGGTATGGCTTGAATTCCGCCTTGCGGCGTTCCGATACAAATTAGGACGCCTCCACTTTTTGTTACTCGGTCTCGAAATTTTATTTTCGCAGCGCGAGCATCAAAGACGAAGTAATCCGCCTCCTTGTACAACTCCTTGACGTATTTGTCGCTTTGGACGGACTGGTAGGTCATTAACAGGAAATTTGTGCATAGCTCCTCGGCGGTCTCCCCGTCGCCCTCGGCCGCAAACACGTCTTCACTGCTAACGGCTCCATACGCTAAAAGGATTAGCATGATGTTTGCCATAATCCGGAGAAATCGAAAAAACTCCTTGTTAATATCCGTTCTCCTGGTGGATCTGTTGAACGAACGCAGGCGTCTACTAACGCCCACCTCGAGCCAAACGTCCAAGGTCGTTGTTGCGTTTCTGTAGCACGGGCACACTTCATTTCACTTAAGATGGCAGCGACGGAATTGCGTAAATGGAGCGGAAGCCGTCACCTTCCCGCGGTGGCCTTTGACGGTAGGACGGTGCTCGGGAGTGTCAAGGCTCCCTTCGGCGCCTCGCTCCTGCGTCGCTCGGCGGCCTTGACACTTTCTGCGCGTCGCCATAGCTCGGTGAGGCCGCCGGAGGGTGACGAAGAAAATGTCTGCCTCTTATCGTGAAACGAGGAGACCGTTTTAATACCATTGGACTTTAAATGTAATAGCTGGTTGAGCAACGAATATCTCGCTGTGTCGACACTCCGCGTTTGAGCAGCGGCATCTGTTGCTACTCTTTTATGTAGATTCTAAGAGTTTCAAAACTGTCTCGGCGAGCACCTGCACAGGTGACTTCATGAAATCTAATCTTAACCTCATATTTCCCTGGAGCACTCGGAAATCCGGAAATTTCGCCGCTTTCTCGATCCAATCTCACGCCAAGGGGCAGCTGTCCCCTTACTATCTCTGCCCTTTCGAAATTCCAGCCCCCGCGCTTGCAGTGTGCTCGGGGGCTAGCCGTCATGTGATGGCCGACCCGACCGGATAATTCCCAATGATCATAGTTGATATCGAGGGGTGGGCCGTAAGCAGAACAGCCAAATTGATACCACAAGAGAGCTATGGAACCGAGCAACTTTCCGACAAATCGTACCCTTTTCATTTACATTCCTCCTTTTCCTGTTTAAGGGGGGTCTCTTCGGCTTGGCTCAGGCGATTGGCAACCGCTTCTCGGAGCGAAGCGATTTGGCCACAAACTATCCCGCTAGTCGTTCTGGCGTCATCGCGTTTCTCTGTCTTTGATGTGATCACAGTAGGCAGGTTCCATTACCATTACCATCACCAGTCCCGCACCTCAAATTAGGTCCAGGTATTACGTTCCAAGCGTGGCGCGCAGGGAATGTCAAGGCCCCAAAACGATGCAGGAGTGAAGTGCCGAATGGGAGTCTTGACCCTACTGAGCACCCTCTACCCCAAATGCGCTGGGGGGCAACGACTTGAGCTGCATTTGCGCCGTTCAGTTCCCGTTCAGTCCCTGCAATTTTCAGCAGAACGAAGAGTGCATCGGGCTCAACGACTAGGATTCCTAGGGCCACGAACCAATAAACAAGAATTGGCACCTTACCTCCCGTGCGACGACCTACGCCAGAATCTACCTCGTTCCTATCGGCCTACACGATACCAGAAGTTCAGCCATTGCGACACTCCTCTGAGGCCCCAGACTCACAACGTAGCCAGTACACTACTCCAGCTCCAGGGTAGGTCCAGCCACCAACGAGCTTCATCGCTATCGGCTGGACTCGACAATAAGGAGTATCTCGCATAGAGGTGGCTCCTGTCAAGCGGTTTTTGAGGAATAGAGGTCCATCCTTCGGCGCTAACCAACAATGACCCACTTTCGCTAACTTAAGTCACGACGTCGGCGCTCGCCAGAATTGAGCCACTTCTGCTCTCCAAAACTGAGCCACCGACATTTTCTGTCAGCCAACCCTCTCGGCTCCCAGCCCGCAGGGTCGGGAGTCGGGAGGGGTGGCGCGCGCCAAAACGGCGGCGAGGGTGGCTCAATTTTGGCAAGCAAAAGTGGCTCAATTCTGGATAGCGCTGAAGCCTTCCTTCGAGTCGGCATAGCTGACGACGAGCTTCAGCCCCGGGGACTGGCGCCGCAGCATGCGCAGTGAGATCGCCAGGCACCGGAGGGGAGCTATCTCCCCGCGATGGTATTCGTCGGCGATCCCGCTCCCCCGACGCCACCGCCGCCGCCCACACGCGAGGTCACGGAGCTGGAGCCGGGAACCGTGTCCCCGCCTCGCGCTGGTGGGGCGGATGGCGAAACGAGGCGCCCCCGCAATGTTGCGGCCCCCCCATCTTGGCTGTCTTGGCTGCCAGGGGGTTGACGCCGCCGCGCTGGTGGGGTATAGAATTATCGTCATGCCCAGCACCCATTCTGCACCGATGCCGTCCAGCCGATTGGAGCGAACCCAGCCCCCGCGGCGGGTTCTCGGGCTGGCGGCCAACCCTTGCCGCGCTGACCGACGGCGGCCGGCGGGCATGGTGTCCTCTCTGCCGACCTTGCGGGTACCGCTAGGGAGCGGGGCGCCACGCTGCCGGCCGGTCGAGGGCGGCAGACCGGAACCCGCCGGCTCCGGCTTGGGTGGCCGCAACGTTGGGGCGGCACAGCCGGTCGGCTGCGACGCCCGGGGTGGACTCCCCGCTGGCGAGGGCGCGGTGATCGACTGTCGGGCAGCCCTGCGCGGCGTACGGCGGAAGGGCTCCTCGGAACGCCCAGGCACGGTGGCGGCAGAAACCCGCACACTTCCTAGAATGTGCGTTCTGGGTAGTGGCATAAGCAGTCGCATGCCTCCGGCGTTGGTTCTGTCGTCCGCTCGGCTGAGTGTCACCGGGGCGCATTCTTGTAGTGATTGGGATTCAACCTCAGCGGCCTTGTCAATCACCCTTCATCAAGAGGAAATCAAAAATGAAAAGTCACACACTGAGACTCGGCATTGCAGCCATTAACGCCTTCATCATCTGCGGTCTCGCACTTGAATCAGATGCCAGAACTTGCTCCAACAGCGACGCCCAGGATGGCATATTCTTTTCCGTTAAATGCGGAAGCACACAGAATGAAGATGCCAAAACGTCATTCATCAATTATGTACGCGCCGAAGTAGAAGGACCCCCACTCAAAGGTTATGTGAGAATATGCGCAGAGCTACATATACTCTCCGAAAGAAGAGAGATTTACTCCGCTACATCATTATGCAAGGGCCCTAGCGATTCCGACAACAGCGACACCATTGGATGGTATGTCTACAAGCCCGATAGCGCGGACAGCCGACTCGAAGTCGTCCAGGGCGATAACGAGATAAGGATAAATTTTACCTACGTATACCAGACTCTTCTAGATGTACCCAAGAACAAAGATCAGCTAAGACAGGGATTTGTCACCGTCTCAACCGAAGTCCAATAGATAACCCTTAATACCCTTAATATACCATGTGGAGATTCAGGATTGACCGCATCGGAAGTTCAAGAGGTGTCAACATGAAGAGATTCGGCAGTTGTCTTGTATTAATCGCCCTGTCAGGATTCGTAGCCGAAGGTGCTGCGATTCGGGTTTCAGCTCAACCAGCCGATAGCGAGGGGTTTTGCCATGATTTCATTATTAGCCGTTTTCCCTTGGTCGCGAGCAACAAGAGGTTTGGTAAGAATCTCGCCCTGGATGCCAAGAAGGCAACCGTGCGAGTTCAAAACCACGCCACGGCACATGGGGAGCTTCTCTTCTGTTTTGCGACAGAGAGAAGTTCAATAGAGAGTATCTCAGTACTGGTAGAGAAGGACTGGGATCCTCGCAGAACCGCAGAAGAAATCGAAAAGGTCCTCAGGGCAAGAGTGGGTTTAAACTACAAAATCCAATTGAAGGGGCGAAAGATTATCATCCGCAAGCGTCGTGGCGGCACAAGATTCTCGCTTGGGCTAGGTTTTTGGACAGCAAAAGGAGTTGCGATTCAAATTCGTAATTAGTGGCCGCGGCCTATATGGTGCCCGGCGTTTCACGACTCATGTAAATACAGCTGGTTAGGTTGCCGGAAACTATTTTGGAATCAGTTCATGATCTTTCTGATAGATTCTTTTTCTAAGTTCCGCATTACCAGCGAGAAAGAGTTCGCTAATTAGAGCCTTTAAGGTGCCAGACGCTTATCAAATCAAGTGGAATCAGTAAGTTAAGGGATCGGATAATCATTTTCAAGGCCATTGGTGGTATGCCGAAGAATTCATTTGTAAGTCGCGCGTTATCAGCTAGATGGAAATTCCTAATT
>JAAEPZ010000487.1 GCA_024231955.1 bacterium | reverse complement strand
TGAGTGCGCCACAAGATCGGGCGCTCATGCTGCACCATCAAGGAGACGACCAATCTTGCCTCCTTGTCATCATCGAAGTCCCCTTCATCTACTGGATCCAGCACATTCTCGAAGAAACCGATTGCTGGGAGCTGTGCTGCCGCCTGTCGCTGATCCTCTTCCTCGTCTTCGTAATCCATCAATTCGTCGCCGCCGAATCCTGCCCTTTTTGGGCCAAAGACCTCCGGCATCTCGCTTCCCTGCATGGGCGTGCCGGGCCCCATGGTTGGAGTCAGCAGCCCTGCGTCGACTTCCATAGCCTCCGGAACTGGCGTCATTGTCGGAACTGCGACTGGAACGACCGCCGCAACCTCTTGGATTACGAACTCTACCGGCTGCTGGTCTGCTTCCAGATTCCGCATCGTTTTGATACGATCCTGCACTTGGCCCGTTAGGCGCACCAAGTCTTCGTCGATGTCCGTATCATACTCCGATGTGGACTCCCAGTCCTCGAAGTGGTTGCTCGTCTTGTCCAGCAGAAACCTCTGGTACTGACTCTGCTTCCGTCGCGAG
>JAAEPZ010000486.1 GCA_024231955.1 bacterium | reverse complement strand
TGGAACATCGCCTGGTTGATGACGCGTCTCGGCCTGCGGCCGATGATCGAACCGAATCGGCCGCTGGTGATCGCCGGGCTACCGGAAGGAACCTATGAGGTGGGGATTGGTGAAGAAACCGCCGTCTTTTCCGTGCGCGGCAGTCGTGAGACAAGAGCGTTGCTGCCGGAATAGGACTCAAGCAAGTGCTTTTGCGGCTCAGGACACGCTCAAGCAACGGGCTCGGCACTTCCGACGGTTTTTGCACCGGCCCATTCCCTAGTTCGACACTCCATAGTATAAAATAGCAATTCAAGGCCGCAAAGTGACAATCCATGAACTGCAACGTCAGGGCAAGGCCGACGCATGGTAATCACGAACGCCACCCCCCCGGTCCCTCTCCCTCCCCGCGAAACTCATCATCGCACCATGAGGGGACCTTCGCTACGGGCGCTGGCCCTGGCGGCGGTCCTGGGTGGTACCCCTCAGGAAAGCAAGTGCCAGCCGATTCTGCACGGCATCGGATCGAGAAACTCCTCAGCTCCTTCTCCAGCAGGATTCGCAGAATCGGCTGGCACGTCCGGCCGG
>JAAEPZ010000485.1 GCA_024231955.1 bacterium | reverse complement strand
GGGTACTCGGATCTGCCAGAAGGTAGCTTACCGGATTAGGTGGGAACCCGTTGCTGAGGTTCTGCTTGCCACGCTGTTTGGACAAGAATAGGTCTCGGATGGGCCTGAGTCCAAGCAATGTGACACCTAAATCCTTCGCTTCGAATTCACACTTCCACCACCCCCACTCATCAGTAATTATCCCAGTCATCGTCGAGGAAACAAAAAGATGACGGGAAGATGGGCGTCGTCGGTAGAAGGAGTTGGCAGGAGGCATCATTTCGGTAGCATCGTATGCATCGTTGCTCTGCTGTTCATCTGCTGCTGGTGGTTGATCGCCGCGAGCATCTGGTTGATTATTAATCTATCTATTAACTCCGGTATCGCCGGATCGCCGGTAACGCCGCAGTGCGCGAGCATTCGATTAACGAAAAGGTGCAATTTCTGGTTCTGTCCCATTCGTTCAATTGCAGATGGGGCCGTGTGCCGAATCCTCTTACGGATCGGCGGCGGCAACATAACAACTCAACAGCAGCAGCAGTTTATCACGAATGGCTCTTCGCCGCGAGGTATCGAGATCTCATTGGAAGCAAAAAGAGAGGATCTGAAAAATTACGTCACATTTTGCATGGGAGAGGTGGCGATGAAAAAAATGTCCGACGAAGTTCGTGGTCATCGCCGCTTCGAATAGGACGTCGCGATCGAATGATTGCGATCGAATAACCCATTTTTATGGACTGCTTAATGTATGCTTTTATAACCAGAGCATAAAATATGCGCTAGTAGGGACGAGTTACCAGAATGCTAAGGGGGCGAAACGATTAGCAAAATTTCTCTGGGAGCAACTCACCGCTGACCGATGATGCTGGGGCGGCGGGGGTGGCGGAGTAGCGCGCGCAGGGGAGGTATCCGCGAGTTACCGGGCGCGGCGGCGATGCTCATCATGCGGTCGACGATTTGGCAGCGGCATGGACGGGCACGTGCCCGAGACCCCT
>JAAEPZ010000484.1 GCA_024231955.1 bacterium | reverse complement strand
CCATCCAACAACGACAACAATGAATAACAATTTATTTGCGTCTATTTACAAAATAATGAATGGTTATGCCAGCGGGCGGTACGGTACTACTACTACTACATGTCATATGTACACTACGCTATTTACTATCTCCTCTGTACTCCGTCAGGTCCACCTGCATCCCCCGATCATCGTAAGTCAGATACTCAGTCGGTTTCGGACACTGACGGAGTCGACGCGATGGCGGGCTGGGCGACGAGTGGACCTCGGCGACGACGACGACGGTGGCGGAGTCGGGCGGCAGCGATGGCGGCTGACCCATTCGCGGCGGCGGTATCCATGATCAACCGGCGAACCCGGTCGTGGTTCATGCCGGTCGCCAGCTCCGCATCTACGATGCCGTCAAACTCTGCAAAAAAAACTCCGCTCACCGCCGTCGCTGCCGTCGTATGCCACCCGGAGGCGGCGTTGGCGTAGTGATGCATTTACCATGACGCGTTTGCTGTAACTGGCATAACCGCTCTTGCATGCCGGTATGCCTCACGCGCAATCCCTTTAACTCGGCCTTGCGGCTGCGCGCGATCCCACGATTCTGCAGCCACTTTTTCACGCTGCCCGTCAGCATCAAAATCGCGATGAGCAGCGTGCTTCCCAAGCCGTATCCCAACCGCTGCACCAATTTTTCGTAAAAGCCGACCGCAGCTTCTAATACAAAAAACGCTAGAAACGTAGGTATGAAATCAATCGATCGATCGATGATCGATCACATTGATTTATCATCGACGTTACAGCGACGATTCTTACCGATAATCGGCATCGGCGGCGGTAGCAGCTGCAGTGATGTCATCGTCGACGACGGCGGCTGCTTCGATGGCGGCAGCTTTGCAGGACCCGAGGTCGGCGTTGGCGCCTTGCAGGGTTTCGGTCGACAACCCCAGACGTGCACAGTCCGGGGCAGACAGCGTAGGCACTGACAGGCAACCGATTTTGCCGACAGCACCAATGTCCGAAGTTTGGGCAACGTTCGGCGCCCGATATCGGATCGGCAAATGCCGCAGCCTCCGATCAAGTCTCGGAGAAACAGCTTCGAGACCGAGGACTCAGTCGGGCAAGCCCCCAACAAATTGGTGGCACTAAAAAATGAGCTTCTGTTTGGATGGTTGGATGCGTTCACATTCATCAATCCTCCCAATAATAATCCCAATAATTTTCTCTATCGTTATTGTGCGGATGCTAACTGACATTCAATCAATCGATATCGACAAAAAT
>JAAEPZ010000483.1 GCA_024231955.1 bacterium | reverse complement strand
TCTTGATACCGTCCTACCCTCCCAGACCAAGGGATGGCGGCTACTTGCGCTGCATTTACGCCATCCACTCGCTGCTATTTCCCACCGTGTTCCGGGCGGCAACCTGGCCGAGTTCCAGCAGGCCAGCTTGCCTTCAAGCCTGGATGTATTGCCACAATTACAGAGATTATATTATAAATCTGAAAACACAATCTCTGTATTAAGAAAAATGAGTGCTGTATTCCTCGATACGGGCCTGTTCACGACGATGTGCGACAGATCATTTTGAGAGTGCGCCAGGCATTTGCGTAAGAACCACGCTTCGTTCCTCCAAAATGGCAGATTTGCTTGGCGGAAATGAGGCGTGAGTCGTCATCCTCCCGCGGCCTGCTACTGCCGAACCGTCAGCTTGACCGACTCGGCGAAGGCGAGCGGATCTTCAAGACCGCCGACAACACGCCACTGGGTGCTTGACACGGCTGAGGAGCAGTGGTATCGTGCGGGGACTGTACCTGGCGGCGGCTCTCCAGCAGATCGACGGGTGAGGAACCAAGGCCGAGCCGTGTCTTCTGCTCTTCCCGCAGGAATCATCCGATCCTCTGGAGAGTGGCCGCTGATTGAAGACGGTCACCGATTCCCACATCGAGAGTCCACATGAAAGAGCCCAAGCATTTTGCACAGATCATTCTGTCGGTCCTTGCATTGACACTCACCTCT
>JAAEPZ010000482.1 GCA_024231955.1 bacterium | reverse complement strand
CGCGGGGATCAACGCGCCGAGCAGGATGAGCCAGCACAGAGTTCTCTTGATCATGGTGTCTCCTTTCAGGTTGAGCTCAGGCAGTCATCTCATCCTATGAAACGTCTCAGGTCACGAGATGTTACGAAGCTCCCCTGGCGATACCCACCACCCACGTCCTATGGACCGAGCTCGGACGACGTCCCACCAGCCGGTCCGAGTCTGCCTTCAATGGAAGAAGGCGACGTTCTTCGTGGTCTTCACCCGGTAGTCGGAGCGGGCGTCGAGAGCGATCTCCGGGATCACCCGGGGATCGTCGGCTTCGTGATAGCTCGAGAGCGCGAGGCGCGGCTTGAAGCGGGCCAGGGTCTGCCGGGCGCCGGCCAGGGCATGCCGTTCCGCCCCTTCGGTGTCCATCTTGATGAAGTCGACCCGCTCCAGGCCGAGCTCGTCGACGATCTCGTCGATCCTGAGCGCTTCGACCCGGATGCTTCCGCCTTCGGCGATCCTCCCTGCGCCGGTGTTCATCGGCTCCGGGAGATCGAATTCGAGGACCGTTCGGCGATGCCACGCGGCGGCTTTGCCGAGGAGGACGGATCCCTCGCTGAGCTCGTCCTGGAAGGTTTGCTCGAGGCACGCGATGTTGGTGGGCTCGGGCTCGACGACCACGACCGTGCCGGCGCCCCGGTCCAAGGCCAGGAGCGTGAAGACGCCCAGGTGTCCCCCGACGTCGATCACGGTATCGCCGGGTCGGATCTCGACCTGCCCCAACTCGTAGATCCGATCGATCAGCTGCTCCATGATCAGGTACTCGAGCAGCTCCTCGTCGCCGGGACGCCTTATAAATTTCTTCATTTCGCCCTCTTTTCGCTTAAGAATTCCAGGTGCGATCTTCGCGAAGGGCTATACTTCGATCCTGAAGGAAAGCAGGTCGGCTTTGCTGATTACTCGGGAACAAACACCGTGAGAGTGAGCTCTCAGCCACTCCTGGCCGGAATCCGAGATGAAAGCACGCCAGATTTTCTTGGCATATTCCCTGCTCCTGATTCTGTAGACACAATCGGTAACCACCTGACGCCCCGATCTCACCATAGCCACTTTCCCAATGCAGCGTTTGCCGACCCTGGCGAGCAGCACATCTCCAGCCTCGGCCAAGGTGTCATCGCAGAGAAGTTCCGTCGGAAGGTCGACAACGGTCGATTCGTTCTCCGGAAATGACGTAGTATGAAAATAGGAAATGCACGCATCTTCCAATCTCTTCTTCTCGCGTCTCCCTCGCTTAATTTCAACATTCAAATCAGCAAGACTGACCGCCTTCGCCGACAACTTCTGGTGGCTTCTCCAGGAATGATAAGAGTAGTCCATTCTATATGCGAGAGTATTGGTCGGAACATCGATTCGGTTTTCTATCTGCCCTTCCAGACCGGCCCGAAAAACCGGACACTCTTCGCGAGCGCTACCGTTTTTCCTGAGGAGGAGTATGTGAGTTCGCGCCTCGGTTCTTGCGAACACGTTATCTGGAAGCTGTATCGCTCCGATCATTTCGTGGTCGGTCAACAGATCCTGACGCAGCAACGAATACTCATGGCTGCTCAGGACGCCGTCTGGAAGTATGATGCCCAATTCACCCCCATCTTTCAACATATGCAAATTTTGAGCAAGAAACCTTACCTCTGAGGTTATTCTCGGTAAACCGACACTTCTGCGCAACCCCGCCCGGCGAAACAGATTACGAATATCTAAGGATCTCTCCATCCGATAGTATGGCGGATTGCAGATGGCGATATCAATCGAGCCGATTTTTAAATTCATCTCTTCCGCAAGACAGGGGGACAATCCATCAATATGAAATAACCGGACGAACGGGAGCTCTGCTGAGATTTTCTTAATGCTGTCCTTGTCGATGTCGGTGCCGTAGAATTTCGCATTGTTCCAACGTCTGTATGCGGCACTGGTGAGCATACCGGTACCTACCCCAAGATCGAGAATACTCCGGGGCGCCTGGCACTGAATCTTCGCGACCAGCAATTCCGAGAAGGACTGCGCGGTCTGGTACTGCCCCAGTCCGTTCGAGAATGCCCCCATCATCCCTTCCTCTGCTTCCTGGAGGGTTTCCGGTTGCCGTAGGCAGCTCTGAACTTCTCGTATGCCTCCTTGAGTGAAATTCTTTCATCACCTGCAGCGAAAGCAGCGAAATATCGACTAAATAGCTTCTTGTCGATCCTGAGGTTCCATTTCCAGGTTCCGTTTTCCGCCGCCCTTATCATCACCTCATTAAACAAAAAGTCATTTGACACCCTGACTACGTTGGTACATATCAGGAGAACCTCTTGAAGTGGACCGAAGGTCAAATTAAGAGGCTTATCGAGGCATTCCTTGTGGGCTGTCAGTCCCAATTCGATGGCGTTATTTGAGCCTAATCGTCCAAATCTGTGAACGACACAATGTCGCAATTGGCAGACGACGGAGAATTGCCGAAGAGCCAACTCCACTTCTCGTGGAAGCTTCCCCTTGATACCGGAAAAATTTCTGAATGCTTCAGCAATTTTACGGTCGCTTGCGAAGGACCAGTTCTCCAGCAATGCTTCGGGCAACGTTTCGGCATCATGATGCAGGGCCGCCCCGTAACTCACGGCTTGCTTTTCGCAAACCGCTCTCGCTTCATTGTCCATGAGTATCAAGCGTCTAAGGATATCGCGGAAATAACTTTCGACCGCAGAAACGTAGCCCAGCAATATTAGATTCGGCATCTGCCCCGAAAGTCGCCGAGAATCCGGCATTAGTTGATTTATCTCTTTCGTCTTCCCCAGAAATATATCAATAGCTGAAAGCGTTGACTCACGGTGCGTGACATCGAAGAGAATCTGAGTCTCGAGCCTGGCGGCCCGGGTGCCACCACTAATCTGACAAATTATTCGCGCACTCACGAGAAGAACTCCTCGATCACGCCTCCTACTGCTTTCATTATACTTTCTGAGCGTTTTTCACCGATCATGCGTACCTTTTGCAGCTCTGCTGCCGGGCTCTGTAATGCGATGAAATCGCCAACCGTCCTCAAGCTCGTATATTGATCAATGCTTTCCTTCTGCCATTCCGTGAGCGGCAGCTCGGTGATCGCCATTCCCATGCACTTCTCGAATATCGATTGATCTACCAGTTCGTTACCGCATCGGTGGCAGAATTTTTGACCCTCTGTCAACCTGTCTGCGCCGCACTTCTTGCACTTTGGTAGATTTAATCGAATTCGACTCCGGTTTTCACGAGTTAACAAGGTCGAAAACGTCCGGCGCAATGGATGTCTCTGCGACTTTCTGTTGAGAGACTTCAGGATTTTCTGCGGATCGAAACCTCTGCCCGGGCTAAACGCCCTCTTCTCGAACAGGAAAAGAAGATGCGGAACATATCTGTTGTATTTCCTGCCGACTCCGTGATGTACCGGTTGTAGTTCGTATAGTAGCCCCGCCTCGATCAAGAACTTGATCATCCTGTCGAATTGGATGCCTTCGTCTTGAGTGTCTTCGTCCTCTTGGATGCCGATTTCGATCTGTTTTAGTCTGGTGTCGACGGCTTTGGCGCCCTTGTTTTCTTTCGCAATGACTCCTACAATTGACCGAAACAAATCATAGCCGACCTGGATGATATCTTTGAATTGAGGTAACTTACTTTGAAGGGAGAAGTATTCGTCGGTGATGAATTGTCTTTGGGTGTTGATGACGTTGTTGTATCTCTGCTGAGTATTCCCCCCGGTCCTGGTGAAATTTCTTATCAGATTGATGAATGCTCGAGGAACTCCGAATGCGGCATATTCAAAAAGCTGAATGATGTCATTGGGAACCTGCTCAGCGGCCGCAGCCAGGCGTGTCTCCATCAGAGAACCCATGAATTTTCCGTAGTCGGCGGCTTGGAAAAACGGCCAGGCATCGACCTTCTCTGCGTCGTGTCCGACGTGAAATCGGGGTCCGTACTCGGTCGTTCCCGGGTATACCGACGCTTTCGGTGCAATCGCCCGTGTCTTCAGGCTGCGGAAGACGTCGAAGAACTCGACCAGGTAGTCGGGTGTCAAAGTTAGAGCCGCGTCATCGAGCAAAATGATTGCTCTCGTTCGCTTCAAATCGGCGCTAAGATCCTCGATAATATCTATTACATATTGGAATGCCAACTTCGAGAAGATATCGCTGCTCGCTGCCTCAGCGGTCATGCCTTTTTCCGCTAATGATACGAATTGCTCTAGTTCATCCGGCCGAAAGGCATTCCCTCCGTTTCCCATCTCTTCCTGCGGAAGTTCAAGCTCGCGACACAGCTGGAAGCAGGCAAGGAGGACTTTGCATAATACCCATGTGTGGAAAATCTGGATGGCCACCGAAGTCTTGGTCAATAGCGGCTCGAGATGATAGTATTTACCAAAAGAGACGTAGATGGCAAGTGGATATTTCTTGTTTCTTTGGCAGCGTCGATATGCGAGCCTCATCTGGTGGGTCTTCCCCGTGCCGCGCGGTCCGACGATCAACTTGGCTCCTCGCTGAAGAATCTTTTTTTGGATGCCGGCAAAAAAATTATTCTCCACCGTCCACTTTTCAAGATCTTCACCCTCAATGTCGTCGGCCCTTCCTTCGTATTCTTTCTCCTCATCGAACTCCGTCATGGTGAGTTCCTCCGGTACATCGAGCAGCTCAGGTGGCGCGCGCTTGCCAACTCCCCAAGCCGACGACGCCCAAGACGATGAAGGTCGCGCCGAACAATAATGCGATCCACGGCGGCAAACCCAGAGCCGTGGGAATATTGCCCACCAGAATGCCCAGGAACCCGATCGTCAAAGCATAGGGAATCTGGGTGCGAACGTGGGCGATG
>JAAEPZ010000481.1 GCA_024231955.1 bacterium | reverse complement strand
GTCGACACTTCAAGTTGGGGATGCCGAGACTGGAACTGGGGCAGTACCTGATTACTCAGGGGGCCCTGGTGGACATGACCAAGGTGGGTCGGCAGATGCAGCAAGCTCGAGAGCGAGGCCTGCAGCGAACGGAGACGCAGACAGGACGCCGAGGTCTGGTGACGATGCTGGATCAGATCGACACGTTCCGCAGTGTTATCGGAAGTGAAATGGGGGATCCGGTACCGCATCAGCAGCTCCCAACGACGATGGACGAGGTCGTGCCACCGACGATGGCGGCCGCCTTCGGAGACGGATTCTTCAAACGACCGCGTCCGCCAGTGAAGCAGTTCTATATCGACCAAGCGGGAGCCACCCCTCAAGCGAAACCAATGCTGGGGCAGTCAAGAGCTGCGTCGCCGGCTGGGTCGGGCCAGTCGTCAGTACAAGCGGGGGACACCGCAGCGGACGTCGCCAGAAGAGGAAGGAGAGCTGAGAGTAGCAGTCCGGGAACCGGAGAAGACCCACGGGGCCAGCATGAGAGCAG
>JAAEPZ010000480.1 GCA_024231955.1 bacterium | reverse complement strand
CCCTATCACCACTGGATAAATCGACCCTGCGGCCATATATGCTTCTGTCACCACTGCGAAAGATTGCAAAAACTAGTCTTCATCCATTCCCAATTGGCATTCGACCTTCCCTTACCTATTTTGAGGAACACTCAATCTCTCTAGTCTGCATATTATGCGTAATCTTTGTTCACCAAGGCGATCTACCCTGGCCATGCACGATGAGTGGAGAAGCCTGTTGCCGAGACCATTATTGTATCGCCGAAACCTCCGAATGCCCCTCGATGGAGGAAAAATGTCAAATTGCCGCATTCAAAAATGCGGCGGAAGGAGGCGGCGGCAGACGATTGGACCGCTGAAGGTCTCGGTCGACTGGGGAGGTTCAATGACGCGGATGAGCGAACGTAACTGAACGTAATGTGATGTTGTTGCCATTCGCGTTGCGCCGAAGTAAAATGTTGATGTCATCGCATCATTGCATCACGTTTCGTGCAAAATGAGAAAACGCATCCCGCCCGAAGCCGCCTTAGCCCCCCTTACCCCCCTGGGCCCAGGGGGGGGGGTGCTGTTGGGATGCTGGAAATGAGCCAACAATGCTATAATTGCTATGAATTGATCCTTCGAAAAACAGTGGACCAAACGATCATCAACAGTTGTTGTTCCATTGGGCGAATGACGACGGCGGGAGAGAGATGGGAACCGAGAGAATGTCCGGGAGGCGAACGTGGGGAAGCATCATATGCATCGTTGTCATTGTTGTTCTCGATGTATTGTTGGTGGTGGCGGGCGGGATCGCGATCGGCGTCCGGTTGCTAATGTTCGGCGATCGTTTAACCCCCCCGCAGGTTAAAGCTTGCGGGAGCATTCAATTAATGGAGAGATGCAATTTCTGGTTCTGTCCTGGTCGCGGTAACGGTCCCGGGATGGTCCTCTTGGAACTGACGGGAAAAGCGCGGGCGGGCGGCGTG
>JAAEPZ010000479.1 GCA_024231955.1 bacterium | reverse complement strand
GTACTCGGTCAGATTGCGAGTGTTGGCGAAGCGTCTTCCGTTCAGGTATGAATGCGCCGAAGGTCCCAGGCCCAAATAGTCGTTCCCCTGCCAATACCCCATATTGTGCTGGCATTCGTGCCCGGGTTTGGCAAACGAGCAAACTTCGTAACGTTCATACCCGGCCTCAACCAGATATTCGTACGCTCCTCGTCCGAGCGCGGCAGAGAGTTCTTCATCGGGCATTCTCAGCTTGCCTCCGGCCACTTTCGCCGCCAGCGGTGTGTTCGGTTCTACGGCGAGTTCATACAGCGATATGTGTGGAGGGTCCAAATCAACGAGTTGATCGAGATCGGCGGAGAGCATCCGGGCGGTTTGTTTTGGTAGGGCATATATGAGATCTCCCCCAAAGTTATCGTAACCGAGGGCATTGGCAAAATAGATTGCCCGGTGGGAGTCATGGAGCTTGTGCTTCCGACCCAGAAGTTTGAGCAGTCGCTTGTTGAAAGATTGGAATCCGAATACCGGCCGGTTGATACCCAGTTTCTGAAGTTCCTCAAGCAGTTCCAAAGACACCGATTCCGGATTGGTCTCGAAAGAGAATTCTATCCCGCCCCGCACACTGAAAAGACGCCTGACAACTGCCAGCCAGTCAGCCAACAGTCCCAGGCTGGTCAACGAGGGCGTCCCGCCGCCTATATAGATCGTACCGATCTCGTAGTCATCGCCCGGCCAGGATTCGAACACAAGTTCCGTCTCGGCC
>JAAEPZ010000478.1 GCA_024231955.1 bacterium | reverse complement strand
GACCGGTGAACGCGTCCGGCTCGTCGAGCTCCGCGATGGATGGACGCTCTCGTGGATAGCTTCCACGGGCGATGCCCATCCTCCGCAGGGCGATCGCGGCGCGGATCAGCTGCCGCTGGCTCGCCGTCGACTGGAATTTGGCGACCAACTTAGAGAAGGGAGTGACGGCGTGGGCGGCCCGCTTGTGGGGTTGAAGCGGCGACGGTCTGGGCCCGGGCTCGAAACGATCCGGGACCTCGCCGTAGGGCACCTCCAGCAGCTCCGCCTTGCGCCGGACCGCTTCGAGGATCTCGGCGCCCTCGAGATTGCCGAAAAGGTAGCGGTAGATCCCCGACGGGGGCTCGTCGTCTGGCCCAAGCCGCCAGCCAAGCCGGGCCGCGGAGCTTTCGGCCCAGGCGCCTCGATGAGGAATCGCCTGGTCGTCGCCAGAGGATCGTGACTGGGAAGTATCGCCTCGAGCTCGGCGAGAAGCGTGGGATCCGCAGCCCACGCCGCGGTCGAGCCCACGACTTCCGCCACGACTCCATGCAGACACGTCTCGATGGCGTTGCCGACCAGGGGCGAGATGACCGTATGCTCCCTGGTGAGGGAGGTGGAAAACCGCGACAGGGTTTTCGCCATCACGAGGCCGCGTGCGGCGTCCTCGTCGGCAAAGGCCAACCGGGCCTCAACGTGCAGGAGCTTGGCCGCGGAGAGCAGACGATGCAGATCGGGAACTCGGGTGCTGGCCCGCCCGTCGGGGAGCACGATGCCGTAGTCGGACTGCTCGAAAATGACGGCCCGGTGCAGGGTTTCGAGGCCACCGCGATTGCGCTCGACCAGGGCGCGCAGGGTCTTATCCTGCTCCCGACTCCATCCGGCATGCGGAGTGTTCACGGCGTCGTGGATCAGCAGCCGGTCGTCGTTCGACAGGACGATCGCCGCCGCACCGGCCACCAGCCAGGTCGCGGCGTTCTCCTCTTCCGCCAGCTGCGGCGACTCGACGCGGGCGAAATCAAGACTCCCCACCTCCGCCTCGAACCTGGCTTCAGCCTGGGCGAAGCGGACGCGTCCGTAGAGGTGAAGTGCCAGGCTCGCGATCAGGACCACGAGGAGGAGCACCGCGCCGGCGATGCCCTATCGGCGGATCCATGACTGTTGCATGATGGTCATCAGGAACCTCCGTTCATCTTGGTTAACGGAGCGGGTCGACGTCTCATCGGTGACCGGCTCCACACCCCATACGACGCGGCGTAGTCCGGTTCTTGTCACTCCCCGTTCCCGGTCGGCCCCGGAGCTACGTTGCCGGCGTGACTTCGAACGGATCCCGGTACGGACGCAGTCGCTCGAACAGACCCGTTCCCGGCTGTACCGCCGGATCTGGACCAGCAGATCGGGATCCTCGGGGACGAGGTCCGGAGAGTCTTGCGGCTCCGTGACGGCGGAAACGGTCGCCTGCGGGGACGACGGCACGGCGGCGAGGTAGAGATGGACGCTCATCAGAGGACCGGGGATGGGTGGAGGCGAGATTTCCGGTGCAGCGGATGCGCCGCATTCTGCCAGGATTGCGGCCTCGTTCTTACTTCGTTGATCTCTCATGCGCTGGGGCACGCCAGCGGTGGTGGCAGGGCAGTTGTCGCTTTGAATTTCAGGCTTGGAAGCATTCCTCGGCTTGGCCATTTTATGGCGACGCGGGCGCCGGTTAAGGGTTCCCCTCCGCGATCCGCTACCCTCTGCGGCCTTGCCAGGCCCCCCGCGCCGCCAAGAGTGGCCAGGCATCGAGGAATGCCAAAATGACAATGTAGCGAGGACAATCGGTTGCCTAAGCCCTCCGATCGAGGTGCCAACTACTCTGACACAAGGGGTGTTCAACGTCTATTCTGCGCACACTTTCGTGACCGTGACTCGCTCTATTTCGGTCTCGCTACAGCGATGAGAGATGGAGCTTCCTCTCTTTTCAGTGACAGGATTGCCACCGTCGCAAGGGGTGCTAGCAGGGTCGAGCTCAAAAGGCCACCAACCACGGTGATGGCCAATCCCAGCCAAAAAAAACCTTGCTTCGGAAACAACAGAAGTGGGAGCATGCCTACCACCGAAGTCATGGTGGTGGTCCACATGGGGCGAAGACGATGCCGCACGGCGAGACGCGCCATCAGCGCAGGGTTGGTCGTGGGGCGGAGTTCGCGCAACTGGCGGTAACGGTACACAAGCAATATGCTGTCGTTTACGGCGATGCCGACTAGCAGCACAAGGCCGATAAAGGCACCTTCAGTATAGTCGATCCCACTCCATAGAAAACCCAAAGCCACCCCGATAAAGGCCAGGGGCACGCTAAGCATTACCACCCAAGGCAAGCGCCAGGACTCGAATACCGCCGCAAGAATGAGGAATACCAAGGCGATCGTGCCGAACACGAGCCAGAGAAACTCTTTTTGAACTTCTTCTCCGAAAGCCAACCAAGTCGGCTGCTTCAGGAGGTAACCAGGGGGCAGAGGCATCGCCTCGATCTCACGATCCAGCATCTTTTTGCCAAGACGAAAGGGGCCACGATAGTAAATTCGGATGTAGCGCTTGTATTGCTGATTGAATCGGTAGATAGTCGGCGGTTGCTTTTCGGCGGAAAATTCGACTAGTCCGGCGAGATGCAGCATTGTTCCCGTACGCCCAGCGAGCGGTCGGTGGAGGAAATCGGTCAGTTCCAAGTCCTCCGCCCCTGCAGTGATCAGGCGGACAGGCATTCGGGCTTGCCCTACAAGGGCAGCATAGAAGATCGGCCTTCGGGTGAGGAGGTGAGATCCCAGCATCGCCGTGAGATCGTGCGCTGTCATTCGGGTCTTGGCCGTGGCCACCTCTCTCCAGCCCAAAGTTAGAACTTCCCGAGCCTCTTCTTGACCATGCCGCCCAGCACTTATGTCGATGTCTGCCACCCTGCGGTGTGTTTCTACTCGCCGGGAAAAGGCGCTAGTTACTTCTTTCAGTCTTTCGTAGCTGGGTCCGTATGCCTCCACCATATAGCCCGAAACGTTACCAAGTCCACTATAGAAACCTATTGGCACAAGACCTGAGACAGCCACCTCCATGCCCGCGATCTGTAAGGCCTGACTAATCAATTCTTGCCGCATTGCGAAGGGCTCCCCCGTAGACATGGCATCGTCTTCAAAGAGCACCCGAAGGACCGCAATGTCCTCGGTGACGCGGGTCAAGGTGTGTCCTAACGCCTTCTGCTCCAGTGCTCGCTGCTCAAAGCGGCGGATCAACTCATCGGCGCGCTCGATTCCGCTGCCGGTCGGAAGCTTGAGCCATACCGTCAATACAGGTCGTTCGTCGAAGTCCCAGGGTCTGTCCAGCTCCACCTCCTCAAGAAACGGGCGGGTCACACCACCCAACACTGGGTCGAGCCACTCGCGCAGGTTACGCACCATGTCGCTCCCCAAGGTTGCGTTGTACCGCTCAGCCCGGCGTTTCTTTTCCTGCGAGTCCCAGCCGCTGCCCGGCTCTTGGAAATGCTCCGGCAACAGCGGCATGGGGAGGCCGACGGCCAGGATAAGTAACAGGAGCGTCGCCACCGGAAAACGGGATGCGAGGCAGCATAGTGTCAGGGAAAACCACCGGAGACCATACTTCCGCGGCGAACGGTGATGCCCTGAAAGTGAAGAATTTCGAGGCAGATAGTGCCCCAGAACGGGTACGAGCAGCGCGGTGGTCAGAAGCGAGAAACCAAGGGTCAGTGCCGCGAGAACAGCGAAGGGAGCGAAGAGGAAGCGCAGCTCACCACTAAGATAAACCATGGGCAGGAAAACCGCGAGAGTGGAGAGTGTCCCTCCGAGAAGCGGCAGCCAGACCGCTCGCACTGCCCGCGCGGCGAACCGGGCATACTCTACTGCTCCCTGGACTGTCAGGTCTACACCGCCCGTTAGAAACTGGTGGACAACAACAGTTGCATTGTCAACAAGTAATCCCACAAGCAGGGCCAGACCAGCGAAGGTCAGAACATTCAAGGTCATCCCCAGTGGGCGCAGCAGCGCCAAGCCCAACGCGAGGGCTGCGGTGACGGTGAACACCACAATCGCCACAGCCCTCCCGCTCCGCAACCTAGCAAGGAGCACGGCTAGGAGCCCCAGCAAGCCCAGGCCGGCCCGTACTGCGATGTCGCGGAATTCTCTGCGAACGTCCTCGCTGCGGTCCTCAACCACTAGAGCCTCCACACCCCAGGGAATCTCCTTATGAAGCCGACCGAGTGTACTCCGGACTTCGGCGGCCAAAGTCAGCAGATTGGTCCCTGGCGCGCGGTCCAGAATCAAGGTCACCACGGGCTCGCCAGTCACCCGGCTAATTGTTCGCACCGGAGCTGGATTAAGGGAGATCTGGGCAACGTCGGCAAGCTGCACCAGGCTCGCAGTGGTGGAATTACCCGCCAGGGCCAGCTCGGGCACGGCGGTGAACTCCTTCTCGCCGGGTTTCCATAGAAGACTCCGGCTGCCACTACCAAAGAGCCAGCCGTAGGAACGAGCAAGAAAGGTGTCGGCCAATCGCTGGCCGATACTGTCTGCCGAAATGTGATAAGCGAATAGGCGATCAACATTCACGGCAACAAGTAGCTCTCGCTCCTCACCACCTTCAATCGTCACCGTCGAGATGCCGGCAAGACTCCGAAGCCGAGGTGCAACGATCTCCTCTGCGAAACGCCGCAGCGCCTCCGGGCTGATGTCTCCAATGAGCTGTAAGGTCATGAAGCCCTGCTCATTCTTCAGGGACTCGGGCACTTCGAGGCTAACTCGAGGATTAACGTTCTCCGGAAGGGAGCCACGGAGGGCTACTAGGTGATCAGATAATTCGGCCATATAGATGTCTAACTTGCGCTTTTCCGAGACTTCGATCCGCAAGTGTGCCTGGCCTTCCCGCGAATAGCTTTCGACATTTGCCGTACCCGGTATCCCCGCGAGGATTCGCTCCAGCGGTGCAGTCACATGGCGTTCGAGGTGGCGAGGAGATGCACCAGGCCAATTGGCGATAAGTGCGATCGTTGGCAACTCAACCACGGGCGCCCATTCTATGGCCAGCCCGGTTGCCATCCAGCCCCCTGCGATGAGGAGGGCAATCGTCGAGATAAGAATAGCCTTTGGGTGTTTCAGCCAGATATCTATATTTAGGAACATCATTGTCTCTCACAAAAGATCTAGCAGAATCCAGGTGAATCTGTCGGCAAGTGAGATATGAGCGATTGCCACACAGAATGTTTCCAAGAAGGTGTCGTAATCTCTCTCTTTGGAGATAATGAAACAGCACTCGCTATTTAGCATCCCACGATTGGATCGCCCACTTTGTGATTGTCGCATCACTAACCGTATAAACACAATCTTCACGGACGACGACATACTGGCATGGTTCCGGAATTCTCCTCGAGTAGAGATAGGTTCCGTCTGAAGAGTCATATGTATCAATGGAACCGATCTGCATAAAGCCATCTTGAATCGGCGTAAGCAAATGGAGCTTACCGGCTGTCGCGCTCAGACTTCGGGCATTGATCTGAGCATCTTTGTCTACAAATTTCCATCCCCTCGAGTTTCGAACTATCTTGGGAACAGGTTTTGAGTCAATAGTCTCAACGAGGAAGCGGAGTCCCCCGTGCCGATCATATGAGGCGATAAAGCTCGCATACTTGCCAGTATAGGAAAAACCGGCGATAGGATCCGAAATCACCCAACCCTGCAACGCAAGCGAATTCATCTCATGATTTTCGATAAAATCGCCAAAGTGCCTTACGAGCGTACCGGTGTCGTCAAATTGTCCGAATAGGCTCGGTAGACCTATTAAGATTACCGCCGTGAACTCATCGCCTCTCCCGCTAACGGCAATTCTATGTGGCGGAAATTGCATCTTGATATAGCGCAAGACCTTTCCTGATCGATCAAAAACAACAATGCGGCCATTACTGTCATCGGCCACCCAAATCTCATCTCCCTTGGTGACAATAAAGTCAGGAATGGAGCTCAACTCTCCGGGTCCCTGGCCGCGATCCGTGCCGTAGGCGCGAATATATTGGCCATGAGGTGAAAACTCTTTGATCTTCATGACTCCATAGTCAGCGACAAATAGGTGGTCATCGTAACCAACCTTCAGATACAGGGGACCGTAGAGAAATCCCTGCTCGCTATCTCCGATTTCTAATAATTTCCGATAAGTGACGTCCTGCCAAGCCCTATCCCGAGAATTCTGCGAAGTAGCCGTAAGAGTGCTTCTCGGGTGAGTATATGGATTGTCAAGGTTATTAACTACAATGGATGCAGCCAGGCTCATGAGCGTTGCGGCAGGGAGAACTAAGAAGAATGAGCGTTTAGTGATCATGGGTCACACCTCCGTTCGTCATCAGCTAGCGCCTTGCTTGATTCAGCGCCATTTGGTTTCTAGCGTAGGCAAGGTGTCACGTCTTTGAGGTGGTATGTCTGCCCACCAACAGATCCCACACAGTCCACGCCAGGACCATGACAGTCATAGTCCGCCACCAAGGCGGTTGCTGTAAACACGCCAACCGAAGTAAGCACGAGTACGCCAATGAACAAGATGACCTTCAGTTTCGAAACGCAATCTTTCATGTTTGACTCCTTTTCGTGTCAAAGTTCTGTCGATGTGATCGAAGGTGTGACCCAAGGCTAATTCTCGCTCAGTGAACAGCCAAAGGTGTCGGTTCATGTCTCGCTGGTTTCAGTGAGACACTGTACGGTTTCCTCTCCCTTAATTTCCCACCAGACAATTATCGCAAGTATTAACAGTAGTAGATTCTGGACGATGTGCATTCCTGTGCCCTTGGCGAGGGTGATCGTAAACCAGCAACCACATACGCCTCGATGGCCGAATTGATAGTTGAGGATTATTGCAGTGGTGAACATCGCTAGGGCAAACGCCGAAATGAGCAATGCGGAGCGACGCCAGGACTTAACGAGAAGCCCTATGCCTATCAGTATCTCAAGTACTGTCACCGGCAATGCGAAGTGCTTGGCAGTTCCGCGTGGTATAAGGACGTAGTCCCGTAGCGCGTTCACGAAGCCGTCGTAGTGCAAGAGCTTATCGATACCGCTAAATAGGAAGATGGCGGCGAGGAAAAGGACGATACCTGTGTTGGCGTATTTCACTGTTCCAACTCCATAGCGATGTTGATCGTATCAACAAGAATTGCAATTCAGCGGTCTTGGCTTAAGGCTGCAAGCAAACTCAGCCTTCTGTCCGCGACCTTATCGGCAAATGTGTAAATAACGGGCAACACTGTCAGCGTTAGCAGTGTAGAGGACACCAATCCCCCAACGATGGCGACGGCCAAGGGCACCCTCAGTGCAGCGCCTTTGCCAATTCCCAGAGATAGTGGTAGGAGGCCAAGTGCTGTAGTCAGCGTAGTCATCAAGACCGGTCGCACGCGATCTCGGCCCGCTTCCCGCACCGCTACACTCAGCGGCAGCCCAGTCCGTCGCCGCTGATTGATGAAGTCCACCTTGACAATCGCATCGTTGACTACAATCCCGACTAGCACGACACAACCTGTGAAACTCATGAGGTTCCATGTCTGGTTAGTGGCAGCGAGCGCCACAACCACGCCCCCGGCAGCGAGCGGCACAGTAGAGAGAATGACGACCGGTTGCAGCAGGCTTTCGAATTGGGCGGCCAGTATTAGGTAGACCAGGAGCACGCTCAGAAGGAGACTGATTGCCATCGCACGCAGGCTGGAGCGAAAGGCCTCATTTGAGCCACTCACCCAGCCGCGGACGCCCGGCGGCAAGACCGCCTCGAGGCTCTTTCCGACGGCTCGGATCGCGACTTCCAGATCAGCACCCTGGGCGACGTCAGCGGTGATCCGCATTGCCGGTGTCTGTCGGTTGCGAACCAGGACCGCTGGGATATTCACCTGTTCGGCCTTGACGAAAGTGTGCAGGGGCAACAGACCGCCTGCAACCGGCGTTCGCTCGGCGAGCAGCGACTCGATGGAATCGACCGGCGGGCTGTGGATTACGATTGGGATCTGGTCGTTGACCGTCCTAAGCCGGGTGGCTTCCCGCCCACGGGCAGCAGCCTGAAGAGTAGCCTCGAGCACGTGGGGCCGGGCGCCGAAGCGGAGAATCGCGTCGCGGTTGAAGGTTACTTGGTAGGCCGGAACATGTTCAGGATGAGCTGAGGCAACGTTGGTCAACTCCGGCCGCAGCTCGAGATCCCGCAGCAGCCGCTCCGCAGTCGCCTGCGCCTCTGTCCAGTCGTCGCTGGTAAGATCGATCTGCAAATCAGCCTTTTCGCCGACCAGCAAGGATTCGAGCCGCCCTTCTATCGGTCGGGCGTGAAGCGAGAGATGTCCAGGAAGCGCTAGCGAATTGAGCCGGGCGAGGACCGCATCCATTCCAGCCCCTTCTGCAAGTACCAGGATTAAGTCGCCGCGATACAGTGGACGGGGGTTCAGATCCAGCCAAGCCTCATCCCGCTCTCCGAGGTCGGCCAGCACCCGACGAACCTCGGGCCAGCGTGCGACTGCTGATTCGATCCTCGCCGAACGCTTCGCCACTAAGCTCACCAAATCGGCGTCCGTCGGTAGCTCAAGCTCCACTTCGACGCATCCCTCACGACTGGCAGGGATGGTTTCTCGTGGCAACTGCCAGGCAAGATAACCAGTAGCTCCAAGAAAGCCGAGGGCCACGAGTATCACCACCCCGCGATGGCGCAGACAGCGATCCAGCATGCGTTCATAGGCCAGCAGGCATCGACCGGCAGCCATGGGTGTGAGCCTGCGGTTGCCGTTCTCGCGCGAGGCGATCAATGGTACGACTGTCAGGGCCACCAGTAGCGAGGCCGCCAACGAACAGACCACAGCGACAGACTGGTCGCGGAACAGTCGGCCCGCGAGCCCCTCGACGAAGGTCAGAGGTAGGAAGACCGCCATGGTCGTCAAGGTACTCGCAGTTATCGCGCCAGCGACCTCAGCACCACCACGCCGGGCCGCTGGCATAGGGCCAAGCCCCTTGTCGCGTAGGCGAGCAATGTTCTCGACGACCACGATGGCGTTGTCGACCAACATGCCAACCCCCAGCGCCAAGCCGGAGAGCGAGATCAGATTGAGTGACACATCTAGGACATCGAAGAGAACCAGGGTGATCGCCAGTGCCATCGGTACCGTGAGGGCGACGGCTAAGAGCGCGCGCGGCCGACGCAAGAAAAGAAGCAATACGGCGATCGCCAAGAGTCCCCCCAAGCCGATTGCCTGCAAAACGCCGGTGATGGCAGCTTCTATGAAGACGCTTTCGTCGACCAGCACATCGAGTCTCACCCCCGGCAGCTCAAGGGGTAGGGAGGTCAGGACTTCGTGCACCTCAGCAACGGTCTTCACCGTGTTGGCCTCGGGCCGCCGCTTCACCAGGAGCAACAGACTCTCCCGCCCGTCGAGGCGGACGAGCCCACGGCGCGGGGCTACTCCAGCGCCCACAGTGGCGACTTGGCGCAAATAGACCGGGGGCCGGCCGTGTTTGGAGACCACTGTTGCGGCCACGTCCGCCAGATCGCGGAACTCGCCAGTTACTTCCACCGCATAGCGGAACGCTCCCCGCCGCACCGTACCGCCGGTGAGGGCGACGTTGGCAGCTTGCAGAGCCTGAGCAATTTGCTCCAGGTCGATGCCGTAGGCTGCCAGCTTTTCCGGGGAGACGATGATTTCGATCTCCCGGTCATAGCCGCCGGTCACCTGCACGCGGGCGACGCCGACGATCTGCTCAAGGCGGCGGGCTACCACGTCGCGAGCGATCTGCTTGAGTTCAATGAGTTCCTGTTGCAGCTCTCGACGCCCCTGGAGTTCTGCGGTCCTATCCATCGCGAGTCCATGCTCGGCACTCATCGCCACCACCAGAATGGGCCGGTCACTGGGATCGATTCGGAGAACTACCGGCCGTTCTGCCTGCTGAGGGAGCACACTGCCCAGGCGGTCGAGCTCTTGGCGGACATGGAGCGCCGCCAGGTCCAGGTCGATGTTCCAGCCAAAGTCGGTCCGCACCAGGCTACCGCCGAGCTGACTGCGGCTGGTGATTTCCACCAACCCGCTGGTGCCGACCACAGCCTCTTCGATGCGCTCGGTCACCGCCCGCTCCACCCTTTGCGGCGGGACGTCTGGGTAAGCAGTCCATATCACTAGCGCCGGGTATTCGAGCGAAGGGAGGAGCGCGATCGGCAGGCGGATAGCTGCGACCACCGCCAGCGCAACCACCAGGATGCAGAACGCCGTGACCGCCACGGGGCGACGGAGCAAGATGCCAATCAACGTTTCCATGCCACTTGCTCCCCCGTTCCCTGGCCGGTTCGACCCTCCAGGGCATGGTTCCATTGCTCTCGGCTGACGACCGAAGCCTCAACAGGCGCTTCATGGGCAAGGGCGAAGTGGCCTGCAACCGCCACCAAGTCACCCTCAGCAACGCCGTCGACAATCTCCACCCATCCCGCCGAACGAGCTCCGGTCTCGACGTAGGTCCACAGCGCCCGGCCATGTTCCAACCGGAAGACCAGATCTCGCCCCTGGCGCAAGAGTAAAGCGTCGCCGGGCACTACAAGGCGATCGGTCAAACGCCAGGTTTCGAGCTGGACAAAGGCGAAGAGCCCCGGCATCAAAGTGCCGTCCGGATTGGCAATCACGACCGTCACCCGTCCGGTACCGGTCTCGGGATCTACGCGCGGATTGATGGTGTGGATCTTGCCGTCAAACACCCTGTTTTGGACCGATGGCACCCGCACCCTGCCTGGGGCACCAGGGTGCAGCCAGACCACATCCGCTTCGAGCACTGCCACGTCGGCCTTCACTCGCGAGTCATCGAGTAGCAGGAAGCATCGCTGACCGGTTCCGATCTGCTGCCCCACCTCGACTTCAATATCCGCGATTCGACCGGAAAAGGGCGCCTGCAGGCTCGTTCGCGCCAGTGCCAGCTGTGCCCGCTCAAGCCGCTGCTCTGCCTGGGCGAGACCGGCGGTAGCGGCCTGGACCTCGTCCCGCTGGCTGCCGGTGAGCATCCGGGCTACGTCGTAGCGCCGCTGCGCCTGGATCAACTTCTTTTCGGCGATCACCCCCTGCTCGAAGAGCCGTTGCGCCTCGATATACTCCTCCTCCATGGAGGCAGCCTCCCGCAAGCTCTCCGTCTCGGCATGGGTCTCGTCGTTTCGCTGAATGGCAAAAGAAACGGCGTAGCCGGCGCGCACCTTGAGCAGTTCCGCTTCGGCTTCCGCAAGCTCGATCAGGCGATCCTGATCGTCGAGGCGCAGCAGCACGCTGCCCGCCTCGACCCTCTGGCCCTCCTCCACGCCGCGCCACGCTACCTTGCCACCGACCTCGACGCTGACCTCAACCTGCCGCCACGGCTGGAGAGTTCCGGTTGCTTCCGCCAGCAAGGAAAGATCCGAGCGCGTGACCTCCACCGCCTCTATCGGAGTCGCCGTTTCGGTCATCTGCGGCTGCGGCACACGCTCCTTTTCCACGCTTTGGCTGTGTACGACAGGCCAAAAGAGCCAGGCGACAAATCCTATGACCAGAACCGGAACGGCCCCCAAGGAGTATTCCCATCTGAAGTGTCTTGCAGAACTCATGTCGATTCTCTCCGGTTCATGGCCAACGCTGCTACATAGGATCGTCCATCAATAGCCAAATAGCAAACTACGGTTAATGAGTGAAATTCGCATTCCAGCTCCTGTGTTGGTAACCCGTTGAATTCCCCACGTGCCATCAAACCGCATATCGGCACGGTCGATCAGGTGTATGTTGCTGGCCCCCTTGCAAAGCCTGGGCCAACTTTCGACCAACTAGCCGTCGCCGCTGGAGAAATTCTCAAATCCGTTGATTCTCTGGGGGTTACGGGATGCCGCTCCGCTCGGCTCCGGCCTTGGAAGGGGCGACGGAAGGTTGGATACCTATGCCGTCCTGGGTAACCAGCACCCCAGGGGTGGGTAACGGGTTACCCACAATGCCTGCCACGGTCGCCTTCGGTCGGAACGTTGCAGCGTCCTGGCTCAGGACCGCTCAGCTGCCAGGTCAAGGCCCGGCCGCCGGACAAAGGAGGGGCGAGCGGGACGGCCAGAAAGGGGGGCCGTCCCTAGGAATTTCACGGAATCGACGAGCTCGCGGCCGCCGGGAATCGGATCGAGCTCGATCGCCCTCCCCGGACTGGCACCGGCGAAGCCGATCAGCTTCTCGGACTGGCACATGTAGCAGTTGTTCGACCGGTCGCGCGGGAAAAGCCCGATCTCATGCGCCACGTCGCGGGGGTAGCTGCGCACCGCATCCACGCCCCAGATCTGCTCCCGCTCACGGCGTTGGAAGCTCAGCGAGCTGAACGGGATCGCCATCTCCACGACGTAGCCGCTGGCGTGGATCCGGCCGGCGCAGTCCCAGATCGCGTCCCACGCCGCTCCCCCGCCTTCCGGGCTGTCGATCAGATCGGCTTGAATCCCCAGAGGGTTGCAGGCGAAGTTGTAGGTGCGGCGCTCGTCGTTGAAGGTGTCGAGGACGATTCTTACCCAGTCGTCGTCCCAGATTTCGTCGCGGTCGCTCAGGCGGGCGGAGATGGCCGAGGGATCCGGGTCCCAGGCGCGAAACGCGACGTAAAGGTGGGTCACCCCGTAGGCGAGAAGCACCTCGGTGCCGACCGGCGCCGGGATGTTCTCGCCCGGCTCCACCTCGTAGCCGGGCTCGAGCAGCAGGGCCTCTTGCCAGAGCTCGTCGTCGAGGACCCCGTCGACCCGGATCTCGGACTCCACCTTGGGTATCCGGTGCGGGATCTTCGCCGCCGCAGAGCTCTGAGCCGGCAGCAGCAGGGCCAGGGAGATCGCAAGGATAAGGAATCGCAGTATCGGGACTCCCCCGTCGACGGCGGCGCCAGGACGATGGCGAAGACCGGCGCGATCGGGCGTTCCCGGAGACTCCGGTCCAGCTCCGCCGCCCCTTCGAGCTCGAGCCGCAGCGAGCCGTCGTCGCGGAGCTCGTAGACCGGTGAACGCGTCCGGCTCGTCGAGCTCCGCGATGGATGGACGCTCTCGTGGATAGCTTCCACGGGCGATGCCCATCCTCCGCAGGGCGATCGCGGCGCGGATCAGCTGCCGCTGGCTCGCCGTCGACTGGAATTTGG
>JAAEPZ010000477.1 GCA_024231955.1 bacterium | reverse complement strand
AGCATCGGCTTGGCCAATGGCTTCGGCGGTGGCTTGTCAATCTTGAACTGCGGCGGTGGCGGCAGCGGTCATTTGAAGAAACCCGGCTGGAACTGTAGGACCGTCGATGGGGGTACAGTGTCATCCGTCATCATCGGCAGTTGCTGCATTGGCACCGGATCACCCATTTCGCTCCACATGACACTGCGATAGGTAGAAAGCTGATCCAGCATCGATGTTACCTGACCCCTTCGGCCCGTAGCTGGCTCCGATCTCTGCGAGCCTCTTTCCCGAGACTGCAGCATCTGTCTTCCGACTTTGGTCATGTCCACATCGCCTCCCAGTGTGATCAGGTACTGTCCCAGTTCGAATCTGGACATTCCCAACTTGAAGTGCCGGAAGATCATGGCATCCACGTCTTCATCAGTGTAGAGCACCAACGTAGTCAGCATCAGCAGCGGTGCATAGAACTTCTTCGGCTGCCCCACTGATCCAGGTCCGCCCGGGGCGGCGTACTGACTGGCTACCATTCCCCCATACAGTCGAGTGATGGCGCCCAACTTGTTGCGATGCACCAGTACATCATTCTGCATTTCGGCCATCTGCTGCAGGTTGTACGGAGAGTCCCACAGCGGGCCCTGTTGCTTGAAACCTCCCGCGTTATGGATCAACTGGAACAGGTCTCCCTTGGCGAACAGAATTGTCCCTGTGCCGCACTTCTTTTCGAGCTCTTGGGCATAACGCTGCCTAAGGCCCCGCTGGTTCATCTTGATCCAGGCCGATATCTGCTCTGCCGGCCGATTGTGTTTCCTGGTGTTGGTCTGGATGCTCCTGATAGTCACCATCAAGCGCATCGCCACTTCCAGCTGGTAGCAGAACAGGGGCTCCTGCACGTTTGGTCTGTAGTGGACCACGTCACATCGTGTCCCCCACCGGTGGTGCAGGT
>JAAEPZ010000476.1 GCA_024231955.1 bacterium | reverse complement strand
CCTGGGGGCGCGCAACGCAAAAAGGGGACAATGCTCTTATAAGTTCCCATGGCGGCCAAACCACCATGATCCTTAGTGGTACTGCACATTCATGTACTCATCCCCTGCAAGGCTCGGCAAAGCTGCCAGATGAAGCACCAACGCGTCCGTTGCCAAGCAGGGCCGAGTCTGGCGGACGCTCACCTCTCCCTCTCCGGGTCTGGGACCGTGCCCTGCTGCGCGGTCCCCTGCTTTATCGCCTTCAAAATCTGCTTGTTGTACTCAGTTGGCCCGCCGATCCCCGGTAATCCAAGACTTCTCAGAACCGCATTGGCAACCATGGTGCAATCGACCGTGCCTTTTTGTCGGTCCTCTTCATCCAAAATTGGGGCTCTAGCGTCGTAGAGGATCTCCGAATTGGCGTCACTTATGGCCACTATGGCGGGAACGATAGCTTCCAGTGCATTGACTCCGCCCCCAACGTCGAGTTCAACGCCGTAGACGTCGTACAAGCTGACGTCTGAAACCGGGCCGCCCTGCTCTTGACGGAGATTGCTAAAAATATTCGGCGCATTGAGGTTCGCAGGATTCACTATGCTTTGAGGGATAGTGTCACGGAGGATCCTCTTCTTCACATCTAGCTCGTATCCTGGGCCTGGTGCCGCATGGAAACCCATTGCCTCACCGTTATTCACCCCAATCGAAACCGCCGCGTGCGAGAACCGCCCACCCTCTTTCCAACAAACGTACAGTAGTACTGGAAGATTCAGATCAAACTCCCGTCCAAAGGCCAGGAACTCTTCCAGACCATCAATGTCAAGGAATGCGAGCGGGTTATTTAGCACATAGGCATACCGATTCCACGACTGTGACGTCCCAGCCCTCCCCCCCACCGGATCCAGGCTCAGAAACCGTCCGAGGTTGAAGGAGTAGTATCGGGCATGCATATAGTCCAGCTGCGAGGAACCCTCTCCGAGATCCCTCTCATGGCCGGTGAAGAGGTGTGTCGTGTCTGGATCTGGGTCTGGTTGGCCCAGGAAGGCTCCGAAGGGGTAGTAGTTCAGCTCCTCTTCAACCGAGGCGTGGGTGCTGTCCTCCTTGATGAACACAGCCCTCGTGCTGCCGAGATGGTCCGCTGCAAAGAAGTTGAGCTTTGGCGGCTCGGCCAGGCGATCGTACTGAGCCAGGGTTCTGCCTCCACCGTAGAAGTAGTCCTTGTCGAGCTCGAACAGCGACCCGTCGCCAGCGTAGAACCACTCCGAGACCACCCGGGCAGCCTCGTCACGGATGAAGAAACGAGCGTCGATGAGGCTGCCGCTACTGTCACGCTTCCACACCGCCACCCGCTCGCCACCGGTGTCGTAGAGATAACGCGAAGTCACCCCGTCGAGATCGTCAATTGCTGTCATCAGCCGGTCTTCCCCGGAGTATTTGAAGGTCTTGCTGCGTTGGTCGGCAAAGGCCGGGAGGTCAGTGAGATTGCCCCTCTCCCAATCCAGGTCGATTTCAGGCCCACCATCGACCTGAAGCGACTCCAGGCGGTTGGTCGCCACGTCCGGCGTAAAGTCCAGGGTCGAGATGGTGCTCCCTGACCCATCCTCGTCGGTCACCGAGTCAATATTTCCCCACCGGTCATACTCGTAGACGCGCGTCTGGTTCAAGCCAGCGCTGTAAAATGCCGTGAGCCGGTTAACTCCGTCGTAACTGTAGAGCTTGCTGCCGATCCGCCAGATGTTGCCCGAGCCGTCGTATGAGTATGGCCCCTCGTCCCACAGGGTCGCGCCCTCCGTGCTTTGCATCAAGGTTATCTGCTTCGGTCGGCCCATCTCGACCGACTCATGCAGACTGGCAAAGGCCGGGTAACCATAACCGAGGGTGGCGATGCGGCCACTGGGATGGTAGGCGAATTGTGCGATGGTCTCAATGTCAGTGCCGCGGAACCGAGCCACGTCGATCAGCCAGGAGCCGTCATAGGTGAAGAGAGTGTCGGTCCAGTCGTCCGGGCCTCGGCACCCGTCATCCCACAGGGGCAGTTGCAGTGAATCGATATTGCCCCAGAGGTCGTACTCGTAGTCGATGGTGAACTCCTGGTCGTCGCTGCCAACTACGGACATCCTGGTCGCCCGTGAGCTGACCCGATGGCCCGGGCCTCCATAGTACCAGCGATGGGTCACGTCGTCACTGGACCTGGCCGGCAGGCCGGCAGGGGGCCGCTTGCTGGGAAACCACGTGCAAGGCTATACTTGCTGCTGCGAGCAACCAGAGGGGGGTTTGATGAGTGAGGGCGAGAGTTCGAAGCTATTGACGGCTGTGATGCTGCTGGTGGCAGGGCTGCTGAGCGCCAACCCTGCCGCCTCAAGCAGCCCCACCTTGCTGGTCGGCGTTGGCGCCTACCCTGGCGAGAATCGACTCGAAGGTCCAGGCCTATTCGATGAGGGACCTGCGAAGAAGGCGATCCTCGGTGCCCTAGACCAGCGCCCTCCTGTTACGAAACCCGGCGACGAGGTGTTCTCTTTCCCGTCGGGAAATAACACCGCCTTTGACCAAGCGTTTTTCGCTACTACTGGAGCCAGGATGGGGACCTGGACTGGCGACCGGGCCCAGACCCGGCCAAAGCAGGTGAACCGGTCTGAGCATTTGCAGCCAACGCCGACACCGGTCGCCGTGGTGCCGGTACGCCCCGACTTGGTGGCCTGGCAGTCGATCCTGAGAGATATTGACCCTGAGCGATTGAGATGTTTCCTGCAGAGCTTTCCCGACAGCGAGTTCGCGTCGCTCGCTCAAATGATACTCGACGACCTTGAGCTCGACCTGACTCCGAACCCAGAGCCACACCGTACGCTACAGCCGGGCCAGCGGCCGTCCAAGGCCGGAGAACGATTGGTGGAGACGGTGGCCGGTGTCGAGCATGTGTTTCGCTACTTACCGGCGGGGAGCTTCGAGATGGGCAGCCCGCCGGATGAGCCGG
>JAAEPZ010000475.1 GCA_024231955.1 bacterium | reverse complement strand
GAAATCTTTCGAAGGCATGGCGGCTCGCCGCACGGCTTTAACCGCGTCAACGCGCTTGGCCAGACTCTCGGCATCGGCACTTTCACGGCACGGGTATATGACACCGCCGCGACTGACAGCCGTGGCCACCGTGGTCGAGAAACTGAGCGTATCCACAACGACTACGATATCTCCCCGGTTGGCTGCCCGACGAGCGCCTTCCGGCCCCCAATCAAACCGGCATCGGTATGGGTGTTGGGAGAAGATGTTATTGGTCATGGTCTAAACATGATGTTAGCGGCCCGTCGAAGCCGCAGGGGCTTCGACCTACTCGACTTCTTAACGCTCGGAGCGTCATCTCTTCGAATAGACAGATTTGATGAAATCAATGATTAGATCACATGATATCACCATCGCGAGGTCTGAATTCTCGTCATAAGTGAAACTAATGTCCTTCAAGAATCTGCTGACAAAGAGCGAGTCGCTATGATTAGAGAGGGAGTCTATTTCAGCAGAGATCAACGGGATTGCCGTAATGGGGATCGTCATTTGCTTCTCGAATGGATAATGACCGAAGACGATGCCTGCTAACCTCTCGTCATTTGCGATCTTGAGATCCGCTGTTATATACTGCCGTTGAATGAACAGAGGACTACCGCTCCCCCCTCCAATGGATACGCCGTCGACCAGAAACATCTTCTCCGTCATTATCCTATCCCCTTTGAATAGGATGTCGTCTTGGGCGAAGTACGCGATTGCTCCTCGCCGAGCGACAGGAAACTTGAATGCGCTGACATCGAGCCCGAAACGTTTATATGCTGGATATCCGTAGAAGACAACTTCCTCCCCGTATCTCAGTTCATCCCACGAGGCCAGTTCATCTTCTCCCACGGTCTGAACCCCCGCTGCCGACTCCCTATTGACAACGAATGCCGCAAAATCTAGGTCTGCAGAGTCCGGATAAATAGTCCAGTCTTTCCTACCTTTGTGGAAAACAGCATAGTTTGTGCGGACAATAACCAGTGAATCCCTCTCGATATACCTTTTGTAACTAACCCTCAGAGAATCCCTGCTTAGTAGGATATGCCGGTTTGTAACGAAGAATATGCTCGGAAGTGTTGAATCGACATCTATGAATACGCCCGTACCGTGCGGTCTCCACCGATCGTCTGCTCCGATTGCCTCGACAAGTCCGATAGCACCTAGGATATGTCTTTGGTGCCAATGCTGGGGGCCACTCGTTTGGTCATGTTCCTCTGCCTTGATCGACCCCGTTGTAGCTGTGATTACAGCCAGCACCACGAACAGCTTCAGTACCTTGGATTGAGCCATCTATTACCTCCATTGGCACCGTGCCACGAAGTCTCGCTAGAACGGCGCGGTGCCCGCAAATGAATTATCGCGTAGCCATAGCCTCCCCGTAGCAGAGCATCGAGTGGGGCCATCTTCCTGAGTGTATAGAACCCACCTGACGCCTTCGGCCTTAGGTGGGGTACAAGTTTATTGGTCATAGTCTAAACATGATGTTAGCCGCCCGTCGAAACCACAGGGATTTCCACCTACTCGACTGTCAATCTTCCAACTGCACTACTGCCAGCAGCACTTCCGTATCGCCGATTACGCGACTTCTGTGACCTTTGCCCCACGT
Organism: bacterium; assembly: GCA_024231955.1. Lineage (GTDB taxonomy): Bacteria > Krumholzibacteriota > Krumholzibacteriia > JACNKJ01 > JACNKJ01 > JAAEPZ01. Next base: position 139 of record JAAEPZ010000475.1, on the reverse strand, counting down.
GTCTTCGAGCAGAGTGATACTTCCCGGTCCGATACGGCGTGTCTCACCGTCGCTGGCCTCGGCTTCGACTTCGCCCGCGAGGTAGAGCATCCACTGACGTTTCGGGGCGGGATGCCAGTCACCTTCCCATCCGGGGGGT
>JAAEPZ010000474.1 GCA_024231955.1 bacterium | reverse complement strand
GCGTTGTAGGAATACTCCGTGGTGCCGGCCTCGTCCGCTCCCGCGGCGCGCGTCGTGCGCTCCGCCAATCCCAGATCGTTGCGCTCGATCACGGTCTCCGCCCCCAGCGGATCGACGATGAGCTCGGGCTGATTGGTCTCGGTCTCGTACTCGAACGTCGTCACCAGCTCCTCCGAGGAGCCGTTGGCGCCGGCCGGCCCGGGGGTCACCCGAACCCCGAGTGGCATCTCCCCGGATTGGAGAAGGGTCCCCGGAGCGACGTCACCGGTGCCGTACCACGGATTCAGCGTCGGCTCCTGGCGCGGCGCCGGGCTCGTTTCCCAGGGGCCGCTTGCGACTTCGATCTCCGCTTGCTCGAGCATCAGCCCATCGTAGAGCTCCGCGAGGCCCGTGCGCAAGAGCGCCGGCAGGCGAACCCCCAGCTGATGCCCCGAGAGGATCTCCCGGTAAAGCTCCGTCCGACTGGCGGGGTAGACGCCTTCGGCGACCAGGTCACACCTGGGACAGAGCCCACCTCGTTCTCCGAACGGTCCTTCTCCTCATCGCTCAGGGGGTAGTAGTGGAGGCTCGCAGATCCGCCAGGACGACGATTGGATCGGAGCTGAAGACGTTGTAGCCCTCCTCCCACGGCTTGCCGGCGAGACGCGTGAGCACCAGGCCGTCGCTGCCGGTAAAGCCCGTCGGGGGCAGGTTCTCGATCAGCAACGGATCGCCGGCGCCGCGGATCTCGAGCCCTCCCGGGCCGAGGGCCACCAGGTCGACGACCACCTCGCCCGCGGCGTTGGCCAGGGCCGACGGCAGCGACGCCTCGACGCGGATCAGCCCCGGCAGCTCGTCGGCCGCGGGCACGCCGAAGGGCGCGAGCCGGTCCACCTGCCGGAGCGGTCCGTCGTCGACCGCCAGCACCCGGAACTCCAGCGGCGCAGCTGTGGTCTTGGACCGCTGCCGCCACCAAAAGCAGCAGCGGCGTGGGCCTGGCAGACCCCGGGCGACATTTTTGCGAAGCACAGGCATCCAGATGTCACCGGGCGACATTTTTACGGAGTACATCGGCTCGCGGCTCTTCCGTCGGCTTACTTTGTCGGCAGTCTCCCGATCTGCTGACAGGTGGACGGACGGGCAGCCCTCGTAAGAAGGGCGATTACGCACCCGTTGACCGGACCATCTGGCGTGCCTCTGCAAGAAGATCCTTGTAGTCGGCTGCCAGCGGTTCTGTAAGGATCTTCTCAAGCTGGCCTTCCAACGACCAGAGAACCAGCTGCTCAGCGTGATCCTCGCAAGGCAAAGACTCTGCCGAATCCAGCCGCGTCAACCATTCGAAGAGCACAAGTGCTTCAGCTCGCGTGAGAGCCAAACTGACGAGATCAACTTTAGCCATCGCAACCTCAGAACAGTCGCCCGGAAGAAAGAACGCCCTCGAGCTGCTCCGCTCCAAGGCGCCAACCACTCACATAGTTACCTGCAGGATTGACGATCACATTCAGACCTGTCTTAGGATCAACAAAGTGCGTGACCGGGTTACCGCGGTATGAGCCCTCGATCACTCGGACTCCTGGGGAGCTCACATGCTGCCGAATCGCTTGGCCGAACTCAGCTGCCTTGCCGGGATTCCAGTTGCCTGAGAGTCCGAAGTCAGCACCGTGCTTCGTGAAGCCCTTCTGAAGATTGCGCTGGCTGATCGAGACAGTCCTTTTAACCGCTCCCGCTGTTCCCCTTGGGACATTCCCTTCCCTGGCCTGAAGCTCTCGGTATGCCTTCAATGCCTCAGTGCTAGAAGAAAAGCGACCCTTGTTTTCCCATTGGAACCTATTCCACGGATTTCTTGGCTTGGCCCCGGTCCGGGCCATGGTCGCCTGCTGGCTCTGCATCGGAAATGGACTAACACCAGCTACGGGACAAAGAAGCAATGGTACATCTTGGGTTACGAAGAAGATCGCTCTCGCAACCCTCACCCTACGCTCTACCTCTTCCCAAGGAGGCTCCGGCCAGAATATCGGTATGTGGTATACCCTGAAGCCTCTGGAGGTAGTGCGCCAACCCTCGATGATCCGCTGCCCGGGATCGGCTTCAGCCACTGCCTCGATGAAGCTCACCCGAGCCATGTTGAGCTTCTCCAGTTCGATCTCGAACTGAACTTGATCGATTACCTCACCTTTATATGTTCCTGCCTCTGTGTACTCAGCAATCAGTTCGCCTTGTCGCGTCTTGAGGTTTCGAATTACATTCTTGTCAAAAGGTTCGAGCGCGCGCAGGCCGAGCGGATCCGAGAAGGTAAAGGGACCGTATTTTGAAAATTGATACATCGACGGCCCATCGACGTACCCCAACGGATCCGGCGTGATAAACCGTCCCATCTCCGGATCAAAGTACCGGTTGCGGAAATAGTAAAGACCGGTCTCCGCGTCATAGGGCCGACCATGGAACGTGAAACGATTCACCAGGCTGCCGAGAGCTACACTGCGCGGATCCGGCCGGTAGTAGATCTCCGTGCTATCCGTTCCATCCTCGACGTTGACCTGCGCCTCAAACGCTTCCTCCAACCCTTTTCCCGCAAGGTCGAAAGGCGCTCCCGCATCAACCCGCAACGTATGCTCACCCGCCGCCAACGACGCAGCTGAACGTACGGTGTAGGTATCGTCCTCGAGCGTCCAACTGATCGCACCGCCATCGACCAGGAAAGCCGGCCCGACCAGGGCCATG
>JAAEPZ010000473.1 GCA_024231955.1 bacterium | reverse complement strand
CGTTCGTGCGGCCTTCGGTAACGGGTGATAACCAGAAGGAAGTACAGCAATGAATCCGCTTGAAGCTTACATCGCTAGGAGCAACGAGATCATCGGAGATCGTACGTCGGCTGAAGTAGAGTACGATGCCGAGGTTATCAAATGGCTTCGAAGGGGGAAGAGCATCGCCAAGGCAATCGAGGCAGCGAACCGGAGACATCCGGGCGAGGCCCTTGCCGTCGAAGATGCGAAGATAGAAGATGTTTCCGCCCATTACGACTACCTGCTTCAGCATGAGGAGATTATGAAAAGGCTTCGTAGAGCCAGAGGGCATTAGAGATAGTACCAGGGGGAAGTAGGAGCACAGCATGGTGAAGATAGACCCCGGCTTCTTAGGCCGCTGGAGAATCACTGAGACGACGATCTGGGATCAAGAGACTCTAGATCTAGTAGAACCCGCATCACTATCTATTGAACCAGACGGAACAGGGAACCTGAACTTCATCGCAGTCGATGGTACTGCTGACTATCGCAGTCGTCAGGTGGATGGTGCGCCCTTGCTGGAATTCTCATGGCAAGGCTGGGATGAGGGTGATCAGAGCTGTGGCCGTGGCTGGGCTGTATTGAAACAAAGCGAGCTCCGTGGCAGAATCTTCATCCACTATGGAGAGGATTCGGCATTTGTAGCCCGACGCTTCGATGGGAGGTCTACTTGAGGCAGACAATCAGAGCGTCTGCGGGTGCCGCTCTCTCGCCGCCGCCAACTACCGATGGCGGTATTGAGGCGTTAAACGGATCGCTATGGGTT
>JAAEPZ010000472.1 GCA_024231955.1 bacterium | reverse complement strand
TTAATTAGCAAACAGGTACCGGAAGAAACTGCCCTTGCACTACCCCCTCCTTCTAGTGCCAACCACCGGATGGCCGCATGAGAGAGGGTTGAACCCCGGCATGGAGGGCAACTCGTTACGCTGGACTCTGCACAAACGAGGAGTTGCATCCTCCCGCGCCCCAGCAGTACTCGTACACGCCGCCAGGAAGAACCGATGAAGGATACCAACTCCAGAACATGAAAACAAAACTAAACAGTTTTGGTGGCTAGGCCTCCTCGAGCTCCACGTCTGCTTTGTCGGCCTGGCCCTGCACTCCGTCTCTGTCGCCCATCGAATCATCACCCGTGACTTTCTCTGTCTCCGCTGGTTGCGTTTCCATGTCAACAACGGCGGCCGGATCGACGTTAGGTGGCGGCGTAATCTGCTGCACGGCTGCGGCGTTCTGCGGTGGCAGCTGCGGCAGCGGCGGCGGCGGCTGCGGCGGCGGCTGCTGCCCGGCAATTGACCCCGCGAGTTGGTCCATGACACACGATTGGCTTCGCTTCTCTCTGGCGCTTCTCTTCTCGTTCCATGAACAGCTTCATGTTCTGGACTTTCGCCTGGTCCCGAAAACGGACTCTGGCCTGGCGAACACCAAATTCATCCAGTCGGATGCGCGGCACCAGCGGTTCGTTGGTCCGTCTGGTCGGCTGC
>JAAEPZ010000471.1 GCA_024231955.1 bacterium | reverse complement strand
TTGCCGTGGATGGGCAGATCACGATAGGGAACGTCACGCTTGCCGAACCGTACGAACTCACCCTGCACGCCGCATTCCTCGCAGGCGATGGGATCGGGCACGTCCACCTGGAAGTGCATTTCGTCGTCGGTTGATTTGCAGGAGTTATTGTCAAATCTGGTGTACGGGCTCAGGCGGCGTTCCTGCCTGACTGATCCTGTACTTGTTCCCCATCCTTGAATTTCACGTTGTTGACCACGAGGGCCAGCAGATCAAATCCCTTGATCCGTTTCCAGCGCTTCTGCGCGGTTTCCAGTAGCTTGTAGACCATCGCCAGCGTGGTCTCTCGGGAGCCGCAGTTCCGCGCTCTCTTGCTTCTCAGGCGCACCGTCGAAAACGTCGATTCGATCGGATTGGTCGTCCGGATATGGACCCAGTGTTCTGCCGGGAAGTCGTAGAACGCCAGCAGCTCCTCACGATCCTTGCGCAGCCGTTCCATGGCGCCGGGATACTTCGACTCAAAGCGTACCAGCGCCCGGTCAAATGCCTTGTGCGCCTCGTCCTGCGTCTCGGCCATCCAGATCTCATGCAGCGCCGCCTTGACCTTCGGTTGCACCGACTTTGGCAGCGCGGACAGGATGTTCGCGCTCTTGTGCACCCAGCAGCGCTGATGGCGGGTGTCCGGATAGCACTTGGCCAGTGCTTTCCAGAAGCCCAAAGCGCCGTCGCCGATGGCCAGCTTCGGGCTGGTCGTCAGGCCTCGGGCCCGAAGCCCTGACAGGAGCTCTGACCAACTGGCCTCCGACTCGCGGTAGCCGTCCTCAACCGCAACCAGCTCCTTGCGCCCATGCTCCGTCACGCCGATGATCACCAGCAGGCAGAGGCGGTCATCCATGCGCACGTTGCTGTATACGCCGTCGGCCCACCAGTACACGTAGCGGCTTTGGCTCAAATCTCGCTGACACCACTCCCGGTGCTCATCGATCCAGTGCTGCTTCAAGCGACTGATGGTGTTGGCCGACAAGCCCTTGGCCTGATCTCCCAGCAAGGCCGCCAGTGCCTCTTGGTAATCGCCGGTGCTCACACCCTTCAGGTACAGCCAGGGAAGCACTTCCTCCACACTCCGGGCTCGCTTCAGGTACGGCGGCAGCAAGGTGCTGTTGAAGCGAACCCCGGAACCACTCCGATCCCGTACTTTCGGCACCTTGATGTCGACATTGCCGATGCCGGTCTGGACAGTACGCTCAGGCAAATAGCCATTGCGCACGACGGCCTGACGGCCATCCGGGAGCCGGTGCTCGGCATGCTGATCCAGAAGCGCCTGAAGCTCGGCCTCGACGGCCTGTGCGATCAGCTCCCGTGCCCCAGTCCGCAGCAGCTCGGTCAGCGGATCAATAACGTCTTTTTCTGGTTGTGGAAGAGTCTTCAGGGTAGACTTGGCCATGGCGTATCACCTTCTGTTGGTTGTTGATCTGGCGTGATCAATCAACAGGATACGCCATCCTTTCTACCTCCTCGTACACCAGAAATCACCATAACTCCAGATTTGCAGCCCAGTACTTGGTATTGCGGCAGGTGAAGGATGTTGTCGGGAAGTTCGGTCATGGTGTTGTATAGGCGTAGGTGTCAGTCAGATCCATCCGGCTCGGCATTGGTGTTTGCTTTTTTACCCAACAAGCTGCTG
>JAAEPZ010000470.1 GCA_024231955.1 bacterium | reverse complement strand
CTGAACGCCCTCTCGGAATCCTCGGACGACGCCGAAATCTGCCTCGACAAGGACGGTGACCCTGAGTCGGACCCGAATCTCCGCGACACGGAGAACGTCCCGCTGCTCGAGGACGTCGGCTATTACTTTGAACGCGAGGTGGCGCCCCACGTCCCGGATGCGTGGATCAACGAGGACGTGTGTGATCCCAAGGACGGGGGCGTCGGCAAGGTGGGGTACGAGATCAATTTCAACCGGTACTTCTACGTCTATACGCCGCCGCGTCCTCTGGAGGTGATCGAGGCGGAGATAAAGGAGCTGGAGGGGGAGATTGTTGCGATGTTGAAGGAGGTGACGGGGTGAGCCAGTACAAGCGGTATTCAAGCTACAAACCCACGGATCTCGACTGGCTCCACGAGATACCGGCAGATTGGCAGATCAAGCCCAACGGCAGGCTCTTTCGCGAAATCGATGATCGGAATCATCCAGACCTCCCTCTCCTCAACGTGTCCATCAACACCGGAGTCACCGTCCGAGAGTTCTCAACCTCAAAGGTCGAACAGAAGGCTGAGGATTTCTCGATCTACAAACGTGCCAAGAGAGGCGACATCGTATTCAATAAAATGAGAATGTGGCAGGGCGCAGTTGGCGTAGCGCCTATTGACGGCTTGGTCAGTCCGGACTACACCGTAGCTAGGCCGACGACAGACACTAATCCTCATTTGTTCGAGATGCTATTCCGAACACCTACCTACCTTACGGAGATCGACCGACATTCACACGGCATAGTGCGAGACAGAAACAGGCTCTATTGGGACGGCTTCAAGCAAATGAAGGCGGCGTTCCCTCCAAGTCGTAGTGATCAAGACGCTATTGTTGTCGGCATTCGTGCGAAGCTGCGCAGCCTCGACGCCCTCATCCAGAAGAAGCAACGCCTCATCGAATTGCTCAACGAGAAGCGTGCCGCGTTGATCAGCCATGCCGTCACCAAGGGGCTGGATCCGTCGGTGGCTATGCGTCCGTCGGGGCTTTTTTGGCTTGGAAAGATTCCCGGACATTGGCGCATCACCCGTCTTTCTTATGTCGCCAGAATTTGCAACGGCACCACGCCAAGCAAGGAACGTCGAGACTATTGGTCAACCGGAACCATTCCCTGGATATCAAGCGGGAAAGTTAACGACGGCGTCATTACGCAACCATCAGAGTTAATCTCAGAGCAGGCGCTTCAAGATTGTTCTCTGGCAATAATCCCAAGAGGCTCTGTCGTAATCG
>JAAEPZ010000469.1 GCA_024231955.1 bacterium | reverse complement strand
CATTTGATTTGCTCCAGTGTTGCGGCAATGCGGCGCTCCAGTTGTGCGGGCGGCAGATAGCGTGACGATACGGGTTCCAGTGTGCCGCTTCCCCGATCGTAAAGAGCGAGGAAGGGTACGCGGGTAATGCCGAGTGACAGGGACTGGCCGTTGTCGGGAATGGTGCCGGGCCATTCTTCGAGGCGGGCGTTATTTTGCGAGACGGGCAGAACCGCCGTGCCGTATCGATCGGCCACGGCCTTGAGTGAGCGTGAAAACGCACGGCTTGCCGGACAATCCGTCCGGTAGACGAATATCAGGCCGAAACTTTCATCGGCGAGAGCGGGGGATCCGGACAGACAAAGGAGCAGGGCTACAGCCATGAGGCGGAGACGGCTCGGTTCAGTAATCATCGCCAACCTCCACTTGAGTGAGAACAAATATGCGGCGTTCCAGTTCATCGGCCGCCAGTGCGCCGAAGCCAACCGGGATAACCTGGCCGTTGACTTCGTCAAACAGGGCAAGGGCCGGCAGGTGTTGCCCCGTAATGCCGAGCCGCGCGGCCTGTCCGTTGTCGGCAACCGAAGCCGGGAAGGCGGGTGACGGGGTGCCATCGAGTGAAATCGCCATGACATGCATGCCGTGCTTGTCGGTGAACGGTTTTAGGGCGGTCTCGAATGCCAGACACTGGGGGCAATCGTTGCCCCGGAAGAAGTAGAATACGCCGTAGCGGCTGTTGAGATTAGCCAGTGTGGTCGCGCTTGTGCGCTTGCGTTCATCGGACCAGGCCCGTTTTGCGAGAGCGCCGGTTGGGCGAAGCTGGTCGTAATCAAGCTCCGGGTTCTGCCAGACGACGCGCCGCCAT
>JAAEPZ010000468.1 GCA_024231955.1 bacterium | reverse complement strand
AGCGGGTGCGAATCCCGCCCCGGTAAGGCAGGCCCGCCGCCGGGTAGCGAGTCCTTGGAGGGAAGGGAGTAATCCCCGACTTTAAGCGTAGGACAGCAAGCATGTAGGCCGTAAGCCGCAAGGTTGAAGGGATTGAGCCCCGAAATAAATTAACCGGGAAGGACGACGCTCTAAATAAGGTGGAAGTCAATACGGAGACGTCCCGGAGGGCCTGGGCGTATTTTCCGCTTCCCCGGGGTCCTAGACCATGGCATGCATGACACATCGAGATCACGGCAACTCGGGAGGCCCCATGAACGCTTCCGTCGAGGGAGAGGGTCCCTACAACAGTAAAATGGAGGAAGGGCTTATCGGTCATGGGGAGTCGGATCGTTTCATAGTACCTGAGAAGGCGGGTAATTCCGCTGGAGGAAAGGAGGCGACACGTGGAAGCGCGGCGTGAGGCGACACCGTCCGCACCCAGTAGCGGGGAACCGGTGGGAACAAAATTGCGCCGCATAGCGAGGAAAGCCCGCAAGGAGCCTGAATTCGTGTTCACCAGTCTATTTCATCTGATGGACATGGAGCTTCTTCGGGGATGCTTTGAGGATCTACGTTCAGACGCAGCCTCCGGCATCGATCATGTAACCAAGGCGATGTACGCCGAGCGTCTGGAGGAGAACCTGGTCGACTTGATCGGCCGCCTCCACCGCATGGCGTATATCCCTCAACCTGTGCGGCGTAAGTACATACCCAAGCCGGGCAGCGAAAAGGGCAGGCCGTTGGGCATTCCCGCCCTTGAGGATAAGTTGGTTCAAGCCGGTCTGGTGCGGATACTGGAGCAGATCTATGAGCAGGATTTCATAGATGACTCATACGGATTCCGTCCCGGCGTCGGCAGCCATGACGCATTGCGCACGCTAAACCGAACGTTGAGCCGAGGAAAGATCGAGTGGGTTGTAGAGGCTGATATCAAGGGATTCTTTGATAACGTTGAACACAACTGGTTGATGAAATTCCTGGGCCATCGAATAGGCGATAAGCGAGTTCATCGCATGGTCAAGCGAATTCTCAAGGCCGGAGTGTTCGAGGAGGGCGAGGTGCATGGGAGCGAGCAGGGGACGCCGCAAGGCGGCGTGATCTCCCCGTTGCTTGCGAATGTGTACCTTCACTACGTGTTGGACCTATGGTTCGAGAGGAGGTTCCGCCGCAGTTGCCGTGGTTCTGCTCGTCTTATCCGCTACGCCGACGACTTCGTGGTCTGTTTCGCGAAGAATGAAGAGGCGGAGCGTTTTCGGGATGAGTTGACGCATCGGCTGGCCGAATTCGGCCTTGAGGTGGAGCCATCGAAGACCAAGGTTTTAGCGTTCGGTCCTCACGCTGCGGAGCGAGCGGTTCAGGAAGGGCTCAGTAAACCAGAGACGTTCGATTTTCTGGGTTTCAACCATTACTGCAGCCGCTCCCGCGACGGACGCCAGTTTCGCGCAAAGCGCAAAACAACGGGTAAGAAGTTTCGCCAGAAGCTTGCAGCCTTTACGGCCTGGCTGAAGGCGAACAGATCGCGGATGAGGACACGCGACCTGTGGGAGTTGGTAAGTATGAAACTCCGAGGGCATTATGCCTATTACGGAGTGACTGACAACTCCTACGGCATAAATTGCTTTCACCACAAGGTCAGGATTCTTTTACGCAAATGGCTTAACCGCCGCGGCGGTAAGAGGCGCATGAGCTGGGAGAAGTTCAATCTTATGGAGAAGCGTTTTCCGCTTCCTCGTCCACGCATCCAGGTCAGCATGTTCTAATATCTCGTGAACGACCACGTGAGGAGCCGTGTGCGTGAATAGCGCAAGCACGGTTCTGAGAGGGGCGGGGGACAACTGGAGGATGGTCGAGATATTGTGGCACCGTCGGGAAACCAGGCGGCAACGGAGAATACAAACATCGACCTTCAACTTCGGGAGGAACCCGTCTACTCGACGAAAATTGGGGGGATTCCAAAAGGGGCTTTCCCCCTTTGTTCGCCGCCCGGAGGGCGGGGCGGAGGGAACGGGAAATGATCGATATTTTGATGAATTCCCAAGCCCGGATATCTACCCATCCGGATTATAGCCGGCTTTAGACATCCCCCCATCCGGCCGCCGAGGGTGCCTGGACACCACCCCATCAAACAGGCTATATCGAATGACGTTCGATGCCCCCGAATGAGATAGGGAGGTTATTTATGTCGTCGGAGTGGGGTCATTTATTGCGTCGCGCT
>JAAEPZ010000467.1 GCA_024231955.1 bacterium | reverse complement strand
TTGAGGGAATGAACAACAAGATCCGCCTTTTGAGCCATCGGGCTTTTGGGTTCCACTCCGCCGAGTCGCTAATCGCGACGATCTATCTATGCTGCTCGGGAATATCCCTTCCAGAGCTACAGCTGGTTTAGGAGAGGCATACACTTCCCCCATCCCTCCTCGGCCTATCTCTTTGAGGATCTGGTAATGGCCAACTTCTTTTGCATTCCTCATTGTCAAGCTCCTCTTACCTGGCTTAGGTAGATTTACATCCAGATCGAATGACTATTCAGGCATCCTGCCCGGTGGCATCCCGATCACCAGTTCTGAACTTTGTATGCAAACACTAGTACTAACGAGGCTCCGCCTCAGACCGACGAGGCATGTTAGGCTGGGCTTCGCCAAGAGGGTCGGCAGGTGAGCTCGGTCGACCGGCAGACTCGGCCCAATGACCGCACCTTCGAGTGACGAGGCGAAGATCGCCGGTACTCCATACCAACTGCCGCGCCGCGAATCCATGGTCGCTTGCTGTGCCACTCCCGCTTCAGGCCAGATCGCGCTTGGGGAAAGGGGATTTTGTCGGTTCATTTCCAAACTTGGCTCATCTGTAAAGAAGACAGGGATCCTAGACGCCCTAGTAGCAGGTCTTCCGTCGCAGTATCGTTCAGTACAGGAGTCGGGGCTCACCCGACTTCGGTCAGTTATCACCCGGTTGCTGCTCTTGAGCCTCGCGATGGGGGCGACCGAGATGGTCGCCAATCGGTACCGCATCCGAGCGATGCCCGCTCCCGTCGCGAAAGTGATCACATCGGGGCGCTCCTCGCGGCGGAAGAAAATCACCGTCGGTCCATAGCTGATCGTGACAAGATAACAATCCTGAGATCCATCGCACCAATAGTCGTACCTTACTTGATTACCGAAGGCGTCGACCACGGTCTTGAGCATCCAGCGAAACGTGCCTTTCGGGGTTTCGTACACTGGTGCGTAAGTAGCTGTATTGCCGTTGGTTCCTCGCACCGTCCACTCGTCGCTTGAGCTGTCGTAGCGAATTCGCGTGTAATTCTGAATGCGCGTGCAGTGGGTGCCGCCCTGGGTGGTGCAGGGAAGAAGCTCGATGCCGTCGAGGTGGAAGGAATCACCGGCGTCATATCGGGGTGAGCCGCCTCCGGGGGTCGTGCGCTCGATAACCGACTGGCCCGAGACGCCGCAGCCGACGCCGCACCAGGAGTTGCGCGCGGTCGCCGAGCTGTAGGTCAGCTTGAGGTTTGGCTCAAGGGTGTGGTACCCGGGCACGGCGATCGGAATTTCGGTCGAGAACGAGCCGTAGTAGGGATCCACACCCTGAGCCGCGCCCGAGGAGGCGAGCGCGGCGGTGGGGCCCAGGGCGGTAAACATCAGCAGAGTCGAGGCCAGGAAGCCGGTCCAGGACACCGCGAAGGTTCTGGAAAACCAGGGAATACTCACTTTTCTCATGGTCAGCCTCCGTGCGACACATATGTAAGGATGATCCGGGTAAATATTCGATCTTTGGCTATTTCTTCACACTTAATCACAAGTCATCAGTGGCCGGAGATGGCGACAGCACGCCGCAGCCCGGCATCTCGGACCTCGAAAGGTGGTTTCTCGCCACCCGACCAAGTGGTTAGTAGGTCGAAGAACCGACGTGCACGGCATGAACGTAATCCATCGAGGGGCTGGCCAACCTCGGTCCCGGCCAGCTCCAGCTCGTTTCGACCTACGCTGCCCTGCACATCACAACCTGCGCGCCACGCCTCTTCGTTCTCTTCGGCGTCGGATCGCAGAATCCGCACAAGCCACCCTCGGGATCAAAGCTTGCGAGGACAACCACCGCTGCAGGCGCGTCGCTCCCGAGCTCCTGACATCTAATCAAGATTTCTGCAATTACCATGCCACCGGGTGCAGTCGCTAGGACTCGCTACCAATTCGCGTAACGGCCAACCCGGTGGTGATTAAGATGTGGCGTTATCCCCCCTGCTGGTTCCAGTAACGGCAGGCCTCCGCGGCGATCGGGTTCCCCAGCTGCCCCGACAACGGTACTGATGGATTCGTCGCCATGAACGATGTGGGACCGCGACTGGAGGGGAGCGGAACTAAGCTCATTCAAAATCGCCATGAACATGGGGTCAGATGGCTGGATCCTTGAGGAATTGGGGGATAATCCCCAGGTCGGCCCAGGAGATGGGGAAATTTACCCAGCTGCATCACGGATGACGGCTCGTATGCGCACTCGCATAGATCGACGGCTTTGCCAGGCGAGAAGAGGGGCGAGGCCAAGGTCCTGAAGCGCCTGATCCAGCTGAAGTACCATGTATGGCCGGACGAAGATCCGTCAACGCATCGATGAGGCCGATTCCGGCTCCTGGAATGGACAGGTCGGCTGGTCTTTGCCGAGACCTTGGACGAGATCTTCTCACCGACCCATTAGGGCGCCCCCACCTGCCTCCTCCTACTTCCCGGGGCAAGTCGCAGGGGCGGCCACGGTGGGCCGCCCCTACAAGCGTTGACGGGAATCGGGGGTATTACTTCTCGACGGTGTCGCTCCAGGCGCTGGTGTCGCCCGACTCGAAGCCGTCGACAAGGATCAACGTCGCCGGGTACCGGAGGGTCAAAAGGTCGAAGCCGACGTCGACGTCGGAGTCCGGATCGGAGTCGGCAATCGCGACGAAGTGAGCGTCCACCGAGAGCGTCCCGTCCGGAAGCGGCACGCCCTTGACGGCAACCTCCTGCCAGGCGCCGCCGGTGTCACCGGACACCGAGATCCCCGCCAGGCCGTCTCGACGCCGGCGCAGTCGGCATCATCGAAGAAGGCGACAAACACCCAGGTCGTGGGAGTCCCGGTCTCGTTCTGGACCAGACGCACCCACGCCTGCGCGTCGAAGCGACCCCCGCTCAGGCCCGAGAAGTCCATGCACTGGGAAACCTCGACCAGGGCGCTCGGCCCCACGAGATCGCCGACGGCCGAGCCCGAGGTGACGGCCCCGTCCACGTCGACGGATGCCTCGTAGGAGAAGCCCGATTTGGTCCAACTGTCGAGGTTGGGGTTGGCGAGCAGGTTCGAGCCGTAGACGATCTCGAAGTCGATCGCGTAGTCGTCGCCGCCGCTACCGTCGCCGTCGCCGTCCAAGGGGTCGCCGGTCAGGTCCTCGATGGTGGCGCAGGCGAAGAAACGACAGATTCTCGGGTGTCAGCGGAGTTACGCACCAAGCCACCGGACGTCCGCAGGCAGTTCACTTGTAGACGTCACCCCGCGGGCCGAGGTGGTCGACATAGACGACATCCTGCCTTCGATCCAGCCAGAAGATGACCCGCAAGTCGCCCAGATAGACTCGGCGATAACCGGCCCATTCCCCCGTCATGGGGATGGCGCCCGGGATCTCGGTTGGGTTGTTCTCGAGATTCTTGAGAAGCTTTTTGACCTTGTCCTTGCGAGCCGGCGGCAATCTGCGTAGATAGCTGGTTACCCGCCGATGAACCACAATCCGGCTCATCAGATCGCGTCTAGATCGACGTAGGCGTCTTCGCGGCCGGTTTCGCGATCGCTACGGGCCTGACGCAGCTGTCGCACGACCCCGTCGTCGAGGTCGAGGCCCAATGCCTCTTCGATCTTCCGGTAATCCTGCCAGGCTATGATGACCTCCTGCGGTCGGCCCTGTTCGTCGACCACGAGCTTCTTTCGGATGGTCTGCATGCTCTTTCTCCTTCTTCTCCTTCCTGCCTCCAGAGGGTGGCCGCCGGCGCCGGAAAGCTCGCCTCGCGGACCAAATTTTAGCATAGTCTGGCTTCGACCGGGTTGGGATCCTACAAGCGTGGGACGGATCATCCGCGGTGGTAGGTACGAGCTCAGTCCTGCCGCGCAGGGGCGGCCACGGAGGGCCGCCCCTACACCGTTGACGGGAATCGGGGATATTACTTCCCCTCGGTGCTGCTCCAGGCGCTGGTGTCGCCCGACTCGAAGCCGTC
>JAAEPZ010000466.1 GCA_024231955.1 bacterium | reverse complement strand
GGCCGTTGGTGCCAGCCAAGCGAAGTTCTCAGTTCCAATCTTGCTTGTCGATGACTCCAATATCCCCGTGGATCGACGCTACAGAACCGTTACAAAATCGAGTTACACAACCACCCTGACGGCGGCGACCGATGCGTACACCTGGTGCGCGGCCGTTTGGGGACAGAATTACAACCCCGCTGAGGCATACATCGGCCGTTGGATTTCCGCTGCGACGAATTCGCACGCGGTCTGTCCCGATGCAACTCAGGTCGCGAGCGTTTACGCGGCGCTGACCACCACAGCACAGCTCGGCGTATTAGAGGCGGGGGGGTCCGTTGTTGATATAACGCCGGATTTCACTGGCGACACGACCATGGCAAACGTTGCAGCATCGATTGAGGCCGCAATGTCCGGCGCTGTCGCATCCTATACGTGCACAGTGGACGCGCTGGACAGAATCGTCGTGACCTCGGACAACTCCGGCAGTTCGGCAGCGGCGGTAACCCTGCAGACCCCGGCAGCGGGTGTTGACTTGACCGGGTCGGCATATCTCGGGACTGCGTTCTCCGTCGCAGGCTACGACATCGAAGCCCAGGGCACGGCGCTTGCCGCAATTCTGGCCCTCGATAATACCCCGTATTTCGTGTGTGAGCGCGGCGGGTCGATTGCTCAAGTGACTGCGCTTTCCACCGTGGTCAACGCGCTGAGTAAGCAGCTCTGCCTTGTCAGTAACGACAGCGATGCAAAGGACAGCGGAGAAGTCGGCGACTTCTGCTACGCGATCGAAGCCCTCTCACATCAACGCACTTATCAGATTTATTCGGAACACACGACGCATCACCCCGACGCGGCGGTTGTCGGTGAGGTTCTACAGGTCGCGGAAGGGTCAAGGTCATTCGCCTTTGTCCCGTTATCTGGCGTATCCGAGTCCGGGCTCGACCCGGACGGAACCACGGTCATCTCGCTCACCTCGACCGAACAGACCGCGCTCGAAGGCAAGGGCTGCGACTATCTCGTAGCCCCGGCCAACGTAACCCATCTCCGCAACGGCCTCGCCGCCGGCGGAAATGAAATGCGGCTGATGCTGGCCAAGGACTATTTCGAGTCCAACATCCAGACCGATATCTACAATTGGATGGTTGCGCAAGACGTCGTTGTTTATGACGACGACACTGTCCAAACCGTTAAGGGATTTATCCTGCGCTGGGCTGAGGAATTGGTCAATCGTAAGGTACTGAATCGCGATAGTTTCGCATGGAATCTGCCGAGCGCGGCCGATTTCACCGCGGCACAAAAAGCAACCCACACGATGACGCTCAATAACGTGTTCACCGCGGAAGCCCTCAGCTCCGTGAACGACTTCGTTATGACGCTGTCGATCACCATTTAAGGAGGCTTCCAATGGGTGAATACAAAGACCGAGTCAATTACAAGCCTCACAACCTGAACAACTACACCGTCACGGTTGACGGGACAGAAAAGGCCGTTGGGCTCGAAGGTTTTACCGTCGAATTCGACGACGACCACTGGGGTGTCAACGTTGTCGCCGATGGCACGGCACAGCACTTCAAAAACAATTCCAGGTCCGGGACGATCACTATCCAACTGCAGGCCACATCAACGACGCACAAGTTCATGTGGGACAAATACAAGGCCAACATGGAAAGCGACACAGCATTCAGCGTCGCGATTTTGAATTCCGAATCTGAGGATTTCAACGCGGCCTGTCCATTTGCCTACGTCCAGAAGCCCCCGGCCGAAGTCGGTTCCCAGGAGGTGTCAGTTGCTGAATGGGTTCTCTCGTGCGCATATCTCGACTGCCGCGGCGGGTCCTACGCGGTGCAGTCCGTCTAAATGGGAGCATCGGATCTCATAAACAAGATTAATAATCTTGTCGGCGGTGACGTCCACTACCTTCCCTATAATATCAAAAATACGAAGGTGACCTACGGCGTCCCGCCG
>JAAEPZ010000465.1 GCA_024231955.1 bacterium | reverse complement strand
TCGGTCGTCGGCTTAACATTGATACAGCCGCACACTGGCGGCCAAACGCGGAAAACTTTTTCAAGCGTGTCACCAGGGCCCGCGCCCTGGAGATCGCCGCCGATGTGCTTGGAGAAACGTGGTCCAGGGCCCACAAGGACGAAAAGAAGGCGGTTCTGGCCGACGCTCTTGAGGGCAATTTCAGCGGCAACCGTACGCTCGGTGTGACCCCGGAACAGGCTGCAGTTGCCGCCCGCTGGCTTCCTGAAGGCATGGCATATGCGGTCGATCACGACCGGCCGGTAGTTGAAGTCCCGGCAGTCGAAGACGATTTGCCGGAAGCGTTCGATCTTCCAGCTGCCGTTTAGGAGGGCCGGACCAGTGGTCTGAAGTCCAATGGTACGAAAAGTGACGCCAGGGATCAAAAGGCTTAGTATCTCGCGTACCCGTGGAATGCCCTAACGTCGATCATCCACCAGCATCCTGACAACCAGCAAACATTTTTTTAAACCATGCCGCCCCGGTTCCTCCGTGGGCGGCTTTTTCCAGAGTGAAAGTCCGAAAAAGTTTTGGGGAACAAGCTGGAGGCGAGGAGAGCCGCCGGCGACAGACCATAGGAGGTTTCCCCATTATGCAAGTTCCATCCGCTTCTCATACATCGCCCGCTTCACCGCCGCCGCCGTCCAGCCATGATGG
>JAAEPZ010000464.1 GCA_024231955.1 bacterium | reverse complement strand
ACGCGTACTGAACCGGTGAACGTACTCATTCAGAAGTCGGCCCGGAAGGAACCAGCACCGCAGGTGATGTATCAGCGAGGAGGACGAGACGGACGAGGTAGACAGTTCCCGAGAAGAGGAGGCGGATGGGCCGCGAGGGCGTATCGAGGACGATTCAGTCCGCCAATATTCCCGAGTCAACTGACACGCACCGCAAGCGAATGGGCATCAATGCCGACACCCGTGATGCAACAGCCGACCGATTTTGGCGCTTTGCTGGAAGCCTCTAAGAAAGAGCGGAGCCAGCAGCGAGGAGGGTTCGCCGCACCAAGTGGACCGGCGTGGCATCCATCGGCATCTGCGCTTCCGCAGGTCAGGCCGTGGAGTCCCAGCTACCGAGATCCGAGAACGAAGCCGAAAGAGACGACGAAAAGACCGCCGGGTATCGTAACGCCGCCGGCGGTGAAGGAACGGCCGACCGACTTACAGGAAAAGGAAATTCCGATGGACCATTCGAGCAGCCAAGATGTCTCTTCGACAGTTGGCTCTGGAGGACGCTCTATCAGTTCAGAGATCACACTGAGTCGAGTGGCAGCGGAATTGCAGGCTATCGAATCTTTCCCACACGAACCCGAGACCCCGTCAGAACAAGCTGACCGAGAAGCGATGGAATCCGCCTACATTGGCTCTGTTGAGTCTCTT
>JAAEPZ010000463.1 GCA_024231955.1 bacterium | reverse complement strand
GCGATTCTGCGCTGATCCACGACGTCCTGGCGCGTAGCGAGCTCCTGAGGCCCGGTCCAGGCGTCCTGAACGAGCCGAGATCCTGGCCGATGGCCCATAAACCACTGAAAACAAAGGATTTACGAAGAGGGTGGCACCTCTCAAGCTGGCTCACCTGCTACCTGCTGGGGCGAGATCGAATCCTGGGCGCACCTGACGATGTCAAAGGATTTTGCCGCGGTCATAATCCTCTGACATTTTCCGAGATCCGCTCTGGGCGGGGCTCTGAGGCCCCTGGGAGCCGATATTCGCTTCCGCGTGTCTGATTCGCTTGAGAGCCTGAGCGGCGCCGGAGTTGGCGCTGTCGCCGGCCGAGGCCCCGGCTGGCCAAAGGATTTACGAAGAGGGTGGCACCTCTCAAGACCGGGCGCGTGAGTTCGTCCTCAGCAAGCACGGCGGCGTGGTAGTGCCGGTAGCCGACCCCTTCGATCTTCTCGCCAACAAGCTGGCGGTCGCTCGCGAGAAGGATCGGCCACATATCGAGATCCTGCGTCGGTTTTGCGAGGAGGAGGCGGTGGCCGCCTTGAGCAAGGAGCAGGGCCGGCAGCGGCTCCTGCCCGCGCGGCGGTTGCTCGAAGTCTTGAATCGGCCCGCTCTGCCATCGGAGCTCGCGGACCGACTGATCGAGAGGGCCGCCGAACCAATCGACTACCGCTTCCTGATCAGCAAGGTCCCCCTGGAGCGTCAGGCTCGGCGGCTCCTGGACCAGGCACCCGAGCTGCCGGAGCTGCACGCCGAACTGGCCGCGATCTTTGCCAGCCGGAAGTTCGAAAGTGGGTAGTGGGCTACCCGGGAAAGGGAGAACCAAAAGGTGCCGGGGTTCCGTTGTCGCCGGAGCAGGGGGTCCCGAACGAATAATCCCCCAGCTCATGCGCTTACTATGCAGCTCATGCCCAGAATTCCGTGCGACGCCTGGAATACCGCTTCATTTCCGCCTATCCGGCAGACCAACTGGCTGGGAGCACGCTCTATTCTGAAGATTCTGAAGACTGCGGCTTGACACCGGGTGGTCTACCTGGGACACTCTTCCCGATGAACCCTGTTGGAAGCACCCAAGTCGACTGGCGGCTTCGAGCTCCTCGCCCAAGCCAAGCTGAGTGCGCTGGTCGCGTCGCGAAGCTCAAGATCCGCGCTCGGGTGGCAATCGACCGAGATCGGGTGAGCCCCGACTCCTGTGCCGAAGGAAGGGACCTCGGAAGGCCTGCTGGCTGGCGGCATAGCTCTGGCACCGGCGGTTGGGTTGTTGCCCGGCAGGAGGCTTGCTTTCAGGCACTTGAGCACACGCAGGGACCAGGACCCCGGCGGAGCTATGCTGCCAGCCCGCAGCATAGCTCGGGCGCCGCCAGACTGCGAAAACGAGCAGAACCTCGCCGCTGTTTCGGCGGGGTATCGCACTCTGCGGGAGCGTGGCGCCTGCGGAGCTATGCCGCCGGCCCGCGGCATAACTCCCCGGCGCCCGGACTGCGGAATCGGCGAGAAAGCACGTGTTTCCGGGCTTTCTCGGGGCCACTGGACCGTCGCGGGCGCGGAACTATGCCGCCGGCTGGCGGCATAGTTCTGGCAGCAGAAAGAGCGCTGATGACGGCAAATCCCTCGTTTTCAACTCTTACCGAAGATTCGGCGGCAACTACTGTCTCCGGAGCTATGCTGCGAATTGGCGGCATAACTCCGGCGGCGGGCTACCCGCTGAGGCGGCTGGATCCAGTGTCCAGGCGGCTCTGCCGGTTCCACCGGCGTTTGCCCGTGGGAGCTAAATACCGCCACTTGGCGGCATACTACTCGTCGCCAGACCCGGCGGTTCGGCGAGCCGGTTATACGACCGGGCCCCTTCGGGCTCAAATCGCTGAGCCGTTTCCCTTTCGGCGACCTTCCGGAGTATCAGAAGCGCCGAGCCGAACCATGCGGACCGGTCGATCAGCCTAAGAGGTCTACAGGGCCTTCCTCACGGCGGCCTGCTAAATTTGAGCTCCAACACGACGAGCCAACATTCGGACAATCGGAGGAACTATGAACATCAACGCAGAAAACGTCCTATCGATCTTTCAGGGTAACAAGCCGCGCGCTGTGATATTGTCGTTGGCACTTTTCGTGTCGATAATGGGATACGTCTACGTGGTCGATTTTGTTGATCCGAACAAAAACTTCCTACAACAGATAAGTAGGAGCATCTTTCAGAAGAATTACCTATTCTATTCGGGCGCAGAAGGCGGCATCTACATCCGCATAGGCCAACTCTTGGAGCAGAAAACGCGACAGCGCCTAGGAACATCGTTCACAAACAAACCAACTTCCGGAGCCTTTGAGAACGCCACTAGCGTTGCCAGCAGATCAGGAGCATGCGGGCTTATTCAAGAAGACACCCTAAGAAAAAACGATAATTTCATTAAAGACCTTAATTATATCACCCCTCTTTATGTCGAACGTATGCATATCCTGTATCGGGACAGAGGAACCCCGGAGCTGGACGAAGGTAAGGCGATCATTTCAAACAACCAGGAGATCCTCCGCTTTTTCAATGGGGCCATAATAAATACCGGACACCCCAGAAGCGGAACCAGGGTTTTCGCTGGCTACCTCCTAAGCTATCTTGAAGAAGTTGAGGCAACAAAGAATAACGCGGAGAAAGATGGAGAATTCTCGATCACCAGCCGCAGTGAAGGATTCCAAGACGCACTCGCATCCCTGGAAGATGACAAGGGTGAGGTAGAGATAATTTTTAATATCGTCGGCGCTCCGTTACCGAAAGTTACCGAAATTCTAAAAAGAAAAAAGGAAGTTAAATTGATGGGAATCGATCCGATCGCCTTGCAATCGATAAATAGGAAATTTGACCTAAATCTGAGACCGATGACGTTCGAAGGGGAATATGAGCAAGGGGCAAAAATTCCAACCATCGGGTCATATGCTTATCTCGTATGCTCAAAGGACGTACCTAATTCGGTAATACTGAAGCTGCTTGCGATTCTGGACGATCATAAGAATGAGATCTCTGGACGCAAGAGCGACGGCACGTACCTGCTTGACGAATATGACTTCCTCCCGGCGTTCGAGAAGAAATACAATAGCTACTTCCTAGACTTCTTGAGAAATCTTTTTCTCTTCATAATTTCGGTCGCGGTGGCCTCGGCCAGCGCCATGGTCTTCCTGGCATGGGTTATCTCCGCATCGCGGCAGACTCAGTACTTCCGAAAGATCACCGATATTTATTCTCGGTATCTTCCCGAGAATTCCAAGCTCGACGACAAAGAGCCGCCATTTCCCCGGCCCATTATCAATACCTACCAGAATGAGATTGTCTCGAAGCTGGTCCATGGTGTCAGTCAGCTGATCGTGATCGCCCAAGACCTTCGACAGGATTATAAAACGGGAGGGCTTGCCATCAATCACTACAACCATCTGATCGCCAATGTCTATCAGATGAAGGGGATCTTTCAGGGAAATCTTTTTCGGCGTGTTCATGAGGTTCTGGAGACCCAAATATCAGAGGAGACCGAGCAGCCTATTGCGGCCGAAGAGCTACGGCACTACCATACTGCCGGTTACCTGACGTACGATCACTACCAAAAACTTGTAAAAGTGCTCAAGCGAAAATAAATGATTGATAGCTAGTGGTGACTACGGGTGGTGCCATGTGATTACAAGAGGTGCGCGAAACCTCGCGGCGACGAATTAGGACCACCGCCAGAGACGACAGGCGGGAGAGCTACGGGTACACCCCCCCCCCCCATATATGGTGCCCGACGTTTAGCAAATCCCCCCCCTATATGGTGCCTCCCCCTACCTATATGGTGCCTGCAGCCCCCCCTTTTTTTTGGTGCCTGCCTGCAGCCCCCCCTTTTTTTTGGTGCCCGACGATTCGTATCTCTCCCAAATCCAGGGCATTATATGTTTTTTAAAGCATATATAACACCAAGGGACATGAATAGAACAATTAGTTTTTAATTCACGCAGTTTCAGCGAGTTAGATACCATTAATAAGCATCACCGGCTCATTCGCTCTTTCATCGGCGTCAACCTTGTCAAGTTGCCTACTTTCAGTCGGTTAGTGCTCCGGACAG
>JAAEPZ010000462.1 GCA_024231955.1 bacterium | reverse complement strand
TCCACACCGGATCCCAGACCAGCTCCACCTCCGCCGACCCGACCCCCGCAACGCCCTTGACCTTCTCCTCCACCTCCCCCGGCAGGATCCCGGCCACCGGACAAGCCGGCGACGTGAGGGTCATCTTGACGTGGACGTGGGTCTTCTCGTCGAGGTCAACCGCAACCTCTGCGTCTTGTCAAGGCTCATTGTACGGTCCTAGAAAGCGTTCGCCATCGAAGTGGATTAGATGCGATGGAGCCTCGGCGACCCATACTTCGGTTTCCCACGCAATATCCAGCTGTTCGTCGATCAGGCGCTGAATCGGCTCATGGCAGCGCATAGCCCATTCGCCTAAGGCAATCAGGTTTTTCCTGCTCGGGTATTTCATAAGCCTGAGGTCGGTCGCATTGACCTGAGTATGGCCGTTGAAGCGCCGGAAGTTTTCATCAACGGCGGTTGTGTTGAGGAATGTAGCCAATCCGTGCGCCAAGGCTTCCGGCAGTCCGCGCCTCTCTTCGTGAAACACATCCAGGTGGTTTTCAAAACCTAATACTTCATCATCGGGAAAGCGGTCCGGACTTACGACGCTCGCTACGATTCGACGCTTCTCCTCTTTGGATGAGAAGCGGCGCACTACGCAATAAAATCCATTCGGATAAAGCCACTTTTCGGTTTCGGCATTACGGCGGATCGCATTGGGTTTATTCAATTCAGGCTTTGGCCACTCTGCAATTCGATTTCTGAAGTGACCGGGATAGAGCAAGGGGACTGTACCCGCATCCGGCATGCTACATAGGTGTTTTTTTAATCGGAAATCGACCACGGGACCGGTCGACACTTTGATACCTATACCCTCCAGCGTGCAGCAAATTGCACCAGAGCGTTCGATGACGCCGAGCTCCGACGAAGTCGGCACATGGATGAAGCGCTCGGGAATACCTGGTAATACAATGCGATCGAACGGGGAGCTGTGCATCTCCATATCGGCGAAGCGGTCATCGGTCGAGGTCGTAACCGTCACGTTACCTTGGTGGGCGCCACGTTCCAACATGATAATGACGTTCTCCTGCAACACGTCATCATCCTTGAATGCCTTGTTCCGCGAGGCGAACAGATGCATTCGCCGAATCGCCGCGCGTTCGAGAATATATTCACGAAAGGGCCGGTAATACGGCCCATTGCAGAAGCTCCGCGGTATTATTGCAACAAGTTGGCCGCGATCCTCTAGTAGGGATAGGGATAGTGCTACGAAGGCTGAGTACAGATTGACAGTCTCAATGCCGGCTCGCCGCAATGCCGAACGGTGCGCAGAGTTGCTCCGTATCTTCTTGTAGGGCGGATTCAGGATGGCGTGGGTGTATCTTGGAAGAGGTTCGGCAAAGAGGTTTCCACAGAGCGAATCCACGGCGGCATGTACAAAGTCGTCGCCCCGGATAGTTGGTGCAATATTCAGATGTTGTCGGTATTTCTCGAGCGTTTGGTTCAAGTAGGGGTGCAGGCAATTGTCGATCTCGAAAGCATCGACTTCTACACGCTGAAAATTAAAGGCTCCGGAAGCCCACCTTTCCAGAAAGGCGGCGGTAAGAGAGCCGATTCCTGCCCCGGCATCGAGCAGGCGGCAGTTGTCCTTGGCTCCTGGGACGAATAAACTCGCCATGAATTGAGCTATTTTCGCCGGCGTGAAGAACTGACCAAGCTGTGATTTCTTCTTCGGGTCGGCGGCATTGGAGGCGGTCAGCCTTGATTGTTCAATTTCTGAAAGCAATGGTATGACCTCCTGTGTCGCGCCCTGACATTCCTGCCGGAAGTGGGTGGTCGACTTCATGATGGATCCACTCTAAGCCCCCTTTGCATCTCCGTCCCTCCGTCCAAATACGATCTCTTAGAAAAACCCCAACTCCAGCCGCGCCGCCTCGGTCATCATCGACGGGTTCCACACCGGATCCCAGACCAGCTCCACCTCCGCCGACCCGACCCCCGCAACGCCCTTGACCTTCTCCTCCACCTCCCCCGGCAGGATCCCGGCCACCGGACAAGCCGGCGACGTGAGGGTCATC
>JAAEPZ010000461.1 GCA_024231955.1 bacterium | reverse complement strand
TGATCTTGGCGACGATCTCGTATTTGCCTTCCAGGCGCTCGAGGGCAAGGGCCATAAGTACTCTCGACGTTTCGGTGGTTCGGGCGAGAGAAACAACGGATCACCTATTCTAGCCGGGGAGGCTTGCCCTGGCCACCCCGGCCAGGGGATGATCCGGTAGAAGTTGGCCCTCCGCAGGTCGCCGGCCCCGGCTCGAGGGTCCTGAAGTCCACGCGACCCGGGTCGGTTCCCTCATCATTCATGACGCGAAGATGACTGCACATATGCTATCATTGGGCTCATGCTAATCGTCGTGGATACAAACGTCTTCATCTCGGCTATCCTGGGACCGCGTGGACCCAGCCGGTTGGTGGTGCGGGCTTGCCTGGTGGGCCGGCTCCAGCCCCTGATGGGGGCCAGCCTGTTGGCCGAGTACGAATCCGTTCTCGCCAGGGTGAGCCTCTTCGAGAGAGCCCCTCTGGAACCCGAGGAGCGGGAAGCATTGCTGAACGCTTTCTTGAGCACCTGCCGCTGGGTCAGGATCTACTACCTCTGGCGGCCGAATCTCCGCGACGAGGCCGACAACCATGTCATCGAGCTCGCAGTCGCCGGGGGAGCAGCTGCCGTTGTGACCCAAAATCTCCGCGACTTCGCCGGCACCCAACTTCGCTTTCCATCAATCCGGATCCTGCACCCGCAGGACCTCGTCAAGGAGCTCACGCCATGAGTACCCTCACGCTCCGACTACCCGATGAGAAGCACGAGCGTCTTCGCCAGTTGGCCAGGCACCAGAATGTCAGTCTCAACAAGCTGTTTGATGAGCTCGCGACCATCGTGCTGACGGAATTCGACGCCTTCACCCGCTTCCGCGCCCGCGCGGCGGCCGGTTCGCGCGAGGAGGGCTTGCGCCTTCTCGACAAGCTTGACGCAGCGGAGCGGTCCGAAGACACCTGATGGACGGATACCCACCCGAGAGCAGATTTCCGTAAGGTTTTTATGAGCAGGGGGTTCCCGACCATTTTTGCCCCACGC
>JAAEPZ010000460.1 GCA_024231955.1 bacterium | reverse complement strand
CGATCTTGGCTGCCGCCAGAAGGTGCTATGTGGAAAGGATCGTCCACATAGCACCCATATCCTCAAAACCGGCGGCGATTCTCCCAGCGCTATGTGGAAATTCTCTGCAACATAGTAGGGGTGCCGGCGAGTCAATGGGTGCCCCTAAGGCGTTTCTTTCTGGATGCTTAATGCGAATTGCCGGTGGCGGCACAACTGGTGCTATGTGGATCCCTTGGCTGCATTTGCCTCCGGCTGGTGGCCGCATTTCCCCATACTTACAATGTTCCGCGGCCTAACCAAGTAGCGCCCCTGTAACTACTGCACAGGTAAGGTCAATGCGTCAGCGAAGATCAAAATCCGGCAAAGCGCTCAACCTGGAATGGCAGGTCGGCGCAGCGCATGCCTTGTACCGCGAGACGGGTGATTGGTATCTGTCGCTTTTATGGCGACCTTGGCGCTGGCTTTATAGAGATGCATCACCTTAAACCTCTCTCTTCAGGCGAGCGCAAGACGACCTTGAGGCAAATAGTTCTTGTCTGCGCCAATTGCCATCGCATGCTCCATCGCCGAGGCGCCGATCCACTGCCAGTAGCAGAACTTCGCAGAATCATCAACTCAACACAGGAGGCCAAGTAATGCTATCGCAAATTCAGGCCACACACGCAAGACGGTCTCCCGTGCGGAGAACAGGGTGGTGCGCTCGGCACCAGAAAAAGGCCGCGGAACTCGGCACTAGAGCGGACCAGGAAAGCCCGCTTCGCGGCCTTTCCTGGCCGCCCAGCTTGGTCGTTAGGCGCACACTGAAGCAATGAGTACAGAGAGCAGGGAGGGCCAGCAGCTTCGAGAGCAACTCGTAGAGCTGCGAGCACTCCGGGAGGAAGGCAAGGCCGCGAACCGGCGCCCTCGCGCGCAGCGGCTCAGCAGCACTGAGCGGGAATCGATCCTCAACAAGACT
>JAAEPZ010000459.1 GCA_024231955.1 bacterium | reverse complement strand
TCGGCATAGCACTGGTTTCCGCCGAACATGCTTTAAGTGAGCAATCAGCCGCTTCAGTAGCAGAGGCGATTACCAGTTGTTTGATGCGAATGCAAGCTGATGGGCATGATCTTGACGGTTACAACATCGTTGAGGTAGTAAATGATCTAGAAGCCGCCAGGCAAGCTCTGGGCTACCCGCAGGTGATCCTGAAAAGCGGCAGCTACGGGACCCGCCTGGCGCTTCTTTGGGCCCACATGTTTCCACAGAGCATCAAACGTTCGCTGATTTCCGGGGCTAACCCTCCAGGAGGGATGGTCTGGAGTGCGGAAATCGTCGACAAGAAGCTTGAGCAGTTTGCGGATTTG
This sequence comes from bacterium, assembly GCA_024231955.1. Lineage (GTDB taxonomy): Bacteria > Krumholzibacteriota > Krumholzibacteriia > JACNKJ01 > JACNKJ01 > JAAEPZ01. The sequence goes on along the minus strand of JAAEPZ010000459.1, from coordinate 771 downwards.
TGTCGTCAGGACAGATATTGCAGTGATCGCACGAATGATCTGACTGTATCAATACGCCACGCCTTCGAGCAGGTTCCCGACCATTGGCTGGTGCTCCCTATCGATCCGGACCGGGTGAAAGCATGCCTGTTTAACATGCTCTATTCCACCGAAACGGCGGCAGCCGCCTTTGATACGGTACTTGACGCCGAGCAGGGCGATTACAGTGGTTTTGCGCTATTTACGCTGGCCTACAACTTCATGTTTGCCGACGCTTTGATCTGGGGGGACTCCATAATCAAATCAGCCAGCGCCGATTATGATCAACAAGTCGATGAGATGAGCTTCACTCCGGCAAGCTCGATCATCGGCTCGCCCATGAGTCAGCTGGCAATGCCCTTCTGGAGGTCGGTGAGGGGTGCTGGCGTTGGCCTCATCCCCGAAAAGTATCGAGGAGCACTCACCTCGGATGTTGAAACCCTGGTGGTTGTGGGCGATCTTGATGTCGCCACGCCGCTCGAAAACGCTGAAGAAGACGTGATGCCACATCTCTCAAACGCTACCCTTGTGGTAACCAGACACGCCGGTCACCAAGACTTTGTGCCAGGCGAGAAGGAGCTGCGGTATCAGTTTATGCTGAGCGGCAAGGTGGATACCTCGATAATTCAGCATCGTACCTTCAGCTTTGAACCATCGATCGATTTCTCGACGATCATCAATCTGGCGCTTTTGGCCTTTTTCGTGGTGGCAGCGCTGCTGCTGTGGTTGGCGTTCTACCTGGTCAGACGCTTT
>JAAEPZ010000458.1 GCA_024231955.1 bacterium | reverse complement strand
GGTCTCACCGACATGCTCCTGACCTGGACCTTGCCCCTCTCCGCCCTCCTGATGCTCCTGGGGCATCCGTTGTGGCCTTACCTGGGCCTGATCGGCGGCGGCGTTTTCCTCTATGTGGCCGGCTTGATCACCCTGTCCCGGATTTTCCTTCGCCGGGAAGGGAAGAAGGTGGGAGCACCTTCGGCGGAAAGGGCGGCCTACATCTTCGGAGGCATCTGGGCCCTGTCCGCCTTGGCGATGATCATCTTGGCGGGAATCCATCTCTCCGGTTAGGAAAACCTCATGGACATCGTAGCGAGCCTCTCATTCGGTTCTCGAATCCTCCTCTACGTCCTCCTTGCCGCCATTGCGTTTTTCACCGGCGTTGTCACCTGGGCTCAGGTCGGCTGCATCCGGGGCAGATTCTTCCAGAACCCGGACGGCACCACGGACGACTGGCGGGAACAGAAGATCTTCTATGGGATTGCCTGGGCTGATCTGCTCCTGGCCTGCCCGACTTCAACCGCAGCGCTTGTGCTCATCTTTGCCGCGCCGCGTTGGGGTTTCTTCTTGATGGGCATGGTGAGCTTTTGGTTTCTATGGACCAATGTGATGACCACGGTCACAAGTCTGCGGTTTGAGAAGCCGAAACTGACACTGGCGTGGCTCGTGGTCTTTCCTCTGGGGGCGGTGATCGGATTGTCCTTCATCGTTTGGACATTCGTCAACTTCCACGTCCTATTCGGCGCTTGACGGCTCCTGCCAGGCCGATGCTGGCCTGCTCCCATGACCCGCCAACCACCTCGCTCGGGGGGGGCGGGGGTGCCTCAAAGCTCCCCGGAAAGTGCCCCCGCTCCGAGCCCGGGCAAAGCAAGGGCAAGGTGTGCTGATCACAGCGG
>JAAEPZ010000457.1 GCA_024231955.1 bacterium | reverse complement strand
TCAATATTTCCCTTGAAGACCTGGACATTTGCCCTTTGAATGTCCGGAAAACACCGCCGGGTGATGCTGAGCAGGCGGAACTATCGGCCTCTATTGCCGCCCATGGCCTGCTTGAAAACCTTATTGTCCGCCCCAGTGAAGGTGGGCGTTACGAAGTGGTGGCCGGAGGACGGCGGTTAATGGCTTTGCAGTCGTTGGCCGGCGAAAACAAGATTGGTAGCGATCATGCGGTTGCATGTCTGGTTTATGATGGGGATCCGCAGGAGGTTTCATTGACTGAGAATATCGTTCGAATGCCCATGCACCCGCTCGACCAGTTCGAGGCTTTTACCGCACTTGCCGATCGAGGCTTGAGCGTCACTGAAACCGCCAATAATTTTGGCATCTCCGAAACATTGGTGCACCAACGCCTTAGACTGGGACGGATCGCCCCGGAGATCCGCGAGGCATACCGTGAAGATGCCATCAGCCTCGATACACTGATTGCGTTTGCCGTTACCGAAGACCATGGCCAACAACT
>JAAEPZ010000456.1 GCA_024231955.1 bacterium | reverse complement strand
TTGGTCACCGTGACGTCACCACCAGCTCCCGCACCCGCGGCAACGACACTGTAAATGCTCAATCCCTCTGCGGCATTACCGGCCCGGCCGGTCAACACAGCCCCGACACCGTCACCCTGGTACACCGTGCCCAACGCGTTTTCAAACGTACCGGCTATGTCGACACCTTCATCCTGCTGAGCAGCGCCAACACCCAACCCGGAACGGGAACCATCATTGGCAGCGTCACTGGATGTCACCGTAATATCGGCAGCTGTTCCGTAAGTATCAGAATCCAGATCGATGTTGTTACCTTCGGCGACTGCGACAATACCGGTAGTGGCTGTGTGAGCGTTGATCTTGTCGATCACCGTCTGCTGATCATCACCAATCGCCAGATTCACCGTGGCCTGAACACCTGTCGTATTGTTGTCCAGTGTCAGGGTTTCAACCGCTGTCAGTGCGATCGCCGCACCTGCCGTTCCATCGATATGCGCCTTTTCTGCCTGGGCAGTGACGTTAATCGTATAGACACCGGCAGACGTCGCGGAGGTTGCAGACCTGAACACGGATGTGGCCAAGTCTGTAATTGATCCCTGAACACCCTTACTGCCGTCGAGCAGCTTCTTGGTGCCGAACTGCGTGTTCGTGGAGATACGATCGATCGTCGACAACGCGTTGTCGATCTCCGCCTGGTCGGCAGCGAGGTCGGCGGTGCTGTTGGCACCCTCGTTCGCCGCATGGATCGCCAGTTCGCGCATGCTGGTCAGCAGCGCGTGCACCTCGGTCAGGGCACCCTCAGCGGTCTGCACCATGGAAGTGGCGATCTCACTGTTCTCAATGGCCTGGCCCAAGCCTGCGATCTGAGCCCGCATGCTCTGGGACACGACCAGTCCCGCCGGATCGTCAGCGGACTTATTGATGCGCATGCCGGAGCTCAGTCGCTCCAGGGACTTGGACAG
>JAAEPZ010000455.1 GCA_024231955.1 bacterium | reverse complement strand
GAAAATAGTCTGCGCACCCCTTCGGACTGGGCCGTGCGTGACACTGCTAGCAGCGCTCTGATAAGTAGGCACGTCTTCATCATGTTGTCGCCGGAAACTCGACTGCTTCCGCATATGTGGCCCCGGGAAAGGCTGGCGCTCCCGCATGTCTTTGCTTGGCACCCTTCTTCTCTGGCCATCCGGAAGAGGACCCAAGTGGGGTCGGTAGCCCCACTGGGTTAAAGTCCTTTGTAGGAAAGGTGGCGGCAGCCCCATACCGAAATCCCGGGCATAGAGCACATCCAATTCATCAGAATCATAATCGCAAATGGTGCGCGTTAGAGGCAATCCATCCCAGTAATGAATCGGCCCGCCCTCTACCCTCATTTCCAGCGGGATCGTTCCACCGTACTGAGGGTGAGGCGGTCGTCGGTCCCGTCGGTTCTGATCTCGAACTGCATAATCATCCTGAACCTCGTTGAGGTGTCGGATGTTAGCGGGAGAATCCCAGAGCGGGCCATCTTCGAAGCCAAAGACCCGGCGAATCGTGTCTTCGATGTTGGCATGCTGAATTTGATCATCTCGCAGTCGATCAGCTAACTCTTGCATGTGCACAGCATAGCGTTGATAAATAGCATAGCAGTTCAGTCGGGCCGCAGCCACAACATATTTGGCTGTTCGACCGTT
>JAAEPZ010000454.1 GCA_024231955.1 bacterium | reverse complement strand
TGGAGGTCCTCTTCTCATCGGCGCATGGCCGCCATGCCCGCCACCAGGAGGAGACCCCCAAGGGCCAGCAACCCGGCGTAACCTAGCACGGGTATGTCCACCGCCGAGATCAGCGCTTCATAGGCCCCAATATCGCATCCCGTGCCCACCGGCCGCGGTACACCTCGCTGGTCGGTGGCCTCGCAGCTCGCTGGATCGGCCGCGTTGGTGGCCGGGCTTCCGCGCAGTAGCGCATGCGTCATCGTCGGACCGCCGTTATCGGCCAAAGGGCCCAGACCGAGATTATCCACGGCGATGTCGTAGGGCATGTAGCTAAATATACAGTTATAGTCAATATCCGGTCCTACTAGATTTCCGCCCAATGAATCGAGATAGAATCCAGTGCATTTACCTTCGACAATCGAATTCATGACATATGTACGCCGAATTGTGTCGAGAAAAATGGCGTCGCCGTAGTTTGCCTCATTTTGGGTAACCGTCGAATGTACGATCATAGCTTCACCCTCAACAAGGCGCGCAAGTCCACCACCCACTACCCGGGCGGTGTTTCCACTGATTGTGGAATTGATAATTGTAAGGCTTTGTTCCGGCTCGGTACCGAGCTGAAAAATACCGCCACCAATCCACCCACATTCATTACCACTCACCGTCGTGTTGAACAAAGTCGCGGATGCGCCTTCCAGTGCCAGTCCTCCCCCTCCATCTTCGCAAAAGCAATTGTTGATCGATACGTTGAGCAACGTGACTTCACTCAGAGTCAGTCTCGCGCAGCCCCCCATTCTGAAAATGTAAACTCGCCCCCCGGTCAGCTCGATGTTCGAGAAAGTCGAAGTATTACCCGCAACATCGATGATGC
>JAAEPZ010000453.1 GCA_024231955.1 bacterium | reverse complement strand
GATATCCGAATACACCAGATCCTCCTCCCTCTTCAAGAGGAGACTTGATCATTTTGCCCTTTTGGTACAGGCCTTCTTCTGCCTGAAGTTCTCAGGCGAGAGTCGATCAGGCGGACGCCTGTCTCTGGTTGGGTAGCGACGTCCCTCCTGCCCCTCCTTCTGGGTGTCGACTGCGTCCTTGCGTCCCTCCTGACTAGCCTCAGCATCCGGCAGTATCGGCGGTCCCAAAAGTTCAGTCCAGGTGGCGACTGGCGGCTGATAGCGTTTCAGCAGCCGCATATTCCTCTTCTGCCCATCTGACAGAATGTATGAGTAGCGGCCAACGACCTTGACCACACGGAACGGGCCAGCATACGGCGAGTGACCCTTCGGTGTCTGTGGTCGGTGTGTGAGCACCAGGTCACCGACATGGAATGGTCCCCGTTTCAGCCTCCAAGCTGCGTGTTGAGCATCGCCCGGCGAGAAAGGGGGCTTGCACCCATCGGCGCCTGAGCTGGTCCCTCTGCCGGACGACCTCAGCAGCCTCAGGCTCTTAACCGGCTGGAAATCCAGTCGGAATGGGTGCTGATAGAATCGCTCAGCAGGACTC
>JAAEPZ010000452.1 GCA_024231955.1 bacterium | reverse complement strand
CGCGCCCAAGCCTATGCCGCCCTGGGGTTTTCCGGGACCTACTACCTGGCCTACAGGGATTTGCCGGAAATCATCCTGGAGCATGCCGAGGGAAGGTCGGCGTTGGATTTCGGCTGCGGCACGGGACGCTCCGCGAGGTTTTTACGGGAAATCGGCTTTGACGTCGTCGGCGTCGACATCGCGGAAGACATGATCCGGAAGGCAAGAGAAATGGATCCCGGAGGAGACTACCGCCTGGTCGGGGACGGCGACCTCAGCCCGCTTGCGGGCGGCGGCTACGACCTGGTCTTGTCGGTGTTTACTTTTGACAACATCCCGACGATGGCAAAGAAGGTCAGGATATTCAGGGAATTCCGGAGCTTGCTCAAGGACGAGGGAAGAGTGGTCAGCCTGGTCTCCTCGCCCGAGATCTACAAGCATGAATGGGCGTCGTTTTCCACCAAGGACTTCCCGGAGAATCAGACTGCGAAAAGTGGAGACAAGGTGAGAATTATTATCACGGATATTGAGGACCAAAGACCGGTGGAGGATGTCGTATGGATGGACGAGGATTATCGAGACGTCTATGGGAAGGCGGGCTTGGGGCTGGTCAAGACCTACAGGCCCCTGGCAAGGGAGAGTGAACCCTATGGGTGGGTCCATGAGACGAGGATCGCACCCTGGGTGATCTATGTGCTGAAGAAGGATAGATTGCCCAGCCCGGAGGGCGGCTAGAGGCTTGGCCGGAAACCCCCTCATCCACTTGTCGAGGGGTGGCAAGGGCAAGGCTTGCGGGAGCTCATCAAGGCCATGATGGTGGCCTGAAATCCCACCTCCCGCTGTGACCAGCACACCTTGCCCTTGCTTTGCCCGGGCTCGGT
>JAAEPZ010000451.1 GCA_024231955.1 bacterium | reverse complement strand
GGATTTCCTCGGGGAGATTGAGGCGCCTTTCGGCGCCGTTGGGTCGCACACCGCAGAACTGATTGAATATTGGGAGGATCGAGATCACGATGGGCACTTTGAGCTTCACGTATTCGTCGACAATGCCGATCCATTCAGTAATCCGCGAATAAAAGAACTGGAGATCGACGATAACGGCGACGGCAAATATGAGCGTCTGCTGAGAGGTGAGGAGGCTAGAGGATACTACCTGAAATTGTCAGCACAAGATTAAATTGAGCAGCAGTGAGTCGACCGGTACCGAATTACATGAGCGAAGAGGATGCCTGCCGGGTACTGGATGAGGTCCGCGCTGCGTTGCGGCACATCCCTGCTGATCAGGATTCGGCCAAGCCCTTAATACGCTCGCCTTCTTCGTTCCCATGACCCATCAGCAGCCGACGGATTGCGACCACCCTTCGCGGTATCGAAAGGCCGGTATCGGCGATGATTCGTTCCATCGCGCGCAATCTCTCAAGCGGCAAATCCACCACTCGGACGTCGAGCTTGGTTCCGGGAACCGGTTCCGACAGCTCACCGAGGAGCTCCGTCATTTCCTCCGCCAAGCGGCGGGCGTGGGCGTCGCCACGGTCGATCAACCGCAACGCCCGGGAGTGGAACGTCAGGTACTTGTGGACGATCGCCACCTGCGCAGTCCGCTCCCGAGGACGCCATCG
>JAAEPZ010000450.1 GCA_024231955.1 bacterium | reverse complement strand
GACTTTTTCAGCTGCGCGCCGGTAGTATTGCTTCAGAAGGCCCGTACTCCCCGAAAACTCATCCGAGGCTGAAATCACTTGCCTCTTCGTGGAACATGCGGTAGTTGGCCAGCGCCGGGTCGTCCTCCAGGAACCAGATCTCCACCGAGGTATCGAACTCGATCCTTCGGGCTTCGTCGATAAATAAAACCGGACAGGCCGGATTGAAAGCAATCCGGAACCGGGCGTATCTGACGACTATACGGCCGAACAGTTCTCTTCCAACAAGTTTTCCGGGCCTTTGCTGAGCGACAATTAGACCTCCCCGGTGACGACGATTAGACTTCCCCGCTTTCGGGGCGCCGTCGGGTGATAGAAGTACTCGATATCTCTTGATTGTTTGGAGGTTATCGAGTGCTGACGACGGACGCCCAGGTGAGGAGGTTATTTGAGGAGATGGCGAAGCACAGCAAGATCGGATTGGCCTCGATGAGGTCCGGTATGGATCGGAAGACGGGCCGCAAGTACGTGAAGGCGGGTATGTTTCCGTCTGAAATGGCGAAGCCCCGGGACTGGCGGACGCGTGAGGACCCTTTCGAGAAGGATTGGCCGGAGGTGGAGCGGCGGCTGTCTGACGCTCCGGATCTGGAGGCAAAAACCATTTTCGAGCTTCTCATGGAGGAGTTTCCCGACCGTTACGAACCGGGTCAGTTGCGCACCTTTCAGCGGCGGGTGAGGAGGTGGCGAGCGGCGAGCGGACCGTCGAAGGAGGTTTTTTTTCCTCAGGAGCACCGTCCGGGCGAGGGTATGCAGACCGACTTCACCTGGGCCACGGAGCTCGGGATAACGATCTGCGGCGAGCCTTTTGCCCACATGCTCTGTCACTCTGTTCTTCCCTACTCGAACTGGGAGTGGGCGAGCGTCTGCCGGTCCGAGTCGATGTCGGCTCTCAGGAAAGGGGTTCAGTCGGCGGTGTTCCGTCTGGGCCGGGTTGCGAAGTATCATCAGACGGACCATTCGACGGCGGCGACCCACAAGTTGAAGAATGGCGAGGACCCCGGCGCCGGCAAGCGGGCCTCAGCCGGGCGGGGTTTTAACGACGAATACATCTCGCTGATGGATCACCTCGGCATGGAGCCCCGAACGATCAAGGTGGGAGCGAAGGAGCAGAACGGGGACGTGGAGGCGGCTAACGGGGCGCTGAAGCGCCGTCTTGAACAGCATCTGTTGGTAAGGGGGCGCCGCGACTTCGAGAGCGTGGAGGAATACGAAACATGGCTTTCCGGGGTGCTGAAGAAGGCGAACGTGCTGCGCTCGAAGCGTCTGGCCGAGGAACTGGCGATGATGCGGCCTCTTTCGGTGAAGCGTCTCCCGGAGTACGTGGAGGAGGACTTCCAGGTCAGTTCCTGGAGCACGATTCGGGTTAAGTGCAACTCCTACTCGGTCCCTTCGCGGCTGATCGGCGAGAAGGTGAAGGTCCGGGTCTACGACGACCGCCTGGAGGTTTACTACTGCGGCCTGCATCAGCTCACGATGGAACGCCTGCTGGGGAAGAAAGGTCACCGGATAAACTACCGGCACATCATCCGGTCCCTGGTCAGAAAACCGGGCGCCTTTGCACGCTACAAGTATCGCGACGACCTTTTCCCGAGCCTGGTTTTCCGCAAGGCGTACGACGCTCTTCAGAATTTTTTCTCCGAGCGTAAGGCGGACATGGAGTACCTTAGAATCCTGCACCTGGCGGCCGGGACGACGGAAGCGGAAGTGGAGGCGGCGTTGGAACTGCTCTTCGAAGCAGGGACGGCGCCCGAGGCCGACGAGGTGAAAGCCCTGGCCGCCCCGAGAGAACCCGAACTGCCGGAGCTGGCCGTACCGCAGGTGAATCTGAACGATTACGACGCCCTGCTGACCGAGGTAAGACCATGACGGCCGAAAGCGGCGAGAGTCTGTCTGTCATGCTCAAAACCCTCAAGCTCCCCACTTTTGCCGCCTGCTGCGAGGAGTTCGGGGAGAAGGCCGCAAAGCAAGGGTGGAGCTACACCGACTTCCTGCACCAGCTGGCCGAAACGGAACTGGCCGAAAGGCGGCGCAGGAAGATCGGGCGTCTTCGTAAAAGCTCGGGACTGAGCCACGACAAGACGCTGGCCACCGTGGAACTCGAACGCCTGCCGACCAAGGTCCGCCGCCAAGTGCCGCTCCTTTGCGAGGGCGGGTTCGTCGACAAGACTGAAAACGTCCTGGCCTTCGGCAACCCCGGCACCGGCAAGACCCTGCTTTTTACGGCCATCGGCCACGAACTGGTGAGTCGGGGATATAAGGTCCTGTTCACCCCCGCCTTCCGGCTGGTGCAGCGCCTGCTCGTCGCCCGCCGGGATCTGACGCTGGAGAAGGAACTGAAACGTCTCGACCGCTTCAATGTGGTGATCCTCGACGACATCGGCTACATCCAGCAGGACGCGGCGGAAATGGAAGTTCTCTTCACCTTCCTCGGCGAACGCTACGAGAGGCGAAGCGTCATGATCACCAGTAACCTCGTTTTCAGCCAGTGGGACCGGATCTTCAAGGATCCCATGACAACCGCCGCAGCCATCGACCGGGTGGTGCATCACTCGATAATCTTCGAGCTCACCGGTTCCAGCTACCGCACCGAGGCGGCCAAAAAGCGCAACAGGAACACCGGCCGGGAAAAGGACCGGGAGAAGAAATGAATCAGGAGGAGACGTATGGCAATGTATGGCGTCTCGCCCCCCTAGGGGGGCGGATGGATGGCGGGCCTTTGGCCCTTAAATCGGGGGGCTTTCCCCCCGAACCCCCCTTTCATTCAATGGGGAAGTGTAATTGTCGTTGAGGGGAAAAAGTAATTGACGCTGGGGAGACCAATACGCTCGCACCGGCGCTGGTGGTGTCCCCAAGGACCGGGATGACAAGGACCATGGGTACGACGCAAAGGTCCTGAAAGATCAAAATACCAAGCGCCAGACGACCGTGCGGCGTTTCGAGTTCTCCCCGGGTCGAGAGGCCCCTGAGGACAATGGCAGTGCTCGATACCGCGATAATGAAACCGATCAGCAGTCCCGATCGGATGTCTCTCCCGAACAGGACGCTGAGCCCAAGTACCACCAGGATGGTGGTGCCTAGTGCGCCTGCGAGTGCGCACTGTCAGAGAGGTGCAAGTCATCTTCAGGTCTATCGCTCTCCGGGCCTGAAACCGAATGTAACTGCGTCGTCGCGAGACGGGGTGGGAAGCAACAGGAGGTGAACGACCAGTCCGTAGACAACGAACTCGATTCGGCCGGACGCTCCCGGCGAGCCTGCTGGGGAATGGCGAAGCTTCTACCTTGCCAGTGAGCGAGGGACCCGTCGCGCTGAGGGGTAGCGTGTTAAAGCGACGATGGGGGGACGTCAGGTGGTTGGAGACAGAATGGTCGGAAGGCAGTGCGTGTTAAGCAGGGAGACCTGAACGTCGGAGAGAGTCGTTCAGGAGTCAGAGCGCCCATAGTAGCGAAGAAGCGCCTGTAATGGGCGTGGAGCGAAGGGAGCGCAGGAAGGTGGATGTGTGAAGTACGGGTCGAAGGAAGAGCCCCCGGCGCCAGTGCCCAACAGGGCTAAACAAGCCGGAGAGATTCGGGACAGATGGTTCTGGGTCGAACCCGAGGTCTGGACCGAACGCATGTTGACGGCCCTCGAAAAGGGGGTGAAAGGAGGCAAATGGTTCAGTCTGATAGATAAGGTGTGCTCACCGGTAACGCTGCGTCTCGCCTTCGATAAAGTGCGGGCCAATGGCGGAGCCGCCGGAGTGGACAGCCAGACGATCGAAATGTTCGAGTTCCGCCTCGACAGCAACCTGCAGCGCCTCTCTGAAGAGTTGATTGCCGGGACGTATCGTCCTCAAGCGATCAAACGGGTTTTCATACCCAAGCCCGGCAGCGTCGAGAAACGGCCTCTGGGCGTCCCGACAGTCCGGGACAGGGTGGTGCAAGGTGCGCTTCGAGCTGTGCTGGAACCGATCTTCGAGCGGGACTTCGCCGCAGCAAGCTACGGTTTTCGTCCCGGTCGCGGATGTAAAGACGCGCTTCGCAGAGTGTCCTCCCTTCTTAAATCCGGCTATACGTGGGTGGTGGACGCGGATTTGAAGAGTTATTTCGACACGATCCCCCACCTGCCGCTTATGGAGGAAGTCCGAGTCAAGGTATCCGACGGTAAAGTGCTCGATCTCATCGAGTCCTTTCTTCACCAGGAAGTTATGGAGACGGCCAAAGCCTGGACGCCCGAGCGGGGGACCCCGCAGGGTGCAGTTCTCTCGCCGCTCCTATCGAACATCTACCTCGATCCCCTCGACCATCTGATGGCCGGGAAAGGGATAGAGATGGTGAGATACGCCGACGACTTCGTGATCTTGTGTCGTGGAGAAAAGGAGGCGCAAAAGGCCCTGGAGACCGTCCGGAAGTGGACGGCCAAACGGGGTCTTGTTCTGCATCCCGAGAAGACCAAACTGGTCGACGCGGCTCAAAAAGGCGGCTTCGACTTCCTTGGCTATCACTTTGAAAGAGATTACCGTTGGCCGAGGAAAAAGAGCCTCAAGAAGCTGAAGGACACAATCAGAAGCAAGACGAAGCGGACAAACGGACACAGCTTGGAAAAGATCATTTCGAACGTCAATCTCACCCTGAAGGGCTGGTTCGAGTATTTCAAACACAGCCACCGGACCACGTTCAGACCGCTTGACGCCTGGATCAGGATGCGCCTGCGCAGCATACTGCGCAAGCGTAAAGGCGGTAAGGGCCGGGGTCGCGGCAGGGATCATCAGCGCTGGCCGAACGCCTACTTTGCCGAACGTGGGCTGTTCTCTTTATCCGCAGCCTACGAAGAAGCCTGTCAATCCTCTCGGAGGTGAACCACCGACCGGAGAGCCGTGTGCGGGAGATCCGCTTGCACGGTTCGGAGGGGGGAGGGACCGGGAAATTAACCGGTCGTTCCTACCCCTATCGGCAGATTATAATTTAATCCCGCCCTTTTAGATGCATTCAGTTAAGTTGCAGCCTACTTTGACGGAGCCTTGCCAATCTCCCCATCCGGCATGGAAATTTCAGCCCGGGTTCTGTAATATAATCCGGCAAGGGGGTTAGCTCATGACCATTCAGGAGATGATAGATTTTCTCTCGAAATATTCCTACCTGCTGGCCGCAGCCTACGCCGCCACGCCCTGCGTTGCGTTTATTTACGGCAGGATACTCGGGGAAGGGAAGGGCGTCGAGTCGCCGTATAAGTACATATATTCCTTCCTCGTCTACTTCGCCTCCATACCGGGCGTCTTCGGCGCGGTGCTGACCGCCTATGCGCTCTTCTTCCTGCGGGCCAACCTGCTGAAGGCCGATCTGGTGGTTTACTTCCTGCCGATCGTCACGATGATCTGCACCATATTCATCGTGAAGAAGGATGTGGACCTGGAGAAGGTGCCCGGCTTCGACCGCCTCTACGGCCTT
>JAAEPZ010000449.1 GCA_024231955.1 bacterium | reverse complement strand
CGCGTCCACGGTGCCGGTGACCTCGAGGGTGAGGCTGCCGCCGGCGGCCAGGTCGAAGGTCTCGTTGAGCACGTCGCCGGCGCCGGTGGCGGCGCAGACGCCCTCGCCGGCACGGTCGAAGACCGACACCGCATTGCCCCACTGGGCGCCGGCGTAGAGGTTGACGCCGTCGCTGCTGAGGGCGAGGGCACTCGGTCCGTCGAGGTCGGTGACGCTGTCGACGCCATCCTCCACCCGGCCGAGGTAGCTGAGCTCGCCGCTCACCCACTGGCGCTTGAAAACAGCGACGGCGTCGTCGTTGAGGCCCGCGGCGTAGAGGTAGCCGCCGTCGGTGCTGAGGGCGCCGGGCGTTTTTGGCCGCCGGGCGTTTTTGGCTTCCGCGAGCCCACCTCGCTGGCTCTGAGCGGGCGCTCAGAAGTCCCCGTACGGCATTTTTGCGGAGCACAGGATTAGTAGAAAACGCCGCTCTCAACTCACCTATTTCTTTGTCGCCTCTTCGGGAAACATGAAACGTTCTGAGAACTCTTTAGAAGACACGAGTGCTGCAACTTTGGCAACGGCTTTGACGGTTAACTTGCCATAGGCATCTTCAATGGTTGCGTTCACGATCCCCATAGATCGCACAAGGCAATACCAGAGTGCAATTCTACGAAAGCGGGACCCCCTACGCGAGGCATGCATGGTGTGCGTTGCTGGCCGTAGTGCCATTAGCAGCATTAGCATTACTGAGGCCATTAGCATGAACAGCAGCCAATACATAACCACCTTATTGGACGAAACAGCAGTATCCCGAAAAATAAAAAATCGACCCATCAGAAGCATCGGAATTAGGGTCAATATGAACAAAAAAAACAATCGCACGGAACGTATCATGAGCCACGTCACTGACGAGAGATAGAGACGCCTGAAAATCCACAAAGGTTGCAATCGCGGAGGAAATACTATTGCATCAAACAGGTGGTGTACCATGTCTCGGGCTTGGCCGTCGGGTGGCGCTCCTCGCGACACGATCTCACCAAGGAAGGTCAGAGCCTCTGGCACGTCAATAACGCTCTCCACCCTGAATTGGGTAGCAGCCTGAATCGCCGCGTTGTACTCCTCGTTCCTATTGAGAAGGCATTCTGCAACGAACTCTCCAAGAATATACTCAAAAAAGGACTTGTGAGGAAATCTGAGTGCGTCCGGCCTACTGTAGTCCCTTACTAGAAGGCCGTATGTCCTGCAATCCGTCTTAACGATCTCAAGAGCGTCTTCCCTATCCGCCAGCCGGGCCTTCAGATTGAGCTGAGATACTTCTGGCAGTGCTGCTCCGCCATGTAGACTCTCAGGAATAACATCATAGAGGTCCGCAATTGCCTGCTCGAACTGCGAGCGAGTTAATTGGTTGGGCATTCTGTTGGAAGCCATGAATGCGGTCAGTCCATCCATAAAGAACTTCCGTTCAGCCTCTGTTAGCACCATGAACTGGGGGTAGCCACGGTGCTTCTCTGTCTGTCGTCGGTAGCAGTGCTGAACAAAAGCGCCCATGACCTGGGCAGCATCGACCGTATGCTTGATCTCTGCAAAATCGGGCAGATCCCACAGACGCCCAATGATATACAGGAGAGAGGGGCGGGAGACGATATCAAGGAATTTTTCATCTTGCTCTGCTAGTGACAGTATATCGCTTTTGGTGGATGCCGGGGCCCATCTAAGACTATGCTTGATCTCATCAATACTGAAAGGTTTGAGGTGAACGTGCTCGCAATAAGGGCCGGTCCCCAACGGTGAGCCAATCCCGAGGGCCGCCCGTAGCTCAGTGTCATCTAGAAAGAAATTCGGGCGCCCGGTGAATACGATTTTTGCTGCGGGGAAACAGAATTTCCACAAAGCGCGGAAATGGTTGAAACGTGCCTCCGCGTCACCTACGCCTGCCATCTCATCGAAACCTTCAAAAATGATGAAGACACGTCCCTTTATCAGGAGTTTGAGTAGCGCTCGAGGATCAATGCGGTAGGCACTAGCCCATGCGCCCAAGAGCTCGACTGGTTGAAGAGTTGCCGGGCTCTTTCCTCGAAGTTCTATGAATAGCGGAACCTTTCGAGGAACTCGATCTAGCTGGGTCAAGAGCCGGTGTGTAAACATGAGTGCTCCCGTGCTCTTCCCTTGGCCATACTCACCAAGTACAGCAACCTGTCGCTGGCCAGTTTCGGCTAACCAGGACAAAAGATAATCCTCGAGTGTCTGCCCTAAATCATCCCCGCTTTCATTGGTCAGGAAGGATGGTGAATAGATATCCGAAATCGTGAGTTCCGAATCTGGCAGTGAGTCTCGTTCGACGCGTTTGCGGATATCCATAATATAATCTGTGAAATCCACTAAATCGTTCAGCAACGACTCTTCAGTCACTACACGGATTTGCTGTCCCGCAACCGATTCAGTTGAGGCGCGCCCATCCCGCAGAGCAAGGAAGAGTTCAATGTTGTTAGTCGATCGCGTCTGGAGTGCCTGAACATACTCAACGTACTGTCCAAGCTGGGATTCGTCAGGCCTCTCTTGGCTGCACCTGAGAGCCACGGTCGAACCTGTCTTCAGGTCACAACCGATCCAGCACCCCGCCTTGTCATGCCATCCCTCAGTTGCGTCGAAAGAGTATTGCTGACATTTCAGCTCGAGAAGTTCTCGGGCATCATCTCTCCATGCCCGTGTGTCGGATGGGGGTTCGAGGGCACTTCCCATGTGTTCACTTTGCACCGCTGAGTGTAAGGGTGCCGCCGCATCTCTTCGAAGAATGCGCAGGACCTCCGCTAGTCCTTCTGATATGTAGTTGGTTGATTCATGTAGACGCAGCATCCTGACGTGACGTGAAGACTTAGGCTCGGTCCATATCGCGAAGTTCCTGTGCAGTATCCAAATAACGAAGGCCGCGAAACCAAGCACCAGAACCTTTTCCGCCCAATGCGACTCAGGCAATCGAACTGGAGGAGCGTTGAAAACGTGAGGCAGCAAGGAAGCAATGATGTGCCAGGGGGCGGCTACAAATATTGCACCAACCGCCATAATGGCAACCGAGATGGTCGCCCCTAACGCAACAAAAGCATAACGTTCACGACTGAATCTGCCGCAAAGCTTGAGGTAGAAAACATATGCCAGAAGCGCAAGCATACAGAGAAAGGAAATGAAAAGGGCGATTTCTGTCAGGAGTTTCATTACTGCACCTCTCGTGTCGTACCACCGTATCGGGGTCTTTATGTGGACATTCTAAGAATCTAGAAATGCAGACAATGTGCTCACCGAGCGACGTCAAATGTCGCAAGAAAATCGACATGGCACCCGTTGTGGCGCCTCTGGCATTTCGCATTATAGCCCTAAAAAGGCGAAATGACCTAATAGTATTAATAGATTCGTCATCGCCGCTGCTGTGGTGGAGAGAATTTCCACATTGCGTGGAGAGAGTAGCCGGCGATCGCGCCGAGCTGGGTAAGATATGGATGTCCTTTTCCACATGGCACATGCCGGCGGCAGGTAAGATCGCTCCGTAACGTACCAAAGGACTGTGTCTCACCGTCATTTCTCCGCCTGTGCTTTCGGAAGGACGAATAAGACGCAGTTTTTCCACATAGTACTGAAATCCTGCCGAGATGGTTTTACGTGGCATGTTCTTCCACATAGTGCCTGCGGCATCCAATCCGGGATCTTCACGATCGCGCTGGTACCACATGCCTTGGCGAGCAGAGCCCGAGCTCGTGTTGCCGGCGAAGGTGACCAGCGGTACCAGATAGCATCCGAGGTGATGGCCCGCCCAGACTTGCCCATGCACCGGACTATCCGACCAGCCCTGACGGGTCGCCGTAGGGTCGCCGGCCGCGACACGGCCCGAAATCCATCCACGTCCGCTCAGGCGCCATTGGCCCGCCAAATCCCGAGCTCCGGATTTCTGCTGCCTCACTGGACCCTTGGTCAGCTGTATCGTCGTCATGCCGGCGTGAGTCTATCACCCCACCTCCGGCCGAGGCAAGGCAATGTAGAGATGCTCGCCGTCCGCGGAGAGCGCCAGGGCGACGACTCCGTTCAAGCCCACGGCGTCGAGACCGTTCTGCTTCTTGTTAAGCCAGGTCAGGGTGCCGTCGGCCGGATCGCGGCTCAGCACCACCACCGCATCGTCCGACTGGCCGGCGACGTAGACGTGGCTGCCGGCCACCAACACCGACCGCGCCCCGCCCAGCCCGAGGACGCCGGTATCGTCGCTCAGCACCTGGAACGGCGTCAGTCGGCCGTCGACGCCGCGGGTGAAGACCACCAACGCATCGTCCTCGGCGCCGGCGACGTAGAGCTGGGCGCCGTCCGCCGGCAGCGCCACGCCGCCGGCACCATTGAGACCCGTGGTGCTGGTCGCGCCCTTGCGCTCGAGGAAGTCCAGCGTCCCGTCGG
>JAAEPZ010000448.1 GCA_024231955.1 bacterium | reverse complement strand
TTTACATGGGAGGGTGTTTCCAAGGATCTGTTTACGCCTGGACGCCGCGTGCGAAAAACCGCAGCGGAGCGGATGTCACCGGAAGCTCGGCAGTGTGCTATGCCGCCTCCATCGGAGCATCTCCTGACAATTGGTCAAATGCCACCTGTTATCCTAATGGGGCCGATGCGAAAATTCCGGACGGAACCGGAAATTCGTGGCTGCCGTTTATGCCGGTTTTCCTTCAAAATCCTAATGTGTTTTCCATACCTGTCGGAGATATTTCCTCGGTATCGAGTGTGTGGGCCGCGCCTTGCGCCGCTGTCGGAAATTTAGAGGTTGTGCCGTTTAACGGCACTGATTATATAGCGCTTCAAGCCCACAGTTCATATCCCTTGCGATTATTGTTCAGGATGGGGTAAATGGCCGTCACAGGCACGGTCATCAACTATGCCGTTCCCGAATTCGGATCTGTCCGGGCGGAAGGCGCGGCCGTAAACCATGCCGTTCCCGAATTCGGATCTGCCCGGGCGGCGGAAGGCACGGCCGTAAACTATGCCGTTCCCGAATTCGGATCTGTCCGGGCGGCGGAAGGCACGGCCGTAAACTATGCCGTTCCCGAATTCGGATTTGCCCGGGCGCAAGGCATCGCTGTTGAACCTGTATATCCGGCAGGCCGGCCTCCGGAGTTCATTGCAGTTCATGCTGAACACCGCGCGCCAATTCATTTTGAGATGCCTGTCCATGCGGGCTGCAGTACTCCTGTGGGAATGCTCATCCAGTCCGGGCACCGCGCCCCGCTGGGCATGTTGCTGCAGGCAGGGCACCGTGCACCCGTCGAATTTGAGCGGTCTGTCCACGCTTGCTGGCAGCCGGCGAGTGGTCGAATTTCGCGTCACGTTTACGATATCCGAGGATATCCAATTTTTAGTGAGGAAAAAATGACGAACATAAAAACGACAATCACCACAACTCTGGGCGAAGACACGGGGCTTCATCTGAGTGCTGAAGTTGACTCGCGGGCTGACGGGCCGAATGCCGGTAAAACGTCATTCAAGCCGGGTGATACCGTGTATTTGCTCGTTTATGCGAGTGAATCCATACAATTCAATTCCAGCTTGGGGGCTCGCAGTTCTCTGGAAAAAAGCGGTGGTACCGTCTCTATCGGGAAGAGGGTAACTCTGGATATCGAAGATGAAATACTGTCATTTGATGGCATATCAAGAACTGCATCATTGGCGAAGCCCATCGTACCCAATGGCAATTTAACTACAAAGTGGTTCGGAAATTCATTGGGAGAGCTGACTGTGGACGATGATGGAGTTACCGTGTCATTACCCGATCCGCCTCCCTCCAGCGGTTTCCAACAGAATGACCAGATAATAAAACGAAACCAACGGCCTGGAGTATGTGCAGCAAGTTACAAAACCAAGGCATACGAGGCACAAGCATCGACGGTCACAAAGGAGCGAATGGGGAAAGATAAAGTACCGTACAATTTGCTTATTGTTATCCATGGGGAGACTAAAGACACATGATGATAGAATGCCGGCGTGGCACAGGCACAATGTATGGCTCCGAAGTCATCAGCCCGCTGATATCCACGTTGCAGGTCGCCCTGGAGCGTGGGCGGGGCGAACTGGATGATGGGGAGGGGCTGATGCCTGTAGTTTTGACCAGCGTATATCGTGCAGCCGCCCCCGGACAGCTTATCGAATCATTCGATGGATTGGCGGGAGCGGCATGGCGAGGCAGTGTTGTTGAGGTCGAGATATCCGCGAGAGGCGGAAAAGTTCACGTTACCCAAGGAAGTACTTAAGTGAACCCCAAAAAAGAAATTGCGCGGATACTGGCAGACCCCAAAGTCCGTGGCACAGTTATAGAAAAAGAGAGGGGATTCCTGCATATCTCCACTACCATGGGTCTGCGCACGATGCTCTATACCGGTACCATAATCGTCGGAGATAAAGTAGATATTTCGAATGGAGTTGTATCAAAGGCAGGTAATCGGCCAGCAGACAGCGCAAAAATATTTTTTGTGTAATCTCATTTATTTTG
>JAAEPZ010000447.1 GCA_024231955.1 bacterium | reverse complement strand
TTCATCGTCGCTGATTTCACCGAACACCGCAACGGCGTGTACTTCGAAGCGGGCTTTGCCCTGGGGATGTCTCTGCCAATCATTTGGACATGCCGCGAGGATCATATTGGCGAGGCACACTTTGACACCAAAGCTCACGCATGAAGAACGCGTGAGCTTTGAGGTTGGCGTAAATCATGGCGTTTCTCGCATCTTTCCGGGGTAGTGGTTTGCTGATGTTGTTGCAAACGACACGGCGTAGTGGCGGTTAGCGGAGATGGAACACCGGCTATTCCCAGGGTTTTGGGGATCGCGCTGGCCGTGGACGTCCTCGGCGACCAACCGATTTGCAAAAAACTTCTGGCTAGCGCAATAGAAAGTCCTCCATCCAACGAAGAAGTAGGCAACATGTTTCCAGGAATTCTTCTTATGCATGGAGGACCTCATCATGGTAGCCGTTGTCTACTCTCCCGGCCAGTTGCCCCTGATTGAATTCGTCGAATCGGACGACTTGTTTCTTCAAGACGAACCCGATGCCCTTTGGTTCGACGTCCTTCGAAAATTCGATTACCGGCAGTTCCAATCCACGGCGGCTGGGTACTACGAGCAACTCTGGCAGTTCAACCAGCAACAAACCCAACAGCGAAACGAACGTCGGGAAAACCCACCCGCGGCCAACCCGGAAACTCAACCACAAGCCACCGCACGTTTGCTCTTCGGCCGCCCCACCCTCGACGAAAATGCTCCGCTGCTGTACCAACTTGCCCCATGCCAAACGCCGTCGATTTCCATCCGCCCCGAAACGCTCCACCCCGGCGTCACTCCGCCCCGTTTCGCCGGACGGCCGCCCAAGTGCTTCTTCGCCATGTTCAAGGCCTTTCTCGGCGTCACGTTCGCCGGACAACCCGCCGAGCCCCAGTTCGTCCACCAGAAGCTCCGCGAAAATCCAGCCTTCGCACGCACCTGTGGCTTCAGCATCCCGCGAGTCGATAAGCCCGAACGGCAAAGCGACATCCCCAGCCTCCGCAAGCTCCAGCAATTCGACCAGATCATGACGCAAAATGGCTTGTGGGCAGAAGCCGCGTTGGATCGTGTCGCGGACAACCTCCGCGCCGGCACGGTCCGAGTGGAGTCGACCCTGGTACATGACACCACGCACTACCTGGCCTATTCTTCCATGCAAGTGATCGATCTGCCAGACTTACCCGCTTGCGGCGAAGGCGTCCCAGAGCCCGCGGCCGGCGACTTGGCGGAGAAATCTGTGGAAAGGCTCGCAGGTGGCCAAGGCTACCATGCCGCAGACGCGCCGGAACTCACGCCGTCGGCGGCCGGTTCGTTGTCGGCTACGGCCGAAGCCCGCTCGGACAGCCCGGCGGCCAAAACGCCGGAAAAACCTGAGAAAACCACGGCCGACAAGAAGTCGAAGAAGAAACGTAAATCGCATCCGCGGACCACCAAGGCCTGCCGCTGCGGTGACCGTGATCACTGCGACCACGAGTGGACCAACGCCGACGATGGCGCGGGGACGGTCGTCAAAAGCAGGGGCAAGATGTACTGGGGTCACAAGGCTTCGACGCTGGGCTTCCCCGGACAGGAGGTGTTACTGGATGCGGTGGCCATGAGCGATGCGGCCAGCCATGACTCGAAGAGCCTGCTGCCGCACTTGAACCGGTTGTTCCAGCGGCACCCCGACTTGAAAGGCCTCGTCACTCGCGTGCTCGACGACGGAGCGGCGGACGACCTGAAGCTGAAAGCGGCGATCCAGAAGGACTTGGAAATCGAAGTGTTAGCGCCGATCAATCCTCGTCGTCGCAGCCCGATTCGAGACGGCATGCCTCGAGGCATCGATCACCTGACGCCGCGGGGCGTGCCGGTGTGCCGTGCCGGATATCCCTTTGAGCTGGTGGGCGTCCGGCATGACACGGAGCATTTTCTCTTCGCCGCGCCGAAAGACGAACACGGCCAGTCGGTTTGCCAAGGGTGCGGCTTGCGAGTGGGTTGTTACCGAGGCCAGGCGGGCGGCCGTCAAGTCACGATTCGGCAGTCACGTCTGCCGTGGCTGGATCCGGAATTTCCCCAACTCTCCAAGCGGTTCCTGAAAGCCATGGCTCGGCGGACGTCGATCGAGCGACTGCACAAGCTGATGAAATTCGACTTAGGGGACGACCGTCTGACGAAGCGTGGCAACGCCGCCTTCCAAGCCCGCCTGGACAAGACGTTGTTGGCGATGCACGTGCTGCTTGCCCACGACGACTAAGCGTCCTGCTGACCGGCGCGTCTCTTCCGCGGCTGCTGACAGCTGGCTGTGGTGTCCCGCGCGCCGAGAGCCATCTTTGCCCCTCGCATGTCCCTCTCACCACCCCTCTCCCGCCGCTCCACAGCCAACTCCCACCGTCCTCGCCCCCTACTCTAGTACCTGCCCCAGCCGCCGCCTTATTCATGCGTCAGCTTTCAAGTGTTGTCAAACGGATCCAGTTGCTGCAGTTTTGGCCAACCAAGAACGTCATGGCCATGGCAGTTGAAGTGAGATCAGTCCCCGTAACCCTTCGAAGGTAAGGACAAGCCCGAAACCGCGT
>JAAEPZ010000446.1 GCA_024231955.1 bacterium | reverse complement strand
TATTTGCGCCCATACGGCACGTCGGCCTGTTTGAATCTCGATGCTGCTTCAGTTTAGCATCTCTGAGAGGGAAGGGCGCCGCCGGTGGCGTCATCGGCCCACAGACCTGCCGCCAATGCCGATTTCGTCCCCCTTGGGCCCTCTCTGCGGAGGTTCGGACCGACTCCGTAAGACCGAACGTAAGCTTCGCGTGCGATAATATCTCTAATATCTCTGAAGGAGGAGAGACCGATGGTTGGCCAGCAAGAGATACGCGTTCTGATCGTCGACGACGACGAGATCGATCGTCAGGGCGTCACGCGCTACGTCGAGAGGATGGGACTGCCCTACGCGCTGCGAACCGCAGGGTCGAAAGCCGACCCTGCCCTATATGGTGCCAGGCGCTTCTCAAGTCAAGTAAAATCAGCTGGTTAAGTTGCCTGGAAACCATTTCAAGGCCAATCGATCGCCATGCTGAAAGAATCTTTTTTAAGTCTCGCATTTTCAGGCAGATAGATATTGTTAATTGGCATTGCGACGCTCTAATTCCGCGTAAAAGAAAACGTCAAGATCCGCTTGGCATTCACCACCGCTGAGCCAGAATCCGCGGTGGAGTGACGACAAGACGATGGCGGGCAGCGAATCGACCCTTCTGGAACAGGCCGCAGCGCCGACCTGGGAACGCATCGACCACGAC
>JAAEPZ010000445.1 GCA_024231955.1 bacterium | reverse complement strand
TGAGAACTGGCCATGGGACGAAGGCATTCTCAACCTTCTGACGCAGCACAGATCCATGCCAAGTGAGCCCCAAGGGATGTCGCCTGCTGAACGCTTTCTGAACAGGCACACTCAGATGGCCTACAAGCCCCAGTCGGTGAAGTCACTTAGTGATGGTGATACACCTCCAATTACTGCCTTGGGCGGTGAGAACATGAAGACTGGTGGAGTCAGAAACCCTGACATGGCTCGTGTGCGACCCTTGTTCCGAGTCGGTGAACGTGTCTTGGTGAAAGCGGGGCCAGTACCGAAGGGATCGTCACCATACTGAGGGCCATACATCATCACCGAGGTGCTCGGCTGATACACGTTCCGCCTCAGCGATGGACAGAGATGGAGCGCCCGGGCGATGAAGCGATGGTATGACCCCAACAAGGACAACATGGAGACTGCGGAAACGTGCGCTGAGGGCACTAGCGATCCAGGTCCGGATGAAGAATGGAAGCCGCGAAGAACGAGTCGTTCGAATGCCGGCCTCCCTCCCGAGCATTGGTCGTACCCGAAGCCGATCAAGAAGAGGCTCATTTAAGAGGGGGGAGATTGTGGTGTTCGAGTAGTAAAAGTGTACATA
>JAAEPZ010000444.1 GCA_024231955.1 bacterium | reverse complement strand
TGTGGATATACGAAAGTGGGAATGCCTGGTGGTGCAAATCCCGTCATTGGTGGTCCAAACAAACCGCCTCGTTTTTGGCTACGCGCCCGACGACTTCGGCAGCATGGATTTCGTCTGGCGGTCGAACCACTCTCCTGCTGACTGCTCGACTCACTATTGGAGCAGCGTCGCGGAGGACCAAAGGCTTTCGCCTGCCAACCACTGAAAGGTGGTTGCGGCCATTTCGCTTGGCGGCTGTCACTTCCAACTGATCCAGCCATTGATTCAGCTTCCGACACCGGCGGAGCCGGCGCTCTCGGTCTTTGAGCGGCCCAACCAGGTGCGGCAGGCGGGCTCTGCTTCAAGACTGGAGGCGACATCCGTGGGCCGGGTGAGACCTTATCGAAGGACATTGCTTGAGCCAAGTGTCCTGCTGACCCGCTCGGTCTGGGCGGTTGACTCGACCCTCGTGCTCGGAGACGAGATGGCAACTGGCTTGGCGGTGGCATGTCCCCCGACAGCTGTGGCGAAGCGTCGCGTTGGGGCATTCGCCCTCGACCTCCGAAAATAGTTGGCGCACCCCTTCGGACTGGGCCGTGCGTGACACTGCTAGCAGCACTCTGATAAGTAGGCACGTCTTCATCATGCTGTCACCGGAAACTCGACTGCTGCCGCGTGTGCGCCCCCGGAAAAGGCTGGCGCTCCCGCACATCTTTGCTCGGTACTCTTCTTCGCTGACCACCCGGAAGAGGACCCAAGTGGGGTCGGTAGCCCCACCGGATCAAGGTCCTGTGCAGAAAAGGTGGCGGCAGCCCCATGCCAAAATCTCGGGCATAGAGCACATCCAATTCA
>JAAEPZ010000443.1 GCA_024231955.1 bacterium | reverse complement strand
GATACCTTTGATTCAACCCGCTACTTTTGCCAGCCTTACGGATCACCAAGAGGCAATCTGCAACTGCCAGGAATGCCCCCTGGGAGAGACTCGCAACAAGTTTGTCTACGGTGTGGGCAACCCCACGGCCGACCTGATGTTTGTGGGGGAAGCCCCGGGCGCCGACGAAGATCGCCTGGGTGAACCGTTCGTAGGCCGGGCCGGTCAGTTGCTTGACAAGATTATAGCGGCGATAGAGTTCACCCGCGACGATGTCTATATCGCCAATATTCTCAAATGTCGCCCGCCGGGGAATCGCGACCCGCAACCGGACGAAATGTCCAAGTGTTTCCCGTACCTTCGCGAACAGATCAGCATCATCCAGCCGAAGTTGATCTGTGCGTTGGGTCGCATTGCGGCCCAGGCGTTGCTGGATACCAAAACTCCGCTGGGACGTCTTCGGGGAGAATGGCACGAATTCGCGGGCGTACCGATGATGGTTACCTATCACCCGGCGGCTTTGCTTCGTTTTC
>JAAEPZ010000442.1 GCA_024231955.1 bacterium | reverse complement strand
TGATATCAGGTCCTCCCAGGTTACCACCTCGCGAAACTGGAAGGATGCCGGTACATTTGCCCTCGATAATCGAGTTATAGATCGGCGTGCGCCGAATGGTGTCGAGAAAAATGGCGTCGCCGTAGTTCGCTTCATTCTGGGTAATCGTCGAATGTACGATCATAGCTTCACCCTCAACAAGGCGCGCAAGTCCACCACCTACTAACCGGGCGGTGTTACCGCTGATTGTGGAATTGATAATTGTAAGGCTTTGTTCCGGCTCGGTACCGAGCTGAAAAATACCGCCACCAATCCACCCACATTCATTACCACTCACCGTTGTGTTGAACAAAGTTGCGGATGCTCCTTCCAGTGCCAGCCCTCCCCCACCATCCTCGCAGAAGCAGTTATTGATCGAAACGTTGATTAACGTAACCTCACTTAGAGCCAGCCTCGCGCATCCCCCCTCTCTAAAAATGAGCACCCGGCCTCCCGTAAGCTCGATGTTCGAGAAAGTTGAAACATTATCTACGACATCTATGATGCGATCGTCATTCTGACCCCTGATCACCGTGCCGCTGGTAGCACCAACCATCTCCAGGTCATCCAAGATGTCGAGATCACCACTCTCCTCAACATAGTAGTGTTCAACACCACCGGAGATGGTGAGGGTATAAACCCCGACCTCAAGCTCAATGCGATCGGCGCCGGAAAGGGCATTGGCGGCCATCACGGCCTCACGCAGGGCGCAATCGGTTTGCGTGCAGGGACCGTTGTCGTCCTCGAACTTGGTAACGCTAAAAGTAACGGCAACGGCGCTACCCGTAAAAAGAAGGCCCGCCAGTAGGCCGATTCCTGCTCGGCGGGCCGTTTTCAGGCATAGATCACCCACTGTTCTCATCGGAGGCACCTCTTCACGGGACAGCAGCCGACCACCACGATATGTCGCCCGACTCGAAGCCGTCGGCAAAGATGGTGATACCCGGTACCCAGCACGGCCCATCGCGTGGATCACCGTATTGATGTTGCTCCTGGTTGTAATTCGTCAATTCATGGCCATCGCTCAATCCGTCGCAGTCGGTATCCCAGAATCTCGGGTTCGTACCGACCAGCTCCTCGAACCCGTCTATCAGTGTATCACCGTCGGTATCAACGTTGGGGTAGGCATAACCGATGACTGTAATGCCAGTGGTGTAGCCATCGGCCTGCATGCCAGGCAGCTCATCCTCGGGAAAAATCGCATAGTCGATACGCGCAGAATTGTACGCCCGATAGACCTTCACTGTCCCGGGTGGCTGAGAGCAACCCGGTTGTCCTTCGCAGGATCTGAAGATGAAACCCTCGGTTCCGTCAAGGTAGTAGCCCGCGGCGTTGAAGTTCAACACTCCGGCCACGGAAGTTGCGTAGGCGAAATCTCTCTGTGGTACTTCCTCTACGTGTATATCACAATCTTTGAATATGTCGGGGTCATACCGTAGCCGGTACAAAGGCACCAACTCCGGAGCATTGACAAACGGCTCCATGGCGGTAGTGAATACGAATATCGATGCCTTGGGTGCCGTATCGCAGGGTGTTTCGCATGGCTGGAACGTCGGGAACGCCCGATAATCCGAAACGTCATGGGATCCGGCGGTTGCGAATGGGTCTAAGGAATTAATAAGAAGGCCGGAAGCCACCGACGGTACGGTTGTATATACCCATGTGCCCGCGGGAAGGTTGGCAGGATTTGATGGATCAGAGCTCCTTCCAAAGAAACTAAAGAATGGTGTCAGGCGATTCTTCAGAGTTTCATCGTTAACGGTCCCCAGTGATTTCTTTACAGCCGCTTCGGCATCCGGAAACCCATAGCCGAGCTCATCGGTGTGGTTATCGGCCTGCGAAGCCGTGGAGATGAGGATATCGTATACATCTTCACGGCTGAGGAGCGGATTCACCGAACGTACCAACGCTGCGATCCCCACAAGGAATGGCGT
>JAAEPZ010000441.1 GCA_024231955.1 bacterium | reverse complement strand
TCGCCCGCCTCATCAATGCCGGCTTTCAACACGGTCTGTATCTGCTTCGTTCCGGTCGTGTCGACGAGGCCTTGTGTTTCTTGGACGCCATGAAATTCGTGTCCAACAAGGCGACCGTCTACAAAGGCGAAGCGATTCTGCATCTGTACGAGGCTCTTCGCTCCGAGCATCGTACCTACGACTCCTGCCCCATCAATGACTCTGGCTTCCTGAGCAACATGGCCTGTCATCACCTGAACGAAGTCGACACATTCCCTCCGCAGCCCCGCTCCAGTTGTCCGTCCTCCCTTTCGAGTGGTCGCTTCAACAACAGTCACTCCTCTGCACCTGCCGGGGCCCCCACCTGTCTCCATTACAACGCCGGGCACTGTCCCGGCGGGTCCGGCTGCAATTTCCGCCACCGCTGTTCCTTCTGTCTGACCGACGGTCACCCGAAATACCAGTGCTATTCGCCCTCGTCCACTTCCAGTTCCTCTGCGGCCTCCCCTTCGCCGGGCCCCCCCGCTACTAAAGCGGCCCGGGTCACCCCCACCGCCGCTCGGACCTGACTAGCTGTGTCGCCGGTTCGGCCGGCTGTATATTCGGAATCCGCCCATTCCTTTGTCAATATTGGGTCCGCCGACCCCGCTACTGTATGTTC
>JAAEPZ010000440.1 GCA_024231955.1 bacterium | reverse complement strand
GGACGCCGGCGCTCCCAGCACGAGGGAGGCCGACCACCGAGGCACCTACCCTCGAACCTGCCAAGGGAGAGGGCACCACCAGGGCAAAGTCTGAAGTTTTCTTCAGTTAGCTATGGCGTAAATAAGACGTAATAGCAGTAATAAGGCGGTAATCAGGGCCAAATCCGTCATTTTTCCTTGGAGCAGCCGAGAATGCAGTAAAAAGAGCAACGATTTTTGTACATTGAGCCGAAAAACTACGACCTTTTGCCGAAATGAGGCCGGAATACTGGCCATCTCCCCTGACATAGGCCCGAAACTCCGGACATTTTCTCCGCCGCGGGGCGGGGCCGGGCGACGCCCAGACCGGGGCCGACCTCACGGACGGCGGAGTCAGCGATCGCGGGACCGACAACGAAGTCATGATCGCCCGCTCCTGCTGGACTGAGTCGCACGGCCCAAGCAAATAGGACATCTGGCCCGGGCAGGAACGGCCGTCCGCGTCCGGGCTCCTGGATCTACCAACCGGTCGGTATAACTATCCGCCCGAACCAGTCTCTCGATGCCGCTGCAAATCTCTGTTTCTCGGTGAGCTCACTGCTCCACAGAAGTCCACTCGGGGAGTATAATCGTGGTTACAGGTAACAGGGAGGAGACGAAACCATGTTCCAAGATCAAGCCGACGCCATTCTCATCAAGGCAGCCGAGGAGACGATGGAGAGGATCCGGGAAGATCGAGCCAGGGTCTCGCCTCAGCTGAAGCCCTTCTTCGACTACATCGCCGACCGTCTCTTCGACGCCGACTTCCAGGTCCAGGAGATGCT
>JAAEPZ010000439.1 GCA_024231955.1 bacterium | reverse complement strand
TGCGGTGTCCACCGACCCGCCGTTCCGGGCCGCTCCCGGCGAGATCATCCGCTATACCGTCGAGGCCAGCACCAACCAACCCTCCCTGATTCCCCCCGAAGGGTTCACGGTCAAGTTTCCGGTCCCCGAATACACCGATTTCCCCCTCAAGACGGTGCACTCCGATACCGGACGGGTCAAGGCCACCACGCGAAAGATCGAGTGCGGTTTCGGTTCAGTTCGCCACCGCGGACGTTGACGCGGTGGCGGAGGAAGACTACCTCCCGGTCGCCGCGACGCTGAGCTGGGAGGACGGCGACGGCGCTTCGAAGATCGTCGAGATACCGCTCTTGCCGAGCTCGGGAGGCGCGGAGGAGAAGCTCTTCCTGGTCCGTTTGCGCAGCCCCATCGGAGGCGCGGTGTTGGCGGAGCCGCACACCGCAACCGTGGTCATCCGTGCGCCGGACGCGATCGAAATCCCCGCCCTCACGCCGTGGATGCTGGGGCTGTTGGCGCTTCTCCTGGTGGTGGCGGGGTGGCGGCACCACTGCGTCCGAGCGGTCCGAGGCCACCGCCCCCCCAATAAAAGGCGGCCTTGAAAAGGTGCCCCCATTACGAGGTGCGAGGCATTTTTGAAGTCCCGAATTGGGAAAACGAGCACGATGTCCCGGACGGAATCACCGCCCATTCATTCCGTAAATCGACATCCTATCCGATAAAACCACATTGTTTTCCCGGATCCGCTGTCCGTCCACCAACATCAGGGCAAGGGTGGCAATCCCTATGGAATGGCGCATCCTTATACTCCTTTCGTCCTCCGACTTCGGGCCCGACGTTCCAAAAACGGCGAATCGCTGCCCCACCCTACCACGGACTCGGGAAGAACTCATGGCCGTCCCTTGCCAGCTCAGGCCGAAAATGATCCACTCAGGGCCGTAGCGGACAGCCCAGGCGCAAAATGTACAGCTCAGCGGTGAAGGCGTAAGAGTCTCGGTCGAAGGACACGGTCGGCCTTCAGATCTCCGAAGAAGCTACAGGACCACGGCCCGCTCCCTCGACCTCGCCGAAGACCACCTGCCGAGGGCGACCCGGCCGCTGAGCCAAGCCGCACGAACGTTTTGGCCATCAGGGGCGCCCCTTGGAGTACCTCGGGGCGTCCGACGAAGCAATAGCGTTTCGGACACCACGATCGATTGATACGGCGTCGGCGTCCCTCTGAATGGCCTTTGTTCTGCGGCTCCCCCTCTTGGTTTCCGGTCTCCGATCTTTACCCCGAAGGGGTTGCATCCAACAGCCCAGGGTAAGCGCAGCGCAACCCTGGGTAGGGTGTCGGCTCGATCTTGAACCCTGAGAGGGTTCCACAAACGCATCCTCGCGTTTCATCTCAGTCCCACACATATCTCTCGTCGTATTCGATGTCGTACTTCTTTAGGAGGCGTCAATACTCGTCCTGGAATGATTCGCGGCGATGATGCTCCTCCTGATTTTCGATGTACCGCCGGCATCTCCAAGCCTCTCGGGAGGTCCGTCCCCCAGTTGCCTTCAGTATCCTTGGGGTACTTATCTAGATCGAATCCGCCCGAATTCGTGTCATATCTGGCGTAGCGATCTCCTTTGAAGAAGTAGTAATGAGGGTCTTCATGCACCCAAGCGTCTTCATACACCCACACGGCGGCGTCGACGCCGACTTCTCCAGAGAAGAGCCGCTCGAAATTTGGCCATCCGCACCCGATCAGGTAGGGACCCTTTACGGCCTCAATACCCTGATCCTTCGACCAATAGAAGTGATCGGTGTAGAGAAAATACCTTTTGGTAGTGGCCTTGTATACCACGGCGTCTACGTAGGTATTTTCCGGCAGATACCACCCCTCAGACACCTTCTTCGCCTCCCCGAAGGTCTGGCCCGTGCCTTGGTCCCGTTTCGCATACTCATCACCATTGAAGAAGTAGTACACCCCGTCTCCCGTGCCAGGTCGATAGACAGCCGCCGTGATCCCCTTCCACTGCTCAGGCAGTTTGCCCCATCTTTCTTCGATCTCAATGGGCTCGCCTGTCGGGCCTCCTTTCGGTCTCTTTACGTAGTAGCCCTTGCTGTCCTCGACTGCTTCCGAGAAGAGGTAGTAGATTCTGTTCTTACTGTCGTAAACCGCCGCAGCCAAGTTCTCCAGAACCCAGTCGGTAGTCACGGTCGATGGCGCATTCTGGACCGGTGTTGCCACACCCTCAGTGCCAGATGGAGGTGTTACATCCGGTCGTGGAACTAGGGAAAACCCAATAAAATTGGCTACATCTCTGTATCCATCGCTCCCCGGATTGATAGGGATCTGGGTCGGCCCATCCCAATTGGCGACTGACTGTAGACCGATCCCGACCGCGTAGTGGTGGGGCTCAGCGACGGCACCATTCTTTCCACCGACCAGGCCCTGAGGTCCATTCCATCGTCATCGATCCCACCGATCCCGAGCGGCTTTTTATCGGTACCGACCTGGGGGTCTTGGTGTCGATCACCGGCGGCCGTCGCTGGCTGGTGGAGAACACCGGCTTCGCCCACGCGGTGACCGAATCGCT
>JAAEPZ010000438.1 GCA_024231955.1 bacterium | reverse complement strand
GAACGGGGGACTTAGCCGGCGAGGCCGCCGTTGGGGCCGGGAGGCCCGGAGTGAGGTCGTTTCGGCGCCTCTTCACGCCCCGAAAACGGGGGGCAGGACCGACGACGAACGCACGATGTCACATCTCGGGCCGTTTGCCAAGCTTTTTCTTGGTGTCGGCGGATCAAGGTGGCACAACCTCCGCCTATGCCGAGGCCGTCCGCACAACGACGCGGCCTTCCCGCAACCCCAACCGAGGCGTCGACTTGTCGAGGACCACCTGCTGGCAGATCAGGAACGATTTGGTAGGAGGCCGGCAGCTTCGGCAATCAGCGGCTCTTGCATGTCTTTCCGGTGTCGTGTAGAGTTAGGTGCAGATCTGAAACCGAGCACGACTCGGCGGTAGGATCTCCCGGGGCCCACGAGTGGGCCCCCTTCGTTTTCTCTTCCACGGCTCGCTCGCCAGTCACCGGGAGCATGCACTTCTCACTGCCAGTGACAAATTTTGTCACTGCCGCCGAAAAGGAAGCCAAGCCACCACCCCGCAGGCTCGCGCCTTGGCATCCTCGTGCCGGGATCGGAGGTCGAAAGGGCCAAACGAGCTCATAGTCTCACTATCCCCTGGGGATCACTGAGGCTGGCAACTTTGCAGAGAATTGGATCCAGTCTATCAAAATAATTTCTAGCTCCTTTACGTCGAATGTAACTACAGGCCTGCATCTTCTGATACAGGAAATAAGCGTTGACGTCTGCGAGCTGAATGAAATACGAGTGAAGAGAGTCGCGATGAACCGGATCCTCGACCAAGGTGTCCAGCAAAATATTCCGGTAACCCCCTCCGTACATATTGGGGACAGGATTGAACACTCTCATTCTCCGCGTAAGATTGCGCAGCTTCTTTTCATCGGTCCGATCGACGACCAAGAGACCATAGTCGTCAGGATTCTTCGGACCAGGGAAGTTGCTTCGAGAGATCGTATTATGTAGGCGTTGCGCAAGTACTTTCCAGGCGCTCTCGAATATATCGTAGCCAGTCCGCTTATTGGACTTGTCGACTACGATGTTTACTACATTTACGTCTGTGAGACTCGCCTGAAAATCAATAACATCTCTTAATAGGCGAAGGCGAAGAGATTTTGGTATTCGCTGAAGAGTGCCCGGCTTGTGAACTAGATGCGCTGCATGTATCTCTTCGCGGAGCTTCAAGCCGTATCGCGACCGAAGATGCCTCCTAAATTCTACTACTGTATCGAGAGTCTGCCGCCAGCGCAATTCATGAACGACAAACGCACTCAGCGCAAAATACTGAGTGGGACTCTTCGTGAGGCCTGCGTCTCCACTCTCATCTACGTAGAATAGATACATTTTGCAACAAGCTCCGTTCCTGTTTGCCGTCACGCTACGCGATGTTGCGCAAGGGAGGCATCACTCGGTCGCGGTGCCGAGCACTAGTGCTACGGCGCACAAGTCCTTGCCTGAATGACGGGGGGCAAGCCTGCGCGGCCCGGGATAGGGCTTGAGGGAGCTCACCAGGAATCGAATCGGCAGGCAAAGCCTGCCCTACAAGTCCTCGGACATCCGGCTTTGTAGGGCAGGCT
>JAAEPZ010000437.1 GCA_024231955.1 bacterium | reverse complement strand
GGGAAAGAAAGACAGGTCATACCGACAATGCCCCCGTATAGCCGACATAAACAGTCACACCGTCGCAGTAATAGCCGATCAGATAGGTTCCCGCCGCCGATACAGTTGTCAGAAAACTACCATCACAGGCGACTTCAGAGCCCTTGGTGATGGCGTAGCCTGACGGATTAACTAACAGGATCGTTCCCGACTGATCACTTGCTTCATTCGTAAATTCCAGAACGTCAGCCGCAGCAGGGGTCCACTTGAAGTTTTGTCCCGCAGCTAAATCGAACGAGCCGTCATTGTCTGTCGTTACCGTTCCGCGTTGAGGTTTGGTGAATGTATTTGTGACATCGTTCTTGGTGGTATCGGCGTCATATGCCTGAACGTTAACCCCAATTTCCACGCCGAGATTGGAACGGGCTGTCGTTTTGTTCGATAGGTCATTGAGATTTTCCGACGACTTCAAATCGCCACCGCCGTGTTGTGCCCACGTAATCGCCGTCGTATCCAGCGTACCCCCGGAATCGGAAATCGACTGGAAATGCAAATCAGCGTTCGCCGTGCCCTGCTCGACCGCAACAACCGCATTCGGCACTTCATTCCAGGAATCCATATCCGTGCAGCGCGTCCAAGCACCGGTTGCAATGTCGTAAAGACCGTTCTGTGCGGGTGCTGTCTGATCTTTGGCAAGGAACCTGTTTCCCGATACCAGAGAGACCCCATCATGGGTTTGCTCACCAGAGAGTGTCACGTTGCCCGTAGACGCCGCCTTGACGTTGTCCTTCCGCCGAATTGCCGCGGCGGCGGCAACGGATTCGGCAGCCTTTGCCGCAGCCATCGTAACGTTGTTCCCTGTCGTGACCACATCCGCAGCGGTTAAAACAGCGTTGGCAGCGGCGGCGTTTTTGCTGGCCAGGGCTGCGGCGGCGCTGGTAGTGGCGGAGGTAGCCTGTGCAGTGGCTTGCGCAACGATTCCTTCCGCCGGGTTCGTCAAAACAAAATTCGTGCCGTTGTGGCGTGTATCGTAGATCCTTCCGGCAACAAGGTCGTTGGCCTGAAGGTCGGTTCCGTCATGGCGTTTCCATGCAACGGCACCGACCGCGCCCACATTGAGGGTACTTGGGCCGGTGTTTGTATTGGCTATCTTAACCGGAATATGCAGGCCCGCAGCGTAAGCCGTAATAGTCTGGGGCAAGGCTACAGCATAAGCGTTGGCAACTCCGGTATCGCTGGCAAAAGTGACGTAATCACCGTCCAGGGATGCCTTGGAAGGCAACTTGTCAAATGCCGTGTCTACCGCCTGACTGACATCATTAACGTTTGCCGAACGTCCTATAGTGTGGCTCGTCGCGGTGTCTGCATGGGCATAATAATCACTCATTTTTTCAGCCCCAACTTTGAGTAATAGATTGTGACGCCTGTCATGGTGTGCGGTTCCTCGTATGTCTGATCGCAATAAAGCGCCAGCGATACGTTGTTGCCGATACCGGGAATGTCGGCCCGGCCCGTGCCTTCAAGCTGGCTGTCCCAATAGAATTCCTCCCACGCCAATTCATCCCAGAAGCCGCCGCCGCCATGGATTTCAATGGCCTGCTCACCGGAGGCAATGTTGTTCGGGTCGCCGTAGGAAAACTCCGCAGAAACCTTGATCAGGGTGTCCGGGGTCGCGTCACATTCAAGAATAACCTTGTGATACTTCTTGTTCCGGGCCGGGCTCCCAAAATGATTGAACGCCAGCCGCACATAGGCCTCTACCTTTGCGCCGTTAAAACTGGTTCCGGCATCGAGACGGTAGACAAAGCCGTCGTCCGAGCCGAACAGCAGCCACTCCTCGTCATCGCTATCCTTGACGGAACAACAACACGTGAGCGTCTTGCCGTAGTTCAGCGCACCGGCCGCCGGTTGCCGGCCCGAGAAATCCAGAACCAGCCCGCTACCGTCACTCCAGTACACCCGGTATTGCTTTTTGGCCCTGACCTTCATGGAGGCGGTTATTGTTACGCCGGCCTTCCGCTTGAGACGCAACAACTCATCGAACTGTTCCGATAAATGACCGAAGGCGAAGTTTTCATAAGTGTCGGTGGCGCGAACATCCATGATCTTGTCCGCTTCCACCATCATCGGCCTGATAACGGTCTGAAGAGACCATTCCGTGCCCCCCGTCTCCCCCAGTCTTTCGCCAAGGTTCCAGTCCGTTGTGTCGTTGCCATAGAGGGGGCGGGTAATGTTGAGCCCGAAGATGAACAGGGCAGGCCCTTCCAGAAAGCCGGTGATTTCCTCACCGAGGCCCATTTCAGAAGCGCCCGTCAAAGGGCTCCACATGCGTGGCTCCCCGACCCCTGAATGCTGCACCGATCCTCCGGAAAAACTGTAGAACAAATGGTTCTTGTGAATAGCCAGATGTTTGGGAGTATCCACCGTCATGCCGGTGGCAATGGGTACGAAAACCGAACCATCGAACTCAAACCCCTGCGACACACCGTCAACCCCGTACATGCGGATGCCGCCTGAATGGCCGTAGAAGTTATGGTTTCTGAATTCAAACTTTCCGCCGGGTTGCAGGATGTTTGCCGTCTCACCTCCGGATAGCGTGGCGCTGCCCGATACGCTGGTGCCGGTCTCCCCCTGAAACGGTCCGCCGGTTACCGTACCGATTACCAGATACCCGGCGG
Organism: bacterium; assembly: GCA_024231955.1. GTDB lineage: Bacteria > Krumholzibacteriota > Krumholzibacteriia > JACNKJ01 > JACNKJ01 > JAAEPZ01. The sequence goes on along the minus strand of JAAEPZ010000437.1, from coordinate 2,637 downwards.
CGTCATTCGACGACCAGTTGCCACTCTTAACGACGACACGGTTTATCACCGCCGTGGCGCTTGATGTGCCGCCCGTCAGGGTTTCACCTTCCTTGATCTCGCTCGTTCCGGCTGTAAAACTTATACGGTTGCCAAGAACAACCTGTTGCCAGCCTGTGAGCGTCGATTTCCACATGTCGCAGGCCGTGCCGCCGGTGTTGTCGCGGAATGCGTAGCAAGCCCGATTGTAGCGCCAGACCCCCCGTATTTTACCCGAACCCGGAACCGCCTGGATAAGCCCCCTGGCCATCTCAATGGCGACTTGCAGCCATGTCTTGTGACTATTATCGGTTGCGCCGCCTTTTTCTCTCGCCACCCCATTCGCCATACCTTTCGTCGACCCCGATACCTGTAATGCTTCGTTGTCCTGAAACGTACCCGCGACATTGGTCAAAACAAGATAACCGGCGGCGTTGGATGAGCCATAAGACCCACTCTCAATTACCGCATCGTAAAGTGCTTCTCCAGTAGCTGTCGAAGTCGCGCCTCTCACGCTATCGCCCTTGTTGAGCGCTGCGGACCCGGCGTCGAAGCTCAACACCCAATAACTCGCCTTGTGGGGCTGTGGCTTGCCGTCAAGGCATTCAAAACCGCCGATGCGGAGGTAGCCCTTCTTGCGAGGCTCATAGTTCAGGCTGGATATAGTCCGGCCTTGTGCTTTTTCTATCGGTGGTGTCTCAAGGTCCAGGCCGCCTCCGAGTGCGAAAAAATGCGGTTCCTGGGTCATGCCAATGGTTCCGATCCGTTTGTTAGTTCCGGAAGCTGATCGCGTTCCAGGTCGAACATGACGGTGCCGCGCCGTGTCTGCCCTCTTCCGTACAAAGGCATGTCTTCTTCGGCCTCGGCCATCTTCATGATCGCGTCCCACAGGATCACATCATGAAAACGCTCCGGACAGATTGGAACGTCGTCATTGGCCACCAGTATCTGCGGTGATCGCCTGTATTCGCCGTTGATGGTGTACGTTCCGTTGGGAATGGGACCGAGACAGAGTTCACCCGCCGGGGAAATCGCATATTCAACCGGCTTATTGTGGCTCTGGCTACCGCGCCCATAACGGGACCGCCACAAAGCCCACGGTATGCGACCGATCGGTGCCTCGCCGGAAACGCCGACGGTCGTGTCATACAGGGTGACCGCATCGGCTTCGGGGATCCATTCGGCAAAATCCGTAATGCCCCACCCAGCCCCTTTGTAGCGGGCCGTACCGGCGGTTGTTTCCTTCGAAAACTCCTTGCGCATGAACAACCAGGCGTTGCGGCTGTTCTGAATTTCCTTCCAGGAGTCCGCCACCCAGTTGACGACATTGAGCGATATGCCGCTCTGAGCGGTCACCGCCTTCGGGTTCACACCGGAGATGGCTTTCGATTCGCGAGCAACCTTCTGGCAGATTACAAGGAAGGTGGACATCAGGCGACCGCAGCCCGTTTTTCAGCCTGTTTCTCGGCCTGTTTCTGGGCCTGTGCAGCTTCTTGCGCTTCCCTTTCATGCCAGGCGTCGATGTCTTCCTGAGGCGGCATTCTCAGGACGCTGTAGGGATAGGACGGCATATCGCGGGAGTCCATATCACCGGTTTTCGTATTCTGCGTATGAACGGTTTTTACCGCCGCCTTAATGGCCAGAAAATAGCGCCAGGGGATTTCAACGTCCTCGCCGCGGGGAACAAGCATCACCACACCGTTCACGCCTACCGGAATGGGGCGCTCTTCCCCTTCCTTCTCACCCTTGGAAATGTTGAGCAAGACCCTTGGGTCGTCTTTTGAAGAACCGGGCTTCATGGCGCGCACCGAGGTTGCCGGTGTTGCGGTTTCTGAAGGCAGGGCTTCAGACAGATCCGGCGGCACCGTGATATCGCCGTCATGGGCCATCATGATCTTGCCGCGCAGATTGTCCTCCTTGGAGTTTTTGGGAGCATTGAGCCCCAGGACCGTATTTGCGAAGTACAGCAACTCATCGAGAGTGGCGTCGCGAAGTGCGACGGTTTTTGTTTTAGACATGGCTTCAGACATTGGATTTATAACCTTTCAGGTGGTTTCAGGCTGCAAGAGCCTTGTTAATGGCGGCAACCACGCCCTTGCGGGTCTTGCCGCTTTCTTCGGCGGCCAGAAGTTCTTGCAGGTGTTCGCGTGAGAGCCCGCTTATGGCTTCCACTACGGCTTTGATATTGCCATCGAGGATGGACAGGTCCGCCGGCGGGGCGGTCTTGATCTTTGGCTTGGTCTTGGTCTTGGGCTTTGGAGTGGGCATGTTGGCGTCGTCAATGGCCGCCGTGCGTTTCTCCTCTTTGGCGTTATCTTGCACCGCCTGCTCTTGCGCTACCCCGGCGTCTCCGGCCTTCCGCTCTTTAGCGGCACACGCCATGGCGGCTTCCATTGTGTTGAAACTTCTGAATTCCACATGCGACGCTTCAAGCGCCTCAAGAAACTCGGCGGACAGTTCAACGAACTCCCCCGTCTTGACATTCTTCGGCTTTCCGTTGACGCACAAGGGGATGTCTCCGCTCCCCGCCCATTCGTCCACGAAAACCACTGCGGTCTTGCTTACGTGCATAATCAGTCTCCCGATGGAACGGGGGCGAACGTCAGCCCACCCCCGTTT
>JAAEPZ010000436.1 GCA_024231955.1 bacterium | reverse complement strand
TCGCAGCGGGCCTCGCGATCGCCATCGCCATCCTGGGGCCGTGCCGTCCCCCGCTGGTCGTCGGGTGGACAGGCAGCGCCCAAAGGGACCAGGTCGATCGCCGGGCTCGCCGACGTGAGGGCATGGGTCGGGGTTGTCCCGCCGTTCATCGCGAGTGGTCCGAGACCAAGATCTGAAACGGCAAGTTCCTCGACCTTACTGGAGAGGTATATGCAGCTGGCATCCGATCCGGCGCTGCAAGCTCCTTCGACGAGTGTGTAGACTGCATTGGCCGGTGCGTGGCTGAGGATGGAGGAGATCGTTTCATCTCCAGGTCGATTCGTATTCTCGACTATGGTCGAGTACTCAAGGAGCAACTGGCCCGCCCCGCCGACGAGAATAGCTCCGCCGTCATACTCGGCGTGGTTCCCGCTGATCGTGCTGTTGCGGATTTCCAACCGACCGATGGTTTCCGGGAGGGTCTGGCCGATGCCGAGGAGCCAGATACCGCCACCAGTGAATGATTCATTGCCACTGATGGTTACGTGATCGAGAGTGACTGTCCCAAGCAGGATAATGATACCGCCTCCAAGGTCTCCTTGATTATCGACAATCCATACGTTTTCGAGGGCGAGATTGCTGGATTCGA
>JAAEPZ010000435.1 GCA_024231955.1 bacterium | reverse complement strand
GGCAACCGCCCGCGCTCGGGCAGGGGATCGTGCATGACGTCACCTACCGCGTCCTCGCGCGGTTCCCGAGGAGGCTCGGAACGATCCGAAACGGCGCTGGGGCTTACGACGGGCATCATATCCCTCTTCGGACGACAGAGGACACTGACAGCACATCCTGAGGCCGGTCCTACGTCACGACGGGACCATTCTAACCGCAGCCACCACCAAACCCACCTGTTCTTTCCGCGCCGGCACAGGGGCGTGCCGGCCTCCTCCGTACCGGATGCAGTCGTAGGAGGGTCTGTTGGCCGCGAGCGAAGGAAGGCGGCCACAAAGAGGCCGTCCCTGGGACGGTGCCCCAGCCCAAGGCGGCAGGATCCGATCCAGGCCAGGGGAACACTCGAGTCCCACGCCGCCGGCGACACAATTGCGTGGATCTGCTAGGACCTCGGGGCACCACCTGACGATGTGAGGATCTGCGATTCTCGGGGTACCGCCTGGCGAGCTGCTCGCGGCGACCGGGAAGGTGCCCTCGGACGCCAACCAGGTGCTCACCAGCAGTCCCGCTGCGCTTCAGTTTGCCCCTCCAGGCCACGGCGCTTCGCTTGGCCGAGGAATGTCAACGGCTTTACAGGCAAATGAACCCTAGCGTTGCATAAGGATCTCCAAATTGATATGGGTGCGGCTCTTTTGGATCAACGCTGATCTCCTCTATTTTCAGCAGATTAGACAGGATCATGCCTAGAGGGGAGGGCGTTTTTCGGGGAGGTATGGCCGCGCGAAGTCCATACGTCGGTGTTTTCTTGCCCAGGGCCGCCTTAGCCCGGTCTGAACGGAGCCTCGGACCTTTCCGATAGCGAGATTCGAGCCCGTCTGCGGGCGGCATATGGTAGCCTGGGGT
>JAAEPZ010000434.1 GCA_024231955.1 bacterium | reverse complement strand
GGGTGAGCGCTGTGGCAAGAAGCGGTTTCGCCTCCGAACGATCATCAATGGTCGTCAATTCCCGCAACGCACTGACGCCCGGTGTGAGCGATTCGTTGATCGGAGTGGGGATCACGAGTAAATCGTCGACGCCGGCCACGGTGAAATGGTCCCGGCCGTTCCGGGCCACGTCACCGGTGACGAAGACCAGGTCCGGCGCCAGTCCCTGCTCCCTGAGCTCACCGAGGTGACGGATCAGGGCGCGCAGGCTTGGCCGGCCCTTCCAGGGCGGATCGGTCTCGATGTGGAAATCGGAGAGGTGGAGCCAGCGCAGGTGAGTGCCGGGGGATCGCGTGTCTGTTTTCTCGCCCAGAACCATGGTTGCTCCTACGATGCTCCGAGATAGCTCGTCCGCAGGGCCAGTGTACACCGAATGGCACGTGCCGTGCTCATGACGTTTCGACATGGCTGCGCCGATCTGGGAGCTGCGGAACCGACAGCCTCGAGCTGAAACGTCGTGACCGGCGCGGAGCTGCGCGAGTTGGACGAGGAGGGGCGGCGCGCGCTGACGCCGGTGTCGGCGGCGCTGGACACGGGGAGCCTCTACCCCCCTGGTTGCATTGGAAAATCCTTGCTTCACCGGCTGACCCCTTGGTTCCGGGGGTTGACTGATGATTCCATGGTGTCTCCAAGATTCACCGAAAGTGGTCTCTACAACTTTCAAGAAGAAGAATTGGGTGCGGCTC
>JAAEPZ010000433.1 GCA_024231955.1 bacterium | reverse complement strand
TGCCGAGGAGGTGCGGAACCTGGCGCAGCGCGCCGGCGAGGCCTCCCGCAACACGGCGGATCTGATCAAGGAGTCGACGGCAAACGCGGAATCGGGCGTTTCCATTGCGGCGGAGACCGCCGACGCCCTGAGCGCCATATCCGGCAGTGCCCAGAAGATCGGCGAGATGGTCTCCTCCATCTCCCAGGCCTCGGCCGAGCAGTCCACCGGTGTGGAGCAGGTGAATGAGGCCGTGACCCAGATGGATGGGGTCACGCAGCAGAATGCCGCCACCGCCGAGGAGTCGGCCTCCGCCTCCGAGGAGCTCAGCGCACAGGCTGAACAGCTGAATCAGATTGTCGTCGAGTTGTCGGCAATCGTGGGTGGTTCTCAGAGCGTGGCCATGGGTGGCGGAATGGGTCATGCGTTCGGCGGCTCGAAAATGGGCGCGAACCGATTCGCCATGCCCGCCAAAACCAGGGCGCGTGGGACAAAGCCGGCTGGTAGTGCTCTGGATATCCCGCTCGAATCCTTGGTCGACAACCCCTCAGCCGAGGATCTGATTCCGATGGAGTCCGATGAGGAACTGACCAGTTTCTAGCAATCGCAGGGATCATCACAAGCAGAAGCGGAGCATCCATAAGTGCTCCGCTTCTGTTTGGTGGCCTGTCGTTGCTCGCCCTGGGCAGATGCTGACCACCCCCCTTTACTCCCCACATCTCTATGGACCGGGTCAGTCGAATTCACCTGACCGGGTTGATCGATCTATCCTGTTGCATAACCGAGATATAGGGGGTGGGACCAATAACTCGCCCTGAGTGGGCACAAAGTGCCTCACGATTTCCCGTAGTGCACTACAGGGCATACTTGTTGCTCATCGTTACCGGATTCTTGATTCAGGGGGCGCTATGTTCGGTAAATTACGTCTGACAAGTCGGATCGGGGTCGGCTTCGGCACTCTCATTCTGACTGCGGTGGTCATGGGTGGAGTTGCGGTTCTCGAGATGCGGGACCTGCACTCAAACCTCGATGAGATATTTGCCCAGCGGGAGGTTGGAGACGCTGTCTCCACGTTTGAGCGGTACTGCGTGAACTATCTGGATTTCACGGAGGACTGGATCCTTACTCGTGATGTCCGCTATCTCGAGCAGGCGGAGGATTCCCGGGAACGTCTGACCGATCAATTGCGGCTGATGAGTTCCGTAGCGACGCCGACGGGAGAGCGGGAACTTGCCAATCTCGAGAAGATCGACTTCCGCCTGAATGAACACTGGCGGCAACTGACTCGAGGACGTGAGAACTACGACACGATCAAAGGTCTCCGTTACGATCTCGGGGGGTTGAACGAATCATTCCTGGATCTATGCCGCATCTACCGCGAACAGCGTCTGCTGCGGCAACCAGGAACCGTATCACCCGATAGCATCGTTGCCCCCGACAACATTGAACTTGGGCGCATTGATCTGGTCACCGATCGTGGCCGCAACCTCCATGAAGCCTGGCTGTTGTCCGCAGGCGATGCTCGGCAATCGGCCCTTCTGACCGTCGCGGCGCGTTTTAACTCCGTGGATTTTGAACTGGCGAAACTGAAGAGCAGCGGACCCGGTCTTACCGAGTTGAACAAGTTGCGGCGCCTGACCATCAAAAGTCGTTACGCTCTCGGTTCAATGCGTTCGGCGGTCGAGCAGATGACCAAGCATGATAAGGATCAGGCTGCGACCGTGGAGCTGATCCGCAAAGAGGTGCGGGATCTGATTGCGCAGCATACCGATAAGATCGACATGCTGGCTTTGGGATTCAACTCCGAGCTCCAGTCCTCGGTGCGCTCAACCATGATCGGCATTGCCCTGGTTACCTGTCTGGGATTCATCTTCAGTTTGCTGGTTGTGCGCGCCATCGCGTACCCGATCAGGGAGCTGAGTGTCGAGGTCAATGGGGAAACGGCGGCGGTTGCCGAAGCCGTCAAACTGATAGAGGAGGCGGATGCGGATCTCCGGCTCGGGGGCGACGAACAGGTGGCGTCCATACACGCCTCAGTGCGGACGATTGCCGGACTGGCTCTCTCGAATCGAAATGACACTGCCGGCGCCAGGGAGATATCCCGCCTGCTGACGAAGCTGACCGATCAGACCCGCCTCGGTGACAACGCCATTGCGACTCTGAAGGAGAATCTGGATGAGGCCAGTGATGCCACTCGGGAGACCGGTGGATTGGCCAAGGCTGTGGATGAGATCTCGTTGCTGGCCAAATTACTGGCCATGAATTCATCCAGGGAGTTCGAATCCATCCGCGCCAATCTGGAGAAGGACTCCGGACCCAAAGAGACCCGAACCACGATCGACGGCGCCCGCAAGGTGGCTAAACGGGCTGGAGAGATCTCCCGGAGGATTGTCGAGTTGACCTCCTCCGTTCTGACGAAGATAGAGGCCGGTCGCGGAGCCGTGGCCTCGACCGATGTGGCGCTTGCCTCCGTGAACGCGACAGCGGATGAAGTGCAGGATATGGCCGACAGATTGATCAAGGCTACCGAAAGTCACTCCGGCAAGCTGGATCAGCTCGTGCGGGGCCTGCACCATATCGAGGCGGCGGCGCGTCACCAGGTGATCGGCGCGGCGGAAACCTCCGACCTGGCCGGGGAATTGAGCGAACGGTTCGGCAATCTGCAAACGGCTACGGCGGGCATGATGAACTACGTGGACAGGTCTGTTGAGGAGCAACCCGAGGTTATCCTCCCCGCCGAGAGGATGATCAAAAAACGTCCGGCTGAAATAGCCTGGGTCGCCGAGTCGGATGCGGAGAAGCGCCAACCGCAGCCGAAGCCCAAAGCGATGGCGGCCCGAGGTGGCGGGTAGGGCGGATCCGGACTCGCATTTGACATGAGAAACGACCGTGAACGCACCACTGTTGAGGTGGTGCGTTCACGGTCGTTATGCAGGTAGTGTTCCGCGCGCTACTCCGTTTGGGCCGATTCTCCGCTGCCTCTGACGGCGTTCTCGAAGGTATGCCAGGCCAGAGTGGCGCACTTGACGCGAGCCGGGAACTCCCGCACACCGGCGAAAACACCCAATTTGCCCAACCCCTCTGTGTCGCACTCCTCCTCGACCGGAGTCGTCGACATGGCGACGAAACGGCGGCACAGTTCATTCGCCTCCTCAATACTCTTCCCGATCAATGCCTCCGTCAGCAGCGAACAGGATGCGGTGAAGATTGCGCATCCCGCACCCTCGAACTTCACATCGCTCACCGTGTCATCCTCGATCCTGAGGTAAAGGGTGAGCTTGTCGCCGCAGAGCGGGTTGTAGCCGTCCGCGTGACTGCAGGGGGGGGCGATATTGCCGACATTGCGCGGCCGACGGCCGTGATCGAGAATAACTTCCTGATAGAGATCGCGCAGGTCACCCATTAGCCGAACATCCTTCTGACCTCACGCAGCCCCTCCGCCAGGGCATCGAGATCGCTTTTGTCGTTGTAGATTCCGATGGAGGCGCGTGTCGTGGCGGGAATATTGAAACGTTCCATCACCGGTTGCGCGCAATGATGTCCGGCACGGATGGCGATCCCCCGGCTGTCGAGAATCGTGCCGATGTCGTGCGGGTGAATGCCGTCCATGACAAAGGAGAGCACCGCCACCTTTTCGGGGGCCGTGCCGATCAGACGCAACCCCGGTATCTCCTGGAGCAATTCCGTGCCGTAGTTGAGGAGCTTGTCGTTATGGGCCGAGATGGCATCGAAGCCCAGACTCTGGACATAGATGATCGCCGTGCCCAGGCCGATCGCCCCCGCGATGTCCGGCGTGCCCGCCTCGAAACGGTAGGGGATCTCGTTGTAGGTTGTCCCCTTGAAGCTGACGGTCAGGATCATGTCCCCTCCGCCCTGGTAGGGGGGCATCTGTTCGAGCAACTCCGCCTTGCCGTAGAGGATGCCGATCCCCGTGGGACCGTAGATCTTGTGTCCGGAGAACACGTAGAAGTCGCAATCGATATCCTGCACGTCAACCGCGATGTGCGGCACCGCCTGGGCGCCGTCAATAATCACGGGGATCCCCTTGTCGTGGGCCAGCCTGGTGATCTCCTTGACCGGGTTGACCGTCCCCAGGGCGTTGGAGATATGGGCCACCGAAACGAGTTTCACTTTGGGTCCCAGCAGCTTCTCGAAGGCATCCATGTCCAGTGCGCCGTCATCGGTGATCGGCGCCACGACAATCTTCGCGCCGGTCTGCTCGCAGAGCATCTGCCAGGGGACGATGTTGGAGTGGTGCTCCATCTCCGTGAGCAGGATCTCATCGCCCTCGCCCAGGCGCTGCCGCCCGAATGTCGCCGCGAGCAGATTGAGCCCCTCGGTGGTGCCGCGTACGTAGACCATCTCCCGTATCTCGCGGGCGTTGATCAGGCGACGCACCTTCTCGCGGTTCCCCTCATAGATCTGTGTCGCCTCCTCGCTGAGTTCGTACACTCCGCGATGGATGTTCGCGTACTCCTCGGTGTAGAAGCGCTGCACCGTATCGATCACCACCTGCGGCTTCTGAGCGCTGGCGGCACTGTCCAGGTAGACGAGTCGCTTGCCCCGCATCGGATGCTCGAAGATGGGGAAATCCTGGCGCATACCGCCGACCAGCAACTGACGAGTACGGCTGGAGGACAGATTCAGACAGGCTGAGGGATCAGGTCGGCTCATAGCGTCTCCTCGATCAGCTCGCCTTGGGGCAGGCGACGGAGCAACTCACTGCTCAGTCGTTGCCGCAGGGGCGCCAGTTCAATCGTGTCGATGATCTCGCCTGCGAAGGCGAAAGTAAGCAGTGCGCGCGCCGCGTCGGGCGCGAGGCCGCGTGAGCGGAGGTAGAAAATCTGCTCCTCCTCCAGTTGCCCCGTGGTCGAACCATGGCTGCATTTCACGTCGTCGGCGTAGATCTCCAGCCGGGGCATGCTGTTGACCCGCGCGTCCTGAGACAGCAGCAGGTTGCGGTTCGTCTGATGGGCGTCGGTGACCTGGGCGTCGCGTGCGACGTACACCAGACCGTCGAATATACCGTGTGCTTTCTCGTCGACGATCCCCTTATAAAGCTCCCTTGTGGCGCAGTTGGGCACCGCGTGGGTGATGCGCGTGCGCAGGTCATGCACCTGCTCGCCACGCGCAAGGTAAAGGGCGTTCACTTCACACTCGGCGTTCTCACCCAGCAGATCGAGCTTGAGGAAACGGCGCGTCATGTCTCCGCCGAACACGATCTCCACCGACTTGTAGCGGCTGTTCTCCGCCTGCCGCACCAGCGACTGGCCGATATGCTGCGTCGCGCCATTCTCCCGCTGGAGCTTGTAGTGGACTATATCGGCGCCGGGCGCGCAGTCCACCTCGGTGATGACGTTGGTGAAGGCGGCGCTGTCGTTCAGAGAGGCGTAGCTCTCGATGATCACGGCGCGACTGCCCTCTGCGGCGTTGATCAGGTTACGGGGGGAGGCCAGATATTCATCGCCGCTGCTGAGGAACAGCAGGTGAATGGGCTGTTCGATCGCTACTCCGGCCGCGAGATCCAGGTAGAGACCGTCACCGAGGAACATCGAGTTCAGGTTCGTGAACGGGTCGTGCTCGTGATCGGCCAGGCTATTCAGCCCCGCAGGCAATTCGCCCAGAGCCGCGATGTGCCCCGTGAGGTTGGTCACGGTCGCGCCCGGGGGCAGTTCACCGATGCGGGAGAGGGTGGGCGAGTGTCGCCCGTCGATGAACACCAGCCGCTGCGTCTCCATTTCGGGCAGCAGCAGATCGGCGATCTGCTCCGGGGACGGTTCAGCCGGACTCCCGTTCGCGGGCCTGAAAGCCCTGTCGCGCAGCGCCGTGAGTTTATTGTACCGCCACTCCTCACGTGAACTCGCGGGCAGCCCCAGCTTCCCGAAAGTCTTCAACCCCGCCTTGCGGAACAGCCTGAGGGCTTCAGGCTCGTCGGGCTGCAGATCCGTGAAATGTGCGCGATACTCTTCGGTGATGGTCGGATTGCTCATGGTCAGACACCCTCTTCGCCGGGGGTTCCGCGATTGATCCACGCATAGCCGCTTTTTTCGAGCTCAAGCGCCAGCTCCTTGCCGCCCGATTTGACGATGCGGCCATCGGCCAGAACATGCACGAAATCGGGGACGATATAGTCGAGCAGGCGCTGGTAGTGGGTGATCACCAGAGCCGCCCGTTCGGGTGAGCGCAACGAGTTGACCCCCTGCGCCACGATCTTGAGCGCGTCGATATCGAGACCGGAGTCCGTTTCGTCCATGACGGCCAGGGTGGGTTCGAGCAGGGCCATCTGGAAACCCTCGTTCCGCTTCTTTTCGCCGCCGGAGAAACCGACGTTGAGCGAACGATCCATCAGGGCCGGGTTGAGTTCGAACAGCTCCATCTTCTTCTTGGCCAGCTCCTGGAAGTCGAAAGCATCCAGTTCCGGCTCATCTCTGTGACGTCTGCGGGCGTTCAGCGCAGCGCGGAGGAAGTGGGCGTTGCTCACCCCGGGGATCTCGATCGGATACTGGAAAGCGAGGAAGATCCCTTCGAGCGCACGCATTTCGGCGCTGAGGGGCAACAGGTTCTCACCCAGATAGGTGACCTCCCCCTCAGTTATGGTAAAGGCTTCGTTACCGGCCAACACACCGGAGAGAGTGCTCTTGCCGGAGCCGTTGGGACCCATGATGGCGTGGACCTCGCCCGCCTTGATCTCCAGGTTGATCCCTTTGAGGATCTCTTTGCCCTCGACCCCGGCATGCAGGTTCTTGATTGTCAGCATTCTCGTTTCTCCCTGATGCGCGTCCGCAGGGACGCTCTCGTGATCCGGTTTCGGCGATTATCAATCGTTCGCCCTGTATATCCAGCTTTCGAACTCAGGCTGAACGACGCATCCGTTCAGCAACGGGACTCGCGCAACATGGAGAGGCGCAACCTCAAGCCCATGTCTCCAGCTTGCGAATCACCCGACACTCCCCTCCAGGCTCACACTCAGCAGCTTCTGCGCCTCCACGGCGAACTCCATCGGGAGCTCCCGGAAGACCTCCCTGCAGAATCCGTTGACGATCATCGACACCGCATCCTCCGTGTTGATCCCACGTTGGTTGCAGTAGAAAATCTGATCGTCACCGATCCGGGTGGTTGTGGCTTCATGCTCCAGGCGCGCCCCGGGATGCCGCGATTCGATGTAGGGGAAGGTGTGCGCCCCGCAGCGGTCGCCGAGCAGCATCGAGTCGCACTGCGTGAAGTTGCGCGCGCCGGCGGCGTTTCTGGCAACCCGCACCAGACCGCGGTAGGTTTGATCCGCCCTCCCGGCCGAGATCCCCTTGGAGATGATCGTGCTGCTCGTGTTCCGCCCGAGATGGATCATCTTCGATCCGGTGTCGGCCTGCTGCAGATTGTTGGTCAGGGCCACAGAGTAGAACTCGCCCACTGAGTTGTCCCCTTTGAGCACACAGCTGGGATATTTCCAGGTGATTGCCGATCCCGTCTCCACCTGCGTCCAGGAGATCCGCGAGTTCTCACCGTTGCAGAGGCCGCGCTTGGTGACGAAATTGTAGATGCCGCCCACGCCGTCCTTGTCGCCGGGGTACCAGTTCTGGACCGTGGAATATTTGATCTTCGCATCCCTCTCGGCGCAGAGTTCGACGATGGCGGCATGGAGCTGGTTCTCATCCCGCTGGGGGGCCGTGCACCCCTCGAGATAGCTGACGCTCGCCCCCTCGTCGGCCACGATCAGCGTCCGTTCAAACTGCCCGGTGTTCTCGGCGTTGATGCGGAAGTAGGTGGACAGATCCATCGGTGACTGAACACCCTTGGGGATGTATACGAACGAGCCGTCGGTGAATACCGCCGAGTTGAGCGCGGCGAAGAAATTGTCCGTATAGGGGACGACACTGCCCATGTATCTCTTGATCAGTTCCGGGTGCTCTTGCACCGCTTCGGAGAAGGGCATGAAGATGATGCCGATCTTCGCCAGGTTGTCCTTCATCGTGGTTGCGACCGAGACGCTGTCGAACACGGCATCCACCGCCACGCCCGCCAGGCGCTGCTGTTCGATGAGGGGGATGCCCAGCTTGTCGTAGGTCTCCACCAGCTTGGGATCGATCTCCTCCATGCTGCCGACTTTCTTCTGCTGTTTCGGCGCGGAGTAGTAGCTGATCGCCTGAAAGTCGATGGGCTCGAAGTCCACCTTCTGCCAATCGGGTTGCTTGAGGGTCAGCCAGTGACGATACGCCTTGAGCCGGAACTCGAGGAGCCACTCGGGCTCATTCTTCTTCGTGGAGATGTACTTGATCACATCTTCATTCAAGCCGGGCGGCACCGTGTCCGAATCGATATCGGTGACGAAGCCCCACTTGTATTCCTGGCTGGCCAGATCGTTGATCGTCTTGTCGTCATTCTTCATGCTAGTTCTCCACGCCTGTTTCGGCATCGTCGATCCGCTCGGACATCTCACGCAACGTCACACTCTCCAGAGCCTGCATTATTTTGCGATTGATCAGGCGCCAGTTGGCCTTCGTGTCGCAGTTGGTCTCCAGACCGCAGGTACATTCGCTTTCGATACTGCACTCGGTAAGATGAACCGGGCCCTCCAGCGCGTTGACCAGATCGGCCAGTGTGATCTCCTCCGGTGAGCGTGCGAGGCTGTAGCCGCCGTAAGCTCCCCGTTGCGAGTTGAGCAGGTCACCCCGTGCGAGCATCTTGAGCAGCTTGCTCACCGTCGGGAGGGGTAAACCGATCTTCCCGGAAAGATCGCGGGCGGTGACGCTCATGCCGCTCGGCTCCGTGGCCATCCGCGTCATCAGGGCAACTCCGTAGTCCGTCAATCGGGCGATTCTAATCATCGTGACTCCACTAATTGGACCGAATCGGTACTGTTTGGAGCGAAGCTAAATAAACTCATCCTCACGCGCAAGGGGTAAAGGGGACAAAATTGGTGCTATTCAACTCGGAGAGGTGATCAGACTTGAACCTGAAGGTGACGTTGAGGGGCAAAGTCTATGTGAACAAGCCTGTTACTGGTTTCGGCGCTTTAGTGACATCCGGATGCTTCCGGATGCCGCAACGCTATCCCTCTTGAAACCGAAACGTTCGCAGAACGCCTGAGCGTCCCTGGTGGCCAGACCGATACGCCCCGTTTGCCTCACGCGTGGGTGATCCAGCAGGGCACGCATCAGGACCGACCCCAGTCCCCGTTTCCGCCAGGTGTCGGCGACGACCAGGTCGAGTATCCAGGCCTGCCGCTGGCTGTCGCTGCCGGCGCGGATCGTGCCGATGAGTTCGTCGGTATCATCAGCCACAGCCACCAGCCAGGCCGGGCAATTCAGCTGGGCGTCACGCAGCACGGTGAACCCATCCTCCTTTGTCCAGTAGCGGTTCGCCAGCAGGATCGCGGCCTGATCGGCATGAGCCGGGGCGGGGGCGCAAAGCAGCCGGCAACCGTCGGGCGCCTGGAGAAAAGGTGGGACCGGAGTATCGGGATTGGTCTCCAGGATGGCGTCGATCGCCCGCAAGTCGCTCTCCTCGCCACGTCCCCACAGCGAGACGAGCATCGATTCCCGCTCCGCCGCTTTGCGGTTCTGGAGCAGTCGCGCTTTGCCCGTCATCTCGCCCAGCTTCACCCGGAGGATCGCCACGCCGCGCGGTTCGGCGGGCAGGTGCCACCCCTTGTCCGGCTCGTGCGTCTGCATGAGATCATGGAGATAGCGGCGGATCTCGGCGATATCGACCACGTTCTCCAGTAGCCCCCTGAACTGGACGCTGCGGTAGAGTGCGGTCGCCTTGCAGGCGGGACCGGAGCCGGTGAAGCTGCTGGGTGTGTCGATGATATGTTCGCTGACGGAGCAGACCACCTCGCGCCCCACCGCCTCAATCTTCTCGCCGGTCGGGGCGCTGTGGAAAATGACGGCGCTGTCGTCGTCGACCAGCGTGTAGTGGAGGGGACGGATCAGAGGGCGTCCGTCGGGGGTGGTGCCCGCCAGATGCATGATCCTCTCCCGCCGCAGGATCTTCAGGCTCTCCTGCTCGTTCAGCGTGGCCCATTCATGCTTCATTGTTGCTCCTTGGATCTTTCTGCTCTCACCAATTGCCATCTGCTCGGCCTCTGGAACCTCGCTGTCGGGCCGGACTTGACCATAGCGCAACATCAACAAACACGTCACCCGGCTTTTCCTCTTTGTCCCTGAGCCTGAACGGGCTAATGTCTCACAATCAGCCTGCAACAACAAGGATGTACCCATGGTCGGCCGGAAGAGAGATATGCCACTGAATTTGCCCGCGCTACTCGTGGGCCTGCTTCTGTTTGCAGGTTGCGGAGGGGGCGAATCGCTGCTCCGCTCCGTTGACGACCCCTGCGCAATCCTGCCCGGCCAGGCTGCCGAGGGGGGGCTGCTCCACTTCGCCCTGGCCGACAGTGTTGATCCCGCACACCTTGCCTTCCCCGTCAATGACGCCGAAAATCTACTCTTTCGCCAACTCTACGAAACCCTGCTCAGCGTCAATTGCGACGGCAGTCTGCGTCCGGAGCTGGCAGAGTCGTGGCGGCGCGAACCGGCCGCCGAGGGGGGGGGCTGGATCTTCACTATCCGGGAGGGGGCCTGTTTCTGGGATGGTCAGGAGGTGGAGGCCTCCGACGTGCTGGCATCGTGGATGGCGACCAGCCGAGTCGCCCGCGGCCTGAACGGCCATCTCCCCTGCCCCGCCATCGAGCCGCTGACGACCTGCATCCAGATTGTCGACTCGCGGCGCATCCGGGTTACGCCGCGGGTTGAGCCTGCGGGCTTTCCGCGTCAACTGGCCCTGCCAGCGTTCGCCATCTCCTCGGCTCGCCCCCTGCTCTACTGGAACCTGGGGACAGGTCCCCTGCGCCCCCGCGGCCTGCATCTGCGGCCTCAGGGGGAGATCATCTGTTATCCGAACCACCGTCACCCCGCGCCCGCCAACTGGAGCGAGATCATCTTCCCGATCCTCAGCGGCATCGATCCCCGCAACTTCACCTACGAGGGGGCCGACGCCTTCCAGCTGCGTGACCGACGCATCCTGCCGCTGTTTCGCGGATTGGAGGACATGACCGCCGTCAACCTCTCCTGGGATCGCCTTTACATCCTCGTGTTGCCGCGCGGGGGGGCTTTCGCCGACGCGCTCGGCGGGGATCCCGACTGGTATGAGCGACTTGCGGGCGAGGTGAACGGCGGGGTGATCCTGCACGCGCAGGCGATTGCGGCCACCACCTCCTGGCTCTGGGAGTTCCTCCCGAATCTCGTGTTCATGACCGATCCCACCGTCGCCGATTCCAGCGTGATCATGCCGGGTGAGTATGTCGCCCCGCCGCTGCCGGTGAACCCCCTGATCCGCTATCCGGTCGGTGACCCGGACGCCCGCGAACTGGCTGCCCGGATCGCGGCGCTGGCCAGCAGGAGCGACGGCTATGGCCGTGCGTTGGCGATTTCGCCCATCGTGTCGCCCGACACGGGCGCCGATTTCGAGATTGCGCTGGAGAGGGCGTTGACCCTCGTGGATAACCCGACGGACGAGATCTTCATCCTGCCGGTGCGGCGCGGTGCCGTGTATCCCCTGGAATTGGGGTGCGCCCGGCTGCTGCCCCTGGCCCTGTCGCGGTCGAGTCTGGTGGTGAACCGCGATCTCGTCGGCGTCGCGGTCGGGCTGGACGGCATACCGCTCCTGAACCATGCCGGGTGGCGTCTGACCCCGGAGACGGCGCCGTGAGTCTCCGCCTCCGCATCCTTCTGGCCACCGTCCTGCTGGCTTTGCTGCCGTTGCTGGCCTTCTACCTCGGTGCGCGCCACTATATCTTCTGGCGTTTCGAAAGCGATTACCGTGATCGCGTCGAGCTGCTCGGCGACAACATTGATCGGGTGTTGCGACTGCGCGGCGAGGAGATCGCCGGTAGTCTGGAGGCTCTGAAGAGCGAGATCAGCGCGGACAACAACCTGTGGCTGGCCCTGTTGCCCGGGGGGGAGCGCGACGGCAACGGTGCCGTCTACCTGCGCGATTACGCCGGACGGAAAATGCCGTTGGCCGGACTCGATATGCTGCAGTTGCTCGACGGCGATGGCGTCGTGCTCAGCTCCGGCCATTTTCGGCAGGAGTGCGGGCAGAATTTCCGGCGTGTCGCCCAGGCGCTGACCAAGTGTCCCGGCGGCCTGGCTTTCAGACAGGTGCGTCATGCCGAGGGCTTCTCCCCGGTACTGCTCTGCATCACCCCCCTGCGTCTGGGCGATCGTGACTTTCTCCTCATCGGCGGCCGCGAACTCAACCGGGCCTTTCTGCGCGACCTCGGGGGCGGCAGCCGGTTGGAGCTGGCGCTGATCTACGCCGCACACGAGCAGACCGTCGGGGACCTGCCCGGCTATCTGGCCACGGATGATTCCCTGGATATCTCCTCACCTACGGTGGCCGACGACCGCTCGGCGGCTCTTCTCACCCGGCGGGATCTGGCGCTGTTCGGCGTGAGTGATGCCGGTGTGCGGGGGCGCACGGAGATCGTATTCGCCTACCCGCGTGATGAGCTTGACCGGATGCTGCGGGATCTCGGCGGCTGGCTGGGACTCGTACTGCTCGTGACCCTGACAGTGAGCCTGTCGCTGGCCACGGGGCTGTCGCTGCGGATCAGTCGCCCCCTTGGGGATCTGGCCGGAAAGGCGGAGCAGGTGGACCTCGACCGTCTCAATGTCGATTTCGCCAGCAACCGGCGTGACGAAGTGGGTAAGCTCAGCCGCCTGCTCGATCAGATGATGGGTCGCCTCGCAGCCGGTGCGCGTCGCCTGCAGGAGGCCGAAAGCCGGGCGACGCTGGGCGAGGTGGCGCGGCAGGTGACGCACGATATCCGCAACGGCTTCACCCCGCTGCGCAATGTGATCTCCCATCTGACGCAGGTGGCCGAGGAGACCCCCGCCGAGATGGCCGCCATCTTCACCGAGCGGAAGAGCACCCTGGATTCGGGACTCAACTATCTCGAGGACCTGGCCGGCAACTATGCGCGCATCTCGGTTCGGGGCCGTCCCGAGCGGATCGATCTGGAGAGGATCGTACGTGAGTTGCTGCCGACCGGTCGCGCCGAAATGGTGGGCGCAAGCGGGGAGATCCGCTACGTCTGCGACATGGAGCAGGACCTGCCGTCGCTGCTGGCCGACCCGGTGAGTCTGCGCCGGATCCTGGAGAACCTGCTGCGCAATGCCCGCGAGAGCATGCCGGAGGGCGGCCGGATTACAATACGCGGCGTACGGCGGATAAACGATTTCGATGAGCCCGTGATCCTGATCGAGGTCACGGATGAGGGCTGCGGCATCGCGCCGGAGGACCTCGAACGGATCTTCATGGACTTCTACTCCAGCAAGGAGCGCGGCAGCGGGTTGGGTCTGTCCAACGTCCGCCGCCTGGTCGCCGATCTCGGCGGCGTCGTCAGGGTGCGCAGCACTATGGGTGAGGGCGCCAGCTTCAGCATTGAGTTGCCGCAGGCGGATTGCTAGAGACTGATGATAAACACACGCCGGAAGGATGCGTCGTGAACAGGATTCTGATTGTCGATGATGTCGAGGCCATGCGTCAGCAATACGCCTATGATCTGGAGCGGTTGGGCGATTACACCACGCTGCAGGCCGATGGCGGCTCGGCCGCGCTGGTGATACTGAAGGATGAACCGGTGGATTGCGTCCTGCTCGACCTGGAGATGCCCGGAGTGGACGGCTTCGAGGTCTTGCGCACGCTGCGTCACGAGGGATTCGCCGCACCGGTGATCGTCTATACGGGCACGGGGAATATTGATCGCTGCGTTAAGGCCATGAAGCTGGGGGCATGGAGCTTCATCGAGAAGGGTGATGATTTCCGCCGCGTTCTGATCGAGATCGAAAAGGCGCTGACCGCCGCCGGGCGGGAGCGGGAGATCGCCCGCACGAGGCGCAGCTCATCCGTGCCGCTGATCGGCGAGAGCGCGGCCATGGCGAAGATGAAGCTGGGGATAGAGCAGTTGGCTCCGATCCCCAGCACGGTGCTGATACAGGGCGAGAGCGGCAGCGGCAAGGAGCTGGTGGCGAAGATGCTGCATGATCTCAGCGGGCGCGGCGGCGTGCATCTGCCCGTCAACTGCGCGGCCTTCACGGAGCAGCTTTTGGAGGATGAACTCTTCGGTCATGTCCGGGGAGCTTTCACGGGCGCCGATCGCGCCCGCAAAGGGGCTTTCGAGGAGGCGGCCGGAGGGACGCTGTTCCTGGACGAGATCGGCGAGATGCCTCTACCCGCTCAGGCCAAGTTGCTGCGGGTGCTGGAGTCGAAGCAGATTCAGCTGCTCGGATCGAGCAAGCCGGTGAAGGTGACGGCCCGGGTGATTGCGGCCACCAATCGCGATCTTGCGCGCGAGGTCGAGGAGGGGCGCTTCCGGCGGGATCTGCTGTTTCGTCTCAACGTGCATCTGGTTCAGGTGCCGCCTCTACGCGACAGACTCGGCGACGTGCCGCTGATCGCGAAGCACCTGATCGAAAAGACCTGCCGGGACTGGGGCTTGCCGGTGGCGGCGATCACCCCCGGTGCAGTGAAGTCGCTGCAGACGCACGACTGGCGGCAGAACAATGTGCGGGAGTTGCGCAACATGATCGAGCGGATGGTCATCGCCGCCGGCGGCGGACCGTTGGGTGAGGAGCATCTGCCGCTCGATCTTCCCGGCGGGGGCGATGAGCCCGTCGGCGAGGAGGAGGCGCGGAGTTTCCGCCATCAACGGATCCAGGCCGAGCGGCGCATCATCACCGAGGCGCTGGAGCGCAACGGCAACCAGGTGACGAAGACCGCCGCCGACCTCGGGCTCGCCGATCACTCCAGCCTGATCAAGATCATGAAGCGGCTGGGGCTCGAACGGAGTTGATGCGGGATTCAGTCGATGCCGTTCACCAGTGCCTGAAGACGGGCGATGCGGGATTCGATTGTTGTCATCGATCCGCTCCCGGGGATCGTCCCGCCAAACGGATGAGGATCGGCCGAGGTGACGGAGTAGGAGGTTTCGTGCATGCCGTGCACCCAACCCCTGCCGAACGAGTTGCTGAAGTTCGGTTCGTTGCCGGGGGTGAGCATGGGTCCGGTGGTGGCCTGCACGTCGAGGTTGATTCTGATCCAGTTGGGATAGTGGGGGATCGTGATCGTTGATGGTACCTGATAGGTCTCGGCCTCGACGAAATGGCTCTCCCGATCCTCCACGGCATAGCTGACGCGCCAGTTGATCTTGAAGTGCTCGCTGGCTGCGCAGCTCCAGTCGAAGACATAGGTCGAGGTCTGCGGGATATTGTCGTTGCTGTTGATGGTTTCGCCGTTGCAGGTCATCTCCCCGATCGGTGTCGGCAGGGGGAACATCGCCTCGGAACCGCGACCGGCGGCATTGATCTCGATCCTCACGGAGTCGGTATAGACCATCCCCTC
This sequence comes from bacterium, assembly GCA_024231955.1. Classification (GTDB taxonomy): domain Bacteria; phylum Krumholzibacteriota; class Krumholzibacteriia; order JACNKJ01; family JACNKJ01; genus JAAEPZ01. The sequence continues at coordinate 239,157 of JAAEPZ010000433.1, read as the reverse complement.
GAGGGTCGCCGTCAGCACATTGCCCTCGTGGATCTTCCACCCCTTCAATCCCACACCCTCGATGCGCACATCGGGGATCTCCTGGCTGTTGCTGCAGATGAAGGTGACATCGTAGGCGAGCGTTTCGCTCGCCGTTTCGTTGACCGCGAATAGGAGCGAGAAGAAGGTGTCCGGGACTGGGACGGTGGGGTCGTCATCGCATCCCGCGAGCAGTGGGATGAGCAGGGCAAGCGTAACGATGATCCGTTTCAAAGAGTCCTCTCCCTATTCAGCGCACGATTGAGATTACAGGGGATTGAGTGCTGTCATCTTAAATATGACGATAATGTAAAAAGCAATCTTCTCGCCAAATCGGTTACCTCGTGGCGTGAACGGGCATGATCGACCATCCGGGTTCCGGGGATACGATATCGGCGACAGAAAAACCCCGACCGTTGGCCGGGGTTCTGACGATCTCATTTATACGTGATGTCGAGAGTTATTGCAGGTTCTCAATCGCTGCCCGCAACTGGTCGGCCATCATCTCGGGAGTCGGTCTGACAGGGGCACCTCTCCCGATCTCCGAACGCAGAGGGACCTGTTCATCTCGTGATGTATTATCGATATTGAATGAGTAGTATTTCTGGATGCTGACGGTTATCCATCCCGAACCGTAGCCGCAGGTGTAGTTCGGTTCCGCACCCGATTCGGGCAGGACGCCTGTGCAGGCTGTCAGGTCGAAATACATACGGTCGGGATAGCCGATAGGGCTGACGCTGATGCTGTCCGCCGGCGATGTTGCATACTCCACACCGAGATGTTGATGATTAAGAACCCAGCGGGCAATGCTCCTGTAGTAATCTCCCTGGCCCCCTTGCCACTTGAATGTGTAGGTGGAGGCAGGCGGCAATTCCGAATTGTGCAGATCCCAGCCATTGCACATCACGGTTTCGGGGAATTCGGGTATTGGCGATAAGTTCAGGTATGTGTCGCCGTTCACACTGATGGCCAGGATCATTGCATCGCTCAGCGGAATATAGTTCCTGTACCCGATAAGACAATCGCCGTTAAATACCCAATCCGTCAATTCCATCCCGTTGACCAGGACACTGGGTATGACGTCTCTCCTGGTCGTGCAGAACATTACGTACGCCTCCTCGCTGCTGTTGTAGATGTCATTGGAGACCGACAAACTGAAATAGGTCTCGGCGCCGACGCCGACCGGATTGTTCTCATCGTCCCCGCAACCGACCATGACCGGGATCAGCAGGGCGAGAAGAAGGATTGCTCTTTTCATTTCGTTTCCTCCTTTGAATCCCCAATTTCAGGGATCCTTTGTCCGTTGCCGATCGGTTATTGCAGAGCGGTGATCATTGCCCTGAACAATGCCTCATGATCTTTCCGTGTTCCGGCTTCATCCAGTCGCGCCGGGGCGGCCGCTCGTGCGTTGAGGGGGGGGGTGATTTGGATGTTGGCCCTGAATGAGGACTTGGCCTGTACCCAACCCGCTCCCCAGGGTCCATCGAAGTTGGGCTCGGCGCCGGGTATCATCTCCACTCCGGTCATCGCCGCGAGGTTCCAGTAGAACCTGTCAAGATTCTGGATTGCGGGCATCGTCATTGCCGTTTCCGTCTGAGTCAGAATCCCATCGTCGATCAAGCTGTACAAGTCGTCGTAGGCACTCCAGGAGATACTGAAATAATCCTGGCCGGATTCGGGCCACTCCAGCAGATAGGTGCCGCTCTCCTCGATATCAAAGGGAGAGCTGTTGATCAGGCTGCTGTTGCAGGTGACCTCCGCAATCTCGGCCGGAACCGCGAATTTGCCCGAGGTGGTTTTCCCTCCGGAGGAGATGGTGAACTCGACTGAATCCGATAACGCTATATTATCGATTATGCCGAAACATCCGGTCATTCCGCCAACATTCCAGTACTCTATCGACTCTCCGTTGACGGTGACGCTCGGGATGACATCGCCGAGAGAGCAGATGAAGCGGACATGCATCCCCGCGTCACGAGATCTGTCATTGTCGCCCACATCGATGAACAGGGAGAAAAACTGCTTCGTGCCTACCGAGACGGGGTCGTCGTCATCACCACAACCGCAGAGGAGAAGGGCCAACAACACCGACATTATAACGAGTTGTTTCATGATTCATCATCCTTGTGCTGGGTATCGGTTACTTGACTGTCGTCGCGACCCTACCGGATATGGATATCCAGTGTAATACTTTTCTTTCACAGCCGGTCGCGAATCGAAATTACACGGGATATCCGGTCGTGTGTTCGCTCGAACACGAAGCGGTGTTGAGCGCCACACCGATTTTGATCACCGACTCCATCCGGTTGTATATCCCCTTCTGCCAACTGACTCAAATGCAACAACTTGCCGTTTTGGTCCGCTAGCCGGGGTCCGGGTCGGCCTCTTGCGATGTCCAGGTCGAAGAGAACAATCGATCACTCCCCGCAGGGGGCAACCAAGGAGAGCATCATGAAACGGACGAAACGCAACAACAAGAACTGGCCCATGCAGTATATCCTCGGCGGGATCGGCATTACCGCCCTGGTGGTTCTGTTGACCATCAGCCTGCAGAGCATCGGCCCCGACACCGACGGCGTCACTACGCTGACCAGAACCGGAAATTCCGCAGAGGATGCCGGCAACATCGACCGCGCCGAACGTCAGGGCCTGATCGAGGTGGTGGAGGAGACCGTCACCGAACCGGCGCCCATTACGCCGGATGCCGTCAGCGAAGTCGAGGAGACACCGGCGGTCCCCATGACCTACGCCGAGGCCGATGATCTGTACAAGGCCGGTGAATACGAGCAGGCAGTTGCCGGCTTCACCTCCTATCTCACCGAACATCCCGACAATCACTGGGGACGCTATATGCTGGGCCTGTCCAGCTGGCGGGCGGGCGATGCCGTAACCGCGGAGAGCTGCTTCCGCACCGTGCTGGACGGACACCCCGAACTGATCAAGGCGCGCTACAACCTGTGCCGCGTGTTGATGACGCAGGAGCGGTATGAAGAGGCCCTGACCCAGGTCGATCCGACCGACGAAGATGCCGTCGCCCAGCGTTTGCGGGGGCGTGCGCTGCACAACCTCGAACGTCGCGACGATGCCCTGCAGGCCTATCGTCTGGCGCTGCATCTCGATCCCACAGACGCCTGGGCGCTTAACAATCTGGGGCTGATTCTGATCGAGCAGGGCAACCACGAAGAGGCGCTGGGTGCGCTGGCGCTGGCCGTGACGCTCGATGCCGATGTCGCCTGCTTCCGCAACAACCTGGGCGTCGTGCTGGAGAATCTGAACCAACCGCTCATCGCGGCGGATGCTTACGCCGCCGGGCTGAAGCTGAATCCCGACTACGAGAAGGCCGCGATCAATCTGGCTCGCGTGGAGGGTGTGGAGATCTCCGACGGCGTGGCGCAACTGGATCTGGAGCGGGTGGCGCGCGACTACGCGGCGATCCTGGCCAATGATGACCTCGACGTTGCAACCGACGTCACAACCGCAGCGACTCTTGAACTCTCCGCCGGATCCGCGCCGGCCGGTGAGCCGGAGGAGGAGACCGCCGATGTCGATATCGTACTGAGCGACGCGACCGAGGTGACCGGCAACGGGTTCTAGGGTGAATCGATAACCTCCTCCCGCCGACGCGTGCAGGGAAAGCGGAGGGATTTCCGGGAGGAGCTTGAGGGGGACCGTCACGGGAAAGGCGGTCCCGCTCTTTGATTATGGCTCGACTGTTGCTCGCCGAATGGGAACGGCGAGCGTTTTTTTTGAGAGCTGTCGAGAGAATGATTGCCGCCGTCAGGGATCTGCCCTAGCTTCGACCGGCACAAACCCGTTTCGATCATAAAGGTGGAAGGTGTTGAACTTGAATTCCAGAGAACTGGACGGCAACCCGGTGTCCCACACGGAAGAAAACACGCAGCTGCACGGAGAGACGATCGGCATCGCTGATCGGCCCGCCCAAAAGAGGTCCCGCAGCATATGGCTCAAGGCCGCCTGTCTGCCTGTGCTGGTCGTTGTCCTGTTTGTCCTGGGGCGGCGCTTCGGTCTCGGTTCCAGCCTGGGGGAGATGCAGGGCTGGATGGAATCGCATCTGGTTCTCGGGGCGGGAGTGTTCATTCTCGTCTTCACCGTTATCGGGATTTCGGCGCTACCCGGGCTGTGGTTGACGTTGCTCTCCGGGGCCATCTTCGGCTCTCTCTGGGGCATCATCCTCACCAGCGTCGGCACCGCCTGCGGAGCGGCTCTCGCCTTCCTCCTGGGACGCACCCTGGCGCGAGACGCCGTCTCCAGATGGCTGGAGAGTAAACCGCTTTTTTCCCGGCTCGAACGGTGGACATCCAATCAGGGTGCGCTGGTGGTCGTGCTGTCGCGTCTCTTCCCGATCTTCCCCTTCAGTCTGCTCAACTACTCGTTTGGTTTGACCAGCGTCAAGTTCCGCACCTATATCCTCTGGACCTGGCTGGCCATGCTGCCCGGCACGATCGTCTATGTCGTCGGGGCCGATGCCCTGGCCACCGGTCTGCGGGATGGTGAGATCCCCTGGACCCTGGTCTTCGTTTTTGTCATTGCGCTGGGCTTTCTCGTTTCGCTCATTCCCTGGGCGCGAAAACGGATTCGGGAGCAGCGTCAGAATGATGACGACTGATCCGGTCGCCACCTTGTCCACCTCTTTAGAACCGAAATCCAAGGATTGTCCATGACACAGTTACCTCCGAAAACTCCGATTCCCGGTGTGAACAAGTTGATCGCGATTGCCAGCGGCAAAGGCGGAGTGGGCAAGTCGACGATCAGCGCCAATCTGGCGGTGGCTCTGGCCGCGGATGGGGCGCGGGTCGGCTTGATGGACGCGGACATCTACGGCCCCAGCATACCGACGATCATGGGGATCGACGAAACGCCGCGAGCCGATGCGGATCGGATCATCCCGCTCGAGCGGCACGGCGTGAAGGTCATCTCCATGGGTTTCTTCATCGAGGAGAGGAGGGCGGTCGTCTGGCGGGGGCCGATGCTGGGCAAGATGCTCGACGAATTCACCCAGAAAGTGGCGTGGGGGAAACTTGATTACATGATCATCGATCTGCCTCCGGGCACGGGTGATGTTCAACTCAGCCTGTGTCAGCAACTGCCTCTGACCGGCGCGGTGGTGGTCTCCACTCCGCAGGATGTCGCGCTCAAGGTTGCCCAGAAAGCGATCAACCTGTTTGAGCTGCTCGAAACCCCCGTTCTCGGTCTGATCGAGAACATGAGCTACTTCACCTGTCCCCACTGTGGCGAGCGGGAGGAGATCTTCGGGACAGGCGGCACTCGGCGCGCGGCTGAAGCCATGAAGCTCCCCTTCCTGGGTGCCTTGCCGCTGAGTACGGCTATCCGTCTGGATTCGGATAACGGCGTCCCCTGTGTGGTCGGTGAACCCGAAAGTGACCGCGCTACGGGATTTAAAGATATTGCGCAAACCTTGAAATGACGGAATAAATCCCGGAAGACGGTTTCCGGTATTGAGTTACGGGCAATTTCTGAATCTTGCAACTCTATATCTGGCAACAGATTCATCGGGTATGACCGCAATTTAGTGCAAGTACTCTCCGCTTCGATGTGGTATTATTGTGGACGACAATCCACACCGGGTTCCGGATCCGGTTGTGGTATGTGTATGTTTTGCACCCCTACTCCCTGGAGAGTCATATGAAAGCTCTACGTATCGCTGGTGTCTGGCTACTGATCATGGCCATGGCTTTGCCCGCCTTCGCACTCGTGCCCCGCATGGTTATCGCCGAGTTGGGCACTGCAATTACTTGAGGCTTTTGTTTGCGTGCATACGCAGGTCTGGCCGTGATGTCGGACACATACAATAGTGGTGAATTTGCAGAGATCAAATACTTCAATACATCCAGTACGTACGCCTGCCCCGATAATGGCGTACGCAAGGCGTACTATGGCATCAGCGCGACCCCTCACCTTGTTTGGCAGGGTCAGCTGGAGATGATTGGTGCCGGCACGAACGTCATGGATGGTTCCGTCTATGATCCCATCGTGTTGAGCAACCTGGCCATGGGCACCCCTTTCGCGCTGTCTATCAGCAATGTCAGCTTCACCGGTGCCCCTCAGGCGACGATTACGGTTGAGCTGGATGACGCCGTGGCGGACGTCTCGGATCACTTCATCCGCGCGTTCATCGTGGAGGATGGCCTGAATCACAGTGGCGTGGTCAATTCGGTCCATCGCGACATGATCACCCAGACCCCGGTGACCATCACCGGCGAGGGCGAGATTCAGGTTCTCAATCTGGAAATCCCCATCAACCCCACTTGGAACACCGATAATCTGCGGATTATTGCGATTGTTCAGCGCGACACCGACAAACTGATCCTCCAGGGCGCTACCTCGGAGCCTGTTGGTGTGTTTGCTTTCCGTTACTATGTCGATGGCGAACGTGTTGTCGTCGAGTCCGGCGAGTATGAGTTTGGCGATGTCGAGGTCTTCAACGTTGGTGCCCGTGACAATACGCTGGATCTGACTCTCGATGCCTCAAATCTGCCCGCGGGCTGGAGCGCCTGGATCACCGATGGCGTGAGTACCTGGCCGACAACCACCTCGGTCGCTCAGATCCCCGGTGACCGTTCGCTGTACAACGTCGTGATCGATGCCCCCACCTCGGGCTACGGCACCGTCGAGTTGACCATCCATTCGCAGAATGGCGGTACATCCGATCGGGTCGTCACCTTCTCGACAATCACAGCCGACAACGAGATTCTGGTCGTCGACAATGACCAGGGTCAGAGTTACGAAACCGACTATATCATGCCTGCGCTGAGCAGCTACCCGCGCAATTCGGCGGTCTGGGATCGCTCTGCCGGTGCTCCGAGCGCCAGCATCCTCGCCAACTTCAAGGCGGTCATCTGGGAGACCGGCGAATCCTATGCCGGTTCCTTCGATGAGTCCGACCGTGCAGCCGTTGCGGCCTATCTGGAAGGCGGCGGCGCACTGTTCGCAACCGGGCAGGATATCGGATACGAGATGAATGAAGAGGGGGGCGCCGCGTACCTGTGGTACCGGAACTACCTGCACGCGCTGTTCGTCACCGATGACACCAATCGCACTGCGATGTCGGGTGTGGACGGCGATCCCGTCTCCAATGGCCTTGCGTTCAACATCGCCGGTGGCGATGGAGCCAACAACCAGGAATACCCGAGTGCCATCAATCCGTACAACGGCAGCCATGTCATCCTGACCTACGACGGCAGCACCCAGAATGGCGCTGTTGCAGTCGATACAGGTGTCTACCGCATGGTCTACTTCGCCTTCGGTTTTGAAGGGATCAGCACAGCCGCCAACCGGACTCTGGTGATGGACCGTGTCCTGGACTGGTTGATTCCCGATCTGACCGGTATCGAGGACACGCCGATGGTGCCCTTCACGTTGAGTCAGAACGTGCCGAACCCCTTCAATCCTAATACCAAGATCAGCTTCAACCTCGGGCAGGCCGGCGACGTCAAGTTGTCCGTCTTCGATGCTCAGGGTCGCCTGGTCAAGGTTCTGGAAGAGGGCAAGCGCGCTTCCGGTGAGTTCGAGGTCATGTGGGACGGCCGTAACGCCGATGGCGCTACCGTCTCCTCCGGTCTCTACTTCTATCGTCTGGACGCCGCCGGCGAAACCCAGACGAAGAAGATGATGATGCTCAAGTAAATGTCTCTTCGGGACATTTGAGATATCGGCCCCTTCCGGAAACGGGAGGGGCCTTTTTGTTGCATCCGCATATTGTCGAGCCAGGGCGGCTGGAAGATTCCGAGCCGGTTTATCGGGATGCAGCGGAATTTGTTGCCCGATTGATATTGCAGCTTGGTGTTCATATTGCAAACTGTTATAATCCAATTATGCGATAAACCCCATGATCCTGATACGGCCCTTCCCCGGCGTATCCCGATTTTATCATAGGTCCCTCCAGGACCTTTCCCGCAGTATTTACCGCCCAGTGCGTTTGCTTGACGTCGTGAGTGTGACATCGAACATCCCCCACGTCGTGAATTTGCCCCAATCTATATGTATGGTGATCAACAAACCTTGTTGAATGGAGGCTTGATATGTCGAGGATTCTCTCTCTGATCCTGAGTATTCTTCTGATTACTCTGATCGCATCCTCAGTCCTGGCCCGACCAGTCGAGCGGGACACAGACAGAATTCATAAGAAATACGGTTTACCCGGGCTCGATACCGATCAATCCGGTACCGGCGCACGGGTGGATTCTCTCTTTCTCTTTGCGGCATCCGGTCCCGGTGCGTTCGGCAGTGATGGAACCGATGGGCGCGGGTTTACTTTCGACGGTGCGGGCGGCGCGGCAACCGCGGGCTGGACATCCGTTGACAAGACCTCGCAGCAAGGCATGTACTGGCATATGGCCCCCGCGGCCATCACGGCCGGACATCCTACCGACATGGCCGGTGCCGGCCAGCCCTGGACGCCTGGTGATGTGAACAATAATTACCTGCTCTGGTGCGGACGGCAGAATGTCTGCGGCTGGAACAGGACAATTGGTTACGGCAACGGCTGGGATCAGTGGCTCCGAATCGAAAGCCAGGATTTCACCGATGATATCGTGATCAATTTCTACTATTCCACGAGCTACGAAGGTGATGTCTGGGATCACTTCGAGGTGATGATCGAGGAAAACGCCAGCGGCAATGAGTCTATCGTGACCCACTTCGATGATACCACCGAAGGCGATCAGGCTGCTCACGATTTCACTTTGACGATCGAGGCGGCTGATGGAACCATCTACGGTGATATCATCCTTCGCTTCTCCACCGATGGCGCGTGGTCCGATGAGGACGGCATCTTGCCGTCGAACATCGGTGCGGTCTGGTTGGATAACCTTGAGGTCATAGTCGATGGCGTGACGACGATTCAGGAGGACTTCGAATCTGCGATCATGCCCAGCACCATCAGTGCGGATATCCCGTCGGGCGCCGGTGACTTCGCTCAACTGTATTCCGCGCTGTTCGCGCAGGATATCTGCGTCGTGAACGTCACCAACTCATGGGCTTTCTATGATCCTGAAACCCAAAACGACAACTACCCGATTCCGGTGATTACTTATGGACCTCCCTATCTCGACAACGACGTGAGGAGTCCGATTCTGTCTCTGGCGCACTCTCTGGATGATCCTTCGGGTCAACCGCTGGAGATGGGCGCAGACACGCAGGTCTGGCTCTATTCCTGGGTATACGGAGATCTCCCTGAAAACCCCCTGATCTATTACAGCTGGTCGATTGCCGCCCAGGTCGCCGACGTGCCCTGTGTCAACGTCGCCAAAAACGACGGCTTCGTTACATATGCGGACGCGAGGCAGTGGGGGCTGATCGACGAAAATGTCACTCAGTATGCCGCCGAGTCCGCCGATGGCGGTCAAATCGAGGGGCTGCAGATGACGCTGAACTGCGTGGATATGTTCCCCTTCTGGGTCAACATCAACGGTGACGGCACCGACCATACACCCGGACCCTACTTCGACAACGCACGGCTGGTTCTTCTCAACGCCTCTTCGGTGGCCTGGGATGTCAATCAGATCAGCCGTTTCCAGGACAACTTCCCCGAGGTCAGCACCGGCAAAGTGCGGATCGACTCCGCCAATAACATCGCGCCGATCAGCACCGACTTCATCGTGCCCGGCGATTCCTCGGTCATCGACCTGAACATGGATCTGGTCGGCGGAATTCAGCACGCCATCAATCCCACTTCAGGTGGCGATTTGCCGGCGCTCTACATGTGGTTCAGGGTTGTTGCGGGACCGCACGCCGATATGATCTCTCCGGACATGGCCGATCAGGATGCGAGCGATGGTTCCTGGTCCCCTTGGGTCGGCACCGAGATCTTCGACGGCAGCACATATGGTGTCGTCCAGGCCGACTCCGCCCGTACTAACGGCAACTGGTCGCCCGGTGTCTGGGCCTTCGATTTCAACGACGAGTATTTCCTGCCCGGTGATGTCATCCAGCTCTTCTACAGGGCCGAATCCGTAGATGGTGTAATCGAGACCTCACCACGCTGGGCGATGTCCACATCTCCCGAACTGCGCGGCGTATACACGGCGCGTTGCCTGCCTACCGACGGCTCGGTGATGCTCTTCGTCGAGGATCACCTGGGGGTGAGGGGGTTCTGGGATGAGGCGTTCCAGTACAACGGATACGGCAACGTGGATATCTACTCGGTGATGGGTTGCACCTCGGGCCTGGATAATGGCCTGGCGGGCCGTGCCGAGAGCGTTGATCTGGTGCAGTACACAACTATTGTCTGGTCCAGCGGCAGTATCCCCACCTATACCGTGTCCCAACATGGTATAGACAATTCCGGGGATGACCTGTTGCTCACCAACTGGCTCGAGAATTCCGAGCACACGGTTGCTCTGTGGATGATGGGCGACATGCTTGCCGGCGATCTGGGGAACAGCTCGATGTTCCTGCACGACGTGCTGGGCGCTCATCTGATCTCCTCGACTCAGTACTATGATGACATGACCGGTATCATGGTGCCCGAAGTCAGCGCGGTCCATCCGGCTCTGGAGTATCTGGGGGGGGCTCCCACCTTCTATGTCGATGGCGGTTGTCCCGGTCTGGAGGACTTCAATGTGATTGTCCCCTACGGAACCATGTCCTCAACGACGTTTGCCTGGGAGGATGACAGCGGAACCGGTATGGTTGCCGGTGTTCTGAATCTGGATCCCGATGGCGACGGTGAGGTTACCAATGGCAATGGACAAAATAATCCGGTTGCCTTCAATCCCTTCGGGTATTATCACGCCTGGGATTCGGGGTATGCGCTGTCAGTCGACAGGGATTATGTCCGGTTGATGGTGGGGCATGTTCTGAGCAACTTGTTGCATGCGATTCCGAATCAGGCCGAGGTCGGGATCCCTGAAGATCCCGTACCTGCAACACAGCTCAGGGGCAACTACCCCAACCCGTTCAATCCCACCACGACCATCTCCTTCAATCTGGCGGAAGCCGGACCTGTGGAGCTGGTGGTGTACGATATCGCGGGTCGACGGGTGATCGAGCTCGTCAATGCCAAGTTGGACCAGGGTTCCCATGACATCAGATGGGACGGTCGGGATATCAGTGGCAATCGTGTCGCCAGTGGTATCTACTTCTACAAGATGGATGCCGGCAGCTATAGCGCGACCGACAAGATGGTCATGCTGAAGTAGATGCGGCCCATCCGCTTGTGAATTTTGAGCCCCCTCGTACGAGGGGGCTTTTTTTCTGTCTGTTTGGGTACGGCATTCTTGATTCCGATCACAGGATTAGGTACTTTTGGGCCGATTCGGAACCCGGCTCAAAGCGACCCCGGGATCCGGTTCCCGCAAGTGTGCAAAGACCCCTTTCCTGAGGAAGTGTCATGGCCCAGAAAGAGACTAAAAGAATCCTGGTGACGGGCGCGGTCGGTCAGATCGGTTCCGAACTCACCATGGCTCTGCGCGACAAGTACGGCGCGGAAAACGTGGTTGCGACAGGTCGCAAAACGGCTCCGAGCAAGCAGCTGCTCGAATCGGGCCCCTTCGAGTTCATCGATGTGGCGAAAATGGAGACCGTCGAGGCTGTTATAGACAAGTATGATATCGACACCGTCTACCACATGGCCGCTATTTTGTCGGCGGTCGGCGAAGACAAGCCCTGGCTCTGCTGGGACGTCAACATGAACGGGTTGAAGAACGTGCTGGACGTCGGCGTCGCCAAGAAGCTGCACCGCATTTTCGTCCCCAGTTCGATCGCCGCCTTCGGTCCGGAGACCCCCCTGAACGATACGCCCAACGACACCATCCTCAAGCCCAAGACCATGTATGGCGTGACCAAGGTGGCCGGTGAGCTGCTCGCCGACTACTACGTCAAGCGGTTCGGCCTCGATTGCCGCGGTGTGCGTTACCCGGGCATCATCAGCCACGAGACGCTGCCCGGCGGCGGCACCACGGATTACGCCGTTGCGATCTACTACGAAGCGGTCAAGCAGGGCAAGTACGAGTGTTTCGTCAAAGAGGACACCTGTCTGCCGATGATGTACATGCCCGATGCGATCAAGGCGACCATCGACCTGATGGAGGCGCCGTTCGAGAATCTGAAGCACTACAACGATTTCAACATCGCCGCCATGAGCTTCTCGGTGACGGAGTTGGCCGCGAGCATCGCGAAGTACGTGCCGGGGTTCACCTGTACCTACGTGCCGGATTCCCGGCAGGCCATCGCCGACAGTTGGCCGAATTCCATCGACGACACCGCCGCTCGCGAGGAGTGGGGCTGGGCTCCGGCTTACGATCTGGATGCAATGACCCAGGACATGCTCGCGGCGTTGAGGAAAAAGCACGAAGAGGGCCTGCTGGACTAGCCGGCCGTAAACCAATGACCCCTACAAATGCCTTGGGAGAACAGGCGGGAGGGTTTCATGTTCGACAAAGTACGTGAAGAGTTGAAAGCAACGTTGGCCGAGATCGAGGACGCCGGGCTGTACAAGCGCGAGCGGGTTATCGTCAGCGATCAGAAAGCCGACATCAAGCTGGATACCGGCGCCGAGGTGATCAACTTCTGCGCGAACAATTATCTGGGACTGGCCAACAATCCCGAGATCGTTCAGGCCGCGAAAGACGGCATGGACAGCCACGGCTTCGGCCTCTCCTCCGTGCGTTTCATCTGCGGCACGCAGGACATCCACAAGAAACTCGAAGACAAACTGGCCGAGTTTTACGGAACCGAGGGCACTATACTCTACGCCGCCTGTTTCGACGCCAACGGCGGTCTCTTCGAGGTGCTGCTGGGCGCCGAGGATGCGGTGATCAGCGATTCGCTGAACCATGCTTCGATCATCGACGGCATCCGTCTGTGCAAGGCGATGCGCTACCGCTACGCCAACAACGACATGGCCGATCTGCGCGTCAAGCTGGAGGAGGCCAAGGCCGCCGGCGCGAAGCGGATCATGATCGCCACCGACGGCGTCTTCTCCATGGACGGCATCGTGGCCCAGATCGACAAGATCTGCGACCTAGCCGACGAGTACGGCGCGATGGTGATGGTGGACGACTGCCACGCCTCCGGCTTCTTCGGACCCACCGGCCGCGGCAGTGTCGAACATTGCGGCGCCATCGGTCGCGTCGATGTCATCACCTCGACCCTGGGCAAGGCCATGGGCGGCGGCTCCGGCGGCTTCACCACCGGCCGCAAGGAGATCGTGGATCTGCTGCGGCAGCGCAGCCGTCCCTACCTCTTCAGCAACACCGTGGCGCCCGCCATCGTGGCCGCTTCGCTGAAGACCCTGGAGATCCTGACCCGCAGCACGGAGCTGCGTGATCGCACCGAGGCGAACACGAAGTACTTCCGCGAGAAGATGACCGAAGCGGGCTTCGATATCATCCCCGGCGTGCATCCGATCGTGCCGCTGATGCTGGGCGACGCCAAGCTGAGTCAGGTTTTCGCGGACAAGGTTCTGGCCGAAGGGATCTACGTGATCGGCTTCTTCTACCCCGTTGTGCCCAAGGGCAAGGCGCGCATCCGTGTGCAGGTCTCCGGTGCGCACACCCGGGAGCACCTGGATAAGGCGATCACCGCCTTCAGCAAGGTGGGCAGGGAGCTGGGGGTCATCAGCTAGTTTTCGATCCAGCGAGTGTGGAAAGCCTTGTTGAAACGGGCTTTCCAGGGATTCCCGGTAGACTACTACACGTCCGGTCCCCCAATCGGGGGCCGGACGTTTACGTTCTATTTACGAAATGAACCGATTTGACGTCTTGTCCACGGTCCGACGGACGTGTTATCATCATGGCCTCTGAATATGGGAAGACGGGTATCTGCAAATGCTCGGCTGTAAAATCTCGTATTCGGAGCTATACGTATAGTAAACCCGCTTCAATCTGATTCAAGCACCCTAGGGGGTACAACAATGAAGAGAATGCTTTTACTCGTTCTGATGCTTGCCTTCGCGTCAAGCGCGATGGCCCAGGCGACATACTACTTCGGTTGGGAGGATGGCACATCCACAGTACTCGGTATGTATGGACCTGATGCCGTAATCGTGACCAATGTTACCGCTCCGGATCCCGTTTATATGGGGAGCCACAGCCTGAAAGTCGTGGATAACCTTGAGGATGGAACACCTCAAGCGTATTTGGCCTACGTAACCGGTCTGGAGGCCGGTGATGTCGTGACGGCTGGCTTCTGGCGTTACGATACAACGGCCGGCGGCTCGCCCTCCATCCGTATCTGGGGCGGCAAGACCTGTACTTACGACGATATCAACAGCTACTGCGGCAGCGCCGGCGGTAACGGCGATTACGGTCCGGGCGAAGGCTGGGACTACACCGAGCATACTTGGACCTGCGATGGCTCTTATAACGGCATCGTTATCCAGGGACGGACCTACTCCAATGCCGGCGACACTACCTGGGTTGATGAACTCCAGGTCACGGTTCCCACACATGAAGGCGTGTTGCTGTACTTCCCGGAGACAGATCTGCCTGTTGCCAGCGAGGACAGTAACTTCAGCACGATCAAGGCGCTGTACTAAAAATCAAGGCCTGATTAGCTGACCGTTTCTGGGACCCCTCCCGCCGCGCGGGAGGGGTCCCTTTTATTTGATGGTAATTTCCGGCAGGGTGCGTATTCTGCCCACCGTGCTGCGCTTCGGGGTTCCTCTCAATCCGGAAAGCGCGACAACACTTCGTCTGGAGGACACAATGTGGTGGCATGAAAACATGGATGAGTCGGACAAGCAGGGACGCCTGCCGACGCTGGCCATGTTCCGACGGATCTATCCATATATCAAACCGCACAGGTTGGCCTTCGGCTCGGCCTTCCTGCTCTGCCTGGTCTCGGTGGCGGCGAGTCTCGCCCAGCCGCTGGTGCTGGCCAGGATCATCGATGTGGATGTCCCGGCCAGTGACATCCAGGGACTCTTTCACTCGGCTCTGATTTACCTGGGCTTGATGCTCAGCATGGGGCTCGCGACGATCGGTTCGACGATTCTGCTCGGCAAGGCGGGCGTTATGGCCGTCAACGGCATCAAGCGCACCCTCTTCGGGCACTTCTTCCGCCTCGGGGTGCTCTGGCTGGAGAAGACGCCGGTGGGTGTGCTCGTCAGTCGTGTCGAATCCGATTCGCAGCGACTGGTTTCGCTCACGAGCACGATGATGATGCAGATCCTCAACGCGCTGGGCATGCTCATCGGCGCGCTGGTGATCATGGCCACCAAGGATATTCGGCTGTTCAAGATTGCGGCTATGGTGATCCCCGTCATGGTGATCGGCACGCTGCTGGTCTTCTGGGCCATGCGCACCCGCTTCCGCAAGGAGCGGAGTCTTTACGCCAAACTTACCGGTCTGATCGCCGAGGTGATGCCGGCTGCGCGTTTCCTGCAGGCCGTGGGGCGGACCAACTGGGCGCGCAAACGGATCGAGCTGGAGAATCAGAAATACAACTCATTCAGCTACAAGCTCTATTTCATGGAGTACGGTTTCCTGCACACGCTGGGGTTCCTCGAGGTCGTGATGACCGTCTGCGCGCTCTGGCTGGGTTCCCGCTGGATCAGCGAGGGGACGATGAGTGTCGGTGTGCTGGTCGCCTTTTCGCAACTCGTGGCCATGGTTTACTGGCCGATCATCGCGCTCTCCGAGCAGCTGGCCGAGATCCAGCGTGCCGGGGGCGCAGCCGATAGGATATTCGATGTCCTTGATCTGACCCCCGCCGTGCAGACGCCCGTGGATCCGACACCCGTGCCCACCGAGGTGGGGAGCATCCGGTTCGAGAATGTCACCTACGCGTACGAACCGGGCAAGCCCGTGCTGCAGAACGTCACATTCACTCTGAATGCCGGTGAGACGATGGCGCTGGTCGGGCCTTCGGGCAGCGGCAAGAGCACCATTGTTGGGCTGATCTGTCGCTTCATGGATCCGATCTCCGGCCGTATCACACTCGATGGTCGTGACCTGAGGGAATATGATCCGCGTGAGTTGCGTCGTCTGTTCGGACTGGTGCTGCAGGATCTCTACCTGTTCCCCGCCAGTGTGGAGGACAACCTGCGTGCGTTCCGCGAAACGGTGTCCCCCGAGCAGGCGCGGGAGGCGGCTCGAACGGCCGGGCTGTTCGAGGTGATCACCAACCGACCGGGCGGTTTTGAGGGTAAACTAAAAAGCCGCGGAAAGGATCTCTCTTACGGCCAGAGGCAACTCATGGCCTTCGCCCGCGCGCTGGCGGTGGATCCGGCCGTGCTGGTGCTTGATGAGGCTACGAGCAGCGTCGATCCCGGCACGGAGTTGAAGATCCAGGAGACTCTGGAGAAGATTACGCGCGAGCGCACGACGATTGTCGTGGCGCATCGGCTGTCGACCGTGAAACGGGCGGATCGCATCCTGGTGATCGATGCCGGGCGCGTGTCCGAGCAGGGTACGCATGACGAACTGCTGGCCCTGGACGGGATCTACTCGAAACTTGTGGCGCTGCAGATGGGGGCGGAGGAGGTGCGTGATGCTGGCTAACGTCTTTCGCTGGTTCTCGCCCTACTGGAATAGAATCAAGGGCACCCTGGGCGTCCTGTTCGTGCTCACGCTGCTCGGTATCGCGACGCGGACTCTCTACCCGTTGATCTTCAAGTTCATCATCGATTCTCTGGCCGGCGCCAACCCGGCCGAGAGTTCGAATCCGGTGATGAGCAACATAGCCCGCTGGGTAGAGAGCATCATGCCGCTGGAATCGAGCAGCGCCCGCACCTGGGTGCTGGTCCTGCTGTTCATGGGGGCGATGCGGAGCATCGTCCAGGCCGTGCTCCCCTCGACTCGGGCGCTGGGGAACCTGAAACTGGCCAAGGGTATCCGTGTCGAGATTCTGCGGAGGGTTCTCCGCAAGCGGCACGGATTCTTCCAGCGTTTCATGCCAGGCGATCTCGTGACGCGGTTGACCGATGATATCGACCAGTTCGACAAGTTGAGCTGGTTCGCCTGTTCGGGCGTGTTCCGTCCGATTGAGGCGGGGCTGACGCTGGCTTTCAGCCTCGCGATCATGTTTACGCTGCACTGGAAGCTCACGCTGGCTTCGACTTTGCCGCTGCCGTTCATCGTCTGGATCCTCTCCAAGACCGAAACGCTGCAGCACAAGCGCTACGCCGAGCGTCAGAAAGCGACCAGCAAAACGGTGGAGACGTTGGAGAGCGCCTTTTCCGGTTCGCGGATCGTGATGGGTTTCAACATGGAGGGTGCGCAGGAGCAGCTGTTCGACGAGGTGTTGAATGAGAGGGAGGAGGCCGAGAAACGGGTGGTGACCCTGCGGGCCATTCTGGAGGGATTCTTCTCGATCATGAACCAGATCGGGTTGGTGGTCGTTCTGTTCCTCGGTGGCTGGTTTGTGGTCAACGATCCCAAGTTCACGATCGGTGATTTCTATGCGTTTGTCGCCTATCTGTCGAATTTGACGATGCCGATCTGGACCATCAGCTATTTCTTCGTCAGCACCAATCTCGCGAATGCGTCGGTGAAACGGATGCAGGAGATCGAGAAGGAGGAGGAGCGTGAACCCGGTGAGGGCAAGGTGGCCGAGAGCCATCCCGTATTGCAGGTGGATGATGTCCTCTTCAGCTACGAGGACAACACCGGCGCACCTCTGCTCAACGGCATCAACCTGATCGTCAGGCCGGGTGAGACGGTGGCGCTGGTCGGACCCGTCGGGTGCGGCAAGTCGACACTGCTGGAGTGCGCCGTGGGGCTGCTCGAACCGACCGCGGGTGAAGTGCGCTTGGGGGCGGGGCAGTCGCTCACCAGCCTCAGCGACGATGATCGCGCCGGTTGGGTGGGTTACGCGCCGCAGGAGCCTCTACTATTCGCAGGTGATGTTGACATGAACGTCCACCTGGATCGTGAGGGGATAACCGCCAACACGGTGCAACGCTCGTTGCGCACCGCCTGCTTGAGCGAGGAGGTGCCCGGCGACAAGGAGGTCGCCCAGGCCGGCAAAGGTTTGTCCGGCGGACAGCGGGCCAGAGTGGCTCTGGCGCGGGCTCTGGCGGGATCTCCGGCCATCCTTGTGCTGGATGATGTGACCAGCGCGCTGGATGCCCATACCGAGAAGGTCTTCTGGGACCATGTGCGCAGCCAGCTGCCCGATGCCGGTATTCTCGTATCGACTCACAGGGAGGCCACTGCCCAGCGAGCCGAGCGTGTGCTCTGGCTGGAGGGGGGGATCATCCTGCACGAGGGGACCCATAACCAGCTTCTTGAGGAGCAGCCCGGTTATCAGAAGCTGTTCGCTCTGAGCTGACAAGGCTGCTCATACCGAACCCGATTTTTACAGAGCGTCGACGCAGGTCGGCGCTCTTTTACATGTTGCCGTTTCGATTCTGCAGACGGTTGACCTCCTATTCTGTGCGATGGTCATGAAAAACAAACCGCCAAGGTTGATCCGGAAGCTCCAGGCAATGCTGTGGTACATAAAGTGAACAAAAGATCAAGTAAACATTGCCTTGCGTGATATGCGTGAATATATTCATGAACTGCGCAGCGCAATGAGGGGAGTGAGGAGAGTATGATCAAGGAAGAGCAGAAGAAGATTGCTTTGTTCATGGAGCTGAATGATTCCTACGATCGGGCAATTGCCCGGGGCGTGTTGCGCTACGCACATACACATGAGAGTTGGCGACTCTATGGTTTCGGCTGGATGTTTCTCTCATTTGAAGATCTGGAGACCGAGGATGGCGACGGCATCATTGCCAGGGTTGAAACGGAGGAGGACGCTGCGCGTCTCTCCGCGTTGAAGCTGCCCGTGGTTGATGTGGCCGGTGGGTATCTCGACAGGGGATTTCATCAGGTAAACAACGATGACTATCAGACAGGGGTCAAGGCGGGGGAGTATCTGCTCTCCTGCGGGTATCGCAGATTGGCCTATTGTGGAGTTCCCGATGTCGGTTGGTCGGTCAAGAGGGAGGCCGGCTTTCTCTCTTCGATTGAACATGTCTGCCAGGATGCTCCACGGTTCCTGCAGCCCCGCTCCTGGTGGAAGTCCCACGACGAGTTCGATGGCCTGAAGAGTTGGTTGCGTAGCCTTCGATTTCCCGTCGGCATCTTTGCGTGCAATGACATCATCGGCCTGAAATTGGCCAAAGTGTGTGCGACCTGCGGGATCAAGGTCCCCGATGAGGTTGCGATTCTCGGCGTCGATAACGACGATCTTCTGTGCGAACTGGCTTCGCCGACACTCTCCAGTATCCCCCTTGCCTGCGAGAGGGTCGGCTATCGCGCAGCCGAGGCTCTTGACGGGATCATGAAGCAATCATCCTCGCGCGAGACAAACCCGGTAGTTCTGTACCAGACGTCCGGCGACACTGTTGAGCGGGAATCGACACAGATGTTCGTCTGCGCCGATCCGCTTGTCTCCAAGGCCGTGCAGTTTATCCGCGTCCATGCCACCGACGGGATTCATGTCACCGATCTGGTCAGCAACCTCGGAGTCTCCCGTCGAAATCTGGAGGTTCGATTCAAGCGGGAGATCGGCATGACGATTCACGAGGAGATCATCCGCTTCCGATTGATGCGAGCCAAGACCCTGTTGAAGGCGTCGGATTGCAGGATCACCGATGTCGTCAAGGAGAGCGGATTTGGTACTCTGCAGAGCTTCTATTCAGTCTTCAAAGACTACGAGGGGTGCACGCCGGCCTATTACCGCAAGCAGAATCGGCAGATCTGAGGGGCTGCACCACCCGTTGTAAAGGCTGAGCAGCGTCCGCGTGGAGACCTCATCCGGATGGCTGTGCAGGTTGGCCGGACGGGAGTGGTGGACTCCCCTTCTCGGTTTCTTAAAGTGTCTCATTCGCAGAAGATCCTTACTGTACTGCCATCGTTGGCGTCCACATTCACCTGCAGTTCCCGCAGCGCTTCAACCAGCTCATCACCCTTCATTTTGCTGAGGCTGGAGAGGTCGATTCCGTTCGCCTCCAGTTTCTCGTTGGCGTCGGACGGCAGCATGGTCGAAAGCGAGATTCCGGTTTTGATCAGCGCCAGCGGGACGCGAATGTTGACCGTGTCGCCGTCATTGCTGTTCACCAGCACCCGGAGGAATTTCAGAGCCCCGCAGGATGTGGGTTGAGGTTCGTTCTCCTTCGGATTGGTGTCGAGATGGAAGTCCTTCTGAAAACGAAATCGTTTGCCCTTGTGGGGTCGATCCTCGTGGCGGTGTTTGCGCCCCCCGAAGGGCTCCAGCCTTTCCAGTAGACGCTCCGCCTCCTCAGCCGTGATCTTGCCCTCTGCGAGCATGTCGAGTACCTGTTTCTTCTCTTCGGACATGGTGTCCTCCTTTGGGGGTCAGTAGAATTTCAGAGAGAACGATTCGCTGCGAGCCGTGTCGATGTTCACCTGCATACCCGACAGGTGACGAAACGCCTCCAGCATCATCAGGCCCTTACCGAATCGCGCAGCCCGTTTCGTGGGGGGGGTGATCATCCACCCCAGACCTATAAACAGGTAGCCCAGCAGCAGGAATGGCCAGAGCAGGAACAGCGGTACCGGCAGGGGGATCCGTTGCCGTTTTCCAACCCAGGCGACGAGAAAGGCTGGAGGGATCATTCGAGCTCCTCCATCGCCTGGGCGACCGTTATCTCACCCCGAGCCAGTTTTTCAAGGATGTCGGAACTGACTTCGGGAGCCTGGAACTGGCTGTCAAGTTGGCCTGCGATTGCGTTAAGCCTATTTTTGACAGTCGGATAGCTGATGCCGAATAGCGTCTCCATCTTTTTGATCGAGCCATGGTGCCGCACAAATGCGAGCACGAATAGCTGGTTTTCCAGCGACAACTCCGCCAGCGGCGAAATTTCGAACTCCCCATCCAAAGCGACCTCGCACTCGGGGCAGTTCAGGCGCGTGATTTTCATGGGTTGTTTGCATCCTGGGCATTGAGCTTGCGATATATCCATGGTGGCCTCCTGTTATGTTGACAGTTTAGGCTAGTAGGTTAAGAAAGTCAATAACGAGCTTGAATAAATTAAGTTTCCTGTTGTCGTAGTTTTGCTGTTGGTCAGTGTCCAATTCCAGGAGCAGGATCGACGTTAATGTAGTTGTCGTTTGCAGTTCCGGCATTCGGTGGTTATGAATTTCACCCTTTCCCCTGTCTGACAGTTTGTGTATTTTCTTTGGGTTCTTTCGAAAAACTTAAGGATTACTCCTCCTGGAGGTCTAAATGCCTGATAGGGATATCGCCGGGATGCGCGCTGCGCACAAAGTCCTGGCTGAGTATGCGTTTGAGCCTGTCGAGCTCGAGCGTGGCTATGCTAACCGGACACTGAGGATTGATATCGGCTCCAACGCCATCGAGACGCGTCCGGTCACTCAAGAAATGAAGGATCTCTGGATCGGCGGCAAAGGCTTTGACCTCTGGCTGACATTCCAGGAGATCAACAAGGACACCAAGTGGGACAGTCCGGAGAACCCGATCTGCATGTCCCCCGGTCCTCTCGGTGGAACCACCTCGTTCCCGGGTTCAGGCAAGACGCTGGTTACGGCGATCAGCCCGATTACCCAATCGATGATCGACTGCAACGTCGGTGGCTACTTCGGACCTTTCCTTAAATTTGCCGGCTTCGATGCCTTGATGCTCATCGGCAAGGCCACGAGCGACGTCATCGTGTTCATCGATGCCATCGAGGGTAAGATCACGATCGAAGAGGCTCCTAAGGAGAGCATCGATTCCCACATCGTGGCTGAAGAGCTCACCGAGATGTACGCTGTCGACGACTTCGACCGCCGCAACATCTCCGTCGTTTCGGCCGGTACCGCTGCCGAGCATACGCGGATGGGCGTCCTCAACTTCTCCTTCTGGGATTGGCGGCGCGGCGTCGCCCGTCTCAAGCAGGCCGGTCGCGGCGGTGTCGGCACCGTGCTGCGCGACAAGATGGTTAAGGCGCTGGTTATCCGGAATCGCCACGTCACGCCGAGCTGGCGGATCGAGGAGAGCCCCGCGGCCGCCGAGTACAAACTCAGCGACAACTGCACCACCTGTTCCGGTTTAACGGCCCAGGACGTCAAGAGGATCGTCGCCGAGTACAACGGCGATCCCGAATACGTGGTCGAGATGATGCAGGACATTCAGGACAGAGAGCGCTGCATCTCCAAGACCTCCATTGACACGATCAGTCTCGCCACGGGCGTCCCCAAGGCGCGGCTGTATCACATCGTCACCTTCTTCGATAGCTTCACCCTCGAACCACGTGACGTGACCGCGACCGGGGCCGATGGGCCCGCCGTGATCGTCGCCTCGGACAAACATGAGCCGGTCGTTCTCCGCAACAGCGGCAAGATCGATCCCGAGAGCATCGAGCAGTACGGCGGCTACGCCTCCCTCCGCAAGGTGCTGGAGAGCAAGGATCCCGATGGTCTGATCAAGTCCGTCATCGCTTCCGGCCTCCGTGGCCGAGGAGGCGGCGGCTTCCCGACCGGTCTCAAGTGGGAGGCCGCGCGTAAATCGGCCGACGGCGGTGACGCTTACGTGATCTGCAACGCCGAAGGCGGCGGCGCGGGCGCTTTCTCCGACCGCACTCTGGTCGAGTCCGATCCCCACGCCATCATCGAAGGTCTGATTATCGGCGCGGCGGCCATCGGCGCGAAGCAGGGTATTGTCTACCTGCGTCAGGAGTACACCCTGGCCCAGGCGCGTCTGAGTAAGGCGCTGGCCGACGCTCGCGCCGCCGGCATGTTGGGTGACGACATCCTCGGCAGCGGCATGAGTTTCGACATCGCGATCCGTCGCGGCGCCGGCGCTTTCGTCTGCGGCGAGTCCTCGGCGCTGATCGATGCGCTCGAAGGCAAGGCCGGAGAGCCTCAAGCCACGTACACTCATCATTCGGAGCAGGGCTACAAGGGCAAACCCACCGTGCTGAACAATGTCGAGACCTGGGCGAACGTCCCGGTGATCGTCGAGAAGGGCGCGGAGTGGTATGCGTCGATCGGCACCGCCGATGCGAAGGGGACCACGGTTCTCTCTCTGGTCGGCGATGTCGTCAACAAGGGTCTGGTTGAAGTGCCCCTGGGCACGACGCTGCGCGAGGTCGTCTGTGAGATCGGCGGCGGCGTGGAGGGCGGCGAGCTCAAGGCTGTAATGGTCGGTGGACCGACGGGCGGCATTCTGCCCGCGTCCCTGCTCGACACGCCGCTCACCTACGAGGCGTTGCTCGAAGCCGGTTCGATGCTCGGCTCGGGCGTCATTCAGGTCATCAACGACGGCAACTGCGTGGTCGAGATCGCTCGCGGCTTCACCGAATGGCTGGAGGGCGAATCCTGCGGCAAGTGCACGCCCTGCCGCGAGGGTCTTGCCGCCATGCGCAAGGCTCTGACCCGCATCTGCACTGGCGAAGGTAAAATGAGCGATCTGGAGTTCCTCGCTGAGGTCTCGGACACTATGGTCGAAACCAGCCTCTGCCAACTCGGCGGCACCGCTCCGAATCCCGTACTGAGCACGCTTCGTTACTTCCGCGAGGAGTACGAGCAGTGCATCAACAACGGTAAATGCGACGGCGGCAATTGCAACTGCACGGAGGTGAAATAATGGCTAGGAAATTCGAAATCACCGTCAATGATCAGAAGGTGAAAGTGGTCGAAGGCACCTGGCTGCTGGCCGCCATTCGTGAAGCTGGACACAAGGTGCCTACGCTCTGTCATCACAAGGACCTGGCGCCCGACGGCAACTGCCGCATGTGCATGTGCGAGGTCGAGGTGAACGGGGAGAGGAAGCTGGTCACGACCTGCAACTTCCCGGTCGTCGAGGGGATGACGGTCAACACCGAGACGGATAAGGTAAACAAGCACCGCAGGGTTCTGGCCGAGATGTATCTCAGCCGTTGGCCCAACGTGCCCACGATCAAAAAACTCGCCAAGCAGTGCGGCGTTACGGAGAGCCGGTTCGAGCACGAGTACAGGGATGAGAACCGCAAGGCCTGCATCCTGTGCGGCAAGTGCAAGCGCGCCTGCTCGGAGTTCACGATGGAGCACATCCTGGACTTCGCGGGACGCGGCGTGAAGCGGCACATGACCATGCCCTTCAACAAGGTGGATCCGCACTGCGTCGCCTGCACCTCCTGCGGCTACGTGTGTCCGACCGGCGCGATTCAGGTGCTCGACGACCTGAACCACCCGGCCAGCGGCGGCAAGATCCGCCGCGCCGGCATGAAGGTGAACGCCGAGATGGCGCGTCTGGACGACGATCAGTGCCGGATGCGTCAGGTGGGCACGGCCAATATCGTGGATGTCATGGACAAGTACGATCTGCTGCCCGTGAAGAACTACATGTACGGCAGTCATGAGGAGACCTGGCGCATCGATTCCAAGATGCTTAAGGAGAAGTACTTCACTCAGGGCGCCACCGACGGTTGCTGGCCCGGTTGCTCAATGGCCTGCGCCAAGGGCGTCGACGGCTTCGAACTGAAGACCGGTCCCTACAAGGGGGACAAGGTGATCGTCGACGGTCCCGAGTACGAAACGGCCGGCGCCGCCGCCAACATGGGCTGCTTCGACGGCGACTTCCTGGTCGAGTTCAACTTCTACTGCGACACCTACGGTGTGGATACGATTTCGGTCGGCACCTGCGTGGCGTTCGTGATGGAGGCGTTCGAGGCCGGTCAGATCACCACCGAACACACCGGCGGCATGGAGCTGAACTTCGGCGCCGCCGACGAGACGCTCGAACTGCTGCACCAGATGGCGCGAGGCGAGGGCTTCGGCGTCGATGTCGGTCAAGGGGTCCGCTGGTTGAAGAACAAGTGGGCGAAGGAGTACGGCGCGGATGCGGCGTTCCTGCAGGACATCGGCATGGAGAGCAAGGGCCTGGAGTACTCGGAGTACGTTTCCAAGGAATCGCTGGCCCAGCAGTGCGGCTACACCATGGCGATCAAGGGTCCGCAGCACGACGAGGCGTGGCTCATCTTCATGGACATGGTCAATAACCAGTTGCCGACCTTCGAGGACAAGGCCGAGGCTCTGCACTACTATCCGCTGTGGCGGACCTGGTTCGGACTCCTCGGTCTGTGCAAGCTCTGCTGGAACGATGTCGTTCCGTCCGACAACTTCAAAGAGGACGAACCGGCGAAGATCCCCGGCCACGTGCGCGGTTACTTCGATTTCTTCGAGGGCATGACCGGCATCAAGGTGGACGAGGACAAGATGCTCGAGCAGTCGGGCCGTGTGTACACGCTGCAGAAGGTGATGTGCCGCATGCTCGGTTTCGGCACGCGCAAGGACGACATGCCGCCCTATCGCGCGGTGGGTCCCGTCACCGAGGTCGAGTACGAGTCCCGGCAGGAGCGTTACGACGGTCAGATGAAGAAGCTGATCGGCGTCGATCCCGAGGGCAAGACGACCGCCGAGAAGGTGGCCATTCTGCGCGAGTATCGGATGGACCAGTACGTGAAGACCATGGACGTCGTCTACGAGCGGCGCGGTTGGACGAAGAACGGCGTTCCGAAGATCTCCAGGCTGAAGGAGCTCGGCATCGACATGCCCGAGCTGGTGGAGATCATCAAGGCCGATCAGGAAGAGGAGTCCGCCTAGTATGGGTGATCTTTTCACCAGAAACGTTGACGGTATGACGGCAGCCCTCCGGGGCTGCCGTATTGCCATTGCCGGTTGTGGGGGGCTCGGTTCCAACGCAGCCGTGTCTCTGGCGCGGGCCGGTGTGGGATCGCTCATCCTGGCCGACTTCGACGTGGTGGAGATTTCGAACCTGAATCGGCAACACTTCTTTCAGAAGGATATCGGCAGGCTGAAGACCGAAGCGTTGGCCGATCACTTGCGGGCGATCAATCCGGAGATCAAACTGGATATGCACAGCGTGAAGATCGACGCCGCCAACACGGCGCGGATCTTCGGCGCCGCCGATCTCCTGATCGAGGCTTTTGATCGCGCCGAGGCCAAGATGATGTTGATAGGCGCCTGGTGCACCTCCTTTGCGGAGAAACCGATCGTCTGCGGCAATGGCCTGTCGGGATTGGGTCAAAGTGATCAACTGAAGCTGCTGCAGGCGGGGCAGGTGTATTTCTGCGGTGACGGGACCAGCGATATGAGCGCGGGTCTCTGCTCCGCACGGGTCGCTCTGGTCGCCAACATGCAGGCCAACGCGGCGATAGAACTGATTGTCAGGGGAAGCGCGACATGATCACCATAAACGAAAAACCGCTGGAGTGGCGCGAGGGGATGACCGTGGATGATGTCCTCGAAGCGATGAACTACTCCTTCAGCCATATCATGGTCAGTGTCGATGGCAAGTATGTCGCCGAGATCGATTGGGACACCTTTCCGGTGCCCGACGAAGCCGTTGTGCAGGCCATCCATATCTTCCATGGCGGCTGATCCATCCGGATAACCATATCGGGATCTCAAGACTGCTCCGAGCAGGTACTGCCTCCAGGCGCAGATGCTGCGACAATATCTTCAATGATTACAGCCCTTTTCGTCATATTTATCGATCATATCATTACGGATCGCAATGTAGACAGCTAACATATATTGTGGCATACTGATAAAGCTGAGATTTACTGTAACGCTTGTGCGCAGTATTACCCGCAGCCTGGATATCTGGATTCCATGGTTTTGCGGGTTTAACGTCACCAAGCAGAGCCAGGTGTTCTCTACTGGAAGGATCCGGAATGGAGCACAAAAATACGCAGAGTCATGGTATCCCTATAGGCAATATCGTCGACTACTCGACATTGCGCACCGTGAAGAAACACACCCGAGTCAACCACATCCCAGCGGATCCATCGTCTCGCCTATTGCCTGCACCAGTCCGCAGACCGGCATGCCATGCACCATTTGCCATGGGGATGCGATCGGTTGCCATCATCCGGCACAAGGGGTCTCAGCTCCCGTTCCCATCCCGACTTTATCCCGATCAAGGAGGAGATCATGCAATTGGACATGCATTACTATGCCACGTTTGCCATGGCTCGGGCTGCCGGCCTCAACTGGTCAACGGCCAGGATAATAGCAACGGCCTCCCAGTTCGTTGACGACAATGTCCATACAGGACATGTCCAATTTGCCGATAAAGGACGGCTGGATACTGAAGCGACTTCACATCACCCCCTCACCAAGGAGAACCTGAAGCCTGAGGATCAACGGCAGGTGTGGATACCATTTCACTTTTTACCCGGCCAAAGCGGGCAAACACTAGAGCGTAAAATGTTATGCCAGAAGAACTCGCCCCTGGCTAACGATATGATCGCCCATGTCCTCACCTTTCACAAAACCGATTACTTCCGTGAATACCTGGGTATTGTATCTCATGTGTTTGCGGACACATTCGCGCATTGGGGGTTCTCGGGAATCAGCTCCGATGAAAATAAGGTGATACCCGACAGCGTCAGATTCTACAATGAACTGGATAGTAAAATGGAGCGGTATGTGGCCCGCAAGAGAGAGTCATTCATGAAGCGTCACTGGAATAAGGCGAAGACCAAGGCGATTCAGGGGGTCAGTCACGGGCTGGGGCATGGCGCAGTGATGACCTATCCCGATCGCCCCTACATGATCTGGAGCTACCAGGAGAAGAAGACGGGGAGATATCATCGGCACAATAATCCGGAGAACTTCGTCGACTACTGCCGACAGATCTTCAAGGTCTATCAGAAGGTGGGGAGATTGCGGCCGGATCTCAGCGCAAATGATGGAGTGAAATTCAGCGATATCAAGAGCACCGTTGAGGCTAACATCAAGTATGAAGCCAAAAAGGAGGACCGGATCGAACGTTGGCGGCAAACGGCTAAGGACAACCTGCTGTTCGCCAATCCCAAACTGATTGTCGAGTACAAGGACTGGAATCACCAGTACAAAGCCCTCGACAAGAGTAAACCTTCGCGTCTGGCACTGCAGAAATCGGTCTACAAGTTCTACCAGGGGGCCGCACAACACAGGATATTCGTCCTTCGTAGTCTGCTGCCCAAGTACAAAATGATAGTGGCCTGATCAATGACTCCAGACCGGCTCCACCTGATCGTCAGGTGAAGCTAGGGGGGAATATGGATTTTCCTCGGGACAACAATGCGCTGAACAAGCTCTATGAAGATGGCGTCAGCCCGGTGATTGCCGAGTTCACGGGCGACTACTGGGTTCAGATGTTGACGGGGCCGGTACCGGATTTTCGCTGGGCGCGGCACGAGAAGCGGTTTACCGATTCGCTGCCGAAAACCGGAGTCAATATCGTCCTGGGAATTTTCCGTTTTGGCCGCTTCAAGGTAGCGACAACGGTGTGTGCCGATTACAAGGATCTACAGGCCGTGGAGTTGAACTACGGCGCAAGGCGGAATCTGCTGACGAGACCTGTACGCGACAAGCTGCGCAGGCTGGATGAGGGTGTGTATCTGGGTCGTTGGTATTCCCGGAATGGCGATGGAGAGCGATTCCGGGGATACTTTTCACTGATCAGGAAATAGCGGTATCATAGCTTTCAGGCTGGAGGGATCATGGGATTTTCCATTCAGGATATTCGCCCGCAACTGGCGAAATTCACACGCGATAACATGTCGGAGACACTGCCGCTTCTGGCGGAGTTGTTGACCCGTCATCACAAGGCCCGGACGGCGGTCGATGTGGAGCGGGCCAGATACATAACGGCCTACATGAAGAAGCCCGACAGCAGGGATGAACCCATTCAGATCAAACGGGCCAAGGCGGTGAAGAACTACCTCAGTAACCGCAAGGTGCACTTCCATGACGACAATCGGCTGGGTGGAGCCACTACGGCTCATGAGTTGGGAGCTCCCGTCTATCCGGAGTTCTTTGGTCTTGGGATCTGGCCGGAGCTGGAGTTCATCAGCGAGCGCAAGGCAAATCCTCAGTTTTTGAGTACACAGGATGCCAAGACGCTCAATTACGATGTCTTCCCCTGGTGGCTGGAGCGCACGATCAGTGAGCAGGTCCGCAAGAAGGATTCCGAATCCCAGGCGCTGGTCGAGAAGATGATCCTGATGACGATCTCGAAGGCCGCGACGATCTCTCACACCACACCGGATTACGGGCGGGTGGTGAAGCAGGGGATCAACAAGATCATCGCCAACTCCAGAGAGCAGGAGGCTGCTTGCGGATCGGACACGACCAAGATCAATTTCTACAAATCCATCAGGATCTCCATGCAGGGCATTCTGGATTACAGCGCAAACATTGCGGTGCAAGCGCAGAAGCGGGCTGATGAGATATCGGACTCGGCCCCGCAACATATCAACCGGCGATCGAATCTGCTGGAGATTGCCCGCATCTGCTCCAAGGTGCCGGCGGAACCGGCCGCATCTTACCACGAAGCGGTGACGGCTCTGTGGATCTGCCAGGTGGCGGTGATGGCCGAGAATTCCAACATGGCGATCAACCCGGGCCGGATCGACCAGATCCTGTACCCGTTCTTCCGCAATGATATCGAGAGTGGCCGGTTGACGGTGGCTGAAGCCCTGGAGATTACGGGCTGCCTGTGGCTCAAACTGGCCGACAACGTCAACCTCGTGCCGGAGGCCGCCGAGCGGCTGTTCGGCGGCGCGGGAGCCGTGCCGGCGATAACGCTGGGTGGTATCGATGCTGATGGCCGGGATGCCGTCAACGAGTTGACCTATCTGATGCTCAAGGTCACCGAGCTGCTGCCTATCCGCGATCCCAATGTGAATGCGCGCTACCTCTCCGGAACCAACCCGGTTGAGTATCGCGACGAGGTTAGTCGCGTCATTCTCAGCACAAAGGCGATTCCGGCTTTCTTCAACGATGAGCAGAACATCAGGGCGCTTGAGGAGCAGGCCGAGACACTTGAGCATGCCCGTGATTATGCGGTAGTGGGATGCGTGGAGCTCGGCAGCGCCGGGAGGGATTACAGCGCCAGCTCCTCCATCTTCATGATGCTCCACACCGTTCTCTACATGGCGCTGCACAACGGACGCACTCCGGTTACCGGAGACAAGTCCCTGGGGCCGGAGACCGGAGAACCCGCGGATCTACCCGACATTGAGGCGTTTTGGTCGGCATTCGAAGCGCAGTATGCCTGGTTGGCGGACAAGGCGGTCCATCTCAACAACCTGTACGGGAAGGCGCACCAGGAGAATCTGCCGACACCGCTTCTGTCCAGTCTCTTCCATGGGCCCATGGAGAGCGGGCGCGATCTGATATTCGGAGGCGCGGTCTACAACTCCTCCGGCGTCACCCATATAGGGTTTGCCGATGTCTGCGACTCCATCAATGCGATTGAGGATGTCTGTTTCTCAAACAACAGAATGATGCACATGCCCCTGGCCGATCTGGTGGCGGCCGTGGATGCCGACTTCGAGGGGTATGATGATCTCTGGCACTACGTGCGCAACAGGGCGCCCAAGTACGGCACCGAACACAAGGTGGCGATTCGCAATTCGCAGCGGATGATCAGAAACAATTTCGAATGCTTCGACGGCAAGCGGAATTACCGCGGCGGCAATTATCGCGTCGCATACTGGACGATGACGAATCATGCCGGTTACGGTCGCGTGGCGGGCGCTCTACCCAACGGACGCAAGGCCAAAGTCGTGTTCTCCAGCGGAATCACCCCCGCATCTCAGGTCGATACGAGTTTGACCTCCGCCCTGAACGATGTCGCCCGGCTGGACAGCAGACATATCCCGGGCGCCTATGCACTCAACATGAAGTACTCGTCGTTGGAGGGGGAGTCTGCGGCCACCAAGCGTTTCAGTGATGTGATCGAGAGTTACTTCAGATCCGGCGGACAGCAGGTGCAGTTCAATATCCAGGATTACCACACCCTGATCGACGCCAAGGCGACACCGGATGAATACGAGGATCTGCTGGTGCGCGTGTCCGGTTATTCGGCCTACTTCAACTCGCTCAATTCCGCGATGCAGGATGAACTGATCACTCGAAGCCAGTATGATCTGATGGGGAACGGGAAGTTCGTCAAACTGGATCCGCCGTTGAAGTCATTCAAAAGCCTGAGTAAGGCTGGAGGTGCAAAATGAGGAGACTATTCCGGAGGATCTTCAGGCCAGTCCGTACCGCGCGGGAGCAACTGCTGAAGGATCTGCGCCAGGAGATGTTGGAGATTCTCGCTCGCGGCGGCAATCTGGATGGCCTGATGACGGTGGCATTGAAGGCGCTGCGTCTCATCCTCCTTATCGACAGAGATTTGCGCCGAAACATCCGCGACTTCAATGCCCGCTACTCCTTCATCTGCCTGGACGGCAATCTGGCCGTATCGGTCTCTTTCAAGAGGAGCCGCTTTCTCAGGCAACCCGTCATGGAGGTGCATGACGAAGCGATAGACAACACCAATATCACCGTTACGTTTGCCGATACACGCACCATGGCCGAGTTCGTCATGTCCGAGAGCCCCGATATCTTCGCGGGAATTCTGGACAACAAACTGGCTCTGGACGGCAATCTCAACTACATCCTGAAGTTCATCTATCTGGTGCGTCACGTGCCGAAGCGGATGGGCATCGAACCGATATCATGTCCAGCCTGAAGCCGCTTGTTTTCGACATCGTCAGGGGTTCGTGTGTCGATGGTCCCGGATTGCGAAGTGTGGTGTTCCTGAAAGGGTGCCCTCTTCGCTGCGTATGGTGCCATAATCCGGAATCGTACGAAGTGACTCCCGATCTCCTCTTCGATGCTGAACGCTGCCGCAAGTGCGGCAATTGTCTCGAAGGGCGGCCATGCTTCCCTGGCGCGCGCAGGGTGGTGGGGCAATACTATCCGCCGTCGGAGTTGATTGAACTGCTGCTGCGGGATCGCCTCTATTACGAGCAATCCGGTGGGGGGGTCACCTTTTCCGGTGGCGAGCCCACCCTCTTCATGCACTACCTGGAGAAGATCCTCCCCTGCCTGCAGGCGGAGGGTATTGACGTGGCGCTGCAAACCTCCGGGTATTTCCCCTTCATACCTTTCGCATCACGTCTGCTCCCGTTCATAAACAGGATCGCCTTCGATCTGAAGCTGATCGACGCCGACCTTCACCTGGCCTATACGGGGGTTTCGAATGACCTGATCAAGGCCAACCTGACGGCGCTGGTCAGTTGTGATGTCGAACTATCCGTCCGCGTGCCGCTTGTCCCCGAATTGACTGCCACCAGGAGCAATCTGGACGGCATCGCCCTGTTCTTGCGTCAGTTGGGAATAGAGGGATGCGAATTCATGGCCTATAACCCTTCCGGCCTGAGCAAATGGAAGCAACTGGATCGTACTCCACCGGTCCCTTTGCCCGAAGAGCCCATGACACGTGCGGAGCTGGAGCGCTGGTGCGCCTACTTCGAAAGCAGGGGGACGCACGCCGCAAAGGCCTGAATCCCACCATGGACCGACCTCCTCGCGGAGTGCGCCTGCGAGGATTGCTTGTGCCCGGCAGTTGTCGGGTGTTCACCGAATCGGGTGGATTCCTGTAGGAAATGCTTGCTGTTCAATCGGGCTGTTCCTATTCTTTTTCTGTTCACGTAGCTCAGGGAATCCGCGAACTCGATTCCCGCGCTCACCGACCGATGCACCGACCACAATATCGAAAAGGGATCTGTAGCATGCGCAATGATTTCCTCGCCAGTCTGAAGCAGGGGGTTCTGGTCTGCGACGGCGCCATGGGCTCCGTGCTGTACAAGCGTGGCGTTCACCTCGGACGTTGTTTCGATGCTCTCAATGTCGAGGATCCCGACATGGTGCGTCACGTCCACAAGGAGTATCTCGAGGCCGGTGCGCGGATCATCCAGACCAATACCTTCGGCGGCAATGCATTCAAGCTGGGCCGTTTCCAGATGGCCGAGCGGCTGGATGAGATCAATCAGCGCGGCGCCGAACTGGCTCGCGAAATGGCCGGGGATGATGTGTTCGTGGCGGGTTCCATCGGTCCGCTCGGGGTGAAGCTGGAGCCGTGGGGCTCCACCTCACGGGAGGACGCCCGCGCCGCTTTCCGCAGGCAGGCATTCAACCTCGCCAAGGGCGGCATTGATGTCTTCATCTGCGAGACCTTTTCGGATCCCGGGGAGTTGAACGAGGCCATCGCCGGCTGTCGCGACGCCGCACCGGAGATCCCCGTCATCGCCCAGATGACCCTGACGCAGGAGGGGCACACCGATTACGGTGCTCCCATCGAGGATGTCATCACGAATATTGACGACGCCGGTCCCGATGTCATCGGCCTCAACTGCTCGATAGGTCCGGATCTCATGCTCGAAGCGCTTGAGAAGATCAGGAACGTCGTCACCCGACCCATCTCCGTGCAGCCCAACGCGGGCCTCCCGAAAAGGATGGACGAACGCACCTTCTATCTCTCCAGCCCCGAGTACTTCGCCAAGTATGGACGGCGGTTCGCCGAGGCGGGCGCATCCATCGTCGGCGGCTGCTGCGGCACCACTCCGGCGCACATCCGGGAACTGGGACGCGCGTTGCGGGCGGTGGTGCCGGCGACCGGCAGGGTTGTGGCGCAGAGAGTCGCCGCCAAGACCGCGGCTCCCGAGCAGAAGCCGTTGCCGCTGGCGGAGAAATCCCGCCTGGGCGCGATGCTGGCGGAGCGCAAGATAGTGACCACCGTGGAGCTGCTGCCGCCGCGCGGCTGGGATCTCACTCAGGTTCTCGCCCTGACCGGCAAGATGGAGGGGGCCGGTTTCGGCTCGGTGAATATTCCCGACGGTCCCCGTGCAACCGCGCGCATGAGTCCGCAGGCGATGGCCGTGCGGATCCAGAACAGCTGCGAGAAGATCGAACCGTTGCTGCACTATGTCTGCCGCGACCGCAATCTCCTCGGCATGCAGGCCGATCTGCTGGGGGCCTACTCACTGGGTGTGCGCAATCTGCTGCTGCTTACGGGGGACCCGCCCGTCAAGGGGGATTACCCGTCCGCCACCCCGGTTTTCGATGTGGACGCCATCGGCCTGACCAATCTCGTCGACCATCTGAATCGCGGTTGCGACGTCGGCGGGCGGAGCATAGGCAAACCCACGGGATTCGTGATCGGTGTCGGCGCCAACCCGACTGCGATCAACTTCGAGCTCGAGGTGGAGCGTTTCTACTGGAAGGTGGATGCCGGGGCGGAGTTTGCCATCACCCAGCCGGTGTTCGATCTCGAACCGCTCGAGAGATTTTTTGCGGCGACAAAGGATTACCGCGTGCCCGTGCTCGCGGGCATCTGGCCGCTGCAGTCGTTGCGCAACGCCGAGTTCCTCAACAACGAGGTTCCCGGGGTGACCATCCCGGAGTCGATCATGGAGCGGATGCGCAAGGTCGCCGGCGACAAAACGGCGGAGCAGGCGGAGGGATTGGCCATAGCCCTGGAGATGGCGCGCGCGCTGCTGCCGAGCGTCGCGGGTCTGCAGATCAGCGCTCCCTTCAATCGCGGCGAGATGCCCGCCCGCATGCTCGCCGAACTCGAACCGGACATTGCGCGCATCGATAAGGAGAGATCGTGAAAGAGGGTTGCCGTGAATCGCTGAATGCGTTGCTGAGGGAGAGGGTGCTGGTCATGGACGGCGCGATGGGGACGATGATCCAGAATCTGAATCTGGTGGAGTCCGATTATCGCGGCGATCTGTTCGCCGATCATGACTGCGAACTGAAGGGGAACAACGATCTGCTGTCGTTGACCCGACCGGATGCGATTCTGGACATTCACCGGGCCTATCTGGAGGCGGGGGCGGATCTGGTCAGCACCAACACCTTCAACGCCAACCGCATCAGCCAGGCGGATTACGGGATTAAGGAGCAGTGCCGCGAACTGCACCGGGCGTCGGCGCAACTCGTCCGCAGGGCCTGCGACGAGTTCGAGACTCCGGAGCGTCCCCGCTTCGCGGTGGGCAGTCTGGGGCCGACCAACAAGACGCTGTCGCTGTCGCCCGACGTCGAGAATCCCGCGCTGCGCGCACTGACCTTCGACGAGGCCTATGCCGGCTACGAGGAGGCTGCGCGCGGTCTGATAGAGGGGGGCGCCGACCTGCTGCTCCTCGAGACCATTTTCGATACCCACATGGCCAAGGCCGCACTGATGGCCATTGAGGATGTCCGCCGCGAGTTGGGCGCCGTGCCGCTGATGATCTCCGTCACCGTTACCGACAAATCCATGCGCACCCTGTCGGGCCAAACCATCGAGGCCTTCTGGACCTCGGTGGAGCATGCCGCGCCCTTCAGTGTGGGGTTGAACTGCTCCTTCGGCGCACGCGATATCCGACCCGCCCTGGTCGAGCTGGAGACGCTGGCGCCGACCTGGGTGAGCGTGCATCCCAATGCCGGGCTGCCCAATGCGCTCGGCGGTTATGATGACAGCCCCGAGATCATGGCCGGGTTGATCAGGGAGTTCGTGGACAGCGGCCTCGCGAATCTGGTCGGCGGTTGCTGCGGTAGTTCACCCGCCCATATTGCGGCCATCGCCCGGGCGATGGAGGGCGCGACGCCGCGCCCGTTGCCGCACCCGGTTCCGGCCGCGGATCGGATTACCCGTTTCAGCGGTCTCGAAACGGAGGCGTTCCACCCCGACAGCAGCTTCTTCATGATCGGCGAGCGGCTCAACGTGGCGGGCTCCCGCCGTTTCGCCCGCCTGATCCGCGAGGAGAAATTCGAGGCGGCGCTCAAGATCGCCCGCCAACAGGTTGAGGGGGGCGCCAACATGCTCGATCTCAATATGGATGATCCCCTGCTGGACGCACCCGCCGCAATGGATCATTTCCTCCGGCTGATGGCCGCCGAGCCCGAGATAGCCCGCCTGCCGGTGATGATCGACAGCTCCCGCTGGGAGGTGCTCGAGATCGGCCTCAAGGGGCTGCAGGGCAAGGGGGTCGTCAACTCGTTGAGCCTTAAGGATGGCGAGGAGGAGTTCCTCCGCCGGGCGCGTCTGGTGCATCGTTACGGTGCCGCCGCCGTGATCATGGCCTTCGACGAGAGGGGGCAGGCCGATACCGCCGATCGCAAGGTGGAGATCATGGAGCGGGCCTACGGGCTCCTTGTCGACCAGGCCGGGTTCCCCGCCTGTGACATCATCATGGACATCAACGTGCTGGCCGTGGCGACCGGTCTGGATGAGCATCGCGACTACGCGATCCATTTCATCGAGGCGGTCAAGCGTCTCAAGGTCAGTTGTCCCGGCGCCAGGTTCAGCGGCGGGATCAGCAACCTCTCTTTCGCTTTCCGCGGCAATGACGTGGTGCGCGAGGCGATGCATGCCGCTTTTCTCTACAGGGCGATCGAGGCGGGGCTGGATATGGGCATCGTCAATGCCGGTCAGCTGGCGGTGTATGAGGATATCGAACCGCACCTGCTGGAGCGGGTGGAGGATGTCCTCTGGAATCGTCGCGACGACGCCACCGAGCGGTTGATCGAATTCGCCACGACCGTGAAGGGCGAGGGGGCGAAGCAGATCGAGAATCTGGCCTGGCGTGAAGGCGATCTGTCCGCGCGTCTGGCGCATGCGCTCGTGCATGGGATTCTCGATTATCTCGCAGAGGATCTCGAACAGGCTCTGACCGTCTACGATTTGCCGCTGACGATTGTCGAGGGTCCGTTAATGGACGGCATGAGAACCGTCGGCAAGCTGTTCGGCGAGGGGAAGATGTTCCTGCCCCAGATCGTGAAGAGCGCCAGGGCAATGAAGCGCGCAGTGGAGATCCTGGATCCCTACCTCAAGCAGGACCAGGTCGGCGCTGCGAGTCGGGGGCGGATTCTGCTGGCGACGGTCAAGGGCGATGTCCACGATATCGGCAAGAACATCGTCAGCGTGGTGCTCGGCTGCAACGGCTACGAGATCATCGATCTGGGGGTAATGGTCCCCACTCCCGTGATCATCGACAAGGCAACGGAGCTCAAGCCCGATATCGTCGGCCTCAGCGGTCTGATCACCCCCTCACTCGACGAGATGACCGAGGTTGCCCGCGAGATGAACCGGCGGGGCTTGGTCATGCCGCTGCTGGTGGGCGGCGCCACGACCAGCCCGGAGCACACGGCGCTGCGGATCGCACCGGAGTACGAACATGGTGTGATCCAGGTCAAGGACGCATCGCGGGCGGCGAGTACCGTTGGCGATCTTCTCAATCGCGATACTCGTCAGGATTACCTGGAGGAGGTCGCCCGGAAGCAGAGAGGCCTGCGGGAGAGGGCTGAGGCCAGGATTCCCAAGCCGCTGCTCTCCATTGAGGAGGCGAGGAGCAATCGTGCGTTACTCGACTTCGGCGGCATCGCCAAACCACCCTTTTGCGGACGCCGGATGGTGGCGACGCCACTGGCCGAACTGGTCGAACTGATCGACTGGACATTCTTCTTCAAGACGTGGGAGCTCAAGGGGCGATACCCGGAGGTCCTGTCTCATCCCGAACGGGGAGCGGCGGCGCGTGATCTGGTTGCGGATGCCCGCACGCTGCTGGCTGAAATCGTTGAGAACAATCTGCTGGAGGCTCGGGGCGTCTACGGCTTCTGGCCTGCCGCCGCCGAGGGGGATGATGTCATCCTCTACACCGCGGAATCACGTACGACCGAGATGACCCGGTTCCCGCTGTTGCGGCAGCAGACGACCCATGCTGCCGCTAAACCCAACCGCTGCCTCTCCGACTACATCTCGCCTGTCGGTGGTGCGCCGGATTGGATGGGGGGCTTTGCCCTCACGGCCGGTCTGGGGGCGGCGGAAGCCGAGGCGCGGTTCCGCGCCGAGGGCGATGACTATCGTGCGATAATGATCCGAGCACTGGCCGACAGACTGGCCGAAGCCCAGGCGGAGCATCTGCATCGACAGATATGCGTCGATCTGGGATTGCCCGCCGACAGTGGTATCCGACCGGCGATAGGTTACCCCTCCTGCCCGGATCACACCGAAAAGTTCAGACTTTTCGAACTGTTGACTGCCGGGGAGGCGGGGATCTCCCTGACGGAGACCGCCGCAATGATTCCGGCCGCCAGCGTCAGCGGTCTGTACTTCATCCATCCCGAGGCGCGGTACTTCAATGTCGGCAATCTGGGACGCGATCAGGTCATGGATTACGCCGAGCGCAAGGGGGGATCGGTTGCGGATTCGGAGCGGCAGCTTGCCCGTCACCTGAATTACCTGCCGGACGCGGAGTAAGTGGTAGAAAAGCTAACAGTATGCAATGACAGCGATTAATCGCTTTCGGTTTGAGTCGAAAACAGGTTAAGTATTCCTGAATCAGGTCGAACCTAATAATGTAGTGACCCGTTTTATCCGGGTTTGTGATTGCGAATGCGCGATTGCGGATCCGGGTTGTTTTCCGCGATATCCCGATGCATTATCACCATGGTGCATGATTGCCGATCGGAGTTCGCTGGGAGTGGATATGATTGCCAGATTCTTTTCCGGTCGTTCCTTTCTCATCCTTATGCTGTTGATGACGGTTCCGCTGTTTGTCATGATTCCGGCGCCTGTCGGTGCCCAGGAACATGGCGACGATTCTGCGGCGACACATGAGGTCGTGAAGGATGACTCCGCTGCGCATCCGGAGGGTGCGGCCGCGTCGCACGGCGATGCGGATGGGCACGGCGATGCCGATGGGCACGGCGGCGCACACAGCGATCCGGTCGGGCAACTGCCGCTGTGGACGGTGATCCCCTTCATCGGCATCCTCCTCTCCATCGCTCTCGGTCCGCTGGTCGCGCCCCACTTCTGGCACAAGCACTTCCCCAAGGTATCCGTGTTCTGGGCTCTGGCCTTCGCCATCCCCTTCCTGATCATCATGAAGGCGGATGCCCTGCAGTCGGTTCTGCACATCTACCTGGTGGACTACATTCCGTTCATCATCCTGCTCTGGGCGCTGTTCACCGTGTCCGGCGGCATCTTCGTCGGGGGTGCGCTGCGCGGCACGCCGCGCGTCAACGCCGTGCTGCTGATTATCGGCACCCTGCTGGCCTCCTGGATCGGCACGACCGGTGCGGCCATGGTGATGATCCGACCGTTGCTGCGGGCCAACGCCTGGCGCCGCAACAAGGTGCATGTCATCGTGTTCTTCATCTTCATGGTGGCCAATATCGGCGGCAGTCTGACGCCGCTTGGCGATCCACCCCTGTTCCTCGGCTTCCTGCACAAGGTGCCCTTCTTCTGGGTGACCACCGCGCTGCTGCCGCAAATGCTGGTGTCTATCGGCCTGCTGCTGGTGATCTTCCTGGTGATGGATACGATCTACTATCGTCGCGAGGAGAATGTCCCCAAGGCCAAGAAGGGTGAGGCGGGCATCAAGGTGGAGGGTGCGCACAACCTGATCTTCCTGCTCGGCGTCATGGGCGCGGTCATCTTCTCTGGCGCGGTGCGCATGCAGGAGGTGCCGATCTACGGCCATGTTTACGTTGAACTGCAGAACTGGATTCGTGACGGCTTCCTCATCCTGATGGGTGTGTGCAGCCTGTTGACGACACGCAAGATCATTCGCGAGAGGAATGAGTTCTCCTGGTTCCCCATCCAGGAGGTGGCCTACCTGTTCGCAGGCATCTTCATGACGATCATACCCGCGCTCGCGATTCTCAAGGCGGGGCCCGACGGTGCGTTGGCCGGTCTGACGGCGGCCATTCACGGTCCCATGCGCTACTTCTGGGGCACGGGCATCCTCTCCAGTTTCCTGGATAACGCGCCCACCTATCTGACCTTCTTCAACGCGGCGCTGGGCGATCTCGGCGCAGCCGAATCGGACATCCCCGCCATGCTGGGCTATGTGCAGGATGTGTCGGTCAACTCGACCTTCATCAAAGACCTGACCGCCATCAGCGCCGGCGCCGTGTTCATGGGGGCGAATACCTACATCGGCAATGCACCCAACTTCATGGTCAAATCGATCGCCGAGGAGGCCGGTATCCCGATGCCGAGTTTCTTCGGCTACATGATCCGCTACTCGGTCCCCATTCTGGTTCCGGTCCTCGTGATCGTATCCCTCATTTTCTTCCGCTAAGGAGCAGGACGAATGGCCAATGCACAGAGAAAAGTGACGCCCTCTTTTTACGAAGTCGTCTTCAAGGGCTCGCCCAAACTCACGCGAGGATTCCTGGCGGGGCTGGTCATGGGCTCGGAGGAGGAGGCCACCATCTTCTTCAATCTCGATGACGGCATCTTCCATGAGGGACTCGGCGACCGCGTGGCTGATTTCATCAGCGTGCTGCCCGCCAACTGCCATGTGATCATGGACAACAAGACCTGCGCCCGCCTCAAGAAGCTGAAGCGACGGGTGGAGAGGTCGGTCGGCCTGGAGATCAAATCCTTCAAGCGTATCCGCTCGGGGTCGATGCACTTCAAGTTCGAGACGTTCGGCGCCCGCTACTACAACGAGATCACCGGTCTGGTGAAGGAGCTGCCCCGGGGGCTGAAACTGTCCAACTTCGAGCATGAGGTGGTCAAGGATCCCGCTGCGGAGGGGATCGAGGGCTATACGCCGGTACATGATTTCGAAGCTCGGGGCACCGGAGATATCGCCGGGCGGATCGATCTGCTGATCGCAACCCGTCGCGAATTCGACAAGCACCCGCTGATTCATGTCGGGGAGATTCAACTGACTCTGGCCTAGCGGGTTGCGCGGATCAATATCAAGAGATACGCCGGTCGTTTTGCGATCGGTGTTTCTCTTTATGTGCCGGTTGGGTTGAGATTATCGTGTTTTGTCCGTTTGCCGAACCGGCCAGGCTCCGATCAGGTTTGCGGTCTGCGACCCGTCCGGATGGGGCGCGCACGGGGATTCGGGCGCTATGTAGAGTTCGGGGAGGGATTCGAAATCGAGAAGTGGATCGGAGCGGATGTTGCCGTTCCGTTCGAACTGATCGGCGTAGGAGGCGATCCAGTCACCCGAGCTGTTGCTGAACAGGTTGCAGGCGGTGAAACTGACCAGTTCACCCTCCTCCGTGCAGTGAACCGGCATGCCGGTGGAGTAGGCGATGATCGTGTTCTCCAGATAGCCGCAGGAACCTCCGTTCAGGTAGATGGCTCCATTGTTGACGCTGGACCTGTTCCGGACAAGTGTGCAATTGACGATCAGCGGCGCAGCGGCTTTCCCGCCGGCCCAGATGGCGCTGCCGCCGCCGGCGCTGTTCTGGATGAAGGTGCAGCGCGTGACCGTCAGCCAGTAGTTGTTGAGGGCGATAGCGCCGCCGAGTGAGCCGGTGTTTTCGCTGAAGATGCATCCGGTCAGGTTCACCGGGGAGTAGGAGATGTAGAGCGCTCCGCCGGGCAGCTCCGCCCTGCACCCGCTGAATTGACAGTTGCTGAGGACGGGAGCGGAATCGTCGCAGCAGAAGAGCGCGCCGCCGCGACCCAGGGAGGTGCACTCCAGGAACCGGCACTCCTCGAAACGGGGAGCGCCGCCGTGTATGGAGACCGCCCCTCCGTTGACCGCCACCGCACATGATTCGAAGATGCAGTTGCGAACCAGAGGCGAGGCTGCGAAGATCAACATCGCCGCCCCCTCATCGCCGTAGCAGGAGACGAAACCGATCCCCTCGATCATCGATTCCCGGCTCTCGTTCTTATGAATCCTGAAAGCGCGATCCAGATGATGGCCATC
Source organism: bacterium (assembly GCA_024231955.1). Lineage (GTDB taxonomy): Bacteria > Krumholzibacteriota > Krumholzibacteriia > JACNKJ01 > JACNKJ01 > JAAEPZ01. The sequence goes on along the minus strand of JAAEPZ010000433.1, from coordinate 197,705 downwards.
AATGATGCAGGCTGTAGGACCGTTTTGACTGCGGATTGTGATCCGCTTGCCGACAGGATCAAGATCGATATTGCCGGGCCCGGCGAAAACGCCATCGGTGAGTTCGATGACATCGCCATGGTCGGCGGCATTGATCGCCGCCTGGATGGTGACATAGTCACCCGAACCGGTGGGGGTGACCACATAGAGGGCCGCCATGGCTCGGCCGGCCAGCAGAAGAATCGTCAGGTACGGAGCAAGGAGACGGAGCATGATATCCCTTGATTGAGTCGCTGCAGGATATCATGCGCCGGCGAATGCCTCAAGCGGGGTGTTGGGATCGGCAACAGGAAAGGGCTCCGGTCAATCCGGAGCCCCTCGAAAGCAGTCGGCTTCAAAATAAGATGGTCAGTAGTAGAGGACTTTGATCCGACTCCAGGTTGACGGTGTTGACGCTGTGTCGCCGCAGCCGACGCCCCAGGCGCCGATCTGGTTGCAATCGGGGTCGGTGAAGCAGGGAGATGCGCAGTTGATCGTGAAGACGAAATCGTCCGGGTCGCAGAACTGCGGGTCTTCACAGATGTTGCCGTCGAAACCCAGCTGCACGCTCAAGTCGTCAATCCAGTCTCCGTTGGAGTTGCCCCACAGGTCGCAACAGATCAGATCCACCGAGCCGCCATCTGGGGCGATTGCGATAGCCTTGCCCGTATTGCCGGCGATAATCGTGTTCAACAGGGTGCAATCGGCACCGCCGTTCAGGTAGATTGCGCCGAAATTATGAGTCGTGCTGTTCGCGACCAGCGTGCAGCTCTGAAGGGTGGGCTGCCCCAGTTCATTGCAGGACCAGATCGCCGCTCCCTGACCGGTGTTGTCGTACATCGTGCAACGGACAAAGAGCACTGCGATGTTGTTGACGGCCACCGCGCCACCCTGAATACTCTCGCATCCGTGGAACCCGCAGTCGATCAGTTCGGTGGGGGAGTAGGAGATGTAGAGCGCGCCGCCGCGCAACTCCGCGCGTGAATCTTCGAACATGCAGTCGGTGATGGAGAGATAGGTCGATTCCCCCGTAAAGATGCACCCCCCCCGCAGTTCGGCGTAGCAGTTGCTGAAAGTGCAATCGCTGATCTGGACCAGGGATGAGATGCAGCGGATCGCGCCGCCGTTCCCCTCGGCATGGCAGTATTCGAAATCGCAGCCGGAGATTCTGGGCTGTGCGTTGTCTATCAGAATTGCGCCCCCGTCGAGTGCGCGGCAGTCGTTGAACTTGAGGTCCCGCAGAACCGCGTCGTAGTCCTCGTCTGTCTCGAAGATGAAGGCGCGGCTCGCGCCGTAGCCGTTGATCACGGCGCGGTTGTCGGCATCCTGTGAGCAGACGGTGACGGATTTGCCTGAGAAGTCGACATTGGTGTTGCCCCCGCCGACGTAGGTGCCCGGTGTGAGCTCGATGATATCGTAGTTCGCGGCGCCGTTGATGGCATCCTGGATCGTGGCGAAGTCGCCCGATCCGTCGGCATTGAGGGTGTAGGTGTCCGCCTGGGCGGCAAGACTGACAAGAAACAGCAAAACAAAAATCAGCATTCTGTTCATGGGGCCCTCCTTGTTGAATATATGGTCAGGATACCATAAAAGGGGGGATGGATGTATGTATATAAATAGCTGTCCCATTGTTGAGACATGTCGGGGCGAAGAGCAACGCGGCAGTAGGGCTCTCACGGCCCGTATCCGCGGATGCTTGATCCGGATGAAATGTGTGCTAATGGTATGACGCGCACCGGGTTGTGCGGATGATCAATCGTTTTTGATGAACAGCCCGTACACCTGAAAGCCCTCTTTCATGAAGTCGGAGATCAGTTCCGGCTTCACCCTTTTATTGGAGCGATAGTAGAAGAGGTCGGTGCCGGAGCCCTCCACGCAGCACTTGTCCTGCCCCTCGAAATGTTTGATGACGGGCGTTTTGAATATCATCCGAATCCGGTTTTCGTTTTCACCGCGGAGGAGATAGCGTTTGCTGAACTCCGGGGCGTTGTCGAAGTTGATATCCTGGTAACCCATCTTCTGACCGATCTTGTGGAACACGTTCTCCGGGCGCATGGCGAAACCGGGCAGCGAGAGTTGATCGGAGTGGAGGTGGATGACGGTCTGGTTGTAGGTGTGTGAGTGTTGTCCGCCGCCGACGGTGTACCTGTAGTCGAAGATCGCGATATTGATCCCCTGGGCGGTGCCCGTCATGATACTCGACATCCGCTTGCCGTGACCCTGCTTGAACAGGTGGAGGTGCTCGTATCTCTTGTGGGTTTTGTTCAGATCCTTGGACTCGAATTTGAGATCAAGCCGGTTGGCGATAGCAATCAGCGCCTCCCGACGCCTGCCCTCGTAGCGAACGACAAGGAAGACAATGGCGCCAATGACCAGCGCACCGGCGACGATGAAGATCATGATAGGTTGGTCCGGCATGGCTCCCCCTTGTATGGTTCCGGAAATCCGCTGGAGGATGCTCCCCGGGGCGCGTGGGGTCAAGTGGCAATTGCATTCGGTCGGGCAGAGCCTTCAGCGATGTCCTGGCCGACTTGCGGATCGGATTCATAACGTGATCGAAAAGGCTCATGGCGGCATTTGCATTGAGATGTACTTGAATCTGCGTGTGTGATTCACCCAGCTTTTGTCTGGAGCAGGGAGCTCAGGCGATAGAGGCCGGACTCACGTATCGGGATCTCCGAAGTGTCCGGAGGGGATGTCAGGTGAATACCGTCACCATACATACCAAGGACTTTGATCCGAAGGCTCTGCGGACTGCCCTCCGGGCGGGTCGCAACCGTTTATGGGCAATATCGATTCCCCGTTGTATCCATTTCCTACCTCCAAAGGCCCGCCCTGCAAGTGCTTGCAAATCCCCCGGCGATGCGTTAATTAAATGGATCCGGGACAGGCAAAACCGCTGTCGCCCGGTCGTTTTTTGGATGGTAATATGTTAGGCTGGCCGTCGGCTCCATGGGACCATCTCACTTCGAATCGCGAATCGGCGCTGGAGCACGGAGAGGATCACTTGGCACTTCATCTCGGCATAGATATCGGTGCGGTCAGCGTCACAGCGGCCTTGCTCGGCGATCACAGCGATCGTGACGCCCTGGCGCAGGCTGCAACCCTCCTGCCGGGCTGGCAGTTGCGCGATACCCACGGCACCTCGGCCGACCGTACACATCCCCTGCTGCTGTCCGACTATCGCCGCCTCCTCGGCGAACCGCTGCGTGCCGTCCACGAGCTGATCGCCGACCTCACCAGACAGATTCCCGTCGCCGATATCGCGGGTCTCACCGTCATCGGTTCAGGTGCCCAGGGTCTGGCCGCACGTCTCGGCGCCCGCAGCGAAAACGAATACCGCGCCCTGGCCGCCGCCGCAGGTCTGCTGCACCCGGAAGCGCGGACGATCATCGAGATGGGTGGCGAAACCTCCAAGTTCCTGCTCCTCGAACGGGACGGCGGCATCACCGAAATCCGCGACTACGCCTCCAGCGGCGAGTGCGCCGCCGGCACGGGCTCCTTCATCGACCAGCAGGCCAGCCGACTCGGCTTCGAGGTCGAGGAGATCGGCGGGTGCGCCTGCGGCGTCGACCGCGCCGCCCGGATCGCCGGACGCTGTTCGGTGTTCGCCAAGTCCGATATGATCCATGCCCAGCAGAAGGGCTACAACCCGGAGGAGATCCTCCGCGGCCTCTGCGACGCCGTCAGCCGCAACTACAAGGGGAACATCGCCCGGGGACGGAAGATCGTCGCCCCGGCGCTGTTCATCGGCGGCGTGGCCCGCAACAGCGCGGTGTGCAACTCGCTGCGGGAGATCTACGACCTCACCGACGAGCAGCTCATCACCCCCGACAACGGCCCCTGGTTCGGAGCGATCGGTGCGGCGCTGCTCGAGACCAGGGCCGATGCCGCCATTGATTTCCGCCTCGATCCCGCCGTGTTGCTCTCGGGAAGCGATACGGAGAGCGAGACCCAGGCGCCCCTGGACCTGTCGCAGGTCGACCTGCTCCGCGATCAGGCCGAATTGCGCCCGATGTCCACCATCATGCAGGGTGAAGCGGTCTACCTCGGCGTCGATGTCGGTTCGGTGAGCACCAACCTGGTTCTCATCGACGACGAGGGGCGCATGGTTCACGAAATCTATCTGCCCACCCGCGGCCGTCCGGTCGAGGTGGTGGGGGAGGGGCTCCGCGAAATCGAAACGGCGCTCGCGGGCCGGGGCTGCATCGCTGGGGTGGGCGCCACCGGTTCGGGACGTGAACTGGTGGGGCAGCTCATCGGCGCCGACACGATCAACGACGAGATCACCGCCCACAAAACCGGGGCCGACTATATCGCCCGCCGCCTCACCGGCCGCGAGGTCGATACGATCTTCGAGATAGGCGGTCAGGACAGCAAGTACATCAGCCTGGAGAGCGGCGTGGTCGTGGACTTCGCCATGAACGAGGCCTGCGCCGCCGGCACCGGCTCCTTCCTGGAGGAGCAGGCCGAGCGGATGGGGATCGCCATCAAGGGTGAGTTCGCGGAGCTGGCGCTCACCTCGCAAGCCCCCGGCAGGATGGGCGAACGCTGCACCGTGTTCATGGAGCGCGACCTCAACGCGCGGCTTCGTCGCGGCGCGCCGCTGCCCGATCTCTGCGCCGGACTGGCCTACTCGATCGTGTTCAACTATCTGAACCGCGTCGTCGGCGACCGCAAGGTCGGCGACGTGATCTACTTCCAGGGGGGCACCGCCTACAACGACGCCGTGGCCGCCGCCTTCGCCGGTGTGCTGGGCAAGCGGATCATCGTGCCGCCGCACAACGGGGTCGTCGGCGCCATCGGCATGGCGCTGCTGGCGCGCGAGAAGGCCGAGGCCACGGGCGAAAACTCCGACTTCCGCGGCTTCGACGTCGAGAAGATCGACTACAGCCTGCGCAAGTTCACCTGCAAAGCCTGCTCGAACGACTGCGACATGGAGGAGTTCACCGTCGACGGCGTGAAGACCTACTGGGGCGACAAGTGCGGCGAGCGCTACCGTCGTCGCGGGCGGGCAGAGCTCGAGCCGGTGACCGAGGATCTTATCGCCTACAAGCAGCGCAAACTGAAGGAGCTGCACGAGCAGCGTCGTTCGGCCGGCGCCGCCGTGCGTGTCGGCCTGCCGCGCGCCATGTACTACTACGACCGCTTCCCCTTCTGGGCGACCTGGCTCGATGAGCTGGGTGTGGATGTCGTCGTCAGCGAACCGACCAACCGCGCCATTGCGCAGGCCGGGCAGGAGCACACCGTGGCCGAGCCCTGCTATCCGGTCGTGCTGGCCCACGGGCATGTCCACAGTCTGCTCGAGAAAAAGGTCGACTGGCTGCTGTTGCCCAACGTGATCAATGCGGAGGCCAACCCGGATCAGGTCGAGAGCTATCTCTGTCTGTGGGGGCAGACGTTGCCCTTCGTTGTGCGCAGTTCGCCCGCCCTCGAACCGGCGGCCGACCGCATGCTCGTGCCCCGCATCCGTTTCGCCGAGGGGGAGGATCGTCTCAAGATCGACCTGCGTGAGACGGCGGCGCAACTGGGATGCGGCGCCCGTGAAAACGAGCGGGCGATAGCCCGGGCCTGCGAGGCGCAGAGAGATTTCAACCGCGACCTGTACGCCAAGGGGCGTGAGGTCATGGCGGCCGCTGCAGCCGCCGAGCGTGAACTGATCGTGCTGCTCGGACGTCCCTACAATCTTTTCGACGAAGGGGTCAACCTGGCGGTACCGCGCAAGCTGCGCGACCTCTACGGCGTCAACGTCTTGCCCATGGACTTCCTCGACCTCGCCGATGAGGAGGTGAGCGACCTGCACCACAACATGTTCTGGGATTACGGTCGCCGCATTCTGGCCGCCGCGCGTCTCGCGGGGCGCACACCCAACATGCACCTGATCTACATCACCAATTTCAAGTGCGGACCGGACTCGTTCATCAAGCAGTACGTGACGCAGGCCGCGGGCCGACCCTTTCTCACGCTGCAATTCGACGGACACGCAAACGACGCGGGTGTGCTCACCCGCTGCGAAGCCTATCTCGACAGCAAAGGAGTGCTCCGATGGTGGAGTCGGCAGGCAAGGGCGACAGCCTGAGGGGCAAGACCCTCTACATCCCGCGCATGAGCGAGGAGGGCTCGCGGCTTTTCGCCGCGGTGTTCCGCTCGGTCGGCATCAACGCGCGCATGACGCCCACCTCCACCATGGAGACGCGGGAGCGGGCGGCCCGCTATCTCAGCGGCGAGGAGTGCTATCCCGCCCAGATCACGCTGGGCAATTTCCTGCGGGTGATCGGGGAGCCCGACTTCGATCCCGAGAACACGGGCTTCTTCATGCCCAGCGCCGAGGGGCCCTGCCGCTTCGGGCAGTACGCCACCCTCTTCCGGAAGATCTTCAACGAGATGGGCATGCCCTGGGTGAATGTGATCTCCCCCTCGAGCCGTTACGGCTATCGCGAACTGGGTGAGCTGGATTCCGGTTTCGAACGCAACGCCTGGCGGGCGCTGGTCGCCGCCGATATCCTCCGTCAGAAGCTGATGATGATCCGCCCCTACGAGATCGAAAAGGGCGCTACCGATCGCGTCGCCGATCTGGCGCTGACCGCCTGCGAGGAGGTGCTGGCCGAGGAGAGCCTGGGGCAGTCGCGTCGCCTGAAAAGGTTGATCGCCGTTTTGATCGAGTATCGCGACAAGTTCAGGGCCATCCCCCTGCGCACCGAGGAGCGTCCGCTGATCGGTGTGGTGGGTGAGATCTTCTGCCGTCTCGACGAATACTCCAACGGCAACGTCATTCGGCGCGTTGAGGAGCTGGGCGGCGAGGTCTGGCTGTCGGGGATCAGCGAGTGGATCGCCTACACCCGTTTCTCGCGGGACGACCTGGCGCGGCAGATGGGGCGGGGCAAGGGGCTCAAGCTGGTCAAGATGAAGATCGCCTCGGCGGTGATGGACCACGAGGCCCACGAGCTCTACGAACCCTACAAAGAGGACTTCGCCGGTCGCGAGGAGCCTCACGACCTGGCCGCTTTCCTCGAGCCGGGCGATCCCTACCTGCCGTTCCGCGGCAGCCTGGGGGAGATGACCCTGTCGGTGGCGCGTGCGATCTACCTGCAGCAGATCGGCGCCGATGGCGTGCTGGACATCAGCCCCTTCACCTGCATGAACGGCATCATCAGCGAAGCGGTGTATCCCCGCATCAGCCGCGACTACGGCGACATCCCCATCCGCAACCTCTACTTCGACGGCACCGAGACCGACATCGACCGCGACCTGGGCATGTTCCTCGATCTGTCCCGCGCCTATCGCCGTCGGCGGCTTGATCTTGCCAGTCGAGCCGGAGCCTGATAGAGTTCCTCCGCTAGGATACGCTCCTGCAGATGTCGATGATTGTCTGGGGGTAATTCATGTTCTCTGCGGCACGTAGTTCGATCATCATCCATCCGCTGAGCGCTTCGTTCGCCTCGGCCTCCGTATCGGCTGTATTGATGGTCCCGACGGTGATGCCGCCGACTGGACTGCAGGCTTGGGACTCGGGCGGGCTTCCGTATTCACTGCTGATGCGGACAGCCGATCTGCGGGAGATGATATGACGGTCGCACTTTCATCCGTAATCGCCAATACGCTCATGATCACCGGCTTCGTCATGGTGATGATGCTCGTGGTGGAGTACTTCAACATCATCAGCCGCGGCTGGGTCGGACAGCGGCTGGCCCGCAGCGGCTGGCTGCAGATTCTCATCGCCGCCCTGCTCGGCGCCACACCCGGCTGCCTGGGGGCCTTTACCGTCGTAGCGCTCTTCTCCCACCGCGCACTCTCGCTCGGCGCGCTGACCGCCGCCATGATCGCCACGAGCGGCGACGAGGCGTTCGTCATGTTCGCGATGATCCCCCGCACCGCCTTGCCGCTGACCGCCGCCCTGCTGGGTATCGGGTTTGTGGTCGGTTGGCTCACCGATCGCATCGCGGGCACGCGGCTGTTCGGCAGCCATGATTGCTGCGACGAGATGGAGGTGCATGAGCATCACGTCGAGCTGTTCGGTTTTCGCTCCGTGCCGCAACATTTTCGCCATCTCAGTTTTCCGCGGGCGCTGTTGGTGGGGGGGACGCTGCTGGTCATTTTCGGCGTGTGCTCCGGCTACCTGATGGCGCACGATCATGACGATCACGATCACGATCATGCGCATGAGCACGCCACCGCCGAGATGGTCGACCCGTCCGCAATCGAGGGCGCGTGGGAGATCGTCGATGTCGGCGTCGAGGAGCACCCCTTCGAGATGGATGGGAGATGGAACTGGTTGCGGATCACCTTCCTGCTCATCGCCCTGCTCGCCCTGTTCATCGTGACGCTGGCGCCCGAGCACTTTCTCGACGAGCATCTCTGGCGCCATGTCGTGCGGCGACATCTGCCGCCACTGCTGCTTTGGACCTTCGCCGCGCTGTCGGTGCTGGCCATCATGCAGCAGATCGTGAGCACGGGTAATTGGCACCGCCTGCCGCCCGTGCCGCTGACCGGCGCGGCGGCGCTGCTGGGTGTGATCCCGCAATCGGGTCCGCACCTGATCTTCGTCGCGGCCTACGCCAAGGGGTTGGTGCCGTTGGTCGCGCTGGTCGTCTCCTCGATTGTGCAGGACGGTCACGGCATGCTGCCCCTGCTGGCGCATTCGCGTCGGGCCTTTTTCCTCGTCAAGGGGATCAACCTGCTCGCCGGTCTGGCGGTCGGCGCCCTGATGCTTCTGTTCCGGTAGCTGCCGCACATCCCTTGTTTCCTGCAGTGGGGAGATGGTATGATGAACCATCTCAAGTGTTTTGCGCCAGGTAACGCGCAGGGTGCCGTTGATGCGCATGGCGCCCGATCCCCCCTCATCGCTACCGGGAGATCCTCGTGCACAGGACAACGATCATATTCCTGCTACTGCTTCTGCTCCCCGCGGGTGTCTTCGCCGAGCTGCCCGCCACCAATTCCGCGCTGGTTTTCGTGAACGGATCCGAGGAGACCGGGCTGGTTCTCAACGATCAGGGCGTCATGCTGGCCTGCGAGGTCGCGGATGGATTTCTGGCTTTCCTTGATACCGCTGACCTGGCCGCCCTCCGCGCCTGGAGCGTGGATCATCACATCCTCGATCCTCTGGATGACGGCAGTCGCGACTATTTCGTGGTGTTCGGCACCGATCGGTCCACGCCTGCAACGGCACAGCTCACCGACCGGCGCACACTGAGAACCGGTCGCGGGTATCGCGTCGTCAGCATTCCGGCAGACGCCAGCCAGGCTCTGGCCGGCTACCCCGATCTGCAGCGGGTCTTCCGCCGTCCGCTGCGCTTTGTGCGGATACCCTGGAACGGGCCGAAGGCCGGACGGGCCTTCGACCCGGTGATACCTTCATTGCTCGACGGTGTGGCGCAAAGCGATCTTGAGGCCACGGTTCAACATCTGCAGGATTTCGGCACGCGTCACTCGGAGGAATTCGGGGGTTACCTGGCTTCGATCTGGATCCGGGATCAGTTCCTCGCCTACGGCTACAGCGATGTCGGCTTTCACGACTACAACAGCTGGAACGACAACGTGGTCTGCGTCAAACCGGGGAGCGTCTATCCCGACAGGTACATGGTGCTCGGCGGGCACTACGACTCGACCAGCAATCCGAGCAACCACGCCCCCGGCGCCGATGACAACGCCACCGGCACCGCCGGCGTCCTCGCCGCCGCCAGGCTGATGGCGGATACCGAATTCGAATACAGCATCATCTTCATCGCCTTCAGCGGCGAGGAGGAGGGGCTGGTCGGCAGCGACTGCTGGGCGAGCGAGGCCGCCGCTGCGGGGATGGATATCGTCGCCATGGTCAACCTGGACATGCTGGGTTATGTGGATCCCGGTGACGCGGCGGATATCGATATCATCTCCGATACCGCCAGCGAGCCTTTGCGGGATCTGGCCTTCGACGCCATCGCCACCTACGTTCCCGAGCTGCCGGCCATCGAGGGCTATCTGTCCGGCGCCTCCAGCGATCACGCCTCCTTCTGGAGCAGCGGCTACCGCGCCATCTTCCTTTTCGAGGATGCCGAAGACTACTGCCCCTATATCCACACGGTCGATGATGTGATAGGACTCGGCGTCAACAGCTTCCCCTTCATGTTCAAGAACGTTAAGGCGGCCATCGCCATCATGGCGGTGCTGGCTCAGCCGTTCCATATCGCCATCGTCCACGAACCTCTGGAGCACAGCGAGGAGTTGGGACCGTTTGCGATCGATGCGACCGTGCACTCCACGGCGACGATCGACCAGAGCAGCGTACAGCTGCACTATCGCATCAACGGCGGGCCCTTCAACACCCGTCTCCTGGATCCGGTCGACGGGGACCGGTTCACCGGCGCCATCCCGGTGCAGATCCGGCGCAACCATCTGGAATACTATCTGACGGCAGCCAACACCGACGGCTCCTGCGCGGCAAGTCCGGCAGGGGCTCCTGCCGATCTGCATGAGTTCCGGGTGGGTGTGGAGAATCTCTTTGTCGATGATTGCGAAACCGACCAGGGCTGGACCCTCGGCGCTCCAGGCGACGATGCCACCTCGGGCCTCTGGGTCCGGGCGGACCCGGTGGGGACGGCCTACCAGCCCGAAGATGATCACACCGCGGATCCGGGCACCATCTGCTTCGTCACAGGCAACGCCGCTCCCGGCGACATCACCGGGGCCAACGATGTGGATGGGGGCGGGACGACTCTGCTCTCGCCCATCTTCGACCTCTCCGCCACCACCTGGGCGGGACTCTCATACTGGCGCTGGTTCGCGGATGGCGTTGTCCAGGATGATGATTTCCGCGTGGATGTCTCCAACGACGGCGGAGGCAGCTGGCAGCGCCTGGAGGTCGTTGCGGACGACGCCTATCCCTGGGTCAAAGCCGAGTTCGACGACCTGGGTGCCATTATCGCGCTCACCGACCGGATGCAGTTGCGCTTCGTGGCGCAGGATGTGAATGAGGAGAGTCTGGTGGAGGCCTGCATCGATGATCTCCGTCTGGTGGTTGCCTCGTCCGACGCGACCGGCATCGACGGCTCTCCCGAGCCTGCGGCACTCCTGGAGAACTGGCCCAACCCCTTCAATCCGCTGACCACGATCAACTACCGGATCCCCCGTGAGGGTCTGGTCGAGATCAGGATCTTCGACGCAGCCGGCGCCGAGATCGCCAGGCCGCTCTCCGGCCACGAAAAGGCGGGGAGTGGACATGTCGTCTGGAATGCCGGCAGTGCGCCCAGCGGCATCTACATGGCCAGGCTGACCCTGGACGGCCGACCCCTCCGCGGCACCAAATTGACCCTGCTGAAATAGGGTCGGGTTGAGGGGCGTCACCGGGTATCCCGTCGCCGCTCCGCCAACGGCGCAGGAGGTCCGGTGACGGTCCACGTCTTGTTGCCCAGCCATAACTTCCTACAAAATAATCAGTTGTAAAAAAGTCAGAGTGTATTACTTGACATATACACCTCTTATCCCTAAGCTGTGGGTAGTGTATTACTTTACTAATGCACCCTGCTCGCTGAAACGATACTGAATGGATGGCTCTCATGGCGAAACAGATTCTATCCTTCTTCATGCTGATGATTCTGCAGGCGTTGTTCTGCCACGGAGCCGTGGATCAACAGTCCGCACCGCCCGTCGACGTGCGGCACAGCGTCGAGTACAAGGTCACGCTGGAGGTGCCCCAAGGCGCCCTGTTGCTGGCCCCGGACCGGTTTCCCGGGCTCATCTCCGACTCTGTTGCCCACGCAGCGACAATCGACACTGTGCTGATGACCACGACAATCAACGTACCCGTGCTGCTGGTGGAGGAGCTGAGCATTCGCGAAGGTCTGCGGGTGGGTTTGCGCATCATGCGGGTTCTGACCCGGATCGGCCTGGGTCGCCTCAGCAGGAATTTCGACAAGAGTTCCTACCTGGACGGAAAGGGTGGCGACTGATGCTGATCGTCGTCGATCCGCACAGCGGCGTCCCGGTGTACAGGCAACTGATTGACCAGGTGAAATTCCACATCAGCAGTGGACTGCTCAAACCGGGGGCGGAACTGCCCTCGACCCGGGCCCTCTCCACGGAGCTGGGGCTCAACCCGATGACGATCAGCAAGGCCTACAACTTCCTCGAAAAGGATGGGGTGGTGGAGAGGCGGCCCGGACGGCCGCTGGTGGTCGCCGAGAGTAATCAAAACGGCATGCATGACATGAAACTGGAGCGACTGCGTGAGAGTCTGGCGCTGAGCGTCACGATGACGCGGCAGTTGGAGATCGACAGGGAGCGGGCGCTGGAACTGTTCAAAGAGATGTTGAACGACACTGATGACAATGGGGGATCGCAATGAAGATCATCGAATTCGTGGAGATCGAGAGGGCTTTCAAGCGCGGTGTGAATGTTCTCGATGGAGTCAGCTTCGATGTGGAGCAGGGTGAGGTCGTTGGGCTTCTCGGGTGCAACGGCGCGGGCAAGACGACGCTGATCAGTATCGCCATGGGCATGCTGCAACAGCAGCGGGGCGAAGTCCGGCTGTTCGGTCTCGATCCCATCGAGAACCCCCTGGAGGTCAAGCGTCGGGTCGGCTACGTGTCCGAAGATCAGATCCTGCCCGACTTCCTCCGCGTGCGCGAGGTGTTGCACCTGCATCGCCATCTCTTCCCCACCTGGGATGACGACCTGACAGCCGACCTGGTCACCCGTTTCGATATCGATCTTAAGGCGAAAATCAAAACCCTGAGCAAGGGGCAGGCCCGGCAGGTGGCGCTGCTCTGCGCGGTGGCGCATCGGCCTGAAGTGCTGCTGCTTGACGAGCCCGCCGGTGGGCTCGATCCCGCCGTGCGGCGGGAGTTCCTCGAAACCGCGATCCAACTGCTCAACGAGAGCGGCAGCACCATCCTCTTTTCGTCGCATCACATGAGCGATGTCGAGCGGATGGCCCGCAGGGTCGTCATGCTCCACGAGGGCAACGTGCTGCTGGACAACGAACTGGATGACCTGCGCGAGCAGTTCTCACTCGCGCTGATCCCCGATGACGGACAACTGGACAGCGACGCGTTGCGCGCCCTGCCCGGATGCCTGGCGGTCCGGCAACGCAACGGCAATCTGCACGCGATCCTGCGGCACGGTCCCGAGGATGGACGTGCGCTCCTGACCGGCAAGCTGGGTGTATCCGTGGTGCGGTGCGAGTCGATCCCCCTCGAGGAGATGTTCATCGAGCTGGTCGGAGGCCAGGCATGATCTGGTCGCTTCTGCATCGGGAGAGATCCCTGCACCGGTTCTGGATCGGACTGCTGGTGGCGCTGGCCATCCGGATTCTCGTCTGGCATGTCGATCAGAACGAGTCGGCGACGCTGTCGGAGGAGGAGCTGAGCATGGGCCTGCGCCTATTCAGGTTCCTGCTTCTGCTGATCACACTGTGTATCCTGCTGATGAGGCGCAGCAGGTTATACATCTCCCCATTCGAGTGTTCACTGCCCATCGGGACGCGCAGCCTCTGGCTCGTGCGGATGTCGGCCGTCACGATATCCTGGTTGGTGCCGATCATGATCATCGGTTTCCCCACCTCCCCTTTCCTTCTGAACCGGCCCTATCTGATGGCCCTGTTCGAGGTCATTGTGGGTGGCTGGGGGATCATGTGGGTCCTGCGGGCCATCAATAGAGATTATTGGCGGGTCAAGATGGGTACGGCTGGACGGCTGCTGGTTTTCGTACTCATGTATTTTGTATTCGGCATCTACAGTATGTTCGTTGCGCCGGCATTGCTGGTCGTGATCGGAGTTTTCGGTCTGCTGGTGATAGGCAATGATCTGCTGTTCCTGCCGCGGGCCCCCCAGATCACCCGGACGAATCCGGATCATTCCGTTCGATCCCGGTCCAGCGCCAACTCCCTGGAGCCCCGTCTCAGTGTCATGCCCAAACAGCCCTACCGCTTCCTGCCCCGCAAGCCCGACATGATGATCAATACGAGTCATCCCGGGAGACCGCTCTCCCCGCCGGATCGGGCTCATGATCTGAACTGGGCGCCGCTGGCGGATCTGAAACGGGATTTCTCCCTGCGTGCAATGGAGCGGATTATTCTGGGCAAACAGACGGGGACACTCTGGCTCAACATGATGTGCCTGTTCTCTGTTGGCGTCTGGATCCCATTTCTGAACTACTCCACCAGCGTGATCTGCCACGCGTTGATAACCCTGCTTCTGGTTGTCACCAGCATGATATCGATCATTGCCCTGGAGAATCTCAGCCTGCTGGCGCCGCTGCCCGTCAGCCGACGTTGGATGTTCACCTGGAGCGTTGCCCCCTGTCTGCTTGCCGTCGGGCTGGGATTGGGGACGGGGGGGATTCTGGTCTCCATCACTGAGAATCATCCTGTGGCCCTCCGCTATCTCAGGAACGAACTGCGTGTCCCGAAGGAGTCCTGGCGGATCGTCGACAGGGACGAGGTTCAGGCCGTCACCGCCCCCTGGGGCGAAAGCATCGAACCCGAAATCCACGCGGTGTGGCCCGGTAGCGACACCGTGGCCTTCAATCCGTTCGCCGCTGACACCAGTTGCTCGGATGCTTTCTTCGTCTGGCAGGAGGAGCGCGCGGTGATTGCGATCTACGGTGAGGTGCCTGGAGGTGAGATCGGCGAGATCAAAGATGCCACGATCGCACGTGCTGCCGCAGATAGGAGGGTTCGCGGTGAGTTGCTTCCCGCTTTGAAGCGGTACGCGGATAGAACAGGTTTGCGGAATGCGCCGCTGATCGCCATGAGGTTCGTAATCACATTCCTGCTGATGATTTTCATCGCAACACGTTGTCTGGACCGCAGCCAGCGCTGGTGGCGTTACAGGAGATTCATTTTGACCACGCTGGGGATCCTCCTCTATGTGGCATTGTACCTATCGCTCGCATTCCGTATGAGTGTAAGCCCGTTCCCGGGTCTGGAGACCTATCTCAGCCATATCACTCGAGATGTCATGCTCGCGATCGCCATCCCCACTTGGGTCTGGTGGTGCTTCACGTTGTCGCTGGCGGGCGTGGGCCTCTTCATCCTTGAGCGGTTGTATTCCCGCATGGAGGTACAGCCGGCCCGCTCTTTCATGGAGAAGGGTTTCGCATCGCATTTTACGCTGACAGGGGGGATTCCTCATGACCTGGACGCTGATTAAGCAGGACCCGGCCTGGAGAGGTCTCAGGATAGTGCTCCCCATTTTCCTGGGCTGCGGCCTGCTGACCCGGTTGATCAACTCCGACATCTCAACCTGGCTCGCCGCGCGGGAGACCGATCCCGAGGCCCGCATCGAGTTCGCCATTTTCTTCTGCATGATGTGGCTGACCCTGGCTTTCTTCATGTTCACCGGCGGCTTCTGGTCACGATCCAGCCGCTTGCACATGACTCTGCCGCTGTCCCCCCGTCGTCTCTGGCTTTCGCGCCAGGTGCCGATCATCGCCATCTGGCTGCTCCCGCTCATCATCTGGTTCCTGCCCGTGGCGATTCATGATGATGCCCTCGCCGGTGGTCCCCTTTTCGCCGTTGTCTTCATCGAACCGGTATGCAGGCTGGGAGCCAGTCTGCTCCTGCTCAATGTCCTGGCGCAACTGCCGACCGTCGAGTTGAATCGGATCCGCTTCGGCGCCCGCTACGTCATCTATCTGATCACCCTCCTGCTCGGTATCTATCTGGGGACCCTGTTCACAACCTTCAACTGGTGGGCTGTCGGCCTCTCGGTGGGGATTGCATTCGGCTGCGGAACCTTCATCTACTTCCGGTTGCCGCCGACATTTCGGATAGGGATCGCACCGTCCGGAGGTGATGGTGGAATGTCGCCTCATGCATCGGAGATGAGCTCTTCGGACGGCAGACGGGCCGATGTCGTCGAGGGGAAGATCGAATCGCGCTCGGCGTGGAGCGACGGATGCCTGCTGCAGTGGACGGTAGGTCGTCAGCTCTATAATCACGGCATCGTCTGGTTCCTCCTGCCCATCATCGCTCTCTATTCCGGGCAGTGGATCGTGGCTTTTCTGACGGGCAGCAATACGATCTATTTCGCCCTTTTCCTGGCGCTGTACAGTTGGGTGTTCATCGCCATCTGCACCAACCGTGCGCACCGTCTGGCGCATCTGCCAATCGCCAGAAGGGTCCTCGCAGGGTGGTCGATACTCCCGTTCCTCGTATTGATAATATTCAGCGCAAGCTGTATCGCCCTTTACAACGTCAACAGTGAGTTGCCGTCGGGGCAGATATCCTTTGCCGACGATGAGATCAAGGTGCCGGTGGAGAGCTGGGAGGTTGCCCTGGACGGCGCGGTGCCGCAGATCGAATCGCCCTGGGGAGAGACCTACAGACCGATCCCGAAACCGCTGTGGCGCGGCTTGACGGTGCGACTCTACAATCCATTCGGATGGGATGAGAACAGCTCCGGCGCCTTCCGCGAACTGCAGGTGGCGCGAGCCTTCGAGGCGGTGCATGACGACCCCGTGGACATGGAGAGGATCGGGGCGATCCGGGCGGGCGACGGCGCTGTTGCCGCAAGGGTCGCCTCCGAGCCGCGCTATACATTCGCCGAATCGCGCGGACGGATATCTCCCCTGCGCATACGAGCTCAGGCGGCGGGATTGATTGTGCTCATCCTGCTCTCGGGCCTCATGCAGATGGCTCAGCTGAAAGGTCTGGGCACTGCGCGTCTGCGCAAGCTGTACCTGGCCGTCTCCCCCGCCATTCTGATCCTGGGTTTTGCCTGTTTTCTGCTGGTGCTGGTGGGGCAAAAACTCGGCCTGACCAGTCTTGATGCGGTATCCGCCTTCATCCTGGTGCCGTTGCGCAAGGTTGCGGAGACCCTGCCTTTGGGTCTGCCCGGACTGATTTCGCTGGTTGGACTAGTCTTTGCCGCAACTTTCTGGCTGGTACAAAGGGGCTTCAGGCAGATCCAGTTCCTCGGCGCGAAGAGGAAGCAGTTCCTCGTGGAGTACGATTCCTGAACCATTTCACTTTGTTTTGAAGATCTCGTCACGTGTAGAGTAGTGATCCCATTCCCTTAACCCGGAGACTATGCATGAACACAGTTGATATCCTGAATGTCACCAAGACCTTCAATAGCCACGTGGCGGTGGATGACCTCACGCTGAGCGTGCCGCAGGGCAGCGTTTACGGGTTTATCGGCCCGAACGGATCGGGCAAGACGACAACGCTGCGCATGATAATGAACATTTTCTACCCCGATTCGGGAGAGATCCGCGTTTTCGGGGACAAGCTCGTCGGTAGCGCCACCGATCGGATCGGTTACCTGCCCGAGGAGCGCGGTCTCTACCGCAAGATGAAGTTGCGCGAACTGCTCTGTTTCTACGGCGAGTTGAAGTGCGGCCACAAGGTCGGCAAGAACGTCGACTATTGGCTCGAGAAATTAGATCTCGCCTCCTGGGGCAACAAGAAGATCGAGACGCTGAGTAAGGGGATGGCCCAGAAGGCGCAGTTCATCAGCACGATCGTCACCGAGCCGGCGCTGGTGATTCTGGATGAGCCCTTCAGCGGGCTGGATCCCGTCAACGCCGATATCCTGCGGGAGGCCGTGCTCGATCTGCAGCGGAGCGGTACGACCGTGATTTTCAGCACCCATGACATGAGCGTCGCCGAGCAGATGTGCGACTTCATCTTCATGATCTACAAGGGGCGCAAGGTGCTGGACGGCACCCTGGCGGCGATCCAGGACGAATACGGCAGCGACACGCTCCGCATGCGCGCCGACGGGGGCGCGTCCTCGATGCGCGACCTGCCCGGCGTCGACAAGATCACCGACCTGGGGCAGATGCAGGAGCTGCGACTGACCAAAGGGGCGGATACGCAGCGGGTGCTCAAGGATATGTTGAACCGTACGCGGGTGAACAGTTTCGAAATCACAAAGCCGTCGCTGCACGACATCTTCGTCCGCATTGCCGGACCGGAAGCCAAGGAGGTGCAGCATGTCTAAGATTATGAGACTCGCGCTGCGGGAGTACAAGGCGGCCGTGAAAACCAAGGCCTTCATCATCAGCCTGATTCTGTTTCCGGTTCTGATGGGCGGCAGTATCCTGGCCATGGCGTTGTTGCAGGATAAGGTGGACACCACCGACCGCAAGGTGGTCATCCTGGACCACTCAGGTGTCATCGGAGAGCGTCTGGTGGCTGAGGCCATCGCCCGCAACGACCAATTCGTTCTGAACGAAGAGGGGGAAAAGGTTCAACCCGCCTACCTCTTGGAGGTGGAGACTATTTCCGAGGATCTTGATGCGCAGAAGTTGGCGCTCTCCGATCAGGTGCGTTCGCGGGAGCTTCATGCCTTCCTGGAGATCGGTCCCGACGTGCTCAACCCCGCCGTTGCGGACTCCATGGGTGGGTTCATTCGGTACCACGCGGAAAATGCAGTGATGGATGCCGTGAGGCGCTGGGTGGGTAGCCCGCTCAACAGCCTCATTCGCATAGATCGACTCGACGCCTTCGGCATCGAGGATGAGCGGGCGGCGGAGATCTTCTCCCGGCGGGATGTCGACGGCATGGGGCTGTTGAGCATCAATGCCGAAGGCGGGGTGACGGCGGCCGAAGAGGCCGACGAGGGGCGCGCCATCGGCGTTCCGTTCGCCATGGCCATGCTCATGTTCATGATGCTGATGACCGGCGCGATTCCGTTGCTGAGCTCCGTGATGGAGGAGAAAACGGCCCGCATCGCCGAGGTGCTTCTGGCCTCGATCTCCCCCTTCGAGTTCATGATGGGCAAGGTCGTCGGCGGCGTGGCGGTGTCGCTCACCTCCATGCTCATCTATCTCGGCATGGGTTCGATGCTCATGTCGGGCACCAACTTCAGCGCTTATATTCCCTACGCCATCTTCCCCTGGTTCGCGGCCTACACGGTTCTTGCGATTATCATGTTCGGTTCCATGCTGGCGGCCATCGGCGCGGCCTGCAACGATCCCAAGGAGGCGCAGTCGCTGACCATGCCCGCGATGATGCCGATGATGATCCCCATGTTCGTGCTGATGCCGGTGCTCCAGGAGCCGATGGGGGCGTTCGCCACGGTGATGTCGCTGATCCCCCCTTTCACGCCGATGCTGATGATCCTCCGACAGGCTACACCCATGACCATTCCGCTCTGGCAACCCTGGATCGGCCTCGTGGGCGTGGCGTTGTTCGCGGTTCTCTCGGTCTGGGCCGGTGGCCGGATCTTCCGGGTCGGTATCCTGATGCAGGGTCAGCCGCCAAAGCTGGGCGAAATGGTGAAGTGGATCTTCAAGGGTTGATCCCCATCGGCATCACCCTGAAAAAAGGAGCCGGGTCGATTGACCCGGCTCCTTTATCGTTGTGGTTGCGTCGCCGGCGGATCGACTCAGTTGGCCTCGATCAGGTCGAGGAAATCCGGCGAGACCTTGATCAGGATCATCACCTTCCTGCCCTGGATAATGAAGACGGCCTTGATGTAGTCATCCTCCTTGTTCAGCTTGGCCAGCAGGAAGCGGTCGCATTCGATCTCGCTTTCGCGGAAGTTCTTGCACCCGCGAATCTTCAGCACCGACTTCTTGAAGGACGCAGTCAGGTGGTTGCAGACCTCCAGCAAAGCATCCATGTGGATCTCATCCAGGCGTCCATAGCGGAGCCTCTTTTCGGCTTCGGCGAAAGGGCGGAGCAGGAGCGCCGACGGGATATACCACGTGGCGTCCGGATCAAGGTAGAATGTGAAATCGCCCTGTGCGGCGGGGTCGTCGCAGATCCCCTCGAAGCGGGTGGCCTTGAGCTCGAAATGGCGTTGGAGTTTGAGGTAGCCCTTTTCCAGCATCTTGCAGCTTTTCACCTCAAGCGGTATCGGGAGCAGTTTCGACATGTCCGAGGCGATCTGAGAGCTGACCATCCCCAGGAAGATGCTCTGATGGGTCATCGCCACCGGGGCGAACTGCTTCTTGCTCTTACTTTTGATGCTCATGAAGGACCTCCGAGATGTGCTCCTCAAGCTCTTCGGCTGAAAAGGGCTTTGCCAGGAAGGAATCCGCTCCGGCAGCCAGCGCCGTCTCGGTGTAGAGCGGAGATGTCTCGGTACTGATCACCGTGATTAGGACCCGGCCAAACGTGGAATCGGCCCGGATGTTTCGAATCAGATTGAATCCATCCATGACGGGCATCTTCAGGTCGGTCAGCAGAACATCGATCTTATGCTCCCGCATAACCTGCAGGGCCTCTTTGCCATCAGCCGCTTCATACATCTGCGTATCGAGACCGCTTTGCCTGATGCCTCGCCTGATGATCTGACGCATGGTTCTGGAATCATCCGTGATGAGGATGTTGAGGGACATGGTTGATCACTTCCCGGGAAATATTTTCCCTGCCACGACACGGTTTACCGTTGTTGGACCTGTTCGGGCTGTCATTGCAACAATCATGCGCAAAGGGGATGATCAGGGAACACAAAGACCCGCCGCGACTGCGACGGGTCGATTTGACTTACCGGAAGAGCGGATCAGCCGATCTTGTCGAGCAGATTCAGAAGATCGACAACACGATTCGAGTAACCCCACTCGTTGTCGTACCAGGCCAGCGTTTTGGCGAAGATACCATCGACGACACGCGTAAACGGCGCGTCGAAAATCGAGGAGTGGGGGTCGCCCACGATATCGCTCGATACGATCGGCGCCTCGCAGTAATGGAGTATCCCCTTGAGCGGCCCCGATTTGCTGGCCGCCCTGATCGCGGCGTTGATCATCTCGGCGGACGCCTCCTCCTTGAGCACGGTGACCAGATCGACAATCGACCCATCCGGGATGGGCACGCGCATCGCCATGCCGTCCAGTTTGCCGGCCAGTTCCGGCAACACCTTGCCCACGGCCTTGGCGGCACCGGTTGTCGTGGGGATGATATTCTCCGCCGCCGCCCGGCTGCGACGCCAGTCGGAGTGGGGGACATCCGCAAGTCGCTGATCATTGGTGTAGGCGTGCACCGTCGTCATCACACCGCTGACGATGCCGAAGTTCTCGTGCAGCACCTTCGCCACGGGCGCCAGGCAGTTGGTCGTGCAACTCGCATTCGAAACGATCCTGTGCTCGGGCTTGAGATCGTCCTCGTTGACCCCCAGCACCACGGTGCAGTCTATCTCATCCTTGGCCGGCACGGTGAGGATCACCTTCTTCGCACCCGAATCGAGGTGCCGGGTGATCTCCTCCCGTGTGCGGAAAATGCCGGTGGCCTCGATCACGTAGTCGACGCCGAGCTCACCCCAGGGCAGATCGGACGGATTACGGATCTCGGTCATTTTCACGGACTGGTGATCCGTGTGCATCACATCACCCTCGACCACGATCTTCTCGGGGAAATTCCCCATGACCGTATCGTAATGAAGAAGGTAGGCCAGCGCGTCATTGTCGGTGATGTCGTTGATCGCCACGACCTCGACATCCTCTCTAGCGTTGAGGATACGGAAGACACTGCGACCGATCCTGCCGAAACCATTGATTCCGATTCTCATCAGCCCTCCTCCTTTCCGAGGAAGCCACCCATTGTGATGGTTGTGTCCAGGATTCTCGCCGCGTAGCCCCAGCCGTTGTCGTACCAGGTTACGGTTTTGATCAGTCCACCATCCAGAGCCAGAGTGGCCAGGGAGTCGAAGACCGCCGAATGGGGATTGCCGATCACGTCGCTGGAGACGACGGGGTCGTCGCAGTAGGCCAGGTAGGGTGCAAGTTCGTTGGCTGCGGCCTCCCTGATGATGTTGTTGATCTCTTCGACCGAAACCGTTTTCCGCATCATGCAGCTCAGGTCGAGATTGGAGCCGTTCGCCACGGGCACGTTCACGGCCATGCCATCCACCTTGCCCTTGAAGGAGGGCATGATCCCCTCCAGGACATTCGGCGACCAGGTCCAGTTGGGGATCAGGTTCTCCGCCGCGCTCCGGCTGCGACGCAGGTGCGGCGTCACCGAGTCCGACAGATTCTGATCGTTGGTGTAGGCGTGAACGGTGGTCATCATGGCCCGTTCAACGCCGATCGCCTCGTCCAGAACCTTGAGGATCAAGCCGAGGGCATGAGTGGTGGCGCTGGCGCAGGAGACGATTTGGTCGTTGGACACCAGCGCATCGCTGTTGACGCCATGAATGATCGTCCGATCGATTTCGTCAATCGCCGGAGTAGTCAGAATGACCCGGCTGCAGCCGGAATCCAGATGCCCCTGCAACTCTGCCCGACTGCGGTAGACGCCCGTAGAATCGACAACGACATCAACCTCGTACGCATCCCAGGGCATATCTTCGGGGCGGACCCCTTTGAGCAGGCGGGCACGCTGACGTCCCGATTCGAGATACTTGCCGTTCAGCCTGACTTCATTCGGGAAGTGACCGTAGATTGTATCGTATTCAACCAGGTAAGCCATCGATTCGGGGGTGCCTAGATCACTAATAGCCACGATATCAATGTCTTCGCGCTGGTGGGCCTGGCGGAACAGGTTTCGCCCTATTCGCCCAAAGCCCATAATCCCGACGCGGACTGCCATGGGATACCTCTTTGATTTCAAGGATTAGACGTAACTGTGCTTCAATGAAGCACCTACTGTCGTCAATCGGCACGACGATTCGCTAACTTAACTTCAAATGAAATTACTGACAACTGAAAGATATTTCTCGTCGGGTCTCATGATATCAGGAACTGTCCAGTAGGGGAGCATGATGCGGTGGAGGTGATATTAATTTTCTCTTGATGTTGGTAAAAATCTGACCGCTCGGGGATGTAGTATCTGGTAATTGTCGATTGTTCTGCCATGGTCTGTAGATTGCGGCAGATACTTGAGACGTTTCCGTCGTAGTGTTATAATGGTGAAGCCGCGTAGGGGATCCCATGTCCCCTCTTCGCGATGCACGAAATCTGAAAGGTTGGCTGGATGAGATTCCGGATACTTCTCTGCCTTGCCGGGCTTCTGCTTATCACTGCTTGTTCACAGGCTTCGGCGCTGTCGGTCGTCATTGATGATCGCGGCAGTGCATTGACCCTGCTCGAGAGCAGGGATGAATCGCTCCACTTCTCCGTCCGCGTGGGGCTGCTCACCATTGAGAATGTCGAAACGGATGCCGGTGTTTTCGCACGTCTGGCCATTCCGGGTTTCCATGTTTCGCAACGGCCGGGTGAACCGGAACTCCCTCAGGTGAATCGGCTGTTCGAGGCTCCCCTCGGCGCGAGGATCGACATCGAGATTCTCAGCGTGAGCACACGGATAATCGACCTTGCGGATCTGGGTATTCTCAATCCCGTGTTTCCGTCTCAACCTCATCGACCGAAACGTAATGACTACCTCCCTTCTGCGTTCCGTTTTGACGGCGGACTCTATCTGGGTGACGCGTGGCTCGGTTCCGAATTGGTTCGGGTGGAGGAGATGGGACGGCTCAGAGCCGCCCGTGTCGCACGAGCTGATATCGGATTGGTCCGCTACAATCCGGTGCAGGGGACCCTGGAGGTCATTGAGGAGATTGAGTTCAAACTCGATTTTTCCGGGGGCGACCAACTGCGTGAGACTGAATTGAAAGCGGCGGTCGCCAGCCCCTTCTTCGATTGTGTCTACGGCAGGTTGGCCGGAGCCCGAACTCCGGAACCTTCAATTGGAAGATCCGATCTTGTTGCGGACAAGGTGACGATGGTCATCGTCACTCCGCCCGAATTCGAGAATCAATTGCAGGATTTCACAGCCTGGAAAAAGCGACGCGGCTTCAATGTCGTCGTCGGCGTGACCGGCAGTCCGGAGGTCGGCTCCACCGCCATGCAGATTCGCAGCTACCTGCATGATCTCTACCTGGCGGGGACAGAGGCGGAGCCAGCACCCAGTTTTGTGCTGCTGCTGGGCGATATCGAGCTGCTGCCCACTTTCCACGACAGCGATTACGTCACCGATCGCCCCTACTGCTCCGTGGACGGTGATGCACTGCCCGAGATGTACTATGGCCGTCTCTCAGCATCCAATCCGACGCAACTGCAGGCGATTCTGGACAAGTCCCTGATGTACGAGCAGTTCGCCATGCCCGATCCGGCCTACCTTGAGGAGGTCGTACTCATCGCGGGCATGGATGAGGATTTCGGAACCACCCACGCCAATGTGCAGGTCGAATACGGCTCGAGCAACTACTTCAACGCCGAGCACGGTATTCTCAACCACAGTTATCTCTACCCGACCTCCGGCGACAATGCGGCGGAGATCATCGCGGATGTGAGCGCCGGCGTGAGCCTGGTCAATTATACGGCGCACGGCTCGATGATCAGTTGGGACGATCCCTATTTCGGCCAGAACAACGTCAACATGCTGGCCAACGCCGGCGAGTATTGCCTGGCGATCGGCAACTGCTGCGATACCGCCGCTTTCGATATCGGGGAATGTTTCGGTGAGACGTGGTTGCGTGTCTCCGGCAAGGGCGCCATCGGGTATGTCGGCGCCACCGGGGACTCCTACTGGGATGATGATTTCTGGTGGTCGATCGGCAGTTGCGCCATCTCCCCGAATCCGGAATACGAAACGACCGGTCTGGGGGCCTACGACGGTCTCTTTCATGATCATGATGAGCCGCTCTCCGACTGGTACGTAACCAACGACGCGTTCATCTTCTGCGGCAATCTGGCCGTGACGGAGGCGGGTGGATACTCCTCCCACTACTGGAATGTCTACCATCTCCTGGGTGATCCGAGCCTGTCGACCTGGATCGGCCTGCCCGGCGTGAACGATGTCTCATTCTCGATCCTCAGCGCCCACTCCGACCAGTACGTACGCGTTGTCGCCGCCCCCGGCAGCTTCGTCGGCATAACGCTCGACAACCGGATTGTCGGTTCGGGACGGATTGACGCCGACGGGGTCAGCGCCATCCGCCTGTCGGATTATGGCGTGTCGGGCGAGGGTGAGATCGTGGTGATGAATCAGTTCCTCGAACCGTTCATCAGCGTCATCTATCTTGGCGATACCGGTGCTCCGGAGATTCAGGTGACCCCCGAATCCATCCTGCTCGATCTGGTTCCCGATTCGAATCGTGAGCTGCAGATCGACGTGACCAACAGCGGCGAAGAGGGGAGTACCCTTTACTACAGCGTCTATGTGAACAACACCGAGTCCGGCGACCGGGATATCTCCGGCTCGACCCTGAATACCGTCCCCAACGAGTATGTCCCGCTGGAGACGATCACCTACGAGCTGATCGTCTACAACAACAGCAGCGACTACGAGTGGCTGTCCGGCGTGGTCCTTGATTTCCCGCCGGGCATCAACGTGATCGCCTCGACGAATTTCGATGGCGGCGAACTGGGCGATCTGGTCACCAACCACGGCTCCGGTGACGGCGCCACGGTTATCTGGAGCGATCCCAACGGCAGCTGGGGGAACATCTACGGCAACTCCAGCGCCTCGGCCTCCATCACCCTGGAGTTCACCGGCGGCGCCATGGGGAACCTGCTCATCCCCTTCACCATCTACGGCGACGGCTACGGCGACAACCCGCACTATGTCAGCGATTACATGCTGATCAGCGGTCCGATGGGACCCAGCGTGACCCTGATCGCCCCTCTCGGAGGCGAACAGTGGCCGATCGGCGAGGAGCGGGAGATCATCTGGAGCGTCGGCGGCGGCGTCAATTTCGTGAATGTCGAACTGTCCCGCAACTTCGGCGACGACTGGGAGATGCTGGCCAAGGGTGTCTCGACCATGAACGGCAGCTACTCCTGGACGGTTACCGCACCGTTCTCGAATGACTGCCTGATTCGTGTCCGCTCGATCGCCGGCGATGCCGAGGCTGAGAGCAACGTCCCCTTCATGATCTATGAACCCCTGACCTGGTTGACGATCCCCTCCGGCAGCGGCCAGTGCGCGCAGGGTGAAACCGACCAGATCCCCCTCATGTTCGACGCCACCGGCCTCGAGGAGGGGGAATACAATACCCTCATTACCGTGAACTCCAATGCGGGTGAGGACATCACGATCCCCGTCACTCTCCGCGTGGTTGGGACGACCGATCTCGATGAGGCTCCCCCCGTGACCCGGCTGGCGGGCAACTGGCCCAATCCGTTCAACCCGAGCACCGTCATCACTTTCTCCCTGGCCGAGCAGGGGATTGCCCGTCTGGATATATTTGATGTCACCGGGCGTCTCGTACGCGAACTGGTCGCCGGCTCATTGCCCGCCGGGGACCATTCCGCAACCTGGGATGGCCGCGATGACGACGGGTACCCGGTCGCCAGCGGCCTCTATCTCTATCGCCTGGATACGGGGGGCGCCGCGCAGACCCGAAAAATGGTGCTTGCCAAGTAGAGCCGGAAGCCGTCAGCCTGATGAATATTCAAATACTGTCCCTCCGCGCATTTACAGCGGGGGGACTTATCGTTATAGTTCGGTGTCCGTATTAAACAATGAGGAGATGTGAAGAGGGTATTTGCTTTATCGATGTTGATCGTGCTGGTCGGAGCGCAAGGTTGTCTGTTCGACACTGCCGATGATGGAGATCGTGATTATTCGCCACCAATTGTCGTTGATCTGTCGGCCCCCGACAGCCTGATCAAGGCGCTGACCGGGTCCTGGGAGCAGATGGATCTCAGTTCTTACGCGGAGATCCTGTACGATGGCGAAACGCCTGTTCCCGGTATGGATCCCTGTATGCCGTTCGAATTCTATTTTCTCAATCCAGGTGTTGGCGGAATACCGGGGGAGCCCTGGTTCTTCACTGACGAAATATCATGCTTTGGGAACATCATGGAGGGGAGAGACGGCAAGGATCCGGTTAACGGCAGTGTCATTCCGGCTGTGGACAATATCCGCATTACTATGACAATCTCTCCCGCCGGCTGGTCTGTCGTCAATGACGGTGCCCCGGGGGTGTATGACGATCAGGATCCCTACCCGGCGGGAACGATGCGGGGTGTATTTTACGTCTCTATAGTCTTTATCCTGACCCGGGAAAATGATGGTGGATTCAATGCCTATGCAATCGATAACCAGGGGGAATTTTTAGCAATTCCGGTCATCGTGGATGGCCGGACCGAGTATCGTCTCTGGAAGTGGCGGGACTGTCAATATTGGAAGGCGGGAGTATCGGAGGGTTGTACCATCAGCGGAGTGAAATCTCTCTATATCTTGAACTGATCCGCTGATCTCAGCGGACTCCGGAATAATGACCCCGGCACTTTCCTCCCCCGAGGAGCGCCGGGGTTTTTCGTGTCACGGAGGGGAACGATCGGCAATCATGTTCAATCATAAACATGTAACTGCTTTGTAACCGCAAGTCGGACTACCGGTTAGCTGTTGGTTATCTCTTTTCCCGACCCATCTCGATCTGGTATAATTGGGCTGTCTTCAAAAATCGTGGCCACCTGGTGAGCCACGCCAAACATGTCAAGACACCGCCGATCCGACCTGTTCCGATCGGCTTGCCAGAGAGAAATAATGAACAAGAATCCGGCATCTCTCCCCGTGCTGGCAACGCTGTTGCTGATCCTCCCGCTTCTGAATGGAGCGTTGGCCGCCGAGCGGGTCGTCATCAATCCCACATCCGCCACCGGCTATGAACTCTCGCTGGTGAGCGATCGCGACGATGGCTCCACCCTCCGTTTCGACCTCAACCATTTCGACCGGACAACCGTCGCGATCGACGGCGACAACTGGCAGCGGATCACCCTTGGCGATCTGCCCGTCGGGCTCGAGCGTGGCCTGCCCGCCCTGCCCAGCCTCCGTGAATCGCTGATCATACCCGCCGCTTCCGAGATGGCCCTGCGCATCGTCGCCGCAGAGTACCGCGACATCACCGGCAGCTATATCGCCCCCTCCAGGGGGGCGTTCACGCGCAACATCGATCCCGCGCTTGTGACCTACGAGTTTGACGAGTTCTACCGGCAGGATGCCTGGTATCCCGCCGAGACGGCCACCCTCGGCGAACCCTATATCCTCCGCGATCACCGCGGCCTGGTGGTGGAGATCAACCCCTTCCGCTACAACCCGGCCACCCGCACGCTGCGGGTCTGCACCTCGCTCACCATCGAGGTAAGCTCCAATGGCCCCGGCAAGATCAACGTTCAGGATCGCTCACGGGCCGTCCGGCCGATCACATCCGAGTTCGGCAAAATCTACGCGGGTCATTTCCTCAACAACAGGACAACCGGCGACCGTGCCGTTGATCCCACCGAGATCGGCTCCATGCTGATCATCGCCGCCGACGAACTGCTCCCCTCGGTCGCCCCTCTGGTGACCTGGAAGAACCAGCTCGGTCTCCCCACACGTGCGGTCCCGCTCTCCTCAATCGGCGACTCGCCCGGGGAGATCCGCGACTATATCCGCACCGCCTACGAAGAGGAGGGGATCGCCTATCTCCTCCTGGTGGGGGACGGTCCCCAACTGCCCACTTTCCTTGTCCGCGACGGCGCCGCCGACCCCTGGTACTCGCTGCTGGTCGGCGACGATCCCTACCCGGAGATCATGGTGGGGCGGATCGCTGCGGATACGCCGACGGAGGTGTCCACCCAGGTCGACAAGTTCATCCTCTATGAGCGGGATATCACCGTCGATGCCGACTGGTGCGGCCGCGCTGCGGGCATAGCTTCGCGCGAGGGCGACGGCTACGGCGACGACGGCGAGTCGGACTGGGTGCACGCCGACAATCTGCGCCAAGAGCTGCTCGGCTACACCTACACCTCCGTCGATCGCCTCTACGCCACCCTCAACGTCTCCGCCTCGACCGTGGCGCACGCCATCAACGAGGGGCGCGGCCTGGTCAACTACACCGGGCACGGCAATGTCATCTCCTGGCGGACATCGAATTTCGATGTGATCAACATCGGCCAGCTCACCAATGTCGGGCGCCTGCCGCTTATCGTCAGCGTCGCCTGTCTCAATGGACGCTTTGCCCGCAACAACTGCTTCGCCGAGGCCTGGTTGAACGCCTCCCGCGATGGTGAACCCACGGGGGCCGTCGGCATGTATGCGGCATCGGTCAACCAGACCTGGCAGCCGCCGATGTGCGCGCAGGATGAGATCAACGCCCTGCTGGTGGCCGGCGAGCGGAGCAGCTTCGGCGGACTCTGCTTCAGCGGCGCAGTGCGGATGATGGACCGGTATCCGGTTCAGGGTCCCGACGAATTCCTGAACTGGAATGTCTTCGGTGATCCCAGCCTGCGGATTCGCACCGCGGCGCCGATTGCCCCCGCTGCCGAGCTCCCCGGAAGCGTCGATCCCGAGCTGGGCACCTTTGCGATCCGTACGGCCCCCGGCGCACGGGTGACCTTGAGTCTCGCGGGCGATCTGCTGACCTCCGTCGTCGCCAACAGCGCGGGGCTGGCCGAGCTGATGATCCCCGCCGACCTGGATGCCGCCTCCGTCACCCTGACCCTCTCCGGCTTCAATATGGTCACGCTGGTCCGCGAGATGCCTGTGGGTCCTGACGGGGGATCGACCGGGGAGCCGGATGTGACTCCGGTGGTTCCGGCCACGGCACTGATGCAGAATCATCCCAACCCCTTCAATCCGACCACGACGATCAACTTCGTGACCGCTGCGGCGGGTGCCGTCCGGCTGACGCTGTTTGACGTCAACGGTCGTCAGGTCAGAGGTCTCGTGGCGGAGCATATGGCTGCGGGGGAGCACTCGGCAAGCTGGAGCGGCCGTGACGATAACGGCAACCCGGTCAGCGCCGGGGTCTACCTGTACCGTCTCGATGTCGCTGGTGAGGAGGGGAGCAGGACGCGCAAGATGATCCTGCTCAACTGACCTTTGGCGGATCTGCCGCTCGCAGCTCCGACGGGCCGTCGGGCTGTGTCGTATAGTACTGGATCGTTTCGAATAGAGTAATCCGGCTCGTGTTGTGAATCGGCGAACAGCAGGTCCGGATGCGTACATGTCGGATATGTAAAGAGGTATACGGCCGCAGGCGTTGCGGCCCAAGCATTTCATTGAGTCGAGAGGTCTAGTCTGGTAGAATGAATAGGTCGTACCTGCTGGCTGATACCGGATATCGCCTGTACGGCTTGCATATCTTCAACAATCGTTCAGAATCTCGGGTTTGGGGGATCCATGAAACACTTGCCACTACTTCTGATCGCCATGCTCCTTTTGGCCGTTCCGGTGCTTGCCGCCGAACAGGTCACGCTGGGTAGCTCGGCAGACGATTATTCCGTAGACGTTCTGCGTTCGGACATCAATACGACGGTCGTGCAGATGGAGCTTAATCGCTTCGCGATCGACGAAGTGATGATCGAGGGAGCTTCCTGGAGCACGATCGGTGTTGAGGGGAAGCCGCTCTGGAAAGAGCGCGGTCTGCCCGCCCTGCCGACGCTGCGTCAGTCGATCCTGATTCCGGACAACGCGCAGATGAGCGTCCGGATTCTCGATTCCGATTACCGGGATTTCCCGAATATGGATATCGCCCCCTCGAAGGGCGGAATCAGTCGCAGCATCGACCCCGCGACCGTGAGCTACGAGTTCGCCGAATTCTACAACGGCGATTCCTGGTTCCCCCGGCGCGTCTGCGATCTGG
This sequence comes from bacterium, assembly GCA_024231955.1. GTDB lineage: Bacteria > Krumholzibacteriota > Krumholzibacteriia > JACNKJ01 > JACNKJ01 > JAAEPZ01. The sequence goes on along the minus strand of JAAEPZ010000433.1, from coordinate 167,247 downwards.
GCGAGCCCTACATCATGCGCGACAATCGCGGACTCGTGCTGGAGTTCAACCCGTTCCGCTACAACCCGGCCACCCGGACGCTGCGCGTCTACACCTCGATCGAGGTCGAGGTCACCGCCGTGGGTCCCGGCAAGGTCAACGTCCTGACCACCCGCCCGGCGCACAGGGTAGACGAGTTCGAGAAGATGTACGACACCCACTTCATCAACAATGTTTCGACTCGCGATCGCTACACGACGATCCCCGAAGTCGGCAACATGCTGGTGATCACCTATGATGCTTTCCGTTCGGCCGTCGAGCCCTTCGTGGCCTGGAAGAATCAGATGGGCGTGCCCACGACACTGGTCAACGTTACGGATATCGGCTCCTCCGGTACGCAGATCAAATCCTACATCCAGAACATGTACGACACCGATGGCGTCACTTTCGTTCTGCTGGTGGGCGATGCGGCGCAGGTGCCCTACTACAACAACGGGGGCGCGTCCGACCCCTCCTACGGCCTGCTGGCCGGCACCGACAACTACCCCGAGGCCTTCATCGGCCGCATGTCCGCCGAGAACCTCACCCAGGTGGAGACCCAGGTCGAGCGCTCGATTGCCTATGAGCGCGACGCTACCGCGGCCGCCTGGTACGCCAAGGGGATGGGAATCGCCTCCGATGACGGCAATGGCGGCGACGATGACGAGTTGGATTGGGAGCACCTGGACAATATTCGCACCGATCTCCTCAACTTCACCTACACGGACGTGGCGCAGGTCTATGAGCCCTCGGGCACGCTGCTCCAGGCCGTGAGCGCCGTCGAGGAGGGGCTCAGTATCATCAACTACTGCGGCCACGGCTCCATCTCGAAATGGGTGACCACGAATTTCACGATCGACGACGTCAACTCCCTGACCAACGACAACATGCTCCCCTTTGTCGTCAGTGTTGCCTGCAACAATGGTGAATTCCAGAGCGGCACCTGCTTCGGCGAATCCTGGCTCAGGGCGACCAACAACGGCGCGCCCACCGGCGCCGTCGGCTTCTACGGCTCGACCATCAGTCAGGACTGGGATCCGCCCATGAGCGCCCAGGATGAGATCAACTACCTGCTGGTCAACAACGCCAAGCGCACCTATGGCGCGCTCTGCTACAACGGCAGCTGCAAGATGATGGACGACTACACTTCGCAGGGTCCCGTCGAATTCAAGATGTGGACGATCTTCGGCGATCCCAGCCTGCGCGTGCGTACCGCATCGCCTATGACCATGACCGTCGGGCACATCCCCGAGATCAACCCGTTCTTCGAGACCTACTTGGTCGAGACCGATCCCGGCGCCCTGGCCGCGATCAGCTACGATGGCGATCTCATGGGCTCGGCCTTCGCCGATGCCGGCGGCACGGCGACCATCGCCATCACGGGCGACATGCCCATGCCCGGCGCGATCGTGAAGCTCACCGTCAGCAATTTCAACAAGGTCACCTACGTTGCCGACCTGATGGTGTCCAATGGTCTCGAACCCACCTGCGACATCAACCCGCGTCAGTTCAACCTCGTGATGTTGCCCGACCAGGTCTTCACCGATCAACTCTATATCGCCAACAACGGCGAGGAGGGCTCGACGCTGTACTACAGCATCGATGTCACCGATCCGGATTTCCCGAATGGCGCCGGTCATAACACCCCGCGGAACATCACAGGCTCCACGCTGGTGATCGACGTGGAGGAGTACCTCCCCGGTACGACTCTGGATGTCCTCTTCACCGCGTCCTGCGTCAGCAATGACAGCGAGTGGATCAAAGAGGTGCTCTTCGACCTGCCTACGGGCGTCATCTGCAACTCCGCGACCGCGATGACGGGCCCTCACGATCCGATGGCCTACAACGGAGCCACCGGCAACGGCGCGGATGGCGCCTGGTTGGGTCCCGATCAATACGGGGAGATCTATCCCGGCGAGAGCGCCAGCGCCACGGTCAACATGACCTTCGCAGCCATCTCCGGCGATGTGGTGATCCCCTACACCATCCAGGGGGATATCTACGGCAGTGAACCGCATTCGCTGAGCGGCGAACTCGTCATCACGATGGCGGGCCCGAACGTGACACTAACCTCGCTCAACAGCGGCGAGTTGCTGGCGGTGGATGATGTCGTCGCCATCGATTACATCGCGGCCGGCGGCCCTGCGAGCGTCAAGATCGAACTGACTCGTGACGGTCTGGCCTGGGAAACCCTGGCGACAGGCCTCCCGGCCGGCGCCCAGAGTTACAGCTGGACGGTCACTGCGCCGATCTCGGCCACCTGCCGGGTCAAGGTCACCGATGAGGGCGACCCCGGCGTCACCGATTCCAGCGATAACCTCTTCACCATCTACCGTCCGTTGACCTGGGTCAGCGTCGGTGAACACTCCGGCGCCGTGAACGAGGGCGATACGGAATCCATACCCATCACGTTTGATGCCACCGGCCTGCCCGACGGCACCTACCGGGCCGAGGTTCTGGTCACCAACAGCACGGGTACGCCGGTCATGGTCCCCGTTCAGATCATCGTCTCCAACAGCGGCACAAGCGTCGAGGAGACGCCTGCGGCGCTGAACCTGGCCCAGAACCACCCCAACCCCTTCAACCCGACGACCGCCATCGACTTCGCCCTGACTACGCCGGGCAACGTGAAGCTGACGGTATTCGATGTGCAGGGGCGGATAGTGAAATCGCTGGTCGATGGTCACCTGACTCCGGGTAATCACCAGATTGTCTGGGACGGCAGGGATGATCAGGATCAGCCGCTCGCTTCGGGCATGTACTTCTATCGCCTGGATATCGATTCCGGGTCGTTGACCAGGAAGATGATGCTTCTCAAATAAGGTGTCCGGCAGACCGGCCTCCCGGTCGTGACGGCCCACACGACAAACCCGCCCTCTTCGGGGGCGGGTTTTTTGTTATCGCCTCTTGCAGCCCGCAGGGTGCTTGTCCACCTTGAACGGATGAGCTCTTTACTCATCTCAACCGGGGATCTATGCTGCCGACATGAAAACACTATCTCCCAAATCCATGGTTCCCCTGGACCTGTTTACCCGTCTCCTGGGTGGTGAACTGGCCGAGAGGTTGGAGCGGAAGAACTACCGCATTCTGGTCATCAATCCCGGTTCGACCTCGACCAAGCTGGCCTATTTCGAGGGGATCAACAAAATCGCGGACTTCGAGTCCCACCTCAGTCCGGATTCCGAGGACACCGCCGAGCAGCGCGCGGGTCTGATCCTCCACTGGATGGGGCAGGAGGGGATCGACCTGCCGGGCCTCGACGGTATCGCGACTCGGGGCGGCGTGTTCAAGCCGGTGCCGGGCGGCACCTATCCCATTTGTCCGGAGCTGGTCCGGGATCTGGAGCAGACCTGGCTGAAGCATGCCTCAAACATGGGTGTTCCCATCGCCAAAGCCCTGCACGATCTGGCCTCCATCACGGGCGAAAGCGAGATCCCCATCACGATCACCGACCCGGTCGTGATTGATGAGGTGGATATCGAAAGCCGGATGACGGGCCTGAAGGAGTTCAAGATCGACGGCACCGCCGTGCACTACCTCAATCACAGGGCCGTGCTGCGACTCAGCGCCTGGGAGTTCGGCATCGACCCCGACAGCGCCAGTGTGATCAGCGCCCATCTCGGCGGCGGCATCTCCATGGTTCGCAACCATCACGGCCGCACCGTCCGCGTGATGAACGCCTTCAGCGGCGTCCCCTCCGCCAACCGGAGCGGCGTTCTCCCGATTCACGAGGTCATCCACAGGCTGCGCGATCATACCGTCAGCCTGGAGGACCTGGCCAAGGGTGTCTTCAGCGAGGGCGGTCTCCTGTCGCTGGCCGGCACCGATGACTTCAAGACGTTGCTCGAATTCCGCACACACGGCGCCACGGAGCAGCAGGTGGACAAGATCAACCTGATACTCCGCTTCATGGGGCAGAAGATCAGCGAGGGGATTCTCTCGATGGCGGCTGGCTGGGGACGACCGGACTACATCAGCATCACCGGCGGCCTCTCCCGCAGCGAGGAGCTGGTCAATATCATCGAGGACCGGATCGGCGGACTGCTGCCAATAGTGCGTGTCCCCGGCTCCATCGAGCAGGAGAGTCTGGCGGCGGGCATGGCCCGTGCGCTCCTAGAGCCGGGCAGCCTTCGCGACTACGTGACCGAGCGGGATCGTCTGCTCACGTTCCGCAAGCAGCAGGATCGGCTTATCGATCAGCCCGTGTTCCGCAAGCCGGTGCTGCGCCGTCGCGAGGGCAGCCCGATCCGCAATCTGGACGAGCTGATCCAGGCTACACGGATGATGGTGCACAGGTTCTTCATGCCGACCATCGCCATCGCCGGTTCCGACAACGACGATGCGCTCGAAGCGGCTCGACGCGCCACGGAGGAGGGGGAGCACAAGATTGCCCGCTTCCTGCTTGTGGGGGATGTGAAACGGACGCGGGAGATCGCCAAGGATCTGGGACTCGACCTCGATGGACCCGACTTCACACTGGTGGAAAGCGATGAGCCCGTTGCCCGCTGTATCGAGCTGTATGCCGAGGGTGAGTGCCAGGTGCTCATGAAGGGTTCGGTACAGACATCCGATATCCTCGGGGGTATCTTCCGCTGGCTCAAGGAAAATGACAAGTTGTCCGAAGAGGCCCTCTTCAGCCATGTAGCCGTGTTCCAGCGCCCCGAACAGGGTAAACTGCTGCTGCTCTCCGACTGCGGAATCAACATCGATCCCGATCGGGCCAAGAAGGAGCGGATCCTGGAGAACGCCCTGATGGTTGCGCGCAGCCTGAACCTGCAGATACCGAAGGTGGCCGTGATCAGCGCTATCGAAAAGGTTAATCCGCGCATCGAAAGTTCGGTGGACGCGGCGGCGATTGCCGAGAGGTATGCCGAACGTACGGATTGTCAGGTTGAGGGGCCGCTCAGCTACGATGTCGCCGTGGATCCCGAGATCGCCGCCGAGAAGAAATACAAGGGCGGCATCCAGGGTAATGCGGATATTCTGATCATGCCGGGTATCGACGCCGGGAACACCATGTACAAGTCGCTCAGCGTCTCCGGTGGACTCCATGTCGCCGGCGCTTTCGTCGGCTGCGGAGTTCCCGTCGTGCTGACCAGCCGCGCCGACACGGCGCTCTCCAAACTCGCCAGCCTGGCGCTCTGTCTCCGCCTGTTCTTCAGCCGCTATCGTGACCGGATCGAGAACGGTTCCGGGGAGGTCGATACGACCGATGCTTAGCGGGACGTATCGAGCAGGATCATCGGTGATGCCGGGGGTGTCTGGAAGCGACAGCGCTCGAAGACCGGTGACGCTCCATAGAGATAGGCATCGGCGCCCTGTCCGCTGGCGCTGTTGCCCGTCAGACTGCAGTCGGCAAGGCTGCCGCCGCTGCTGAGATAGTAGACCCCGCCGCCGTCAAGCCGGGCGACATTGTCCAGAATCAGGCAGGAGAGCAGAGCCGGGCGGGCATCGCCCTCGGCCGCCAGACCGCCGCCGTACCACGCCTCACACATCATCAAGATGCAGGACTCGATTATCGGGCTGGCCCCTCCGCAGTAGATGCCCGCACCCTTGCCTGCCGAACCCGTGCCCAGGGCGACGGCATCCATGATCGAGAAGCCCTTCAGCAGGGCCTCCCTGTTCTCATTCTCCCGGAAGATGAAGCCGCGTCCCCGACCCTCGCAATCGATGATGCTGCTCGAGGCGCCGGCCCCGATAAGCGCAAGCGCCTTGCCGTGGAAGGTGAGGTTGCGATTGCCCGGTCCAATGTAGATGCCTGCAGCGACAAGGATGGTATCCCCCGAAGTCGCGGCGGTCAGGGCATCCTGGATGGCAAGATGATCTCCCGGCACATGGATGACCATTGCCTGAGCGTCGGTTGTCAGATGTGGGAGTGCATGAAAACACCCGCAGGCGAGGAGGCTTGCGAGAAGTACTGCGAAAGATGTCCGTATCGGTAGCTGCATTGGTTGGTCGGTTCCGTTAAGACGGGGTCCAACCCGACTTGCTTCCCGTTCATTATACCAGATTCGGAGTGGAGGGGGGAACCCCCGGGCGGGGAGAATATTACGGCCGTTGCGACTTCGGATCGGTCCGCCTGTGCTGGTTTGCGGGGGCGGATGCGAGTCCGGAAGTATCCGCAGGTTAACGGAGAACCGCCCCCCGCGATGGAGGGGCGGCGAGTCGAAGACTGCGGGCGGTCGGACCGGTCACCATTACGGAAACCGGATACACTCTACCAGCGATAGGGGGAGACCATGATCCAGACATCCGGCTGTTCCCAGCGGTAGTAGCCCATGTCGGCGGCCTCTCTGAGCAGACTGCGCGCGGCGCCGTACTGGGGGCTGCGTGGTGCAACCAGAGCCAGATAGCCGGCGGCCTCGGCGAACTTCTCCTCATCCCAGAGTCGGCTGCCGGTGCGGAACTGCTCCCGGTAATACCCCTGCAGCGCCTGCTCCACACGCGAGGAGTGGGGGCGGGTCTGGAAACGCTGAAGGGATGCCTCCAGCGCGGGCCAGTTCTCGGTTGCCAGGTAGAGCTCCTCCAATCTGAAGAAGACCTGATCATCGTGTCTGTGGTCGCTATAATAGAAGAGATAGGCCGCGATGAGATCGGGATTGTCGCTCGCCGCCAGCAGTTCGTCGGTCTTGCGAATCAGGGCGGGGGCATGGGCATAGCCCTGGCTCAGACGGAGGTAGTCCAAAATCTCGTTGAGGTCGCCGGAGGCGGTGAGTTCGGCGTCCCGTCTGTCGATTATCGGCCGGATGACCGCAGGGTCCTGACTTGTGGCCAGCAACCGCTCCTGCTGGTCGAGACCCACTGCCGAGTTGGCGACGCAATCCTGCAGGATCCCTTCGGCGCGATCCAGATCCCTGGCCAGACCCTGAAGTTTGTACTTCTCGGCGCCATGACTGGTCACGCGCAACGAGGTCAAGCGACCTCGATCCCGCTTCAGACGGGCCAGATCGCCACCGCAGGTTGCCGGATCGACCGCACCCTGATACGAGAGCACAATCCGCTCGATCCATTGAATCTCATTGAGCCGCTCCCTGAGTTTGAAAACCTCGTCGGGCACGTGCCCGACCTTGCGCGCCGCGAGATCGTCCAGCGCCTCCCGGGTCGCCGGGATATTGCCCGTGTCGAAATAGCTTTGTCTGATCATCTCAAAGCTCTTGCGCGCGCTCCCCTGCTTCTTGACCGTTTTCGGAATCTGGCTGCCGCTGCAGGCACCGAGGAGGAGCAGAACGCCGACGAGCAGGAGAGAGGAGATAGTCCGCATCAGTTTCATGATGACTCCCTTGCGACGAGGATATAATCAATACGATACCAGCCTAGAATCAGATCGCAAAATCGTCAAGCAAGAGTCTTGGGGAATTGATGCGGCGGGCGAATTCCGGATTACGATTAGGGTTGCCAAGACTGTTAGGGATGGCTAACTTAGTTCTACCTAATAAGTATGGAGAGCACTGAAATGGCGCAGATCAGCAATCTATCCTCCAGCCTTGAGGATTATCTGGAGATCATTCTGCAACTTGTCCAGGAGCAGGGAGAGGCCCGGGCAAAGGATATCGCACAGCGAAAATCCGTGCGCATGGCCAGCGTCACCGGCGCCCTCAAACGACTGACCGCCGAAGGTCTGATCAGTTATCAGGCCCGGGAGAGCGTCACGCTGACCAAGGCCGGCGAGGAGCTGGCCGGGCGGATTCTGGGTCGCCACGAGTTCATAGCACGTTTTCTGCATGAGATTCTTGGTGTGGACGGGGAGACGGCTTCCCGCGATGCTTGCGCAATCGAGCATGTGATCAGCCTGGAGAGTTTGGATCGTCTCGCGGGTTTCGTCGAATATCTCAAGCTCTGTCCCGAGGTGGACGAACTGCTGATCTCCCGCTTCCTGAGTTGCTACAATATGGGCTGCAAACGCGTCGCCGGTGGGCGCGGCGAGAAGCCCAAGGAGTGCAACTCCACTTGTCCCCGCGGTTTCCATGACCGCGCCGTCAAGATCTTCAGCCGCAAGGCCGGCGTAATCCAGCTCTCCGAGCTCAAACCCGGCGATCGCGCCAGGGTGGTGAGTGTGCGGGGCAGTGTGATTATCCGGCAGCGTCTGATCGACATGGGCGTATTGCCCGGAGCGCAACTGGAGATGCAGCGTGTGGCGCCGCTTGGCGATCCCATTGACATTAAATTGAAAGGCTATCACCTCTCATTGAGGAAGATCGAGGCAGCGACGATCTCCGTTGAGCGTGTGTGAACGGATCGGATTGACGATGGCTGGTATCCCCAAGGAACTGATCAGGAATCGCGAGCTCACTGTTGGGTTGGCCGGGAATCCCAATTCGGGCAAGACCAGCCTTTTCAACCATCTCACCGGTGGTTTCCAGCATGTGGGCAACTATGCGGGCGTTACCGTCGAGAAGAAGTGGGGGCGTTTGCGGGGGCCGCATGGCCCGATGCACATTGTCGATCTGCCCGGCACCTACAGTCTCAATGCCTTCAGCGAGGAGGAGCGGGTCGCCCGCAACTTCCTACTTCGGGACAAGCCCGATGTTGTCGTCGATGTGATCGATGCCTCCAATCTCGAACGCAACCTCTACCTCGCCGTGCAGCTCAATGAGCTGGAGGTGAATCTGACCCTGGCGCTCAACATGATGGACGTCGCACGCGGTGAGGGGTTCGAGCTGGATCTGCAGCGGTTGGGTGAACTCCTGGGGGCTCCGGCGGTGGAGACGGTTGGGCACGACGGTCGCGGCATCCCGAAGCTTTCGGCGATGATTCGCGATGCAGGCCTGCGGGAGCTGGAGCCGCGTCGCGTGGACTACGGCGATGAGCTGGAATGTGAGATCGAGGCGTTGACCGAAATGCTTGTCCCGACCGACGATCTGATCTTCCCCGCGCGCTATGCCGCCATCAAGTTGCTGGAGGAGGATCCCGAGGTGCATGACGCCGTGCGGGAGTGCTGCGCCAATCTGGAGGCGATCGAGCAGAGACTCGAGGAGGCGATCGAGAATCTGGCCCGGTATTTCCAGGATCCGCCGAGCATCCTGATCGGTGATCGTCGTTATGGCTTTGCCGCCGGCATCGCCCGCGAGGTAACGCTGCGCACTCCCCGTCCGGATCGTGTGACCCAGAGCGAGCGGATTGACGGGGTGCTGACCCATCGCGTCATGGGTGTGCCCATCTTCCTCGCCTTCATGTTCGGTCTCTTCTCGCTCACCTTCACTTTGGGCGATCCCATGATGGGGATGATCGAATCCCTCTTCAACTGGTTGGGCAATTCGATCGACGGTGTCTGGCCGGCAGGGCGTCACGAATGGCTCCACAGCCTCATTGTCGACGGCATCATCGGCGGTGTCGGCGGCGTGCTGGTGTTCCTGCCCAATATCCTGCTTCTCTTCCTGGGCATCAGCTTCCTTGAGGACACCGGCTACATGGCGCGCGCCGCGTTCATCATGGACAAACTCATGCACCGTTTCGGGCTGCACGGCAAGAGCTTCATCCCCATGTTGATCGGCTTCGGTTGTACTATCCCAGCCATCATGGCCACACGGACGCTGCCGAGCAAACGGGATCGACTCGTGACGATGATGATCCTCCCCTTCATCTCCTGCGGCGCCCGATTGCCTATCTATCTCGTGCTCATCCCCGCTTTCTTCCCGCGGGGCTGGCATGCTCCGCTACTGCTCGGGCTGTATATCCTCGGCATACTTCTGGGGTTGGTGATGGCAAAGATTCTCGGCAAGACGATCCTCCGCGGCGAGGATACCCCCTTCGTGATGGAACTGCCGCCCTACCGCCTGCCGACCCGCAGGAGCGTTTTGCTCCATGTCTGGCAACGCTCCTGGATGTATGTGCGCAAGGCGGGCACGATCATTCTGGCAATCTCGATCGGTCTCTGGATCCTGATGAGTTTTCCCGCACTCCCCGAGGAGGGGGCGATCCCCAATCATGGCGGTGACGATTCAGCCGCCCTCAAGGCGCAGAAGTTGGAGTACTCGGCGGCGGGCCGTATAGGGCGCGCGATGGAGACGCTCACCGACCCGCTGGGTTTCGATTGGCGGATCAATACCGCGCTGCTGGGCGCGCTGGCCGCCAAGGAGGTGTTCGTCGCCGAACTGGGGATAATCTTTTCGCTGGAGGAATCGGAGGGGGAATCGCTTCGTCTGCGCGAGATCCTTCGGCGTAACTACACGCCTTTACAAGGGGTTTCCATCCTGATCTTCTGCCTCCTGGCCTCACCCTGTATGGCTACATTTTCGATTACGCGGAGAGAATCGGGACGCTGGCGTTATGCGTTCCTCCAGTGGTTTGGTATGACGGCGCTGGCCTGGATTCTCTCCCTCCTTATCTTCCAGATCGGCTCACTTTTCATCACTTGACTCCGGACTGTAGCCAAGATGTGACAATTCCAAAACAGGTTTTGGATTGGGCCATTCTTTCTGGTATAATTTGAGGCCTGTCCAACCGGATTTGAGTAGTTGTATCTCAGGCGAATTTATACCGGAGGATGCATGATGCGACGCAGGTCAGCCCTAGCAGCATTCCTGATTCTGACGATCCCCCTTTGTCTCGTTTCCGCCAACATATCCGCCCGGGGTGTGAGTCAGTGTCCCGATCCGGGATCGGGTGGTGAAGTGGTGCAGGACAGAACCGATTTTATCACAGAGAGCTTCGAAGGCACCTGGCCACCCTCGGGCTGGAGCGTGATCCACCTCGGGGACAATAATACCTGGGTAAAGTCCATGGCACGGCAGCGTACAGGCAACTACAGCGCCAAGGTCGGTTACGGGCCGCAGGGACATCCCCAGGATGAGTACCTCGTTTCGCCGGTCCTGGACTTCTCCTCGCTCGCCAACGCCTATGTCGAGTTCTTTGAGGATGGCAACTATTGGAGCGAGTACGGTGATCATCATTACGTTGGCGTCAGCACAACCGTGCCGGATGATCCCGCCGCCTTCACATTCGTGGCCGAGTGGACGCCCACCAATCATACCGTCGCCGGTTTCGACAGCGATGCCGTTCGGGTTGACCTGAGTGCGTACGCCGGTGAGCCTGTGGTGTATGTCTGTTTCCGCTACATCGGGGATTGGGCCGATGACTGGTGGATCGATGATGTACGCATCTTCGAACCCTACGATCACGATATGACGATCCTCGAGGTGTTGCCCGCTGAGATGAGCCTCAATGTGCCGGAGATTCTTGAACCGACGGTGCATGTGCAGAATATCGGCAAGAATACGGAGGACTTCTCGGTGCAGATGACCATCAGCCGGTCGGGGGTGGAGGTCTATTCCGAAGTGTCGACAGGCAACCTGGCCTCAAATGAGGATTCCCTGTTCACCTTCCCGACTCTGGTGATTGAGGATGGCCACTACTATCAGACGCAGGTCTCCCTGACCCTGGCGGTGGATGATGATCCGGCCAACAACGAGGATGTGGTGTACAACTATTCCTACACCCACACCCATATCCCTCTGGCCCATATGCATACCAATGCGGGCTGTGGACCCTGTGCGGCTGCCGAACCGTATGTTGATGCCTATGTCCCGCTGGCGGAGGACAGTATCGCGCTGATCAGAACCCACACCTGGTGGCCCAACAGTAACGATCAGCTTTACCGGGAGAGCCAGGTTCAGGCCGACACTCTGATAAACAGTTATGCCGCCGACTACACTCCACATCTCTGGATCGATGGTGTCGTGGACGCCATGGATCAGGGGGCCACCTATGCCGGGGCCCTGGACGCACAGCGTGAAGTGCTGAGTCCGATGGAGCTGTCGATGCACTGGAAACCGTTGAGCCAGAAACTTCTGGTCGTGGTGAATGTGCTGGAGCCCCTCCGGCCCGATGGCGACTACCGTCTGTTGGTGGCGGCGACCGAGAGCGACTTTTACTATGTCGGGGGTAACGGCCACAATATTCACGACCACGCCTTCCGTTACATGTATCCCAGTCTGGATGGGGTGGAGGTACCATGTGAGGTCGGCAAGTACACTTACGAGATCGATACGCCACTGGATCCGCTGGAGGTCGATTGGGAGTTCGACAATGTCCGGTTCACCATCTACGTTCAGGAGCAGCACACGTGGCGCATCTGGCAGGCCTGCTCCAGACGTTTGACCGAACTGACCGGTAATTTCACCATCAATCCCTCCGTGACGACGGTGCAGCGGGGAACCGAATTCACGGTCGATATCGACATCACGCCAGGATTGATCGAGGTGGTCGGCTGCGAACTGATCATCGATTTTGACGAAACCGTCGTGCGCCTGGATTCGATAACGCCCGGCAACTGGTTCGATGATTTCTGGCCCGATGCCTTCTTCCACGATCATACTCTCGATCCGCCGGATCCCGCATCCGAAGTGCATCTGACCGCGGCGTTGCTGAACAATGCGAGTAATGCTCCGGGCCAACTGGCCGTCTGCCACTTCTATGCTCTGGCGAAAGACACGACCACGCTCGATTTCACACTGTGCAAGGTGCGCGACGAGGACAACTACGAACTAGAGTTCCTCCACAGCCTGGCCGATACGATCATCGTGGAATGGACCGGCACGCCTGTTGAGGATCCGCAACCCGCGGCGGCGCTGCGTCTGCTGGGCAATGCGCCGAATCCCTTCAACCCGACGACGACGATCAGTTACGAGGTGCCGGCGTCCGGCAACTGGCGGCTGGATATCTTCAACGTCGGAGGTCGCCTGGTACGCACGCTGATCGATGAGGAGCTGACCGCTGGCCCGCATTCTGTCGTCTGGAACGGACGCGACGGCTCCGGCAATCAGCTGGGGAGCGGTCTCTACTTCGCCAGGGTATCCGGGGCCGCAGGCAACGTCACAGCCCGAATGGTGCTGTTGAAGTAGCCGCGGCAAAGGGGGCGGGCCCGTTTCCGGGTATCTTGGTCCAACAAATGGAAGCAGGGGGAGAGGAGCTGCTCAGCGGCTCCTCTCCGTCATTTCGGCGAGTTTTGCCCCCGGGATCGATGAAATCCCCATTGTCTGCTTATTGGGACCAGACTATGACGTTTCACTCTTCAGACTCTCCGGCGACCCTGACCTGCCGGCACCGGTTCAGGTGAATCGATGTTTTCCACTCTCTAGATTTCCAGTCCGGGCATATTGACTTTGACGCGAGTCTTTGGCAAATTCGCCTCGGGTTAGGCACCTCCAACCCATGCATCATGGACAGCTTCTTTCAAGGGAGTAACTGTGGAACCCAAGCCCAATCGGCCTGTGCTCCACCAAGGGGATTCGTCCGCTTCCGGCGGCTTCAGAAACTTCTTGAGTGCAGTTTCAAATGTCTTGGCTTTTCTCTGCATCCTGTACTTTTTCTTTCTCGCCATCAAGCTCATGGGCAGCAGCTCCAAGAGCCTCGGTCTGAACTTCGCCAGGAATTTTCTGGGCGAATCGGGCTCCTCGGCTATCCTGGGCTTGATCGTCGGAATCTTCACCACCAGTATCGTACAGAGCAGTTCGACCGTGACCTCGATGGTGGTGGGGTTCGTCGCCTCCGGCGCTTTTACCATCAGGCAGGCGATTCCGGTCATTATGGGCGCCAACATCGGCACGACGATAACCACGGCTATCGTCACCCTGGGGCATGTGCACAGACGCCGGGAATTCCGTCGGGCTTTCGCCGCCGGCACCGTGCACGACATCTTCAATATCCTGTCGGTGATTGTGCTCTTCCCGCTTGAACAATCCACCCATATCCTGGAGAAGACGGCCATCTGGATGTCCGATTTCCTCATAGGGCAGGATATCGGTGAGTTCGATGGCTTGAAGAATATCGTCAATCCGGTGATCCACCAGATCAAGGTGTGGGTGCCCAACAACGGCCTGTGCCTGGCCCTCTCCCTGCTGATGCTCTTCATCGCCATGGCGCTGCTGGTCAAGTTGATGCGCTCGATGATGGAGAACAGGATCGCCCACCTCATCGACAGTGTTTTCTTCCGTAACATGGGAACCAGCATCGCCTTGGGTACTCTGGTCACGATCCTCGTGCAGTCGAGCTCCGTGACCACCAGTCTGATCGTACCGCTGGTGGGCGGCGGCATCATCCAGCTGGAGCAGGCCTTCCCCTATCTGCTGGGCGCCAATATCGGCACCACTACGACCGCCCTGCTTGCCTCACTGGCGTTTGCCGCCACCGGCAGCGCCGAGAACAGCGCCAAGGCGGCTCTGGGCGTCACGACGGCAATCGTCCATATGCTCTTCAACGTACTTGGGATACTCATCTGGTATCCGTTGCGCATAGTGCCGATCAATCTGTCCAAGAAACTGGCTGCTCTGGCATCGAAATCTAGACGGAATACGATCTTGATCGTAATATCCTTCTTCGCGCTTTACCTGTTACCTCTTGGCATCTACATACTGCTGCGCTAGGTGTTTTCGAAAGGTTAGATCATGTGGAAGACAATCTGGAATCTGGTTCACAAACATGCCGATCTGCTGTCGGAAGCGCATTCCGAAGCCGTTGCAATGTTGTCGCTGGATCGGGAGATGTTCGTCGTCGTCCAGAACTCGCTGGGTCAGAATCTAAGTGATGAACTGCTGGATGAGATCCGCAAGAAGGATCTCGAACTGAATGAGGCGCAGCAGGACATACGGCGCAAGGTGTTCGAGCATCTGGTGGTGGCCAGAGAGGGTGACGCTCTGGTCAGCGGGCTGGTGCTGACCAGCATCGTTATCGATCTGGAGCGGATCGGAGATTACTCCAAGAACATCGGTGAGTTGGTGCAGGCCTTCCCCGGGCGTCTTGGGTTCGGCGAGTACAAGGAGTTCGTGCACGAGATGGGCCAGGCCACGATCGAGTTGTTCGACCTGGCTCGCAAGGCGCTGGAGGAGCAGAGTGAATCCGCTGCACACGAATGCATGAACAAGCATAGCGCCCTGGCCAAGAGGTGTGACGACCTGCTGGAGAGGGTTATGGCGGCCGCCAAGACCGACGATACCGTCGGCAAATCGGAGCTGGCGATCGTGCTTGTTCTCCGCTACCTCAAGCGGGTCAGCGCCCACCTCAAGAATATTGCTTCGGCCACCGTAGCCCCATTCCCGATGATCGGCTACCGTGTGGAGAACGGCCGGAAGGCGAGTGACGATTCGAGCGAATAGTATCCGGCTCTAGTGCCGAATGAGGGTCGAACGGAGCCGTTCGGCCCTTTTCCGTGCCCGCAGGTATCGCGTTTGGCCATGGAGGTCTGGGCCGATCGGTTAGCGCGCCAGGACGCGCTCGTAGAAAGAGGCGGCGCGTCGGCCCAGATGGGCGAGAGAGTAGGTCTCACGGGCAATCCGCCTGCCGGCGCGTCCCATCGCTGCGGCTTTTTCCGGTTCGGCGAGCAG
Organism: bacterium; assembly: GCA_024231955.1. Classification (GTDB taxonomy): domain Bacteria; phylum Krumholzibacteriota; class Krumholzibacteriia; order JACNKJ01; family JACNKJ01; genus JAAEPZ01. The sequence continues at coordinate 151,912 of JAAEPZ010000433.1, read as the reverse complement.
TTTCTCTATTGTGGCCGCGATGCAGGCAGCTGTCCGTTCCCGGAAGATGTAACCGTTGACGCCGTCCTGAACCAGCTCCCCGTTGCCTCCGACATCCGTGGCCAGTGCGGGCAGTCCGCAGCTCATCGCCTCCAGGATCGAGTTGGAGAGCCCTTCGCTGCTGCTGGTCAGCAGCGAGATATCTGCAGCCGCCAGCAGGCGGGGCACGTCACTTCGTTCGCCGGACAGCCAGATCCCCTCGTCCGGCTCCGCACCCAGAAGCTCTCGCAGTTCGCTCTCCATGGGACCGCCGCCGACCAGCCAGAAACGGGCGGCGGGCCAGTTGGCGCGAACCCGTCGCGCCGCCTCGATGAACAGGTGGGGATCCTTGACCGCGTGCAGCCGCGCCACCATGATCACGACGGGGGTCTCATCGCTCAGACCCATCTCCGCGCGAACCTCACCCCGGATGTCGGGGGACGGAGTCAATGAATCGCAATCGATGCCGTTGACCAGAACCTGATGACGATCGGCGCCGGTTCCCCGCACCCGCTCCAGGAGGGCTCGGCGCCCGCGTCGGGAGTTGTGCAGGATCAGGTGGGTGCCGGGATCAAGCAGCTGGTCCAGCAGAGTGTCGCCCGAACCGGCATCGAACCCGATATCGCGATAGCTGGCGATCACAGGCTGCTGACCGGCCAAGGCGGCTGCTATCCGTCCGACATGATTGGCCTTGAGCAACCAGGTTTGGAGGATATCGGGTCGCCAGGCGCGGATGAAGCGTATGAGTGCGATCATTTGACCTATGGGGCCACCCGTGCTTGGCCGATCGAGACGGCACACGGTAACTCCCCGCGTCGCGAACTCGGGGGCCAACGTGTCCCGCCCGGCAAGGGTCACGATCCCGCACTCGTAACGATCGGGAGGAAGCTGATCGCAGAGGTTGAGCAACTGACGCTCGGCGCCGCCGACATCCAGCTGCGTAATGATGTGCAGGATCCTTGTGCGGTTCAATCCACCCTCCCCGGCGCGGGTGGATGACCCGCGTCCTTCGGCATTCTATACATGTTGCCCGGGTTCACAAGAGATATTCCGGCGAGGATGAATCCGACCCACACAGGTGGGGCGGATTCATCTGTTTCGGATCAGGCTCCGGCGTGAAGACTCTGAGGTTGTAGCGGTTTGAGTTTGCGGGCGCTGCTGGCGATGATTGTAGACGCCTGCCCAATCGTCATGCTGTCCATGTTGAGGATCATGTCGAGATTCTGGGTGATATCCGAAGCGTCAATGTTGAAGTGGGTGGTCAGGAACTTGCTGTGTTGCTTGTCCAGTTGCTTTATCTGTGACTCGGCAACGGACCTTGTCAGTTGCTCGGCCTCCATGAGCCGTTGCACGCGATTCTGGAGCTTCGAGGTCAGCTTCACGCGCAACCCCCGTTTCCGGGGGAGAATGAAGTTGGCGCCCCTGCCCAGAATCACAACGCGCCCATGAATGGCGAGAGTCATGATCACCCTCTTGAGGTGACGCAGATAGGCCATATGGCCGAGAGAATTGACATCAATGGTTGTCTGGATGTAATCGTCCATGGATTTGCGGCACTTCTCATCAAGGCTGGTGACGAAATTGGTGAGAGTATTGGCGTCGGCGGCGATGTGATCGACAATATCTTTGTCGAAAAACTCCCAGCCCATCTCATCCGCCACCTGTCGGGCCACCTCCGTTCCGCTGCAGTAGGGCAGGCGGCTGATCGTGATGTAGGGTCCGATCATCTGCACATTGCCCCTTGTCATATGTTGTCGTTGCTCGATGTTCCGTCTGATTTCCCAATTCTGCAGGTGCTTGCTGACGATCTTGGTCACCTTGGGATTGCTGATATTGGCCATGATCCCCCCCTTTTGGTCCTGCTTCAAGTCTAGACGCACTCCAGGACTTGGCAAGAGTCTGGAAGAGTGGCATCATGTCTATTCCGCATAAGAGAATCGACATGGACCTGAACAGGGGGCTGTGATGACCCGAGATGCGTTGGATCACTCATTCAGTTTCTCCGGTTTTGATCGTCTGATGCGCTACCGCATTCGCGATATTCTGCTGGTCGCCAGCCTCTATGATTCCTTTATCGTCGAGCAGGATGGCCATCTCTCCGAACTGTTGCTTGGCGAATATACTCAACTCAATCTGACCGCCGCGCCGCTCGTGACCCGCGTATCGTCGGCCGAGGACGCCCTGACCGCCATGCAGGAGCGCCGTTTCGATCTGGTGATCACGATGTCCCGTCTGGGGGATATGAGCGTACGTGAATTCGGTGAACGGGCGAAGGCGGAGTGCGCGGATATTCCGATCGTCCTCATGGTCTACAATCCCCGCGAACTGGCCTTTATTAATGTGGAGGAGCTCCGGCCCGCCATCGATCGCATTTTCATCTGGCGGGGAGATGTCCGGATCATTCTCGCGATCATCAAGCTCATGGAGGATGCGGCCAATATCGCGAACGATACGAACGAGAGTTCCGTTCGTTGTCTGCTGCTGGTCGAGAATTCGGTTCGCTTCTACTCCAGTTACCTGCCGATCATCTACACGGAGGTCATGCGTCAGACACAGGCGCTGATGGATGACAGTCTGGATCTGATGGACAAACTCATGCGGATGCGTGCCCGTCCGAAGATCCTGTTGGCCGAGGATTTCGAAGAGGCCGACAATCTGTTCCAGCTTTATCGGGATTCGATGCTCGGGGTGATCACCGATTGCCGTTTCAGCATGGCGGGCGAGAGTAATGCTCAGGCTGGAGTGGAGCTGACGAGGTTGATCCGATCCCTGGATCCGGACATGCCCGTTTTGATGCAGTCCTCGGACGAGGGTCGCCTCCACGACGCCAACACCCTCGGCGTCTCCTTCCTTTACAAGCAATCGCCGACGCTGCTCAAGGAGCTGCGTGGTTTCATGAAGGCGAATCTGGGTTTCGGTGACTTCATCTTCATGCTCCCCTCCGGGAAACGGGTGGGTACTGCAACCGATCTCTCCGAGATGATCCGCATGATGCGCTCCGTGCCCGGTGAATGTCTGCATTACCACGCGACCCGGAATCATTTTTCCAACTGGTTCATGGCGCGTACCGAATTTGAACTGGCCAAACACATTCGACCAATCAATGTCAGTCAATTCGAAGATGTCGACACCATGCGGCGTTACCTGCTGGATACGGTCAAGGAGTATCGCGAACTGCTCCATCGGGGACGCATTGCGGAATTCTCCCGCAAGCGGGTACTTGATTTCAGCAGTGATTTCGTCAGGATCGGCGCCGGTTCGCTGGGCGGCAAGGGGCGAGGGTTGGCGTTCGTCAACGCACTGTTGACACGCTATGATCTCAAGGCTGATTTCGAGGGGTTGCGGGTCTTTGTGCCCGCCAGTGCGGTACTGGCCACAGATATCTTCGACCGGTTCATGGAGGAGAACAGCCTCCTGGGTATCGCTCTGAGCGATCATACCGACGATGAGATCACCGCGGCCTTCATCAAGGCGGAGCTGCCCGTCGATGTGATGGACGATCTGAGCGCCCTGCTCGCCGAGGTGCGCTACCCCCTGGCGGTGCGTTCATCAAGCCTCCTGGAGGATTCACAGCATCAGCCGTTCGCGGGTGTCTACACGAGTCACATGCTGCCCAACAATCACGCCGATGACAGCATTCGCCTCGACCAACTGGCCCATGCGATCAAGCTGGTATACGCCTCGACCTATTACTGCGGCGCCAAAGCCTATCTCCAGGCCACCAACAATCGGATCGAAGAGGAGAAGATGGCCGTTATTCTCCAGCAGATCGTGGGGCGGCAGTACGATGATCGAATCTACCCCGGCATCGCGGGCACGGCTCAATCCTACAACTTCTACCCGGTTTTCGGCTCGAAGGCCGAGGAGGGAGCTGCGTCGATTGTGCTGGGACACGGCAAGTCGGTGGCGGAGGGGGAGCGGAGCCTCTGGTTTTCGCCGCACCATCCGCGCAACCTGCCCCAGTTCGGTTGCGTGGACGATTTTCTCCGGTACTCGCAGCGGGAATTCTGGGCGATGGATCTGAGCCGTCCGGAGGTGTACGCAACGATGGACGGCAATGCCGCCATGATTCGCCTGGGGCTGGATATCGCCGAGGGGGACGGCACCCTGAATCTCGTGGGGTCGGTCTTCATGCCCGACAACAATGCCGTCTATGACGGCATCTCCCGTCCCGGTGTCAGGTTGGTGTCCATGGCCGGAGTGCTCAAGGGGGCAAGTTTCCCCCTTGCCGGCCTGCTGCGGGAAATTCTGGAGCTGGGCAGTCTGGGGATGGCCGCGCCGGTCGAGATCGAGTTCGCCGCCAATCCGGAGCCGTCATTCGGCCTGCCCAAGGAGTTTGCCATCCTGCAGATCCGCCCTCTGGTGGTTGGGCGTGAGGAGGTTGATCTGGCCGAGATCGCCGATGATACGGATAGAATACTCATCTCCACGGAGGGCGCCCTGGGCAACGGGACCATCGAGGGGATTCGCGATATCATCGTGGTGAATCCGGAGACTTTCGACCGGACCTACACTCCGGAGGTGGCGGTTCAGATCCGGGATCTCAACGTGAAGATGGCCGCAGCCGGATGTCCCTATCTCCTGATCGGCCCCGGACGCTGGGGCTCAAGGGATCGCTGGCTGGGCATCCCGGTGGCTTGGAGCGATATCTCCTGGGCGCGGGCCATCGTGGAGACGCAGATGGCCGACATCAAGGTGGAGCCCTCCCAGGGCAGCCACTTCTTCCACAATCTCACGTCGTTCGAAGTCGCCTATTTCACGGTGTCCGGGGGATCGACCGATTCCTGCCTGGACATGGACTGGCTGGCGGCTCAACCCTGTATAGAGGAGACCCGGTGGCTCAGGCATCTTCGTCTGAGTGATCCCATCGAGATCTATCTGGACGGGAAAACGGGCAGAGGGATTGTATTGCGTCCCAAGGATTGAATCCGTAGCGGGAGACGTAAAAAAAAGGGCGGAGCGTCAAGCGCTCCGCCCTTCGTGTCATCAGCGGGTTTTGCAGCTAGACAACACCCTGATCGAGCATGGCATCGGCGACTTTGATGAAGCCGGCGATGTTGGCGCCCTTCACGTAGTTCACGAAATCACCATCGGTGCCGTGCTTGACGCAGGCACTGTGGATGTCAATCATGATCTGGTGCAGTTTCGCATCGACCTCTTCACGGGTCCAGTTCAGACGCATGCTGTTCTGGCTCATTTCGAGACCGGAAGTCGCAACGCCACCGGCGTTGGCGGCTTTGCCGGGTCCGAAGAGGATCTTGGCGTTCAGGAAGACCTCAACACCTTCCGGTTCGGTCGGCATGTTGGCGCCTTCGGAAACGCAGATGCAGCCATTCTCGACGAGAAGTTTGGCTTCGTCTTCGTTGATTTCGTTCTGAGTGGCGGCGGGCAGAGCCACGTCGCACTTGACGCCCCAGGGACGTTTGCCCTCAACGAACTCACAACCGTACTTGTCGGCGTATTCCTTGATGCGGCCGCGCTTGACGTTCTTCAGTTCCATGACGAAGGCCAGCTTTTCGTTGTCGATGCCATCCGGATCGTAGATGTAGCCGGAGGAATCGGACAGGGTGACGACCTTGCCGCCCAGCTCGGTGACCTTCTCGGTGGCGTACTGCGCCACGTTGCCGGCACCGGAGACTGTGCAGATCTTGCCCTGGAAGCTCTCGCCGCGGGTCTTCAGCATCTCTTCGGCGAAGTACACCTGGCCGTAACCGGTGGCTTCGGGACGAATGAGGCTGCCGCCCCAGTTCAGACCTTTGCCGGTCAGGACGCCGGTGAACTCGTTGCGGATGCGCTTGTACTGGCCGAACATGAAGCCGATCTCGCGACCGCCGACACCGATATCGCCAGCAGGGACGTCCGTGTTCGGGCCGATGTGACGGCACAGTTCGGTCATGAAACTCTGGCAGAAGCTCATCACTTCATTGTCGCTCTTGCCTTTGGGATCGAAGTCACAACCGCCCTTGCCGCCGCCCATGGGCAGAGTGGTCAGACTGTTCTTGAAGACCTGCTCAAAGGCCAGGAACTTCAGGATGCCGAGGTTGACGGTCGGGTGGAAGCGCAAGCCGCCCTTGTAGGGGCCGATGGCGCTGTTCATTTCGATACGGAAACCACGGTTCACCTGAACTTCGCCTGCATCATCTGTCCAGGGGACTCTGAACATGACAACGCGCTCGGGCTCAACAATGCGCTCAAGAATCTTGGCTTCTTTGTACTGGGGATTCGCCTCAATGAACGACCAGACTGATTCCACGACTTCCTGCACTGCCTGGTGGAATTCCTTCTGGGCCGGATTCTTGGCGATGACGCCTTCCATGAAACGTTCGACGGACATCGCGGTCTCCTTTTTAGAGTTAGGTGTCCAAATTTCACTGGTAGATTTCCTGGCTTGATAGCCAATTCCAAGGGTTGGATGTCCTGTCGGATGCCCCTGGAACACCCAAAGAAACTCCCTAGGAGATCGGAATGCAAGTGAATTAGTACGCGATTTTTCAACTGCCTTATCTTTTTTCACTCCGGATGCGGTAGGTGACACCGAAGTCCGCAGGAAGATTGGAATATCAGAAAAAAAGCGCAAGATCTTAGGAATGTGATGATCAGCCCCCCCTTTTGACCCGGATCCGGGGATGACGGTCATCATTAAAGGTGAACAGCCGCATGACGACTTGACTCCTCGGAGTCAGACAGGGCAATCTGTTCCGGTACGGACGGATAGGATTACTGAAAACACCGCTGCGACGCGGGACAGCGGCCCATTGGGCCAAGGGGGTATTAGGATGGAGATTCTGGAGAGCGGACTCTATGACCTGATCCAGCCGCCGGATATTGACGGTCTCCGTAAATGGAACCGTGAGAACAAGTCCATGGCCCTGGAGAGCAAGCTCATGAGTGAGAAAGAGGCCATGGAGCGGTTCGTCTCCGACGGGGACTATGTCGGGTTCGAGCTCTACGGCACCTGCCGCGCCCCTTTGAGTCTGGTGCGGGAATTGGTACGTCAGGGGCGCAAGAATCTGCGGCTGGCCGGCCAGGGTCTGCAGGATGTGGATTTCCTGCTCGCCGCCGGCATGGTGGAGGCCATGGACATCACATATGTCGGTTACGAGGTTCACGGTCTCTCACCGGTGCTCCGCCGGGCCGCCGAGAAGCAGGGTGTGAAGATGGTCGAGTGGAGCAACGCCGCACTGGCCTGGCGCTTCAAGGCCGCCGCCATGGGCGTATCCTATCTGCCCATCCGCAGCATGCTCGGCACCGACACCTTCAAGTACTCGGCCGGCAAGGTGGCTGAGTGCCCCTTCACCGGTGACCGGGTCATGCTCCTGCCCGCCCTGATCCTCGACTGCGGCGTCATCCACGTGCACAAGGCCGACCAGTACGGCAACTGCATGCTCGAGGGGATCAGCGGTTTCGCCCTGGAGATGGCCCGTGCGAGCAAGAAACTGGTGATCAGCGCCGAGGAGATCGTGGACAACGAGGAGATCCTCAAGTATCCCGATCGCAACGTCATACCCTACTACCATGTCGATGCGGTGGTTCACGCACCCTTCGGCAGCCATCCCGGTGAGATGCCCTACCTCTATGGTCGTGATGAGCCCGGAATCATGGAGTGGCTCCAGGTGACGAAGACCGAGGAGGGTGCCTCCGATTACCTGGACAAGTACATCCGCAACGTACCCGATCATGCCGCCTATATCGAACTTGTCGGCGGCGAAGAGAAGTTGAAGGAACTACGAGCTCTTTCGGTGGGGAGGTAGACCATGGAACTGAAATACAACGGCACCGAGCTTTTGATCTGTCTCTCGGCCCGCATCATGGAGGATCGCTCCAGCGCCTTCATCGGCACCGGCGTCCCCATGCTGGCGGCCGCACTGGCCAAAAGGCTCTATGCGCCGAACCTGGTCAGCGTCTTCGAGTTCGGCGGAGTCGGCTCCAGCCTGAAATATCTGCCGCGGGGCGTGGGTGAATCCAAGACATTCTACAGAGCCTCCGTCGCTTCTGGGATCTGCGATATCATGGAGACCGCCGCGCGCGGATTCATCACCTATGGTTTCCTCGGCGGCGCCCAGATCGACATGTACGGCAACCTCAATTCGACAGTGATCGGCGATCAGGCCAAGCCCAAGGTGCGGATGCCCGGCAGCGGCGGCGCCAACGACGTGGGGAGCTTCTGCTGGCGGACCATCGCGATCATGCAGCATGATGCGCGTCGTTTCGTCGAGAAGATCGACTATCTGACCACCCCGGGATATCTCTCCGGACCGGGCGCCCGCGAGGCGGCGGGACTGTTCCCCGAATCCGGACCGTATCGGGTCGTGACCAACCTCGCCACGCTGGGTTACGAGGAGGAGAGCAAGCGGATGATGCTCATCTCCACCAATCCCGGAGTGACCGTGGAGCAGGTGGTCGAAAATACCGGTTTCGAGCTGATCGTTCCCGATGAGGTGGGGCAGAGCGAGCCGCCCACCGAGGATGAGCTGCGGATTCTCCGGGAGGAGATTGATCCGGAGCATCTTTATATCTAGAATGACGGCGGGGCCCCGGTGCTCCGCCGTTTTGGAACCCGGCCCTGCCGGAGGAGCATGGGTGCGTGGAGGCATCCAGCGGGAGATTTATCATGCCGACCAATTTGCCGCTGCAGTATCACAAGGCCGAAGAGCGGTTCAAGGCTGCGACGGACATCAACGAGAAGATCGCCCATCTGCGGGACATGATGGCGATCATGCCGCACCACAAGGCCACGAACAAGATTCGGGGCGAGTTGCGCAAGAAGCTCTCGGCTCTGAACGAGCAGCTCGAGACAAGCAAGAAGAGCAAGAAGGGCGGCCCGAATCCCTGGTTCGTGCCCCATGGCGAAACGCCGCAAGTGCTCCTGGTGGGGGCGCCCAACTGCGGCAAGAGCAGCCTGCTCGACACGTTGACCAACGCCGAGCCGGTGGTTGCGGAATATCCCTTCAGCACCACGTTGCCCCAGCCGGGCATCATGACCTGGGAGGATGTGAACATTGAGCTCGTGGACACGCCGCCCATCATGCAGGTGCCGCTTGAGCACTGGATCCTCGACCAGGCGCGGGCGGCCGACGCCGTTCTGCTCGTCGCCGATCTCGGCGCACCCGATTGCTGCGAGGCGGTGGAGATGATCGCGGGTGGGTTCGAGGAGCGCGGCTTGCGTCTGGTCAGTGAGGTGAATCCGGAGGATGAGTTCAGCGCCCACAATGAGCGGCGCACGATGCTCATCGCCAATAAGGCCGATCACCCCGACGCGCCGGTGAATCTCGAGTTCATCACCGAACTGGTGGGGGGGCGTTGGCCGCGGGTTGTGATCTCGTGCGGCGAGGAGCAGGGGCTTGAGGGGTTTGCCCATTCGGTGTTCGATCTGCTCCAACTGGTGCGTGTCTACACCAAGGTGCCCGGCAAACCGCCGGACATGAAGGCACCCTACCTGGTGCCCATCGGCGCGACGGTGCTCGATGTGGCCGGCAAGGTGCACAGGGATTTTCTGCAGTCTTTCGCCTCGGCGAAAATCTGGGGATCTGGTAAGTTTGACGGACAGACCGTCGAGCGGGGGCATGTGGTCCGGGATGGGGACATCCTGGAGATCCACACCCGCTGATTGTCGGCAACATAAGTTCCCGATCTGCGTTACAGATCGACGGCCCACGAATCCTGCCTGGCCGATCCAAGGAGATGGAAATGAGCAAGTATTTACGGACATTGTGTCTCGTGGTCCTCATGCTGATGCTGGCGTTGCCGGCATGCGCCGACCTCGAGGACGATCCCTTTTGGGACGAGTCCGATTTCGAAGAGGATCTGATGACCGGCACGGGCACCGGCGGCGGGCCGATGATGGTCTGGATCCCCCACGATTTCAAGGATGTGAACAGCACGCTGAAGATTGCGGGTCTGCTGCCCATTCCCGATCAGGACCTCTACTGGGGGGGCGCCGGCTGGCTCGGTCTCAGCTCCAGCGCCAGGACCTTCGTCGGCCTGGGTGGCGGCGGCTACGGCGGCTCCACCGAGAGTCAGCAGGGATTCAATTACACCAGATGGTCTCACGGGGCCGGCTATTTCTCCACCAAGGGGATCTTCGTTCTGCACCGCCGACTCTACCTGGAGGCCGGTGTCGATCTCGGTGGCGGACGTTCGGAGATTCTGGTCGAGGAGACCGACGGCAGTACGGGCACCATCAACGTGCGGGTGCGGGGCCACAAGAACTTCATCATGCTCCGCCCCGTCGTCGGCGTGGATGTTCGTCTCGCACACTGGGTCGGCATACTGGTGCGGGGCGGTTACCATTTCACAAGCGGCGACTGGGTGCTGGAGGGTGATACGGCAATCGTCGAGGCGCTCGATTTCGCCGACGACAATGCCCCCTTCATCTCGGTGATGGTCCGCTTCGGGATCTGACCGACAGGCTCCGTCCTCTTCGGGCCGCCTTGCCGGTGAACGCCCTCAAACGTCGACAAGAGCCCGGGTGTTTAGCGACACCCGGGCTCTCTATACGATCGATCAACCTGAACCCGGACTACTTCAAGAGCAGCAACTTCTTGGTGGCGGCATAGGTGCCGGCCTCGATGCTGTAGAAATAGATGCCGCTGGCCAGATCGTTCGCGTCGAGCCGAAATTCGAAATACCCCGGTTCATGATCGCGACTCATCAGCGTCCGTACCTGTCGTCCCCGGATGTCGTAGAGTTGCATCCGCACGTGACCGGCCTCCGGCACCGCGTACCGGATTGTGGTCGTCGGGTTGAAGGGGTTGGGGTGATTCTGCCCGAGCCAATAGGCCGCGGGCGGAACATCGTGCTCCTCAACCCCGGTCAGCGTGAATGAACTCGTCCAGAAACCGACCTCGTGATACCAGTCGGGTCCGGTGGCGATCCCGATGGCCGCCTGGCCGACGGTGCCGATCAAACTGTTGTTCGAACCGCTGCCGCCGCCCCAGCCACTGCCGACGACGGAGTTTGTCATCTGTATCTGGGCATTGACCGGGAGTGCGGACAGCATCGGAATCAGGAGCAACCAGATCAACGATTGCCGTTTCATCTCGGCCCCCTTTCAATGTTTGATTTCGTTGTTCTCATGTCGACCTCCTAGTAACCCGCTGCAGCGTTCTTCTCGTCAATCTCACGCTGACGCTCGTATCCCTCGGCCCTGCTTTCGGAGAGACCGAATGCATCCGGGCTCAGGTAGGTGCCCTGCGCGTGGTCCGGCTTGTACTCCTCAACGGGGATACGGTGCTTCTCGGCGTAGGCGTCATGGCGGATGCCCGTCACCTGCCAGGATACCTTGAGGCCGGGTGATCCGCCCGCGATCTTGAACCGGTTGCCGGTAACCTCTTCGGCGATGTACACCTGCGCGTAACCGCCGATGCAGGTCAACTGGTAGCGGAAATCGCCGTTCAGGGCATCGAACCAGTCGGGGAGCTCGACCCAGGATTCGCCGCTGTTGTCGAGCTGCACCACACCGTCGTAGATGTTCTTCATGTCGGGACTCTCGACGAAGGAGTGGTAGAGATACTTGCTCTCGGGATCCAGCGGGTGATCGATCTTGAACGATCCGGCGGATTTGGACAGCGTACCGGAGACATGGACGTTGCCCGTGAACTGCCCCGCGTAGTTGTAGGCGCCGCCACTGGCTCTGCCGTAAACGCCGACGTTGATCCCGGTGCCGGAGTTGGTGGCCTGGCCGTAGACGCCGTAGTTGGCGCCCGAACTGCCGCCGACGTAGCCCCAGACGCCCATGTAGTTGCCGCTGCCGGTCGGCTGCACGTTGCCCACGCAACCGAAGTAGCCGCCCTGGAAGTAGCCGCCGGTTCCCCAGTAGTCCTGGGGGACGGATCTGCCGTAGACGGCCGTGGCATCGTAGGTTCCGGTTTGCGTGTACTCGGAGTGGATTACGTGGGTGCCGGTGGAGGAGTAGTTGGACTCGAAGTTCCCGGCGCGATTCCCGGCGGTGATCGCGTCGAGACGACCGCCGACGAAGGCATCCCCCGGAGTGTAGATACCCCAGTCGACCAAGTTCGCATCGTGGTAGCCCAGGGCCCCCCACACCGAACCGTCGTACCTGCCGCCCAGGACACCGCCGGTGTGGATCTGATCGAACCAGGAGAAGCCGGTCACGCCGAAGGTGTAGCTGTCCCCCCAGGAGTTGTAGCCGGAGACAGCGGCATTACTGGTGCTGTAGGTGTGACCGGTGCCGGGATTGTTCAATGAAGACGAGCGCATGCCGTAGATGGCGGCGCGACCATCGGCATCGCCGTTGGTTACCGACATGCTCCCGTAGAGCCCCTCATCGGTTCCACTGATGCGGACCTTGCTCGTTGAAGGTATTCTTGTTCCATCCCTGCCGCCCTTACCTCGAAAGTTGTCGGGGAGGATGCCGATTCCGATTCTGCCGTCGAGTCGATAGATGTCATCGCCGGAGATCGTCCAGTCGCCATCCGAGACGGCCGCAGGCGCCTGCCAGGTGCCGGTGCCGCCGCCGTTGCTGGTCAATACATGCCCCGCCACGGCGCCGGTGTCCATGTCGAAGCCGTCCATCTTGGCCGTGCCGTTGACGTCCAGTTTGGCCGTCGGGCTGATCGTGCCGACGCCGACGTTGCCGGTACTGGCTACGGTTACGCTGCCGCTGCCCGCACCCAGGACGAGTTTGCCGTTCGCTCGATTGTTGATGACCCTCAGCTGACTCGAGTAGCTGGGGCTGTCGTTGTCGTAGGCGGCGATGTAGGTGATGCCACCCTCCTCGTTCGCGAAGGTGATCCTCTCGGCGGAACTGGCTCCGGTGTTGGGGTTCTGGATCATGAGCCCGATCTGGCTGTCGCTGTTCTCGTAGATATGCAGGTTCATCGCCGGATTGGTGACGCCCATGCCGATGTCGCCCGATACGTTGGCGTACATCTCGTTGCCGACGACGGTCCAGTCGTCGTCAGTACCGGCCGTCATGTCCTCCGCAACCCAGGTGTCGCTACTCGCCTTGTAGGTCAGTACCTGGGCGTCGGTGGCGCCGGCGATATCCACATCGGAGAGATCGTCCAGTTCGTGATCATGCGTCGCCGGAGAGAAGTAGGTGTAGTCCCTTCCGTCCAGGCGCTCGGCATTCAGAGCATATCCGGTCGCCGTCAACTGAACCCGTGGGACCAGTTCCGGGTCGCCGCCGATGGCGATGCCGAGTGTGTATTGATTCGTGAAGTCGAGGTTGATTGGGTTGAGAGCGCCCATGGTCGCGTTGAAAATACCGTTGGCCACGGGCAGGGTTTGCGTCTCCGTCCACAGGAGAGTGCTCCCGGTGTCGTAGATGCTGAATGTCAGTGCGTAAGGACCGTCCGGTACGAGAGTACCGGCGGCGTCCTTGAGGACACCCTGGTAGCTGATTGTGTGTGGTATGGCCGCGTGGGCCATCGGAGTCGCCGCCATCAGGGCGAGTATTAGCAAAAGGAGCATCCTTCTCATATTGAATACCTCCCGGGATTCAGAGCCGATCAGAATCGGCAGAATGTAGAGTGTCTTGATCGTCCGGGGCTCCACTGTCCGACATCTGGAGATATTGCGTAGCGGACGGAAGCCAGGCCGATAGATCGTTGACTTGTGATTTTGCGATTATCTGAAGCTGGCCCGGCAGTCTGGATTCGCGGGCTTGATGTCTGGATGCCTGAACTCTCCGACGTCACTTTGCCGGTGGGAGCGATCACCTGGACGATTCGATCCACCGGGAGAGCGGATAGTCAGATCGAACTGGGCTTTGCCCGAATAATTGAGATATAGGGTAGCATGTATCTCTAGAAAATGAAATAAATTTCAGCTCTTCTCCCCACGTACCGAGGAATCGCTATTTCGAAAAGGGGGGTAGAGTGTTCTGCGACAGACAGATAATTGTCTGATCTGTCCTGATTGCCGTCAGCCTGGATGATGATGGGAATGTAACAAATGCAATTCCCGAATATACGAGCCGGTCCCGGACCTTTTAGAATCGCTGCATCAACCCGATCTCGAAACGGGTGCCGGACCAGTCCCAATCGTTGAGCGGCGGGTTCTCCACCTTGGGTGTTGCGAATGCGTCGAAAGTGACCTTGCTGGCCTCGAAGAACACGTTGACGTTGGCCCAGAAATGCACCTGGCAACCCATGGCGACACGCCAGCCGCGCGAGTTGGTCTTCACCTCCACCGCAGGGCTCAGCTCCTCCCAGAAGGCATCATAGCCCTCGGTGTAGCCGCTGCTCTCCACATGCAGGTGATTGTAGAGGGTGCCGATGCTGACATGGGGCAGAATCTTGAACACCCGCGGCAGTTCGGTGCGCAGGTATAGTTCACCCTCCGCCTGGAATGCGCTGAAGCTGTAGCGTATGGGATATTCGTCACTGCCGAGGGAGATCTCCTCAACATGGTGCAGCTTGTCATTGGCCGAGATCGCGATTCCCAGCCGGAAGAAATGCCAGGTGCGGAAATCATAGCGCAGTGTCCAGGTGTAGCTGTCGCGCTGCTCGAAGTAATCCTTGAGATCGGCGTTGTCGAAGATCTGGTTGCCGAAGCTGAATCCCAGAGTTGAACGAAGAGGATCGTCGGGATTCTCGACATTCTGAGCGCTCACCCGGAATGCGGTTGTTGAGAGCAGAACCAGAACGGCAAGCACTGCCGGGGCGTAATATCTCCTGAACAGGGCCATCGCCCCTCCTTCACATGCATGATAAAGCCGGTCCTCCCAGAGAGAGAACCGGCGATATTCTAACCATGCAGCCTGCGGGCGTCAATGCCCAGAGGCCATATGCAGGCAAATGACCCAGCCCAAACGGCAATACGGATCGGGACTAGATTCCCGGGCACTCCTTGGCGATCTCCTCGGCTATGCCCTTGTTTGCATACGCCTTCTCGTAATGGGCGGCGAAGTCCTGCGCCAGCTTTTCGGCCCGGGTCTTGAATGCCGCCTTGTCCGCCCAGGTGTTGACCGGGTTGAGCATGGCGGGATCATCGATCCCCTTACAGGTCTGCGGCACATCCACCTTGAAGTAGGGATCTCTGACGTATTCGACATCCTTGAGATCGCCGTTCAGGGCGGCATTGCACATGGCGCGGGTCAGCGGCAGCTTGATCCGCTTGCCGGTTCCGTAGGCCCCACCGGACCAACCCGTGTTGACCAGGTAGACCTCGGAGCCGTATTTCTCCATCTTCTCGCCCAGCATGGAGGCATAATCATCCGGGTTGCGGGGCATGAACGGAGCGCCGAAGAAGCGGGAGAAGGTGCTCACCGGCTCGGTGACTCCGGTCTCGGTGCCGGCCAGCTTGCTCGTGTAACCCATCAGGAACCAGAGCATCGCCTGGTTGCGGCTCAACCGGGAGATGGGCGGAATCACACCGTTGGCGTCGGCGGTCAGGAACAGGATGATGTTCGGGTGACCGGCGATGGGCGGCTCCTTGATGTTCTCCAGGAAGCGCAACGGGTAGCTGCCGCGGGAGTTGGGCGTGTAGCGATCGTCGAACAGATCGAACTCGCCGTCGGGATACATCATGGTGTTCTCGATCACGGCGCCGTGCTTGGTGAAGTCATCCTCGTGATGGAAGCAGGCGTTGTAGATCTCCGGTTCGTTCTTCTGCTCGAGATCGATCAGCTTGGCGTAGCAGCCGTTCTCGAAATTGGCGATCCCCTTGTCGTCCCAGCCGTGCTCGTCATCGCCCAACAGGGCGCGGGAGACGTCGGCGGACAGGGTGGTTTTGCCGGTGCCCGACAGACCGAGCAGCAGGGCGCTGTTGCCGTCCTTGCCCTCGTTGGCGCTGCAGTGCAGAGGCAGAATCCCCTCGGGGGGCAGCATGTAGTTCATGACGGTGAAGATCAGCTTCTTGCAGCTGCCGCAGTAGGCGGAACCGTAGACGATGCCGATCCGCTTGTCGAAGTTTATGGCCACGGCCATGGTCGAGGTATGGCCCAGACGGGGATCGACCCGCAGACGGCCTTCGTAGCGCTTCGGATCGAGCTTCTCGTAAGGGAGCGCGATCAGCGTGAAGGTGCGGTCCTTGAATACGGACTGCGTGAGCACCTTGTCGTCCCAGGCGCGGAACATGTTGTCGGCGAACACGCTGTGCAGCGCGTGGCTCGCGACCATGTGCACGGGCAGGGCGTAATCCAGATCCGCACCGACGATGCGGTCGTTGACGTATATCTTGTCCAGATTGCCGATGGCGGCCAGGGCATCCGCTTCGAGCATCTCGAATGTTTCCGGATCCAGGGGGATGTTGTTCGCCGCGGACCAGTCGATCGTGTGCTCGCTCTCCGGATTCTTGACGACCAGGGTGTCTTTGGGACTTCGGCCTGTGGATTCGGTGGGGGTCCAGGTGACCAACGCGCCGCACGCTGCCGTCACTGCCTCTTTATTCTCTACCGCGTCACGAATCAGATCAGCGCGCGGAATGTTGTTCTTCACCTGAGCATGACTTTTCAGCACCGCGTCAAGTTTTTCCTGAAAGCTCATTTGTCCCCCTTCGGATCGGGATTCATCCCGAACGCGATCGAGTGATGGGTTTGATTTTGAGTCACGATATAGCCATTGTTCAAAGACCGTCAAGGGGCGGCGGCAAAGAATAACGCGCTCAGGCAACTTTTAACGATCTGGCGACCGTAATGCTGCGGGATTGACCAATTTGTATGGAATTTCGGCTTGCGGGACTGGCCGTACTCCGGTAATCCTCGCAGTGAATCGGTGTCGCGATCCCATCAATCACTCCGCGAGGTACGCAATGTCAATAACGCGCTGGTCTCTGGTCCTGTTGATCCCTCTACTCATGTCGGCCTGCGGTGCGAACGATTTGACGCCGGCGGCGGACACGGTAACGATCGCGGACGATGCGGTTACTTCGCCGAAACCCTTCGTGAGGGCCGAACCGCTGCCGGTGCCCCTGAAGCATAGACTTGAGGTGAAGCTCGATCCGGTCACCCACAGCTTTGTCGGCCGCGATACGCTGATGCTCCTCGCGCCGGTGACCAGCGTGGAGTTTCTGCTCAATGCCGCCTTGACCCCGAAGTCGGCCTGTCGCCTGGAGCGGATGCCGGACTCGGATCTGCCGGATCAATCCCTGGTCGGCTGGCGTCTCGAACAGGACGAACCCGCCGCCGCCTGGATCGTGGAATACAGCGGTGAGCTGTTTCAGGATGTGAGTCGGGCCGTCTTCAGCCGGGAGAACGTGGGTGCGGAGATTCGCGCCACCGTGAGCGAGCAGGGCATCTATCTGGCCGGTGGGGGTGGGTGGTATCCGCTGACCGAGGACGGATTCGTCTCCTTCCGGGTGACCACCGTCATGCCCGTCGGCTGGAAAAGCGTGACTCAGGGCAAGCGTGTCCATGAGAGTGTCGAGGCCGGTTGGACCCGCTGGACCTGGGATGCTCCACTGCCCAGCGACGGGTTGAATCTGGTGGCGGCCCGCTTCCGGGTCGACACCAGAATGCACGGCGACACCTCCGTCGAGACCTGGTTCTTCCCCGAGGATTCCACCCTGGCATCCGACTATCTGGATGCCTGTGAGCGCTTCCTCGATCTCTACGAATCCTTCCTCACCCCCTACCCCTATCCCCGTTTCGCGGTCGTGGAGAACTTCTTCTCCACCGGCTACGGCATGCCCGGCTGGACGTTGCTGGGTCAGCGTGTGCTCCGCCTCCCTTTCATCAAGCATATCAGCCTCGGTCACGAGATTGCCCACAACTGGTGGGGCAACTCGGTGTTTGTCGGTGACGGGGGCAACTGGTGCGAGGGGATTACGGTCTACACGGCCGACTATCTCTACAAGGAGATGCAATCGGCCGCCGCGGCGACTCAGTACCGCAAGGATCTCCTCAAGGACTACACCCGCTACACCCGCGCCGGCGGCGATTTTCCCCTTGTCGAATTCGTGAGTCGGCACAATGCCGCCACCCGCTCGGTGGGGTACGGCAAGTCGATGATGGTCTTTCATGCTCTCGAGGAGCTGGTGGGGCGGGAGACGTTCCGCAACGCTCTCCGCCGGGTGGTTGCCGAGCGGCAGTGGGCGGATGCGAGCTGGACCGACTTCTTCAGGGCGGTCGAGACGGAAGCCGGCATGAGGTCGCTCGCACTTGAGGGCGAGCGGAAGCAGTGGATCGAACGGGCGGGCGCAGCAGCTCTGGAGCTGGGCGTGACCGCAGTGCGTCGGGATGGCGCAGAGTGGCTGGTTGAGATCGAGTTGAAGCAGGTGCAGCCCGGTGAGCCGCTTGTTCTGCGTGTACCCGTACGCTTGAACACGACGGGAGGCGTGATTGAGGAGACCGTCGTGATGAATGCCGCGAGCCACCGGCTCGAACTGCGGACACCGAATCGTCCAGGGAGTGTCTCCGTGGATCCCGACTACCATGTCTTCCGTCGCCTCTACGAGGAGGAGATGGAATCCACCCTGGGTCTGATCCTGGCCGATGAAGCGCCGGTGTTCGTATTGGAGGAGGGGTTGGCGGCCGATATGGCCGACGCCTGCCGCGATTTTGCCGCCAACTGGGTGGAGGGGGATCCCGTCTATAGCACTGCCGATGAGCTGGTCGATTTCGGCGGCACCGTGATCTGGTTGGGCACCCGCCCACCCGCTTTCCGACCCGCGCCGCCGGAGTTGCACATGAACAAGCTGTTCACATCGTTCCAGGGGGAGAGATTCGATCCGGGTAATTACGCCCTTGTCTATACGGGCAAGCGGGGCGTCGATAGAGGGTTCATGGCGGTTCTGGCGGACAACGCGGAGCAACTGGCCGCTATCGTCAGCAGAACGCCACATTACGGCAAGTACAGCTATCTCGGATTCGCGAGCGGTCGCAACAGCTTGAAGGGAAATTGGCCCGCGGCGGCCGGGCCCCTGATCAGGCGACTGGATTAATCGCCGAAGATACGTCATACTATCAGTATGATCCATCAAAAGGAGATACTGACCTTGATTCCGCTTCTCGCGGCAGTGATGCTGATTGCGTCCTGCCTGCCCGTGGGGCGGACCGTGCTCGATACGGATGAGCAGACCCTTCTGCGTCTGGAATACCTTGAGCGAGCCGCCAGACTGCCCGCCATCAATATAGAGAGCATCGAGATTCCCGAAGAGATCTGGCTCGGCAGTTTCAGCCCGTTGGTCTGGAAGATTCGCGAGAACAGCGACAGCAATCGAGAGCTCTATCGGCCATTACCGACGGAGGATCTCGACCTGCAGCTCCGGCAAGCTCTTGTCACCACTCTCGAAGATTACGGGTTCAATATGCGTGACTGGAGTCGGCCACCCGATCTGCGGCTCCATGTCAGGGTCGAGAAGCTGATTCTCACCAGCGAGTTCCGCGAGGATGAGATAGACAGCCGCAGGGTTTGTGATGTTCAGTTCAGTTTCTGTCTGGAGGAACACCCCTCCGGGGTCGAGATCGAGACCTTCACGAGTTCGGGACGTTGGGAACTGCCCGGATCCTGGCTGGTCATGGATGGAGATGAACCCCGCTGGCTCCCCCGACCGGACGAGATCGATCCCGTCGACCGAGCAACCGAGGTTGCGGCTCTGCTGTTCCTCCGCGACAGCTCCGGCTTCTGGTCCGATCCCGCCAATTGGGAAGAGGGCAGGATCAATCTCTCCGGTATCCGTTGACCCTCGCCTCCAACGCCCCCCCCATGGCCGCCAGTCCACTGAGCAGCAGACCCGGGAAGATCGGTTCAATTCCCAGGGGATAGCTGCCTGTGCGGGTCTCGACGACCACCCAGGCCAAACTCACGCCGCCACCGAGAAGCATCCCCGCCAGTATCCAACCCGAGCGAATCGGCCGCTCGCGGAAACTGAGCGCCAGCGGGAAGAGCAGCACAGGTGTGCCGACGCTGCCCAGATCGTGCCACAGGTCGATTATCGATTCCCGCCATAGCGCCAGGACGATGCTGACGACGCCGGTCACCCAGATCCCCAGGCGGCTGTAGCGGTTCGAATCGCCGCGTGCGCCGCGTAGCCGCCAGACGATGTCGCGTCCGAAGGTGATGGCGGCCAGGAAACCGTAGCTGTCGATGGTGCTCATGATGGTGGCCAGCAGGCCCACCATGAAAAGCCCCGAAAGGGCCGAGGGGAGAAGCATCTCCGCCAGAGCCGGGTAGGAGCCCTGGGCACCGAGGCCGCCGGCGGCTGTCAGATCCGGCAGGGCCGCTCTGGCGTAGAGTCCGGTGAAGGTGGTGAGGAAATCGAAGGTGATCCAGAAGAGGATGGACACCAGTAGGCCGCGGCGTGCGACACTCCCCGATTTGGCCGCAAAGCAGCGCTGATAAAACGCCGGTTCGACCAACGTGCCGCTGGCGATGAAGTACCAGACGGCTATCGCCTGGGGCGCCTGGCCGCCCTTCCAATCCAGGTGCCCAACCGGGAGGTTGGCCTTGAGCCAGCCGAAGCCGCCCAGCTTCCAGACCGCCGTGGGCAGCAGGATGAGAAACCCCAGGAACATCAGGATGAACTGCACCTTGTCGGTGAGCACGACACTGCGGAAACCGCCACGGTAGACATAGGCCAGGCTGAAGAGCGTACCGACAATTACCATCGGAGCGAGCGACAGACCGGTGATGTGTTTGAGCAGAGAGCCGAGAGCGAGGACATAGGCGGCGGGGGCGGTCATCAGAAACAGGACGATACTGCCGGTGATCGCCACGGTGGGACCGTAGGTGCGCAGCAGTTGGTCGGGCACGGTGCGGATCGGTGCGCGGCGCGCGCGTCGCGCCAGGAAGAGGGCGAAGATGAGAGCGTAAAGGTAGTAGGGCACGCCGAAGACAAGCCAGTTGCAGAGGCCGTACCGATAGGAGTATTCACCCACGCCGAGAATCCCGCCGTACCAGCTTGAGACCGTGGTGGCCACGAAGGCCGGCAGGGTGAGAGTGCGGCCCGCCAGCAGGAATTCGCGTTCACCCCCCTCGATGGGGCGGAACAGCCGCCAGAGCACATAGACCAGGAAGAGGGCGTAGATTATCAGGGCGGGCATCAGGCGATGACTCCCTCGTCCACCGCGTCAGGTGCGAAAGGTTGGCCGTCGATAGCCACGATGAGCAGGAGAGAACCATGCTCGACCGTGACGACGAGCGGCGGACGATCAACAACGTTGGAGATGGTGCAGGGTCCGCCCATACAGACACGCTGGTTCGGTACGCCCCAACGTGCGCCGGTCAACTGAACGCCTGAGGCGTTGCCCGACAGCGGCAGGAGAGAAAAGCCTGACCCCGCCGGGAGTTCCCATTCAGTTCCACTCCCGGGGGGCAGGCGCAATGATACGGCATGTTCATCGACAAGGCAGAGCCGCAGCTTGTCGGCGTAACGCTCAAGCAAGCTGACGTTGAAGAAGCTGTGGTCCAGTCGACCTCCGATCGCGCCGAAGAGCGCAACCTCATTGACCCCTTCGCGAATCAATTCGCGCAGGGCCTTTTCAGCATCCGTGCTGTCCTGTTCGGTGATGTGCCGATGTACGGTACCCGGTCCCTCGGGGAGATGATGCATTTGCGATTCACAAGTGCTTGAGAAAAGCGTATCGAAATCGCCGACCACCAGATCCGGTCGACGCGGCAGGTGCTCGTAAGGTCGCCCGGCCGCATCGGCGCAGACAAAGAGCTCCGCCTCCTGCAGCCAGCGGGCCAGCAGGGAGAGGGGCGGCGCCGGGCCGTCCAGCAACAGGACGGCCCGCTTGCCCATCTTCGGGAAGACTCTGGCGTAAAGATCGCCCGTACGCGAGAGATTAAAATTCGTAGTGCACCCCCAGCAGGAAGTTGCGCGTGGCGGCGGGCATGAAATAGTTGCCGGCCTCCCAGCCGTCGAAGTATCCACTGGTTGCATACTTCACGTCCAGTGCATTACGCACACTGGCTTCGATCCAGGCCGACCCCAGTTCGGGCAGACCAAGAAGCCCCAGGCTGCAGGAGACGCCGGCATCGAGATTATTATAGGCCTCAATGGTCCGCTCGTCATTGCCGGTGTTGTCCAGATACTGCTTGCCGGCGCAACGCCAGCGCAAATGTGAGCGGATCTGACCGAAATCCGACTCCAGCGCCACTGCTCCCAGGTACTCCGGGAACAACGCGATGGGATGCCCTGCGTAGTCATGCTCATCGGTCCGGACATACTGGAATTCCCACTCGCCGGGAGCCGTCTCCACCCACTCGCCGATATCCTCGAACAGGGAGAACTCGCTGTACTCGTCCCAGCTGCGGGAGGCGGCCAGTTTCAGAGTATGAGCTTGACCGATGCGGGCGGTCAGCCCCAGTTCAATCCCCTGGTGCAGGGTCCGGGCGGCATTGCCCTTGATGGCGTGACCCTCGTCGTTCAGGCCGCCGTAATTGACGATCTCGTTCTCGAACTCCATCCGATAGCCGTTGAGCGTGAACGACAGTTGCTCACCGCGCCAGGCCATACCGATTTCGTAGTTGAGGACCTTCTCCTCCTTGATGTAGGGATCGCGCCATTCCAGATAGTCAACCTCGCCATCCGCCCTGATGGTGTCGCAGCGGGCGAACAGAGGTTGCGCCCCCAGATCATCCGGGCCGTCCCAGGCGTCGAACAGGTCGGAGTCGGTGGGTTCGCGCCGGGCGATGCCCGCATTGACATACATGCCCAACTCGCCGCCGATCACCTGTCCGGGGATCTGCCAGAACAGGCCGACCTTGGGGTTGAAGTGATCGTAGGCCACGTTGTAGGCGTTGCGCAGGTCACCTCTGAAATTGCCGGTCTCCTCCTGCATGAAGTCATAGCTCTTGCGCTGGAAATGGAGGTCGGTGAGCAGAGTCAGCTGCTCGCCGAGTCCGGTCTGGTTGTTCAGGTAGAGCGACCAGGCCAGCTTGTCGCCCGTGTAGCGATAGTAGTCGGGTCGGTCCAGCATGTCGGCGGGATCGACGCCGTCCACATGCATCACCGTACCGTAGTGGCGGCTGTGGAAATCATAGATGTCGCCGCCGATGATCGCTTGCCCGAGCTTGTGATCGATCAGCAGACGGGAAACCAGGCCGACCTGATACTTGTCCACCGTCTTGCGCCGAACGAGATTGACCTCCTCCTCCGCGCTCTCGAGACCGAAGTCGGTCGGATTGCGGCCATCCTTGTAGTTCTCGTAGAAACCGTCGCCCTTGATGAAATAGACGCTGTTGCGGAGCACCATGTTGTCAGCGAGATTCCAGCGGTGATGCAGTTCGTAGTGGGGCTGCCGGAAGTCGTCGACGGCATTGGTGTCGGTGATCGGGTTGGCCGTGTAGTCGTTGTCCCACTGATCCTGATCGATGCCGTACCAGGCTTGATGGGTGACCTCATGCCCCGAATAGATGTTCACCTGCGTCGCGGTTTGAGGTGTGATGAAGCGTCCGCTCCAGAAGGCGGACCACTGATCGCTGGCCGACCTGTCGCGGAAGCCGTCGCTCTCGAGATGGCTGATGCGGAAGCTGGAGGCGAAACGACCGCCGAGCAGACCGGTCTGCCAGGACAGTGTCTGTTTGGCGGTGCCGAAGCTGCCGACGGACAGGGAGAGCTGTCCCCCCGCTTCCGCAGAGAGGACCGAGGTGACGAGATTGACCGTGCCGCCGATGGCCGACATCCCGCCCAGCGAATTGGTGACGCCCCGCTGCACCTGGATATCCTCCAGAGAAGAGGCCAGGTCGGGCAGGTCGACCCAGTAGACCTGATGATCCTCGGGATCGTTGAGAGGGATGCCGTTGACCATGACGCCGACGCGCCGCTGGTCGAATCCCCGCAGGTTGATGTAGGTGTAGCCGACTCCGTTGCCGGCGTCGCTGCTGGCGTGCAGGCCGGGGACGGTGGCGGCGAGCAGGACGGGGATATCCCTTTCCGAGCGATTCCGGGCGAGATCCTCGCTGGTGAGGTTGCTCAGCGTCAGATGGATTTCGGGGCTGTAGCGCGAGCCGCTGACCACCACCTTTTCACCCCGGTAGAAGGTGGGGACCAGTTCGATCAGGAGCGGCGTGGTGAGGTAGTCGACAGGGTCGATCAGCTTGACGAACGTGTCGTAACCCAGATGGCTGACGATCACCATCAGTGACCGGTTGGGGAGATCCGGGATGGCGAATGTGCCGGATGCGTCGCAGGCAAATTCGAGATCCTCGTCGCCGGGCAGAATGATCCGTGCTCCGGTGAGGGGGACAGTGGTGTCGGCATCGATGACCCGCCCGCTCAAGGTGGCTGCGGCAATCGACTGCGTCGACATGCATAAGGTGAATAGTGCGATCAGCAGCCCCGTGGAGCGGATCGCCGAAACGATGCTTGAAGACATGGGAATCCTCCGGTTGTCCCCCGGCTCAGGCCGGGAGGGTTCCGCAAGATCCCAAACAAATAGGCACCCTCGTGAGGATGCCCCGCTTGTGATCAGCGCCCGTTTTCCTACGCCGGTTTAACCCGGATCAGGTTCGGAGGGTGTGATCTCAGGCCGGTTGGCCACCCCTAACGGAATCTTGCGCGGCTCATCCTAGGTGGAGCGGGAGGTGGTGTCAAGGGGGGGCGAGAGCGGGTTCTCCTTGTGTTGGAGTTGTATATTGTATACAATCTGCATATGGAACCCATTGAGCGGCTCCCCCTGCGGGAGCAAATCTATCGCAGTATCCTCGAGAGCATTGTCTCCGGTGACTATCCGCCCGGCAGCAAGGTGAAGGACACCGAGGTCGCCGAACGGCTGGATGTCAGCAGGACACCGGTCCGGGAAGTACTGTTGCGTCTCGAGCAGGAGGGATTCCTGGTCGGCAGGGTCGGCAGGGGGTTTGCCGTACGACCGCTGGCCGGGGCGGAACTGAGAGAGATCTACCCCATTCTCGTCAGCATGGAGAGTCTTGCTTTGCGGACCTCACCCCCGTTGTCGCAGGACCTCCTGGATGAATTGCTCACCCTGAACGGGGAGATCGGTGCGGAGACACAACAGGCGTTGAAGCGTCTGGAGATTGATGTCATCTGGCATCGGAAGCTGGTGGAGGGGTGCGGGAACAAACGGCTTCTGGCGCTGATCGCTCAGTTGAAATCGCTTGTCGGGCGCTATCTGCATGCCTATATCCTGCTCAGACCCAATATCGCCCCATCGGTGAATGATCACGATCTGATCGTCGACCTGCTGCGAGCGGGTGATGTCGAAAAGGCCGTTTCCCAACTGGAAATTCATTGGCGACGTAATCTGTCCGTACTGCTTGAAATCTTCGAGGTCTGAACATGTCCGGTCCCAGGTTGAAACTACGTAATCCGCTGCTGGTCGTCATCTGGACCTTTGGTCTGTTGGTGGTCGGCAATCTGGTGCTCTATCCCCACTTCATCATATCGGCCAATCGTCTGGGCGTGACGTTCGGCGATCTCGCCTCCGGTGCGGTGGAGAATCCGGAGACGATACTGATCAAGGGTCTTTGCGGATTTATCCTGGGCCTGCCGCTGATCTATTTGATCGTCCGCTTTCTCTGGCGGCGCAGTTTCGCCTGGGTCGGGCTCAGGTTCAATGCCAGCGCATTCGGTGGCGGCACCGTGCTGGGGCTGACCTCCGCTGCTCTGGTGATCCGCCTCCTGATTCTCTTCGGTGTCGCCAGGGTGACGGGGATACCGTCCCGCTTCACCGGGTCTGAGTTACTGCTGCTGCTGACGGGGCATATCACCTGGGTTCTGTTCTCGACTCTACTGGAGGAGGTGATCTTCCGGGGGATGGCCACGCGGGAGTTTGCGCTGAAGTGGGGTTGGCCTGTGGCGACTGTGGTCGGCGGCATCTTCTTCGCGGCCTGTCATCTGCCGGGCCTGTTGCCGGATATGGCGCTGTCCATGGTGATCGGGCTGCTCACGGCCGGCGTCATCGTCAATGGTCTTTTTGTCGCTCTGTATCGGCGGGGGGGATCACTGGCGTTGCCCTGGGGATTTCACTTCGGCTGGAACATCGCGCTGACCGCACTGATCGGTACGGTCATGAGCGGTGAAGATCGGAGTTTCGGGCTATGGCATGTCGAGATGTCCGGAAGCCCGCTGCTGTCGGGGGGCAAGTTCGGCCCGGAACTATCGGTAATCGCACTGCTGTTGATGCTTTTCGTGACCGTGGCGGTCATGGTGGTTCGGGTCAAGGGGCGTGTCCAGATGCTGCCGAATGATGGAATCGGCGGTCATTCGGATGACGAGCGGCCGATTGACCATCCTGTCGATTGCGATCAGTGAAAGCATCCGTTGCGTAATGGCATTCGAATTGCGAACTTCCCGGGCATGAGTGTGTATCTGTCAAACCACAATTACTCACTGTGCCCTTTCCGACTTGTCTCAAGCCGCATATGGGCTTACAGTCTTCCGGTAACAAACTGGATCCATTCCGACGGACCGCCAGGGAGGTCTTCATGCGTCGCCCGTTGATCGCGATTACTCTTCTGTTCCTGCTCTACTCCAGCGCATCAGCCCAGGAGAGTGCCCCTCCCCGTTTTGATTGCATCTCGAAACTGCCGGCCGCCGTGGCAGCCGATTCATCACTCATTGGCAGTGTTGTGGATGTGCAGGGTCAGGTGACTGCCGACTTCTACCGCGATGTCTACCTGGGTGTGATTCCCGTCGTGAATGGTGATCAAACTGCCGGTTTCCGTATCGCGGCCGGTGAGCATCTTGCCGAGGTCTGGCACCAGACCTGGTGGCGGGGGACACTCAAATACGAGAATGGGGAGCTGTATCTCGACGCTCGCCGTGCCGGGATGCTCAAAGCGATCGATGGCCTGGTGAGCCGCTATGGGCGCAGCGAGTCGATGTGGGAATACGGTCCCTGGCCCTACATTGCCGATGCCGCCCGGTTGCTGGCTGCCCCCGAGGAGTATCGTGGGCGGTTCATCCAACTCAACGATGGTGTCGTCACCGCCATTCGGCGGGACGGCAACGGCGTACCCTGGCTGATGGTCGCGGAGTTCGGAACCAACGAGATCTCCATTGAGCTTCAGGACGGCAACGCACCCGTAATCAAAGAGGGTGATGCTCTGGTCGGCATCCGGGGCATCTGGTATCGGAAAGGTCGCTACTGGCAAGTGCGCCCCCGTTCGCGCAACGATTTCACCTGGTTCCAGGTTGGAGATCACCTGGATCTCGCGGTGCCGGGTGACGAGTATGAGTACCCCTCGATCATTGATTTCCGGGGCAAGCCGGGGGACGAACTCACCTGCCTCAACCAGAATGCACAACTGGAGGCCAAGTTCGGCGGCACCGTCGGCAAGCGCCGCGGTGGTTATGTGCTGTTCGATGAGATCTGTCACGACCCCGCCGAACCGGGAGACGGCGAGGGTGCGGAGTCCTTCGCGGTCGTCAATGTCGGGAATCGTAAAATCAAGATCGGCCACTGGACGGTCACCGACAACGAGGGGTCCTGGTACTTCCCCAGAAATACCGTTGTCGAAGCCGGTGAAAAAGTGTATGTGGCGCGGAACGCCGAGCGCTTCTACTTCGAGTTCGGTTTTCCGCCGGACTTCAGTTTCGACAAGAATCCCTGTCCCGAGGACAGCGCCCTGATTCTCGGCAACAGCGGTGATGAGCTTCTGCTCCTCAATCCCCGGGGTTTGGTGGCGGACGCCGTCGCCATCGAGAAGGGGGAGGATCTTCAGGTCTCCTGCTGGACGGGGCGGGGAGTCTGGCCCTATCGCTTCGCCACCTACGTCCCCGAAGAGGGGCAGGTTCTCTGGCGGAAGCGGGATCCGAAAGACAACCGGCGTCTCGATACCGACACCGCCAAGGATTGGATCAGCGATCCCGACGACCCGGATCTCGGCCGGCAGATGGCCTATCCCGGCTGGGATCGCGATCTGTTCTGGGACACGGCGCGCTGCTCTGAAAAGGCAGAGGTCACCGCCTTCATCTCCCCCGACAACTGTTTTGCCGGTATCCGCGACTTCATCCGCTCGGCGGAGGAGAGTCTCGAGATCGAATTCTACCTGATCACACATCCGACCATCGTCGATGAACTCCTGGCCGCCATGGAGCGTGGCGTGCGGGTGGTGATCCTCCTCAACGGCGAGATCTTCGGCGCGCGGGGCGGCACTTACGATTCGGTGCGCGGCCTGATGAGTCTGATCGTCGCGCACGAGTCCGGGCTGGGGCAGGTCTATCTCTGGCGCAACGGTGATGATCCGCGGCATCAGGGGATGGATGCGGATATCCCCGACCGCTACAACCACCCGCATCAGAAGTTCATGATCGCGGATCGGCAACGGGTGCTTGTCGGCAGCGACAACCTGACGCAGAGCAGTGTGCCCGCCGACGACAAGAGCAACGGCACCAATGGCTCGCGCGGCGTCTTTCTCGTCACCGATGCCTCATGCGTCGTCGAGCGGCTGATCGCGATCTGGGAGACCGATTGCGATCCCGATCATCAGCGCGACGTGCATATCTTCGTCAGTCGCGACGACCTCGACGAGAGCCTGCCCCGCGCAGCCTTCGACCGCACCGGGTACGAACCCGTGCAGGCGACCCCCTTCACCTCAACCGAGAAGGCGAGTTTCGAACTCTCCCAATCGCCCGACAACTGTCTCCGACCCGATCGCGCCTATCTGGGTCTGATCAACAGGGCCGGCGAAGGGGACTGGATCCTGGTTGAGCAGCAATACGAGCGCCCCTGGTGGGGGCACGGCGTGAAACAGATACCCAATCCGCGCCTGCAGGCCTGCGTTCTGGCTGCCCGTCGCGGAGCGAGTGTGCGGATTCTGGTGAGCGGTTCCGGTGGTCGGGGGCGCAACGCCAAGAACATCCGCATGGCCGAATCGCTGAACTCGCTGGCGCTGGAGCAGGGGCTGGACCTCCACGTGGGACTTGGCTCATTGCCGGAGGATCGTCCCAATCGTGATCGCCCGATTCACAACAAGATGCTGCTCGCCCGGATCGGACGGGAATACTGGAGTCACGTCGGCAGCGCCAACGGCAGCGAGACCGCCCACCGCTTCAACCGCGAGGTCGGATTGTCGATTGAGTCGCAGGGGCTGTTCGATTATCTCTCGACGATGTTCACCAGCGACTGGCGGCGCAATGTGGCTGTCGAGACGGCGCCGTTGCCCGAACGCTGGTAGAGCTGTTCCGCTAATTGGAGGGGCCCGCACCATTTTTGGTGCGGGCCCTTTCGGCATCGGTAAACCTGGGAAAACCATCAATACATATACAGATACTTCCAGCTGTGATCCTCGCGTCCGTTTGGCGATGATTCGCTACGGCTGCCGCACTGTGCCGTTTTCATTAATCCAGCGGTCACCTCTGACGGCGGCGTCATGGATCACCCCGGCGAATAAAGTTGTGGCGCAGAAACCGCCGGTAACCAGTATGACGATGACAAATCCGATTTGCGTGTGCATAATTAACCTGTCAGTTTGCGTGTCTGCATATACTGCACAGTGGACGGTCAATGGTTACCGCTGTCCCCCAAAAGAGTCGCCGATACGATTTTGCCGGACAGCCTTGCCTGATGGATTGATCATGCTGATGCCGCTCGCCGTGTGGAGATACGCGTTGCCGACGTGATCGCATTGAGCGGGATGAGATAGCGCTGGAGAAGCACTCACTGTGAGCGGGAACAGGAGGGCCGAAGAGATGTCGACGATCGTCCGGGAGAAGGTGGTCCAGGCGGCCAGGGTACTTGATGAACTGGGGATCGACTGCTGGCTTACCTTCGCCAGGGGGGGCGCAGAGGCCGGCGACCCGGTGCTGCCGCTGATTCTGGGGCAGGACGTGACCTGGCAGAGCGCGCTGATTCTGACCCGCACGGGCGAATCGATCGCCATCGTCGGCAAGTATGAAGACGAAGCCGTGCGGAGCACCGGAGCCTGGAACAAGGTGATCCCCTACGTCGAGAGCATCCGTGACCCGTTGCGTGAGACGCTGACCCGCCTCGACCCCGGCACCATCGGTCTCAACTACTCCCTCAATGATACAAAGGCCGACGGCCTCTCCCACGGCCTCTTCGAACTCCTCAAGCAGCATCTGGAGGGTACCCCCTATCCGGAATGTTTCATCAGCGCGGAGCGGGTGGTGGCGGAACTCAGGGGGCGCAAGTCGCCGACGGAGATTGCTCTGATCCGAAACACGATCGCCTCCACCGATGAGATCTTCGCGGAGACGGAGGAGTTCGCGCGCCCAGGCGTGACGGAGCTGGAGGTGCTGCGGTTCATGCACGACGCCATCGACCGGCGGGGGCTGGTGACCTCCTGGGAGTCGAACATGTGCCCGGTCGTCACCACCGGCCCCGGTTCCCTGGTCGGCCACGGCGGCCCTTCGGCTACCCTGCAGGTGCGGCGGGGGTGCGTCTTCCATCTCGATTTCGGCGTGAAGCGGGAGGGGTACGCCTCGGATATCCAGCGCGCGTGGTACGTGCCCGAGCCGGGGGAGACGGAACCGCCTCCCGATGTGCTGCGGGCGTTCCTGGCTGTGCGGGCGTCGATTCTCGCCGCCGCTGCGGTTCTGCGTCCCGGCGTCGAGGGGTGGCTGGTGGACGAGGCAGCGCGTCAGGTGCTCATCGGTTCGGGGTACGACGAGTACCAGCACGCCACGGGTCACCAGGTGGGGCGCGCCGCCCACGACGGGGGGGGAGTGCTAGGCCCGAAGTGGGAGCGTTACGGGCAGACGCCGTTCTACAAAGTGACGCCGGGAAACGTGTTCACGCTGGAACTCGGCGTCGATATCGAGGGGCGCGGCTATCTGGGTCTGGAGGAGATGGTGCTCGTCACCGACTCCGGACTCGAATGGCTCAGCACGCCCCAGGAGAAATTGCCGCTGCTGCCTGCGTGATTCAGGTGGCCGCCAAACGTCTAACATTTGCGGGGCGAATCGTCGCTCCGCCAATCGCGAACCAACACCTTTCGTGGAGGATGTCATGCGAACCACGATCTACAGTTCTTTGATTCTCCTGATACTGGCAGGCCTGCTGTCCTGTGGCGACGTATCCATCCCGGGTTCACCGAATCCGTTGAGTGTCGGTATAACTCCGAGCAACGACGCCGTTGGGGTTGCGCGGGATGTCGTGGCCATCGTCAGTTTCGGGGAGCCGATGAACGAGGACAGCGTCATCGCCAAGTCGTCCTTTCGCAACATTGACGACGATGTAGCGGTGCCCTATACGCTGACCTGGAATACGGGCATGAGCGTCGCCACCTACAGGCCCGATTCGCCATTGGAATATGATACGTCGTACCGGATGAGGGTGGAGGCTTTCGTCGAAAGCCTGGACGGGTCGGTGCTGAGGGAAACGGAGTCGAGCATCTTCACGACGATTCCGCACCGCCCCGCGGTGGTCGGCACAGTCCCTTATGATGAGGAACAGTCCGTGGAGACGACAACTCGCGTGGATATCACCTTCAACTCCTCCTGGCTGGATCGCGACACGTTCGAGGGCAACTTGACCGTGACGCCGACGACGGCCTTCAACCTGTCCATGTTCGATGAGGTAGTGTACCTCAGCTTTGCGACGCACTATCTCGAACTGGACACCTGGTATACGATCGAACTGGAGACGGGGATCGCCGACGAGTTCGGGCAGACCATGGAAGCCCCCTACAGCTTCAGCTTCAGGACCACCGATGGAGTCGTCGACGAAGACCCGCCGGTGATCTTGAGGTGCGAGCCGGCCCATGGCGCGATCGGCGTCGCCCAGGACTTCGGCGAACTGCGGATCATCTTCGACGAGGAGATCGATCCGACCACCTTCTCGATTCAGACGCTGGACTACCGTCTGCTGAACTGCGGTTTCAGTGAGCCGGTATGGGAGGAGGGCAATACCGTAGCGCTATTCGAAATAGCCGACCTGCCCGCGGGCGTCGATCTCGTCGCCGTCATCGGCCCCTGCGACGATGTCGCCGGCAACACCAGCGAAGCGCCCACCGAGTGGAGTTTCTCCACGACCGGTGAAGCTGTATACACGCCGCACGGCGCAAGCGACTGGTGGAACTACAAGCTGGGCGGCGATGATCCCGTCGCCTCCGATTGTCTGGAGAAGGTCGAAGAGGTCAACAGCTATATCTGGTACCAGACACGCCTCATTGAGCCAATCGGCGGCCGGGTCTGGAATCCCGAGGATTATACCCAGGGGATATTCCAGAAAAGGTTGATCGAGATGGGTAACGTCATCCAGTGGCAACGCTGGAACAACGCGCCGCCGGACGGGGCGGAGATCTCCTGCAGCCCGAACATCACCTTGCTGAACCACCCGCTCGATCTCGACAAAACCTGGGGCACATCCTCCGGCTTCAACGAGGAGGGGGTCGACTACCAGATGTCCCATACGTTCACCGTTCAGGCGATCGAGGATCTAACGCCGACGGTGTTGCCTCCGGAGATCGATCTCCCGGAGGCGCCGGAACTGGTGCTGCCATACTGCGTGCTTGTCCGGGGCGATTACGAGATCCGGTACTGGCAGTCAGCGACGGTGGTGGAGACTCGGGTGGATTCGACCTGGTACTGCCCCGGCGTGGGTGTGGTCAAGGTGCGTGACTACCGCACGCCTTACGTTGCCGGAAACCCGGAAGAGACGACGCTGTCCACCTACGATCTGCTCCGCTGGAATGTGATGCCCTAGAAGCTGGGGACACTCGACCGAACCGGGGACACGCACTTAACTCCGCTTGGCCTGAGTTCGCCGCAGGAGAAATACCCGATCCTGACGGGAGACTGATCGACCGAGTGCGATCTTGGCCGTGGCCCCCTTGACTGTACCGGTCTCCGTGTGCATCATGTGTGTAAGGAGTAACATGCGTGGCGGAGGGTGATCTCTCCGCCTCTATCCCTGCCGATTGTGAGATCTCATGCATGTCAGCGAGCACAAGCCGTCTCGGTCATTGTTTGCTCTGTCCCTGTTTGTCTGTACAACCGTCTGTTTTGCAGCGCCGATCCATCAGGCCGCCGGTGATGGCGACCTGGCTCTGGTCGAGGAGTTGCTGGCCGGGGATCCCGATCTGCTCGATCTGCCCGCCGAGTGGGGATGGACGCCCCTTGCCAGTGCCGTCCGGCGTGGTCGCATCGAGGTGGTGCGCTATCTGATCGCAGCCGGTGCCGATCTGTCGCTCAGGACCAATGAGGGCCTGACGCCGCTGCACTGGGCCGTCTGGGGCCGCGGGGGATCGCCGGAGATCGTCGAACTTCTGCTCGCTGCCGGCGCGGAGATCAATGCACGAGCTGATGACGGAACAGCGCCCGTCCACCTGGCCGGTCGTGGCAGCGATGCGCTGCTGGAGTTGCTGGTGCGGGCCGGTGCGGATGTCAATGTGGAGCGGGTCTACGCCGTCACCCCGCTGCAGATGATCGCGGCGAAGGGCTCGGCCGACATGACGCGGCTGCTTCTGGAACACGGTGCGCGATCCGATGCCGCTTGCGCCAACGGCTACACCGCGCTGGCCTTCGCCGAGGAGTACGATCACCAGGATGTCGTGCGTGAACTGAAAAGGGCTGGGGCCGAACGGGGGACCGGGTTCCCCGAACTGACGGGCGACTATCTCGGGCAGCCGCTGCCGGGACTGGAGCCGGAGGTCTTCGCTCCGGGTATCTGTCTGGCCCCCTTTGCGCCACACGGGGGCATCACTTTCTCGCCCGACGGCTGCGAGATGTACTGGGCGCAGCACGCCATTCCGATTCAATCCCTGTGGCGGATGGTGCGCAGCGGCAACCGTTGGGGCGAGCCGCATCTGGCTCCGTTTCAGGGGGGGGATCACGATGGCACCGCCTGCGTGACGGCGGACGGTCGGCGTCTCTACTTCTTCTCCAAACGACCGGTCAGCGCTGCGCCGAACGCCGAGAAGAGCACCATGATCTGGTATGTCGACAGGACCCGTTCCGGTTGGGGCGAACCGCAGATGGCCCCGGAGCCGTTGAACAGACCGGGGCGGAGCGTCGGCAATTTGTCACTCGCACGCAACGGCAACATGTACTTCCGGGCGGAGGAGAGAGGAGAGCCCTGCGCCATCTATCGCTCCCGCTTGGTGAACGGTCGCTACGTGGAGCCCGAGAAACTCGGGGCGAACATCAACAGCCCCACGCACGATCTCGGCCCGGCGATTGCGCCCGACGAGAGCTACCTGATCTGGTCCTCATTTCGGAGTGACGGGCAAACCCCCTTCAACGAGCTCTTCATCAGTTTCCGCAATCCGGACGACACCTGGACCCCGGCTCGGAGTATGGGGGAGAAGTTCAATCGGGGGCACACCTGGATGCCCACCATCACCCCTGATGGTCGATACATCTTCTTTCTGCGGCAGGGCGAATCGGATGATGAATTCTTCTGGGTCGATGCCCGTGTGGTGGAGGAGTTCAGACCCTGATTCCGACGATCGGGTAGGGGGGCGCTTTTCTCACTCGTCGCCCTTGCCGATCTCCCCGGCCAGGCTAAGCGCCTGCTTGAAGAGGATCGGACCGATCATCTGGTTGATGGTGATGCTCGCGATGGCCAGCGTCGCCACGGCCGGACCCCACTCGGGGAACCGCGCCTCCACCGCTTTGGCCAACCCCAGACTCACCCCCGCCTGCGTGACGAAACTGATACCCAGATACCGGCGGAATACCGGCTGCGCACCGGACAGCCGGGCGCCGAGCCAGGCTCCGCACTGGATCGTCACGAAGCGGATCGCCACCAGGAGCAGAGCCAGCCGCCAGGTGTGCCGCAGGATATCCAGGTCCAGGGCCGCACCGGCCAGGGCGAAGAAAAGCGTGTAGACCATCAGCCCGCCCTTTTCGATCACATGGAGGAAACGGTTGCCCTGGGCGCTGAAGTTGCGCACGACGAACCCCGTGGCGATGCAGATGAGCATCGGTTCCAGGTGGAACGAGACGCCGTAGTGGGCGTCGAGCCATTGGCTCAGGAAGTGGGAGGCCTCGCTGACCACGATCGCCAGCACGAACAACGTGATCAGGTGATGGCTCTCCACATTCCGCAGCCAGGCGGCCAGAGCGAAACCGAGCCCCGCGCCCAGCGTCAGCGAAGCGGCGATCTCCAGGCTCAAGCCACCGATGTATGACGCGTCCATCCCCCCCGCGCTCAGCAGCGCCTCGCCGACACTGATCACGACGGCGAAGATCACGATGGCCAGGATATCCATCGTCACGGTCAATCCGAGTGTGACGTCGGTGAAGGGGCCGTGGGCGCGTGTCTCCTTGATGATGGCAATGGCGCTGGCGGGGCTGCGCGCCGTGGCGATGGCGCCGAGAGTCGCGGCCAGGACGAGCAGGTTCAGACCCTGCAGGCCGCTTGTGAAGGAGAACAGCGGACTGAACGCCAGGATGAGCAGGGTGCTGCCGATCAACACGACCAGGATCAGAGAGGTCAGTGAGAACAGGATCACTCGTCGATTTTTGCGCAGTTCGGATATCTGCAGTTCACCGCCGGCGCTCAGGGCGATGAAGGTGAGCGCCAGGCTGTCGATGACCTTGAGACTGGATAGACTCTGGGCATCGACGAACCCCAGCAGCTGGGGGCCGAAGAGGAGACCCGCCAGCAGGTAACCCGTAATGCGGGGCAGCCTGATGTGTGTGAGCAGGTCCCCCAATACGTAAGCCGCCAGGAGCAGGAAGCCCAGCGAGATGCTGACGCAGCCGATACCGCCGCCGTTCAGATTGAGCAGATCCGAGCGCACGGCCCAGGCCAGCAGCAGCAAGCCGATGAAACCGGTCAGTTTCCTCACTTCGGCACCCCCTGGATCAGGCCCCGATTGGCCAGGCCCGGGCAGATCAGCGAGGAGAGCAGGAAGCTGCCCAGGATGATCGTGCTGATATTGTCGAAAAGCGGATTGTGGTTCATCAGTTGGAGGCTGGCCACCAGGGCGACGGCGACACTCCCCTGTCCGGAGAGGAGCAGGCCGTCATGAAGATTGAGTCGCTTCTTCCGGAGGATCACGGCGCCGGCCGTACCTACGCTGAGCAGGCGGGCCATGATCCGGAGCCCCAGAAAAAGGGGAGCCAGAGCCAGTGCGCGCCAATCGCCACCCTGCCAACTCGCGCCGACCAGAACCAGGAAGATGAAGTAGAATGGCTGTTCGCTGGCGGCCGCAAGGCGCCAGGTGTCGCTGCGATGGCCGAAGAAATTGACCGATGTGATGCCGGCTACGAAGTTGACGAAGAGGGGCGGCAACGCCAGAGCGCGGGCAACGCCGCCGGAGAAGGCCAGGAATCCGATCACGAGGAGCAGGTGATGTGATGGTGTTTTGACGTTATGGGTGATCAGGTTGAGCAGAATACCGAGGAAGATACCCAGCAGGATCGCCGAACCGACTCCAGCCAGGCCACTGAGCCAGCCTGGGGCGCCCTGATGGATGCCGCCCATGTCGGGCAACAATCCCGGCAAAACAGCCAGAGCGAGGAGGGGGATGAGGCTGTCGATCTCGGAACAGAAACGGAGCAGATGGAGCGGGGCGTGGGATGATCCCTTGTGCTCCCGCAGAACCAGCCCGAGAATGTGCTGGCTGCTGTCCGCGCCGGCTGCGGCCAGGAAGAAGGTGGCGGCAATGACCAGGGGTGTATCATCGGAGAAATGGGACATGAGGGGGTAGATACCCAGATAGAGGAGCAGCAGGACCGTCAGCCCCTGAAAAGTCGCCACACCGAAGAAGCCGGAGGGGATACGCCGCAGGATGGGCATCTCGAATTGCAGGCCGACGTGGAGGCCGATCCAACCAAGCCCCAATATGATAAGAGGTTGCAGGGCAATCAGAGCCTGGTTGTCCAGCAAGCCCATCCCCTGGGATCCCAGGGCCCAGCCCATGAACAGGAATTCTCCCCCGACCAGGATGAAACGTCGGGTGAATGTGTTACGCCCGTGTAATCTTGGGCCTGCCGTCAATCCCAGGACCAGGAGCGTTATCAAACCCAGCAGAACTTTCAATCTAGGACCTTTTCGAGAACGTGATTTCTTACGGGATACGACAAACTATCAGGAGGAGGCGTAATCCCGCAAGAGAAGGGTTTCGGGGCGGTGTAATTCGCGTATTTGTTGCGGAAACCTGGGTGGAATCTTGATCCGTTAGGGGTGGCAGTATTACGTTCTTCATACTATTATACGACCCAAATGCGGCCCCTGGCGGTCACACTCCAGCGGCCTCGTTTGTAGCTTCATTTCCAATACAATTCAATGCCTGATTCCACCCTAAGCCGCTCTCACGGCGTGTCGTGGCCAGGCGACCGAACAAGTTTCCAAGGAGCGGAACAGTGTCTGAGAACACCTTGAAAGATCTGTATCCCGTCCCGGATGGCGTCCGGGAAAATGCTCTGATCTCGAAGGACAAGTACGAAGCAATGTACAAGGAGTCCATCGATGACCCGGATGGTTTTTGGGGCAAAATGGCCGAGCGTTTGACCTGGCACAAGAAGTGGGACAAGGTTTCCGAGTGGGAATTCAACACTCCGGATATCAAGTGGTTCATCGGTGGCCAGCTTAACGTCAGCTATAACTGTCTTGATCGTCATGTCGAAGCCGGTGACGGCGACAAGCCCTCCATCATCTGGGAAGGCGAGATGGGTGACGAGCGCACCTACACCTACGCCACCCTGCTGACCGAGGTGAAGAAGTTCGCCAACGTCATGAAGAACAAGGGCATCGTCAAGGGCGACCGCGTCTGCATCTACATGCCGATGGTCCCCGAACTGGCTATCGCCATGCTGGCCTGCACCCGTATCGGTGCCATCCACAGCATCGTGTTCGGTGGCTTCAGTGCCGACAGCCTGCGCGATCGGATCAATGACAGCTCCTGCAAGATGCTCATCACGACCGACGCCAGCTACCGCGGCAAGAAGATTGTCCCTCTGAAGACCAACGCCGACGATGCGATGAAGGACACTCCCAGCATCGAGACCTGCGTTGTCTACAACCGCACCAACACCGATGTCCCGATGCAAGACGGACGCGACGTGTGGTGGAACGATGAGATGGACGCCGCGAGCGAAGACTGTGCACCCGAGTGGATGGATGCTGAAGATCCTCTGTTCATCCTGTACACCTCCGGTTCCACAGGCAAACCCAAGGGCGTGCAGCACACCACCGGTGGCTACCTGCTCTATGCGTCGATGACTCACGAGTATGTCTTCGACTATCATGAGGACGATGTCTACTGGTGCACCGCCGATATCGGCTGGGTTACCGGTCACAGCTACATCGTCTACGGTCCTCTGGCCAACGGCGCGAACACGATCATGTTCGAGGGCGTGCCCAGCTATCCCGACTTCGGCCGCTTCTGGCAGGTCGTCGAGAAGTACAAGGTCACGATCTTCTACACGGCTCCTACTGCCATTCGCGCCTGCATGCGTGAAGGCGACGCCTGGGTCGAGAAGTACGACACCAGCAGCCTGCGGGTTCTGGGTACGGTGGGCGAGCCCATCAACCCCGAAGCCTGGCGTTGGTACTACCATGTTGTCGGCGCGGGCAAGTGCCCCATCGTCGACACCTGGTGGCAGACCGAGACCGGCGGCATCCTGATCACCCCCCTGGTGGGCGCGATCGACCTGAAGCCCGGCTCGGCCACAAAGCCTTTCTTCGGCGTGAACCCGATTCTGGTGGATCCGGACGGCAAGATTCTCGAGGGCGCCGCCAGCGGCAACCTCTGCATCGACCGTCCCTGGCCCGGCATCATGCGCACGCTGTATGGTGATCACAAGCGTTTCTACGAAACATACTTCAGCACCTACAAGGGCTACTACATGACCGGTGACGGTTGTCGCCGCGACGAAGACGGTTACTACTGGATCACCGGCCGCGTCGATGATGTCATCAACGTGTCGGGTCACCGGATGGGTACCGCCGAGGTCGAAAGCGCGCTCGTCAGCCACCCTGTGGTCGCCGAGAGTGCCGTCGTCGGTTTCCCGCACGAGATCAAGGGCCAGGGCATCTACGCCTATGTCTCTCTCAACGCCGGAACCGAGTACACGGAAGAGCTGAAGAGGGAGCTCGTGCTCCACGTCCGCAAGGAGATCGGCCCGATCGCCGCTCCCGACGTGATTCACTGGGCCCCGGCTCTGCCGAAGACCCGTTCGGGCAAGATCATGCGCCGCATCCTGCGCAAGATCGCCTCGAACGAAGCCGACCAGGTTGGCGACACCAGCACCCTGGCCGATCCTTCGGCAGTCGAAGCTCTGATCGAAGAGTTCAAGAAGATGCAGGGCTAGACCCCGCCGCTTCACGTTTCTAGAAAGCCCCCGTCGCTCACGCGGCGGGGGCTTTCTCTTTGCACGGCCCTGCCGCTGATCTGCCGGCGGGGCGATCGGAAATTCCTGTCCGTTACCGAAAAACACCTGCAACTAAATACGAAAGGGTTCGTAGTTTCTCCTCGTGGGTGTTGCCTCCTTAACAATCAGGCGGATTCATCTCCTTAACATCCAGGGTCTGACTATCGCCGGGGCGGATCAATGGGGCGACGCCACGGGAGGTATGTCGGAGCGACAGCCACATAAGGGCGATGTGTCGGTCAGCTCCAGGCCGTGGTGCCGTGAAGCGGCTGAAGAGGCGCTGCATACGCAGGGCCGTGAGTTAAGCAAGAACCGTCCGGGGTCAATCGCAAGCAAAGGAGCACTACCGTGTCAAACATGAATCTGTTCGCCTTGTTCTTCGCAGCGGCGCTGACGCTTTTCGCCGTGAACGTCCTGGCTGCAGACGACGACATCGTCATCGGCAAGACGATCACGCTGCAATCGCAGGTGCTGGGCGAGGACGTGTCGGTGATGGTGTCCCTGCCCAGGCGGTACGAAGTCTCGACCGCCGAGTACCCCGTTCTCTACGTGCTGGAGGGCTACTCCCAGTTCCTGTCCGCCTGCGCGATAGTCGGATTCCATTCGAACCTCTCCTGGATGCCCCCGATCATCGTCGTCGGTATACGCAACCCGAACCGCAACCGGTACCTGACGCCCTCCACGACGGCTCAAGCCGATCGTGAACGCTTCCCCGGATGCGGGGAAGCAACCGAATTTCGGTCCTTCATCGGCACCGAGTTGATGCCGTTCATCGATGAGGAATATCGAACCGCCCCGTTTTCCATCGTGGTCGGCCACTCGCTTGGCGGTCTTTTCGCCGTCGACACGCTTCTGAACGCACCGGACCTGTTCGACGCGTACATCGCCGCCAGTCCCAGTCTCTGGTGGGACGGCGGCTCGGTGGTTGCGCAGGCGGAGCTGGTATTCACTCCCGATCGATCATTGCCGAAGAGACTCTTCCTGACCCACGGGAACGAGAACGCTGACATCGTCACCGGCGTTCACCAGATCAAGCGTATCCTGGAGTACCACGCTCCCGTGAACATGAGGTGGGAGTTTGGATATCTCCCGCAAAACACCCACGGGGCGACGCCGTTCCGCTCGATCCTCGATGGACTCTCGTTCATCTACAGGGATTGGCGCATACATGCCATCGAGGAGGAGCTGAGCATCGAGGAATTCCGCAATCACTACGACGCCCTGTCGGAGGATTTCGGCTACGATTGCCTACCGACGGAGAGATTCATCAACGGCCAGGGTTATATGCGTCTCCAGGCGGGACGTCTTGACGACGCTCTCGACCTGTTCCTCTACAATGTCGAGAATTACCCTTTGTCCGCGAATGTTCATGACAGTCTGGGCGAAGCGCGGATGGCCGCCGACAACACCGAAGCGGCTATTGCCAGTTATGAGAGATCACTCGAACTGGATCCGGACAATGCGAATGCCGTCACTCAACTGAAGCGATTACGGCGGAGGTAACGACCTGCGGCCTCTGTCGACTCGTAGTCCTGCAAGCCGGGGTCGTCGACGCATGGCGATTATTCACGAGCTGAAAACGGGATCTGGTACAGAGGTTTCAGGGAGTTGGAATCGAGAGCAAGTGTGAAATCTGATGAGAATCCTGCATCCGCTTCACACACATTCGAAAATATCATGATGGTAACGGCTTGTATAGATTAGTCATGCAATGAGGACAGTGGGAGTATCCCGTTCCCGAGGAGTGGCTGGTCTTGTCGCCCCCTAATAATCAGGTGGAATCGGTGACGTCTTAGTTATATCGAATCTCTCGGAGCGGATAAAGAGCAAGTGGTTGTTTGCTGTTGGCGTATCGATTATTATGTAATGACATGAATTTCATTGGCAAGCGTTTTCAAGCTCATGACCTCGCTTCGCCATCCCACCCAGGGATTGCCAAGCGACAAGACAGGGAGGGATGAAATGATTCACTACAAGCATATTTCTGTAGTTGTGTTGTGCCTAACAGTTCTCTGCCTGACCAGCGGCACATCCGCCGAACCCGGCTACACCGAGGATTTCACTACCGAACTTTTAAAGGATCCGGTCAACACCACGGTTGACTGGAACACCGGTGACGGGGAGTTGAAACTCTTTACCTTCACTCCGTTGATCGTGGGCGAGTTGGATACGCCGGGGAGGGCGATCAACGTTCACGTCGCCGGCGATCTCGCCTACCTTGCTGACGGCACCGGCGGCCTGAGGATCATTGACGTATCGGATCCGGCCGCGCCGGTTCAGATCGGATCCTTCGCCCTGCCGGACTATGCCTGGGATGTCCGTGTCGCGGGTGACCATGCCTACGTGGCCGTCGACAACTACGGCCTGTACATTTTCGATGTCTCCGATCCGACGACCCCCGTTCAGGTGGCGGTGCACGATACACCGTCCTACGCCTACGGCGTCGCCGTCTCGGGCGACCATGCTTTCGTCGCCGATGGCGGTGCGGGTCTGCAGATAATCGACATCTCGGATCCCATCGCGCCTGTTCTGGCGGGTGCGTACGATACTGCTGGTGATGCCCGCAGTGTCGCCGTCTCGGGGGATCTGGCCTGCGTGGCCGATGACTCCCATGATCTGATCGTGATCGACATCTCTGATCCGGCGAATCCCAGCGAGATCGGGAGTTACAGTGCATCCGGATTCGCCCGCGATGTCTGCCTCTCGGGCGACCAGGCGTATGTCGCGTACTCGACGTACGGTCTACGGATAATCGACATTTCGGATCCCACCATGCCCGTTCTGACCGCTCTCCACGATACTGCGGGAGATGCCGAAGGGGTTAATGTCTCCGGAGACTACGCTTACGTGGCGGATTCGGCGTCCGGCCTCCAGATCATCGACGTCTCCGATCCGACGGCACCTATTTCCGCGGGAGCCTGCGCGACACCGGGATCGGCCCAGGACGTTCAGGTCTGTGGGGACATTGCCTATGTGGCGGATCGCACCGGGGGGCTGCAGGTGATCGCCGCAGCGAAACCGATTTCGCCTCTTCTCTCCGGGAGCTACGACTCTCCCGGCACGGCCTGGGGTGTCGATGTCGATGGCGACCTCGCCTACCTGGCCGACGGTTCATCCGGTCTCCAGGTGATTGACATCTCCGATCCGACGTCGCCCGTTTCGGTTGGTGTCTACGACACGCCGGGTGATGCCTTCGGGGTCTATGCGGCCGGCGTCAATGTGTTTGTAGGCGATCGGTCCGGCGGGTTGCAGGTGATCGACGTTTCGAATCCGACGCTGCCGATTCTGACCGGGACGCTCGCAATCAACGGGCAGGCCCGGGGTGTCCACGTCTCCGGCGATCATGTCTATATCGCGGCCGATTGGGGCGGTTTTCATGTGGTCGACATCTCCGATCCGTCGCTACCCGTTCAGGTGGGGACTTTGCCGACCGCGGGATACGCCTGGGGCGTCTATGTGGACGGCGACCATGCCTATGTGGCGGATTACACCAGCGGTCTCCAGGTGATGGACATCTCCGATCCGAGCGCACCGACTCAGGTCGGGACCTACAACACGCCCGACGCCGCCTACGATGTGCATGTCGCGGGCAATAACGCCTACGTGGCGGACGGCAATCGCGGGCTGCAGGTGATAGACATCTCCGATCCTACCGCTCCCGCGTCTGTGGGGTCCTACGACACCGACGGCGATTGCTACGGCGTCCATGTGGTGGGCGACTTCGCCTATCTGGCGACCGGCAACGACGGTCTGCTGGTGATCGATATTGCGGATCCCACTTCGCCTGCGCTGATCGCAACCTTCGCTGCTCCCGGGGTCGCCTGGGATGCTTGCGTCTCGGGTCACAATGTCCTC
The DNA here is from genome assembly GCA_024231955.1 of bacterium. Lineage (GTDB taxonomy): Bacteria > Krumholzibacteriota > Krumholzibacteriia > JACNKJ01 > JACNKJ01 > JAAEPZ01. The sequence goes on along the minus strand of JAAEPZ010000433.1, from coordinate 108,940 downwards.
CTGGCGGATCACGACTCCGGACTGCAGATGCTCCGGGTGTTCCAGAACGAGGTTACCTTCGGCAGCGGTGTCGGCCAATCGCTGCCGGTAGATGAGGGGGCAGGCACGATCATACGCACGCGGCTGACGACCACGGCGACAACCGGGATCACCTGGCAGGTGACCGCGGACGGTGGCGTGAACTGGACTCCGATCGTCGCGGGCGCCAACTGGAATTCCATCGCCAATACCGGTGACGATCTCCGCTGGCACACCACGCACACCTGGGCGCCGGGGCTCAATCCCACGGTTTCGGATCTGACCCTGGAGTGGTTGTACGATTCAGCCTGGATCGAGGTCGTTTCGGATATACCCAACGATCAGGGGAGGCAGGTCAGCCTGGAGTGGAGCCGCAGCGGGCACGACTTCCTGGGCGATCCGTCTCAGATCGTCGAGTATGCCGTCTACCGCGAGATCGATCCGGATCTCGGGGGCGAAACCAACAGCGAGCCGCTGCGGGATTTCAATGAATTCAGCCCGGCGATCCGGGAACACGCCCGGCTGAAGCGGGATGCCGGCTGGCACTTCATCACGACCGTCCCGGTGCGGGTTGAGGATCAATACGCGGTTGTGGCCCCGACCCTGGCCGACTCGACTATCGCCGACGGGCAATATCTCACGACGTTCATGGTGTGCGCGCTGACGGCGACCCCTGGTCTGTTCTATGATTCACCGCCCGACAGCGGCTACTCGGTGGACAATCTCGCCCCCGGCGCGCCCGCGGGCTTCGCCGTCGATCACGACTACCACGAGGGCACGGACCTGAGCTGGGACGAGTGTGTCGAAGAGGACTTCCGCTACTTCCGGGTCTATCGCGGCCTCAGCGAGGAGTTCGAGATCGGACCGGAGGCTCTGATCCACGAGACGGCCGCCACCGTCTGGAGCGACTCCGAGGGCGAGGTGGAGCACTTCTACAAGCTCACGGCCCTGGACCACTCAGGCAACGAGAGCGTGCCCGCCGCGCCGGAGATGGTCACGGGTGTGGAGGAGGGTGCTCCGCAGATCTTCGCACTGCGGCAGAACAGTCCCAATCCCTTCAACCCCACGACCGAGATCCGCTACTCGATCGCCGCGACCGGGCGGGTGGAGCTGACCGTATTCGACACCACCGGCCGGAAGATCAGGACCCTGGTCGACGAGGTGCATGCCCCGGGCGAATACACGGCTCGGTGGCGCGGCCGCGACGAGGCCGGACACCGGGTGGCCTCGGGTGTCTATCTCTATCGGCTCCGCGCGGGGACGTTCACCGAAAGAAGGAGGATGGTGATGCTGAAGTGATGAGGTCTCCGATATGGCGCGCATGTGGTTGCGTCGAGAGCTCGTGGAGACAGATAACGGCGGGTGAAGCCGTCGCAGCTCTGATCAAGAAGCTCAAGAGGATGAACGGCTGATCTCAGCTACGTTCTGATACTCCGAAAGCGTCCGCCCCTTGTTCGGGGCGGGCGTTTTAATTCTGCCGCTATCCGTGGATCTCCGAACCGTGGTGAATTCGGATTGGAGCGGAAAACCATCCACCCGCCATTGACTCTCCCCCAAGGGGAGACTCTATACTGAATTGCAGAAGGTTGGCCAACCTCGGTTATGTCACGAAATGAGAGCGGATCATGAAATACAGTATCGGCGAGTTTTCCCTGATCACGCAGCTTTCGATCAAGTCTCTGCGCCTCTATCACGAGAAAGGTCTCCTGGTGCCGGCCCATGTGGACGACACCTCGGGCTACCGTTTCTACGATGAAGCGAATTTTGATACTGCCCGCAGCATCAAGTCGCTGAGGCGATACGATTTCTCGCTTACCGAGATCGGAGAACTGCTCGAAGGGTGCGACGACGAAGCGGATATGATCGTCCAGCTTGAACGGAAGCTGGGGGACATCGCGAGCAAAATCGACCGGTATCAAGATATCTCACGCTCCATCGCATCGATCATCGAGTATGAGAAGGAGAGTGTCATGGACAACGAACGCGAGTTCGAAATCGAGGAAAAAGAGTTGAATACGGTCCTGATCGCCGGCCATCGTATGAGGGGCAGATATCAGGATGTCGGCGAGGGCCTCGGCCTGGTGTGCAAGACGATGGGACGACACATCAGCGGCAAGCCTATGACCCTGTATTTCGACTGTGACTACAAGGAGGATGATGCGGACTTCGAGCCCTGTGTGCCGGTGCGCAAGGGCAAGGAGAGTGAGGGGATCTCCGTGCGTGAGTTGAAGGGTGGCCGCTGCGTCTCCCTGATCCACAAGGGGTCGTACGATACGCTGCGGAGTTCGTATAAGAGGATCTTCGGCTACATTAACGAGAAGGGCTTCAAGACGGTTTTGCCGACGCGCGAAATCTACCGTAAGGGCCCCGGAATGATCTTCAAAGGGAACCCCAAGAACTATCTGACTGAGATACAGGTCCTGATCGAGGAGTGATGTCGAGGCGCGGAATAGCATTGACCTGCTTGCGCAGCCACGGAGCTCGGGTAGATGCGGAGTTGACCGCGGCCTGACATTGATTCGCTGAAGTGCCCTTCCCCTGTCGGGGCGGGCGTTTTGGCGTTGAGCTCCCCTCAGTCAAAGTGGATGCAGAACCGGCGTGGGCAGCCATCAAATTGACTTATCGCCTCCCGGACAGATTGAAAATACGACCGGTTATCTGGTCTGCTTCTTGTGAAGGCGACAGGGTTCCCGTGTGTTGATGGATGGTCTTTCTCCGGTTCGTTTTGAATTACATTGACCATGACTGCAGGCAAGCGTCATATCCAATAATGCAGTTGCTGCGGGAATAGGATTGCTAAACGATAAACGTGTCAAGTGCCGGAGTGATTTGGTCGTTAATACCAATGTTCGTTTGCTCATTCCCCGGGCGATAATCAATTTATCTATGCCCTCCGGAATGTAACTCATACTTCGGACAAATTCCGAGTCAGGTGGACAATCCAGAGAGAGCGCTAACAGGTGGCATAACTCAATGTCCAGTCGCTTTCAGGTTGTTTCAAGGAGGTTCCATAGATGAAGAGAGTTCTGATAGTACTTGCCGTTTTCATTATGATTACGGGTAGCGCCATGGCGGGAGATTGTACCGACGAAGGTGCCGATTGCGGGATGAGCACCTATGGCAAGATTCATCTTTCCATCGAGAGCATGAGTGACAGTGAGAACTCAGGTCTGTTCCTGGCGAGCAACAGCTCTCGCTTCGGCATCAAGGGCTGGAGGACCATTTGCGATGGTCGTCTATCGCTGATCTGGCAGATCGAATCCAGCATCGTTGTCGATAAGGGCAGCGGTACCTGGGCGGCCCGCAATACCTTCGGTGGATTGAAGGGCTCCTTCGGCTCGATCAAATTCGGTCGTATCGATTCGCCTATCCTGAGTGTCGGCCGTAAGGTCGATTACTTCGGGGATCGGGCGGGCGACAGCCGACAGACCTACAACCGGGTGGGCTCCTCGCTGGATACCCGCTATGACGACATGATCCTGTACTCCACACCGGATATGAGCGGTTTCACGGCGTCGTTGGCCATGAGTATGCCCGATGAGATTGCCGAGGACAGCTACTATAAGATTGGGGGGTCGGGCATCTACAAAGCCGAAGCCTTTCTGCTTGGCGGCGGGATCCAGATGTACCCTGCCGGTCTGAGCAATCCGGAGGATCCGGATGCCGCAGAGTCCGAAACGGCGCTGCGTCTCGTCGGCAAATACTGGCTTGAGAAGTTCTCCGTCGGCGGTCTCTTCCAGACCGTGTCCAACGATCAAGGTGTCGCCGATGTCTCCGCGCAGGTTATGGGCTTCGGCGGACAGTTCCGCATGTCGGACAAGTTGATCGTCAAGGGGCAGTACTACATCCTGGATCCGAACAAGGATGTCGATGACGATGGCGCGACACTGATGGCCTTCAGTCTTGATCATGGGATGGGCAGCGGCACCACCATGTATCTGATCGTCGCCATGATGACCAACGCGGACAATGCGGCCTTCGGTCTCAACGGTTGCGGTCATGGCGAAAACATCGCTGACGGTGTCTACGAGGAGGGCGCCTGGGTGTCCGGAGTGCCCATGGGTGAAACCGCCCGCAGCATCGGCATCGGTCTTATCCACAGTTTCTAGAGGCGCCAGGCTGCCGTCAGGAGCAGGGCATCTGCTGATTCAACGGAATCCGGGTCGCAACTGCGACCCGGGTTTTGTGCATATCCATCTCGACAGATAATGAGATCTCCAACCGTAGTCCGTTGGAGTCGAAAGATCGGTGCGTCGGGCTAGTTGCCGAGTTTGTCGAGCAGCCCCTTCGCCTCGTCGATGGCCTCATCGACGGTCAGATCGCCCAGGTTATCCTTGATCAGTTGCTTGATCTGAGATGCCGCCAACTCGGTGCCGACCTGCTTGACGAGGGCTGTCAGAGCGACCATGGTCACCTCATCGGGCAGCATGCCCTGCGCTCCGCCGATCTCTTCGATGCGGATCTCCGGCAGATCGATCGTTCGGGCTTCGATGCCGAGGGCGGAGCCGTCAACCGACACGCTGCCCCGTTCGAAAACGAACTGCTTGATCCGAATGCGTCGCGCCTCCGCGGCGCCCCCCTCTTCATCGTCGTCCGTTGCGGCTGCCGCGGGGGTATGAGCCAGGATGTTTTTGCGCAATCTGTCGATATTGGTGGAGCCGTCCCCCGCGATCACCGCATTGACGACCGGGACCGCAATGCGGATCTCCTCAATGACCAACGGCTCGCGAGTCAGACTCGCTGGATCGATATCGACGGTGATGTCGCCCAGCGTAAAGGCTACACCACGGTCAAAACCGTCCGGGTTGGCTATGCTCAATCCCCGGATCGATCCCCGCCCTTTACGCAAAGATATCTTCACACCGGTAACGGTCACGCTGGTTTCCGTAACCTCGCTGCCGTGCTTCTCGATTGCTCTCGCGACGAGTGTGTTGAGATTGGACAGCAGGAGGAGGATCCCTACTATAATCACCACGACGATGACGGTTGCGGCGATAAGTACCCTCTTCATTTGCGACCTCGCTAGGAATAAGTTCGGTATATCGGTTCAGTCGATGGCCGTAGCATAGCTGCCCCTCCGATCCATGGCAACAGGTGGTTCCGCCCCGGTCGATCCGAGCAGTCGGCGGGATCCGCTGAACTCTCCATTTCTTTCCGCTCCGCTGTCGATTGTGGCTCAAAGGGCGTTGCCAAATCCGCGGCGAATCCCTATAAACAGGAGCATCCCAACCCCTGAATCATCCTCCGTGGCGTCCGGATCGCGGAGAGGTATCGAGGAGCAGCATGGATCAAAAGCTGGAGAGCATCACAAGAGCGTCAGTTCCCGCCATCGACGAGATCCTCGGCCGCCCCTGGCCGGTGCTGAGCGAGGGTTTCATCCGCGTGATCGATTACATGGGATCCGATCAGGCGATCGTCCAGGCGGCGCGCATCTCCTACGGCAAGGGGACGAAGCAGGTGCAGCAGGACAGCGGTCTGATCCGCTACCTTCTGCGCAATCGTCACACCAGTCCGTTCGAGATGTGCGAACTCAAGCTGCACATCAGGGTGCCGATGGACTGCTGGCGGCAGTGGATTCGGCATCGCACCGCCAGCGTCAACGAATACTCCACCCGCTACTCGGAGGCCATCTCCATCGCCGATACCACGCAGCCCGACGAGTGGCGACTGCAGTCCGGTCTGAACAAGCAGGGGAGCGATGGGTGTCTTGATGCGGAGACCGGCGCACGTCTGAGTCTTCGGGAGACCGAGCACCTGGCCGCCGGGAGAGCGCTTTACGAGGAGCGTGTGGAACTGGGGGTCGCGCGGGAGCAGGCGCGCAAAGATTTGCCGCTCTCCACCTACACCGAGGTTTACTGGAAAATCGATCTCCACAACCTGCTCCACTTCCTCGCCCTGCGGATGGACCACCACGCCCAGCTGGAGATCCGCGCGTACGCCGACATCATCGGCAACGAGATCGTCGCCCGCTGGTGTCCCCACACCTGGGAGGCGTACCAAGACTACCGCGCCAACGCCCTGCCGCTCTCCAGTATTGACGTCGCGGTCTTCAGTGCGATCGGTCGCGGCGACGACAAGGGGGCCATCGATCTGCTCGTCGAGCGGGGGATGCTGCCGCCCGCCGGAGAGCCGGTGAAGCGCAACCGCGAACGGATCGAGCTTGAGGAGAAAGCCCGGCGTCTGGGGATCAAGGTGCCCTGGTAGCCGACCCCGCATCGTTACAGATTCGCCCCCTCGCGAACGGCGGGGGGGCTTTTGCATTGCCCCTTTACCGGTTGAAGCGCGCGGGGATCCGGGGTCAATATCCTCCCCATGTTCAGGAAATGTAATAATGGCGCACAGCGGACCCCAAACCATGGTACACTGGACGCGGATAGGCGAGTGCTCTTCATCAGGAGGATAGCTGTGAAATCTGTGATGTCCTTACCCCTGATTCTGGCGGTGCTGGTTTCATCAGGTGTTCAGGCCGAGTTACCGCTGACCCCCGGATCGCACGGCTCGACTGGCGAGCAGTATCCGCGGGACACCCTGCATCATCAGAATCCCGATTATGACGGAACCTACAATGTCTCCTCCGGATTCGACGCCGAGATCGTCGACGATATCCCGGTTGAACTTGCCGGCAGCACCGTCAACAAGATCACGTTCTGGGTGGGGGAGTGGTATGCGCCCTGGCGGAACCCCATCGGGATCAACATCAACTTCTACCTCGAATCATGCCCGCCAGAACTCGATCTGCACATCGGCTACCTCTTCACCTGGGATCAGCTCATCGTCAACCATGTTCACTCCGGATTGGCAACCGTCTATGAAGTGACGGCGGCCTTGCCCGTCGGTCTGACGATCAGCGAGGGGATGTCGATCGGGGGGCAGGTGGTTATCGACTGGGGGCATGATGAACCTTTTGCCGGATTGTGTTCCACCGCTGAGTGGGATATCCACGGCTGCGAGGCCTATCTGGATGCAACCTGGTGGGGTTACGATCGCTGGACCTCTACTGCCGCCTATACCCAGATACCGCGTGACTTCGCCTATGACATCGATGGTCTGGTGACGGGAGTGACTCCGCAGGAGCCTGCCGGTGTAACCGGCCTCGAGAGCCGGCCCAACCCGTTCAATCCGAAGACAACGTTCCATTTCACACTGCTATCCGAGCAATATGTGAAGCTCGGTATTGTCGATGCCACCGGACGTCGAGTGGCGACCATCTGCGAGGATACGTTGCCCGCCGGCGATCATTCGCTGTCGTGGTCGGGTCAGGATCAGAGCGGGCGGGCTCTGGCGGCCGGTGTCTACTGCGGGCGATTGGAGACGGGCGGACAGGTTCATTCGCTCAAGCTCGTACTGGTCAAATAGCGGCGAATCTCCTAGGCCGGGGCGGGAAGTCTCGGCTACGGCGTTCAGTACATTCGCGGATGAGGGTCCTGGAATATCATGTGCGGCTCGGAAAAGGGAGCCAGCCGTTCGGCGAAATCGATGAGCTCCAGCGCCGGAGAACCCCGGAAGAATTTGGCCATTTTGCGGTCCATCCAGATGCGGTCCGAGTAGAGATAGGCCGAGTAGGGTGTGTCGCCGGTTCCGTCGCCGTCCTTGTCGAAGCCCTTGTAATCCTGCCAGTAGTTTCCCAGCCAGTCGTTGGTCAGGGCGCTGGTGGGTCCCGTCACCGCCACTTGTCTGAAGTTGCCGACGAAGCGATTGCCGTGAATGATGTGTCCCCCCTTATCGCCGTAGAAGTAAAGGGCCACATCGTTATAGGCGAACCTGTTCTCGAACAGGTTGAGGATGTTCTCGGGATGGGTCGGAGAGTTCGCGGTCAAGCCGATTGCGCAATGGAGTATCTCGTTCTTTTCGATCCGTGTCAGGGAGCTCCCCTTGACGGCAATGGCCGAACCCAGAAGCACCGATTGGTGCTCGATGCGGTTGTGATGGATGTGCAACTCGTCCGAGTAGATCCCGACGATCCCGTTTTCATTCCTGCTCAGGATATTCTCCGCGATCTCGACTCCGGGCGAGAAGATCAACTCCAGCCCGATGCGGCTGTCCGAGATCCGGTTGCCGACAATGTGGTTGTAGGGCGAGTTGGTGAGAACCAGATCCCGCACGCGGGTGATGTCATTGTCCATGATCAGGTTCTCCCGGCTGTACCACAGTCGGATCCCCTCGCCCCGCAGGGTGAGCTCCGCCGTTCGCGACGAGATCGTATTGTGCCGCACCGTGTTGCCGTCACCCTGGGAGATGTGCACGCCGAACAGGACATCGTCGATGATGTTGTGCTCCAGCAGCACCTCATCGGTCTCAATCAGGACGCCGGCGTCCACCTTGTCGTGGGAGGTCCCCGAGCCGGTCAGATGGAGGTTGCGCACCTCCGTACCTGCGGCCCTGATAGTCAAAATCGTGCCCGCTCCCCGTCCGTCGATGGTCACCTCATTCATGCCGTCCAGGATAATCGGTTTGTTGATGACTATCGGACCGGCGTAAACCCCGGGCAACGGGCGGAGGGTCTCACCGGCCGGAGTCAGGTCCACGAAGAGCTGCAGGGGGGGGATGGCCAGGAGGTCCGATGTGAAGATCGCCATTATCAGGATACTGAGCGGCAGCGCATGGCGATTGGGTAAACGCATCAAGACCTGATCCTTGTCCGGGTTTGGGACTGACCTGTAAACCGATAATGCAAGGTTCGTCATTTGTCCGAAAGCGTCAACCCATTTGCATATGCCCATCGTCCATGCCGAAACGGACTACTCTTTTCGCTGCCGATACGGAAAGGCCCATGTGGGAATTTATGCCGTCGCAGGAACGGAAAGGGCTGAACTTGTGCAGGAGCGTTGCCGAACAGGTGCCCGGGCCAGGCCTCCCTGAAGTCGGGGATGTCCGTGGCAAAGCCGCCGGCCAGGTTGATCTCAAGTTTGCGAGGTGCGATTTCGAGTGTTTTCGGGGCCTGGATATAGCCGGAATGAATCCATTCCGTCGTGAAAATGAGAGGGTGTGTTAAAAATCTCTGGGCTGTCTGCAATGAATGTTGCGAAGATTGGGTATATCGCTTAGATTGCGCAATGGTGACGCGGGCGGTGCCGATAGGGGAAATATTCTCCAATACACCCTCTTTCGCATATAATTCTCGGCGAGTATGGATATATCCAGGATCTCGGGACAACTGGTCGACGAGGGTAAATAGTCTGAATTGGATATCCATGGCAATAATTCCAGGGGAGTAGATCATGATGCCGACAGAGAATGAAGTTAAAAAAGGTTTAGAGGGTGTCCTCGCCGGCGAATCGACTATCTGCTATGTGGATGGAACCAAAGGGGAGCTCTATTACCGGGGCTATGAGATATCGGATCTTGCCGCCAATTTCACCTTCGAGGAGGTCGCGTATCTACTCCTGAACAAGAGTATCCCCAGCGCCTCCGATCTGGATGAGTTCAATGAGAAGCTGCTGAACTACAGGCGTCTGCACAAGAATCTCATGGGTTTCGTGAAGAGTTTTTCAAAGGAAACTCACCCGATGAAGGTTCTTCAGGCAACCGTCTCCGCTCTGGGGGGGATCTGGGACAACAAGGACGGCATGACCGCCGATGAGACATTCATCGCCTACATCTCCCAGTTGCCGATGATAATCGCCGCTCACTGGCGCTTCATCAACGGGCAGGAGATTTTGCAGCCGCGACTCGATCTCAGCTACGCCGGTAACTTCCTGTACATGATCTCCGGTGAAGAACCGACGGAATTGAATACCAGCATCTTCGACCGTTCGCTCACATTGCACATGGAGCACGGTTTCAACGCCAGCACGTTCACTGCGAGGGTTGTCGCCTCCTCGATGGCCTCCGTCAGCGCCTCTCTGTCGGCCGCCCTTGGTTCTCTCTCCGGTCCGTTGCATGGCGGCGCCAATGAGCGCACGCTCGAGATGATCGACGCCATCGGATCTGTGGAGAATGTGGAGACATTCATCGACAATCACCTGGCCAAGAAGGGCAAGGTGAGCGGGATGGGTCACCGGGTCTATCGCCAGAAGGACCCGCGCGCGGTCATTACCCAGAAGATGCTGTACGAGATCGAAACCGATGCCGCCACCGATCGGCGCATCAAGATACTGGAGCGGGTGGAGTCCTACACCTGCGAACTGATGGAGAGGAAGGGCAAGCAGATCTATCCCAATGTCGATTTCTTCTCCGGGACTCTCTTCACCGCCATGGGGATCAACCAGATCATCTTCACACCCATCTTCGCCCTGGCGCGGATCGTCGGTTGGTGCGCGCACATTGGTGAGCAGTGGGAGGACAACCGCATCTACCGTCCCAAGTGTCTCTATATCGGTGAGGTCGGCAAGAAGGTCGCAACCCCCGCCGCAATCGAACGGGTCAAGGCTGCCGCCAAGGTTTCGGTCCTTATCGTTGATGACGATGTCGATCTGATCGAGGCGACCCAGATACCGCTGGAGGCGAACGACTATCGTGTCGCATCAGAAACCTCCTATATGAGTGCGATGGATAAGGTGCGCGATCTGAAACCGGATGTCATCCTGCTTGATGTGATGTTCCCGGGGCATCCCACGGCCGGATTCGATATCTGCCGCGAGTTGAAGAGTAAGGACGACACCAAGGATATCCCCGTAATCATCATGTCGGCCATCAACCAGAAGTTCGATACGGCATTCTCATCGAGGATCTCAAGGGAGGAGTACAGTTCGGTTCCTGCCGATCATTTCCTTGAGAAACCGGTGAATCCGCAGGTCCTGCTGGCTACAATCGACAAGGTTCGAAACGCCTGAGATGATGAACCTATCCCAAGATGACCTGGCTCCGGCTCTCTGGACCAAGGGGCTGCTCCTCATTCGGTTGAGATGGTTGGCCCTTCTGGTGGCGGTGATTGCACTCCTGACGACGATCTCGGCAGGTGAGATCCTGGGGATGCGGCCGCAGCCTCTCAGCATTATCGCGATTCTGCTGGCCGTCTCCAATATCCTCTTTCGCTATGCCCATACCGTTCTGCAGCGCAAGGGGGGCTCTCGGAAACGATTCGAACTCTACAACTATCTCTTCATGGTTCAGGTCATTACCGACTACATCTGCGTCTTCATACTCATCTACTTCGCCGGGTTCAGCCACTTCAACATGGCGCTTCTCTATCTGCCGCACGTTATCCTGACCGGCATCGTCTGGCAGAGGATCCGCTATTGCTTCACCACAACAACCATCAGCCTGCTGTTCACCTATATTCTTGCAATGAGACACGCCGATTCCCTTGACCGGATCATGGTCACCGAGGGGCTGGGCGAGTTGCCCTTCGGGGGAGCGGTCACTCTCTGCGTCTTCAATACAGTGATCTTCGTTTTTGTCTTCCTCCTGACCAGGATTCTGGTCATGGAGATCCGCCGACGCCGAGATGAGATGATTGAGGTCAACAGGCGGCTGATCGAGCTGGATCGCGAGAAGCAGAATTACACATTGCGGGCGACTCATGAGCTGAAAGCGCCTTTCGCTGCGATTCAAAGCTATGCCAATGTGATCCTCGGAGGGTACGTCGGCGACCTCACTCCCCAGATGACCGGCATCATGGAGAAAATACAGATTCGCTGCGAAGCTCTATCCAGCATGATCAAGAACATCATCCAGCTTTCCAATCTGCGCACGACCCTCTTTAAACATGAGGATTATCAGGAGGTGGGCGTTCATCAATTCCTGGAGCGGTTCCGCGACAAGTTCGCGGATATTGCCAATGCTCGCAGGATCACCCTGTCCCTATCCACGACGCTGGAGGAGGGGGCAACCTTCCTGATTATCCCGGATCTCTTCCAGATCCTGGTGGACAACCTCGTCGGCAATGCCATTCAGTACTCCCATGACGATTCGGAAATAGCGGTCCGGATCCAGCGGTCGACTCCGGATGGGATGATCGAGGTCTTGGTGACGGATCGGGGGATCGGAATCAATGCGGAGGATCTGGAATCCATTTTCGAGGAGCATCACCGTTGTGAAAATGCTGCAAAGAAATACCCCTCCGGCAATGGTATGGGGCTGGCCATCGTCAGGGAGGTGGCTCGATTGCACAGGGGGACAGTCAGCGTGAGCAGCAAAATTGATGTGGGCAGCGAATTCATCGTGCGTATCCCCGAAAGAGGGGCCCCCTAGAGAGACGATTGCGGACGAGTCCCGCTGTCAAGTACTGAAGCCCACTCACCTGGGCCGGTGAGTGGGCTCTTTTCATGACTTGAACTCGGGAGTTATTGCGGAAGGCGGTAACAGATCACTGAGGGCGGGATCTCTTCACCCGTCTCCTCGTCTTCGACGGCAGTGGCAACGCCGCCGGAGAAGGTGATCGTTGTCATGCCGCCGCTGACGTTGGTGGACGTGGTGGCAGGTTGGGCATTGGCCTGCTTGAGGATGAACAGCAGATCGCCGATCAGAACGTAGTCATCATATTCCGCGTCGTAATCCACCTCCAGTCCGACCTGCCGCAGGAAATGCCCCCGCTCGTTGAACACATCGAAAAGGCCGACCGTATTGTCGGGCCGATCGCGCAGGCTGCGGCTGGAGGCCACCCACAACTCGCCATTGGGACGGGCGTGAAGAGTCTCGATATCGCGTTCGTATTCCCGCGTAATCATCTGCACCATGTTGCCGAATTTCGCCTTCATCTCCTCCGCCTGTTTTTTGTCGGCGGCACGAGCCTCGGCCGACCGACGCAGGGTCTCATACCTGCGCTGAATCACACGCACGAGATCGCCCTGCGTATCGTAGACATCAATTCTATAGTTGTCTTTTTCGGGCGAGATGTAGACATTCCCGTTCGCGGCAAGCGTCCAGTACTCGATGAATTCAAAATCGTGAGCGCCGCCGATATTGATCGACCCGTTCGTGCTGAGTTCCGTCTCGCTGCGGATCGTATGCAGGACTTCACCCTGCGAGTCGACAAAGGCGAGCGAGTAGTCGACACCCACGGCATCGAAGTTGGCGCACCCGGAGCCGATCACAACATGCTCGCCGGCCGCCTGACCCCGTTCGAGGGTGCTCAACCCGCGGGCGTTGCCGCAGACGGAGAAGTGGGGGCCGGGCAGGCCGTCGCCGTCCAGCGTGACGACCTTGGCGGGGAACGCCTGGAGCACGCCCAGATATCCGTTGGACATAAGGATGAATTGCGAGGCGTTCTGGAATTCGGTCGGACCCTCACCCTGACCGCCGATGGTCCGGATGAATTCCCCCGTGGACGAGTAGATGCCGATCTGGCACAGCGTACCGTCGAGCAGGTAGCAGTTGCCCTGCGCATCCACCTTGACATCCGTGACGAAACCCAGCAATTGCTCGTCGTCGCTCTCATCGTCCCCTATATGCCAGAGCTGTTGCGGTTTGAGCATCTCAAGCGACGCCACCGGGTCGGCTGGATTCATGACATGGGGGATATTGTCGACAACCTTGACGGATCCTCGCCATTCGGCGGCGTCGGAGCTGGTCGGAGTCAGGCAGCAAAGACTTGTGAGGATGAGCAAGGCAACCAGGTGTTTGTTTCTAGCAGGCATTCCGGATCCTTTGAAAAGGGTGTGGGGATTGACGTGATTATCCTGAATACGATCCGATGTGCGTGAAGGTGACGTCGATCGACATTTCTCTCTGTCAGGGATCGGTATTCTGTGCTAGTTGTGACGCAATCAACCTGAGGCCGAATTCTCGCCGAATCTGTCCGGATCTGTGGGGATCGGTTCACTGCGCTGTCCTGTGCAAGATGAGGAGCAAATTGATGAAGCTCAGATGTCGAATCCTTTGTTTGCTGACGCTACTGCTTATCCTTCCCGCTTTGTCGGCTCAAGCGGATCTCGTGAACCATGGTCCGCACGGCGAATTCTTCTTCGATGAGGATACCGGTCTCTACTGGTTCGACCCCGCCGTCTTTGCCGATCAGATTCAGGTCACTATCGATCTTTTCGCTACTCACTCCACATTCTGGAGCTGGGCCGGCAGTGCCCAGGTGGATGCCTTAAACGGCAGGAGCAGCGCGGGCGGTGTGCATCTCGAGGAGATTCTGGGCACCCCCTATTTGAGCGGTGGAGTTTATCGCTGGCTCGGCCTTTACGACGGCTCCAGCACCGAAGGCTGGATTCTCCAATCCGACGATAGCCCCGCGTTCACTACAATCACCCAGTCCAGTCATCAAGGGGGAGCAGCCAGTCTCTATCCCGGCGCCTGGCTGGTCAGCAACAGCGATCCAGCGGGGCTGGCGGTTCTGTTCGATGTGGGTGATGGCGGCGAATATTTCTACGACAGTCTGACCGGCCTGTACTGGTGTGATCCCGTAACGTTCGTGGGGATGACGCGCCCGGAGATCGAGACCTGGCTGGGGACAAATTCCGATTGGCGCTGGGCTGCGCTGGCCGAGGTCTTCGCTCTGCAGGGTAAGATGACCTACTGGCCGGGCCCGTTGACCGACGTCATGGGTGACGGCCAGATGCAGAACCCCTCTGTAGCGCGGTGGATAGGATACTATGCGGAGTCCGGTTCGCCCGACGGCCTGATCCTGCAGACCGATTTCGCCCCGAGCCTGCACTTCATCAACGCCGCCAGCACCCAGGGCAATGTGGGATCCTGGTCTCCCGGGGCGTGGATCGTCAGCGATGTCTGTCCGACACCGACTGTCGATATCAACTGGAGCAGGGTCAAGACCCTCTACTGATCAACGGCCCGCCTGTACACAAAGCCCCCGCTCTCCAGGGAGCGGGGGCTTTGCGTGCATTCCCAACAAGGGTTCGTGTCAGTAGTATTCGTCCGGCATGACGGGGCGCCTTCTGCCGTTCTCGAGCCGGATGTAAAACAGGTCGCCTATCTCCCTGTTGCGGAGTTGTCTGTATTCGGCAAGCCAGTGCTCCTCCGTAACCCGTTTGCCGTTGAGTTTGCGGACGATATCACCGACTCCGAATCCGGCCCGTTCTCCCGGACTGCCGATCGCCACATGAATCACCCGCAGCTTGCCTCTGATCCAGTCGAACACCAGTCCCAGATGGTTCCTCCTGAACGGCCTTGTCGCCCAATCGGGTCCCGCCTCCACATGCAGACGGTCGTGGGGGAAATCGAAGATCATGCGGAATCTGCTGAAGATCTGTACGCCGAGATTGCCGGCATAGCGCGAATCGGCGTAACTGCCCGCTCCCTCACCGGGGGGGAAGCGCATCGGGATGTTCTCCAGAACGAAACCCGCGAAATCGAAGCTGTCCATTACGGCAAGTCTGGATACCTGACCTCCGCCAACACCGCCGCCATAGGAGGTCGAGATCCGCTCGCATCCGGTCAGCAGATCCTGCTCCTCGAGATAGTTCGCGAAGATATCGGCACTGCCGCCGCTGCCGGTATCGAGTTGAAACCTGACGGGGGGCAGACCGTTCAGGCTGGCCTCCACCAGACGCTTGCCCGACTCGGTGGGGTACAGGTCCAGGCTGTGCCCCTGCTCCTCGTATCGGAAGCTGCCCGGATCGTGGAAGGCCAGACGCCGCTGCGGGTAGTCCACGTCGACTATCATGTTGTGGAAGATCTCCTTGCCCATGACCACAGGCATGCTCCGGCCGACCCTGGTCGCGACATAGGACATGTCGATGATCGCCACGGTCAGGTCATTGAGCTTGAGATCCCCGATAGTGATGTTGACGCCCGAAGCGAGCCAGGCGCTCTGGGTGCCGCTGACACCCTTGGCCACAATCTCCCTCTCCCCTGCAAGTCCGATCTCCTCGGCGAAAGCGGAATCAATAACCGTGATCCCCGCGCCGGAGTCGAGCACCAACTCGGTGGTTGCGCCATTGACCTCACACGGAAGGTAGATGTAGCTGTCGTTGAACAAAGTGAAATCCCGCCACTCGCTGGAGACCGGGGCGGCCGAACTGACGACTTCACGACCGAGTCCCGCGGTCGAGAAGTCCTCCGGAGTGAGCCCGCTGTTGATGGTGATGGTCTCCCAGGTTATCCGGCTTTCGGCGGGCACCCCCTCCTGAGTGGTCACCTGGCTGAAGGCCAGCCGCAGGCCGTTGACGATCCGCCAGTCCTCGAGCTGGTCCCAACCGACCGCGGCACTTGTGGTTTTTCGGGCCCAGATCATACTGCCGTCTGCGGGATCGATGAACAGGTCGAGCAGCGTGCCGTTCGGGTCGTTGATCCGCAACACCGCCCAGAGCTTGTCGCCACGCTCCTCCTCGCCGATGTACTCCATGGGGTCCGTCAGCAGATGCTCATTGAATGAGTAACGAAACCCCTGCTCCTTACCCTCCAGCTTGGTCGGGGCCATGGCCTCCAGCTGACCGCTGAAATTCAGTTCCCAGCCACCTTGGGGCGTGACGATCTCGGTGCCCTTGGCAACCTGCAGATCGTAGTCGACCCGCTGATAGCCATCCTTATGCTGCCGGACGGAGAGCGTGCCGGTCAACCCGCTGGTCTGAAGCTCACCCGCCGTGCTGATGTCGGTGAGCTGCTCCAGAACGCTCCTGCCGCCTAACCATTGCAGGTGTAATTCGCGTAGCTGCTCCGCACGATCATTCTCGCCGCCCAGCGCCGCCCCGATCAGGGTCATTGTCAGGAAGAGGGTGAGAGCAAGGATTTGAATTGATTTCATGACTGGTTATCCTCATTACGGGAGTTGGGTGAATAGCGTTGGACGAGTGTTGTCAACCCGGTTGGTTGGAAGGTCAGCAACGTGATCTGAGACAGACTCTGCTCAGGGGAATCCAGTTGCTCCCCCACTGCGGCGTGCAAGGCCGTCATCCTGATTTCGGAGGCCACATGGTTGTGATGCATGCAGGAGAGGAATGTCCCCGTGCTCCATACGGCCTCATGCACACTTTCCAGGTCTTTGGCGAGTAGAGCCAGCAAGTGCTCCTCGCTATCGATGACGATACTCAGCTGCTGTCCGGGCCACCTGTCCAGTGAGGGGTCGTGATCACCCAGTTGCTGCACATTCACTCCGGGGATCCGTTCACCGCCGTAGACCTTGCAGAACACCTGAACACCCCGCGCGGCCGTCTGCTCAAGAGCCTCGGCCAACAGTGCGCAAGTGCCGGGAAACAGATCGCAGAGGACAATCCCCTGCGCGCGATCCAGCATCGCCTTGCTGCGCTGGATCACCTGATCGACGGTCTTGAGGTGATAGATCCTGTCATCTCGCGATCGTCGGGAGAGTGTCTCTAGGGAGCGGGCAGCCTCCTGACGATGTTGCCTGAAACGACCCTCGAGAGTATCAAGCAGCTCGGTGGGGGGCACGGCCCTGCACAGTTTCTTCTCGCCCACCTCGACGATGATCGCCCCCTTGCTTTCAAGAGAGGTTATCGCCTTGTAGGTATTGGGTGGCTGCTTGCCGATGGCATGACTGATCCTGTACCCCGTTGCGGGGGAGTTCTCGACGAGAAATCCATAGACGAGGGATTCGATCTCGGTGAAGCCAAGGGCCTGCAGCGGCTGGATGTAGTCGTTGTTGTTCATATTGGTAGCATAAGCTACCAATAAACCGTTGTCAAGACCACGAGATATTTGACCATCCAGGCTGCAGTGCGAGAACAACATGGCCTCTTCCGATCGATCACGGTCGATTCCGG
This sequence comes from bacterium, assembly GCA_024231955.1. Taxonomy (GTDB): domain Bacteria; phylum Krumholzibacteriota; class Krumholzibacteriia; order JACNKJ01; family JACNKJ01; genus JAAEPZ01. The sequence continues at coordinate 91,361 of JAAEPZ010000433.1, read as the reverse complement.
CGGCGGCAATCTGGACAAATCGAGGATTTGGTTCACATTGTAGCGCGAAAGGCGGTATGGGAAATGGCATCAAGACAGAGTGAAGTTTTCAGATATGGGATCGATCGTCTGACCTGCGGACAGGCCCTGAACATCTCGAACGGCAAGGTAAGGGCTTTAATTGACGAAACGGCCTCCGCACGAGTTGACCACAGTTATGAATGCGTCGCGAAAATCGTGAAGAGCGGGCAGGCGGTTTACGGCATCAACACCGGTTTTGGTCCCCTGTGTACGACCATGATCTCTGAGGAGGAGACCCGGCAGCTCCAGTTCAATATCCTGCGCAGTCACAGTGCGGGTGTCGGGGACCCCTTGCCTCCTCATGTGGCCAGGCTGATGATGGTCCTCAAGGTCCACTCGCTGGCGTATGGCAGATCGGGGATTGCGCCTGCGACGCTGGTCCGGATTTGCCATTTCATCGACAATGATATCTGTCCCGTGGTGCCGTCGCAGGGGTCGGTGGGCGCGTCCGGTGATCTGGCCCCATTGGCGCACCTTTTCCTGCCCCTGATTGGATTGGGCCGAGTTACCTATAAAGGTGACGTCATCGATGCGGACATCATGCTGCGTTCCGAAAACCTCGAACCTCTCGATCTCGGCCCCAAGGAGGGGCTCGCTCTGATCAACGGCACGCAATTCATCGCCGCCAATGCCGTTATCGGCCTTGATCGCATGGGTAATTGCTTGGACAACGCCGATATCCTCGGGGCAATGACGCTGGAGGCCCTGCTCGGCTCCACCCGCCCCTTCACCGAGGAGTTGCTGCAATTGCGAGCCTACAAAGGCTGCCTGCATGTCGCCCATCGCTTGCGGGAGCTGTTGCGCGGGTCGGAGATGGCCGCCTCCCATGTGGATTGCGACCGGGTGCAGGACCCCTACTCTCTTCGCTGCATGCCGCAGGTGCATGGCGCCGCGCGCAACGCCTTCGGTCACCTCAAGGAGATGCTGGAGGTCGAGTTGAATTCCGTCACCGACAATCCGATCATTGTCGATGAGAACACATCCATCAGCGGCGGCAATTTCCACGGACAGCCCCTCGCCCTGCCTCTGGACTATGCCTCCATCGCCACCAGCGAACTGGGCAATATCTCCGACAGGCGCACCTACCTGCTGCTTGATGGCCGCGACGTGCTGCCGCGCTTGCTGATGAAGGATGTCGGCGTCAATTCCGGGTTCATGATTCCGCAGTACACTTCGGCCGCTCTGGTCACCGAAAACAAGAGCCTCTGTTTCCCCGCCAGCGCGGACAGTATCCCGACCTCGCTGGGGCAGGAGGATCACGTGAGCATGGGGGCGATCAGTTCACGTCGGCTCAACCAGATCATCGACAACCTCGAGAACATCCTGGCGGTTGAGCTGGTGTGCGCAGCGCAGGCGTTCGACTTCCGTCGGCCGCTCAGGTCGGGCCGGATCCTGGACGGCTGTCACAGTATCATTCGGGAGCGTATTGACCACGCCGACAGCGATCGTGTCTTCGCCGATGACCTGGGTGTTGCACGGGATCTGATCCGTGAGCGCGCTCTCGTCAATGAGTCACTGGCAGTATCCGGACGACACAACCTCAACCTGTCCGGTGAACACGCCGAACTCTTCGGAACGTTCTAACATCATCGACATGGTCGCAAGTCTCCCCCTGCCGTTAGGGCGGGGGGAGCGGATTCTTGAAATCGTGGGCTGTTGAGTTTGAAACAGGATTTAGTCAACTTTGATGACGGATTCGGATGGCAGTGAGGTAATTAACGTTTGGATAGGATTTGACATAAACGATATGTCCCTTCAGGCTGGGTAACGGACGGCAGGCTGTATGCCCTTGGAAGTACGCATATTAACCCTGATATGTCCTGAAATGCGATGCAAGATAAAAATTACATATAATTGATAACCAGCGAGAAGGGTCACATGTTATTGACGACTCCTGCGTCGGTCTGGTATTGTATGTACCAAGTTAGAGGTTATTTCGGGATACTCGGTCATGTTTCAATCCCCCCGTTCCGGGTGGCAGGTAAAGGTGACGTCGGGTGTAGCTCTCATATTCCAGCCTCTATCTTTCCACCACAGTACTTAGGAGAATTGTAATGAAAAAACTGACAATGCTGGTCTTCGGACTCATGCTGATCGCCACTCTGGTCAATGCTGCCGAATTCGCCGCCATCGGCGGAACAGGTGACGTCGTCACAAGCGATCTCAACACCCGCGCAGCCGTGAGCATCACTCAGAACGTCGATCCGAACGTCATGGTCGATGCTACATCCGTCTCCTGTGGCGTTGCCGGTTCCCACACTGCTGAGAACTTCTACCTTCGTCGTTTCTTCCTGGCCGATTACTCGATCGCCAGCCACATTGACGTCGAAAGCATCGATCTTGGTATCGAGCAGGCCGATGGCGCCCCGACGATCGATATTTCGCTGCACTCGATCGCCACAGGCGATGCCTTCACGTTCGCCAACCTGACCCTGATCGCGACTGTTGATGTTCTCGTTGACGTCATCGACGCCGGCACCTTCATCAATGTTCCTATCGCCGGTCGCGTTGAAATCGGTAACGACCTGGTCGTCATCGTGCACAGCGCTGATGGTGAGCCTCTGCTGCAGAACTTCCGTCCTGGTGTGAATGATTCCGGCGTCACCTACGACTCCTACATCGCCGCCGAGACATGTGGCATCACTGCGCCGACAGCCATGAGCGATATCGGCTTCCCCGAGTCCCAGATGGTCATGACGGTTAACGGCAATGCCGACGAAACAACCGCCGCCGAAGCGAGCAACTTCAGCGTGGTCAAGAGCCTGTACTAGGCTTAAGCCAGCTTGAGTTAGGACTTATGAACCCCGCAGCTTCGGTTGCGGGGTTTTTTCGTGAATTTGAGTTTGGGCTGATCGGTGCCCGGATCGGAATTCCGATACTCCCACACCGGAGTCCCCTGGATAGATCGTAATTATGGTAAGATCGACATGATGAGGGTCCTCGCCTTAAAATGTTAAGAAAACATTACCATATTTGATTCAAGCGCGGATCTGTCTATATCATCATGAGCGTATCAATGTTACTGCTAACGGACTAAACGAGTTAGGGATACTCGGTCCTACTATGTTTCCTGGTACGAACACATCAAGGTCATCCCCTTACGCAAAGGATGATAAGTATTGCAATCCTCTCCCATATAGTTTAGAATTTCGAAACAATGGATGAGATGCTGGGGGCTAGTTATCAGTAGGGAGAGTCTTTTCCGGAGCAGATGATTCCCACATCTCAATGATGCATCACACAGCCATCTGCCTGGAATTGAAAAATACTCTCTCATTATCAACATGCATGCATAACATTAAGGGGAGAATTATGCGTTTCAGATTAACACTTCTCATGCTGGTCATCTTCGCGACGACAGCTTTCGCCGCTCCTGTGAGCATGGGTCCTGCCACACACACCGACTATGAGTTCGATTGCAACCGCGATGCCTTCTGGTGCCAGGCGTTTGATCCGGATGGTGGCGCTACCGCTTCCCAGGAAGACGTTGTCTATCCGTTTGAAGCCTGGACAGCCGATGATTTCGTCGCTCCTTGTGACGGCACCGTCGATCAGGTTCAGTGGTGGGGTGGTCACTGGAATTATGTTACTTTGACCCTGCCCGACTACTTCATCATCACCTTCTGGGATGATGTGAACTGCACGCCCGGCAGCGAACTCGCTTCGGAAGTCGTTTATACTTATACCGCCACTGAAGTTGGCACTGACACCTATGAGTATATCGCTGACGTGACACCCTTCTCCATGACTGCTGGAACGACCTACTGGCTCACCATTCAGGCTGGCCTGTTGTTCGACCCGGCCGGTCAGTGGGGCTGGATCCCGACCATCGATCCCGACCAGGGTTGCGTCTCCTTGCAGATGTTCCCCCTGTTGGGCATGGATGTCTGGACAGATCACACCAACGGCGACATGGCTTTCTGCCTGTTCGGCGACGTTGTGACTGCTGCTGAAGAGACAAGCCTGAGCACGATCAAGAGCCTGTACTAGACTCTGATCGACTCCGATGAAAGTGAACCCCGCAGCTCAGGCTGCGGGGTTTTTCTGTTTGGTGGATGGCTTATTCAGTTCAGGGACATCGTGATCTCTATCTGTTTCCCATCTCTGAGAATCCCAACTTCGATAGGGGAGGCACGGAATGCTGCCGCCCTTTCCCCCTGAGTGAGATCCTGCAAGGGGTTGCCGTTAATGGTTGTGATGACATCATCCCTCCGTAATCCGGCTCTGGCCGCAGGGGAGTCGACGTCCACTCCGAGAACCACCATCGTGTCGCTGCTGCGTGGATCGAAGCGGACACCGTATCGTTTTCTCTGAGTAGAGTCACCCTGACGTACGACCTGCCGCACAGGTGTTTGTCCGCCCTGGGGTATGGGGGTGATTTTACCTCTCTCAAGTTTGAGCCGATTATTGGAATAGTCGATAGTGATGGCGAAGTCCCCCAGAATCGGCATGCCGATTACACCATCGCTCGGGTGGGGCATCAGCCGTACCGTGAGATCTTGCCAGATGAATTGCCCCAATTTGACCTCCGCGGCAAGTGGGGCTTCGAACAGCTCATGTCGGGAGGAGACAAGTTCCGCCATCCCCGCACTCACAGGCTCGGCCGCCAGCGGCAGTTCGTTCGCCATTTCGACATTCAGCGCCAGGGGCATGGGTGAACCTGTATCAAGATGAACATGATAGGTATGGTCGCCGATCCGCACGGGGAGCATGCAGAGCATGTGCTCATCGATCTCGATGTCCAGAATCTTGCGACCATCCTGAGGCGGCAGTTTGCCGCGTGCGAGTTCCAGCCGGTTGGCGGGCAGGTCAAGTGTCACCAGGTAATCCCGAAGGCTGGGCACTCCGATTATACCAACCGGGCTATCCGGAGCATTCCCCAGATACCGTAGCAGTTCAAGGGCGGAAACCTCTTGGTCCCGCAGCCGCACCTCTCCAATCGCCAGTTCCGCGACCGTGAACACATCGGCTTCAATGCCCTCCGGATTGTTGGGATCACCGATCAAAATGGTGCCGGTCGCCTCAAGATCAAGTCGAGAGGGGAGACCGACATCGAAAACTATCCCGGTTGCACCGGTGTCGAGGATGAAGCGGAAAGGACCCTGCCCGTTGATCACTACATCGATCGTGGGCAAGTTCCCATAATAGTGGATAGGAACGCTGGCCTGCGATTGCGCCCTGGCGGGTAGCACCAGGGCTACCATCCCCAGCAGAAGTGAGTGGATAATGGTTTGCGTTGCAGCCTGACCTATGGACATTTGAGATCCTCGCAGAGAGTGGGGTGGAGGTAAATGATTCCCGACATCCGGTTTGCACGGACAATATCGGGATAGTGCTAAAAGCACTATGGCTAATGTTTGTCCTCCACCGAGGTTCCCGTTTTCACATTTGCTGGACCTGAAAGCCGGTAAGCTGCATTCTGTCGACAGCGAGAGGAGATGACATGCCTGACCTGAGTGAGTTGGAGGGCGCAGTTGTCGGTTTCATCAGTGTTCATGACGGGTGTACGCCTTACCAGGTGCGAACGGCTATGGCTCAATCCCATACTTCCCGTTTCAGCGGCAGCTCCGGGGCGATCTATCCGTTGATCAGGCGTCTGGTTGCCCGCGGACTGCTGGCGCAGGAGGTTCGGAGCACCGATGGCCGTGGAACCAGAAGGTGCTCGCTCACGAAAGACGGCCGCAAAGCTTTGCGCGCCTGGCTCGTTCCGGAGGATATGAGCGCCCTGGCCGGACTCGCATTCGACCCCCTGCGCACCCGTATCCTGTTTCTCTCGGCGTTAACGTCTAAGCAGCGGTTGGCCTTCCTGGCGGAGGCGGAATCCGTGCTTACTGAAGAGCTGAAAGTTTACCTTGCCGATCTGACTCTGAAGCGGAACGGGGGCTCGGAGTTGGAGGTCATCGCCACGGAGGGCGCTGTTGCGATTACCAGGGCTCGTCGCAACTGGTTGCGTAGCGCTCGACGACATCTGGCGGGTACCGGGTAATCTCCCCGATTCGAAGACTGAAGCTGAAGGTTGAGGGTTGACAATCTCCGATGGCGACTCTAGAATGTAGAGTACTCTATGTAATATGGTTCCCTGGAGGCCACAATGACCAAACAGCAGATTGAATCCGATCTCGACTTCGTCAAAGACAAGATCGAGGCCGCAGAGAGAGGTTCCTCACCCGGCGCCTTCTATATCCTGTGGGCCGTCATTGTCCTTGCCGGCTATCTGTTGGAGGATTTCGCCCCCCACTTCACGGGGCTCTACTGGTGTATCGCCGGTCCGGCGGGCGGTCTGGTGAGCGGTTTCCTGGGCTATCGTTATGCGCAGAGAAGAGGGCAGATCGGATTCGAGATCGGACGCAAGAACATGCTCCACTGGGGCGGGATGCTGGCCTGCATAGCCCTGCTCGTGCTGCTGTGCATCGTAGAGCACATTCCCGGGCAGGAGTTGAGCCGTCTGATCCTGATCATCATTGCCTTCGGTTGGTGGACCGCCGGAGTCCACTTCGACCGTCTCTTCCTCTGGCTTGGCGGCATCATGGGTCTTGGCTTCCTGGGGACACTGGTGTTTGATCGTTTCGTCTGGACCTCGATGGGTGTGCTCATCGCGATCGTGTTGCTCGTGGCGGCACAGCGCCGTTGGTCGTCACGGTGAGCGGCCTTGAGGGCTTTGCCGGCTACAACAAACTTTTGTCCCACAAAAGTCGGTTGGCGATCTGCGCCCTGCTTGGCCGTCACGAAATGCTCTCCTTCAGCCGCTTCAAGGAGTTGCTGGAGGAGACCGACGGCAACCTGGGTGCGCAGCTGCGTAAACTGGAGGACGCCGGGTTCATAGCGATGAGGAAGGCTTTCGAGAAGCGAAAGCCGATTACCTGGTACAGTCTGACGGCGCTTGGGCGGGAAAAACTGAACGGTCATCTGCAGGCCATACGCAGCCTGATTGACGACGACTGATTCCGATACCAACGGAGGTGTATCATGCGTGGAAAACGCCGGAGCGGAGCTGTGCCCTGGTCCTTGGGTGCCGGATCACAAAGACGGATCGAGACGGCCGGGAGAATACAGTTACTGCTGTTGCTTGCGATACTCGTATTACCGGTGCCCGTCCGGGGGCAGATGAGCATGCTGCGAACCCGGGAGCTCTGGCGCAGAGGGGGGGAGAATGACACTGTTCTGTTTGGTGTGGTGGCGGCAATCACCAGTGATCGGAACGGCGACATCCATGTGCTCGACAGTCAGCTCTCCACGGTCAGCACCTTTTCGCCAACCGGAGAATTCCTGGGCGAACCCGTGCATGAGGGTGAGGGGCCGGGCGAGGTGCGCTATGCCACCGATATTCTCTGCCTGCCCGACGGCACGTTGGGTGTGATCCAGCAATTCCCCGGGAGGATGATCCGCGTTCAACCAGATGGGACACCCGCGCCCAATCACCCCTTCGGTCAGGATGGAGGCGGGTTTGCCATACTGCTTCGCGGCGCCAGCAACGGCGAGTATCTCATCCTGGGCGGAATCAACATCGGTTACAGTGCGAGTGGCACATCGGCACAGGAGTATTTCATCTCGCGCTGGGACATGGCCGGTGTCGAGGGGGCTCGCATTTTCACGAAGCATACCGAGACGGACTACAACGATCTGGTGCTGGACGAGGCCGCACTCGATCTCCCCCTGGATCGTTTCGCGATCGGTCGGGATGGCTCCGTCTATATAGCCCCTGCCCGGGATCGCTACGAGATCGAGATTCACTCTCCCGACGGCACCATGACGCAATCTATCACACGCGCCGTAACGGCTCCGCGCCGTAATGCCGCCCAACTCGACCGGGCCCGTCAGCGTCTGGAGGGGCAGGCTAGGTATTACCCCTCGCCGCCATCCGCAATCAAGATCCAGGATACCCGTGCGATCATCACCGGCTTGTTTGCCCGCCGCGATGGTCGCTTGTTTGTCGCCACGAACATTCCGCCGGGGGAGTTTCCCGCGGGGGTGGGACAGATCTTTGACGTGTTCGAAGCCGATGGAGTCTATGCGGGCCAGGTGGGATTGATCTGTCCGATCAATCCGGAGCATGATCTGCTCTATCTGCAGAATGAGCGGCTGCTTGTCGTAACCGGAGGGCGGGATGCCGCGCTTGCCGCCGCAGGGGGAGCTACAGATGGCGATGCCGACACCGCAACACTTGAACTGATCTGCTACAGTCTGGATGATTCGAGCACCAACTGATACCTGACCTACCCGGTATACTGAGCACGCTGTTGACGGTCCACCCGCTTGGAGGACCGTTTTCCTTTGCCGGTGAGTCGCATCTGCCCGGCCAATCGGTGACTGAGATATCGGCTAAGGGAGAAAATTTACCGATCGATGAGAAATCCCGCAGGCAACAGGTCGTGGTTGATCGGTTTGCGCGCAGCTGTCGATAGTTGATGTCGTTCGGTATGGCGAAGAGGGGCGGGCGCGGATTGCTTATTGCGCACGGATTAGGGGATCCGGGCGAGGGCAACTCGGCGTACTGTGCGCTTCTGTGATGTGAGCCGGAGTCCCGAGCCGGCAGGCTGCGAGGTCGGCGCAACAGCTGGAAAAGGCGATGGTCCCGGGCATCGGGATTGACTACACTACCATCGCCCTGCACTGCAGGGCGCTAATCCAAATACCAATCTCATCCAACCTGGCGAGAGTCTGTCCGGAGTTTCGAAGATGATCCCGGACTGATCGATCTCGATCTCTGTTCGGGAGGGCATGCCGTGCGTCGTGTATCCATAGTCTGTGCGTTTCTACTCGTAACCCTCATCCTCATCGGCACAACCGGATTGACGACTGCGAATGAGGTCGCCACCGAGGCCGGTGCAACCATCGCAACCGGCGATGACAATCTGGCTGCCGTCATCGATGTTCAGAAATACAACCGAGCCATCCACATCATGGCGATGCTTCTGGTCGGTTTCGGTTTTCTGATGGTCTTCGTGCGCGGCTACGGTCTCTCCGCCGTCACCGCCACCTACCTGCTTGTCGCACTGGCTCTGCCGCTGTACATCTGGCTTAAGAATATGGGTCTCTTCGGCGAGCCCGCGACCGGTGTCGACAGTTTGATCCTGGGTGAATTCGCCGCAGCCAGCCTGCTGATCTGCGCCGGTGCAGTTCTGGGACGCATCAAGATGCAGCAGTACCTGCTGCTCGGTGCGCTCTTCATCCCGGCCTTCATGCTCAACGAGTGGATCGTTCTCGAGAACGGTTTCGGCCTGGTGCCGCACGGTGCGTTCGTCGATACCGGCGGCTCGATCGTCATCCACGCCTTCGGCGCCATCTTCGGCCTGGGCGTCGTGATGACCATGACCACGAAGCGTGAACGTGATCTGCCCATCGCATCCGATTTCACGAGCGATCGTTTTTCGATGCTGGGCAGCATGGTGTTGTGGGTTTTCTGGCCGAGCTTTTGTGGCGCCCTGGTCGCACCGGCGCTGATCCCCGCCACCGTTCTGGCGGTTGTCATCGCCCTCTGCGGATCGACACTGGCGACCTATGTGGCGACGATCGCCTTGCGCCGCAAGATCTGCGCCGCCGACATCGCCAACGCGACTCTGGCCGGTGGTGTGGCGATCGGTTCGACATGTGATCACGTCTCGCTCACCGTCGCCATGATCATCGGCGTCATTGCCGGTCTGGCATCCACCTTCGGCTTTGCCGTTATCCAGGAGCGTCTGCAGCGTGGGCTCAAGATGGTCGACACCTGCGGCGTCTCCAACCTGCACGGCATTCCGGGATTGATCGGCGGGCTGGCCGCGTTGCTCGTTGTCGCGGGCATCGACAAGGGTGCGCAGCTGACCGGCATCGGCGTGACGATCGGCATCGCCGTCGTTACCGGCTTGATCACGGGTCGGGTTATTGCGCTGCTCGGACGGCGTGAAACCCCGTACGAGGACTCCGAGGAGTTCCTGGCCGAGTAAAATCGCGGCGAATCTCTGGATATTGCCCCGGGCGTTCGTCCGGGGTTTTTTGTGATCGCTCGCGTCATACATCATGCTGTCCTTGACCTGTAGGGGATTGAACCTACACTCGACACATCCATCCCTTTCCTTGATCGGGGAGCCATGTCGATGACAACCAGATTCATAATACTGCTGGGGTTGCTGGCACTGCTGGCCACGGCGGCCTTAGCCGAATCCCCACCAGCCGATTCCACCCGGACGGCGGAGAGCGGCATGTTGCTTCTGCCTGTTCTGGGCTACTCTCCCGAGACCGAATTGATGGGCGGAGCCATGTGCATGTACCGGTTTCCGGTCCAGTTGATTGACGGCATCGAGCGCCAATCTTCACTCTTGGGTCTGGTGGTATACACTCAGAAGCAGCAGAGCGTGTTCAAGGTCAAGTCCAGATTGTATCACGACAACTACATTCACGACGGTGAATGCGGCTACGTGAAATTCCCTGCGGGGTTCTGGGGGATCGGCAGGGATACCGATGAGTCATCACTCGAGGAGTACACCCCCGAGAGTCTGCATCTTTCGCTCAACCTGAAGCGCCGTCTGCGCAAGGGGTGTTATCTCGGATTTGGCTATACCTGGAAGAGGAGCATTCTACTTGAGACGGAGGAGGGTGGAGCACTCGCCGCCGGCGATCTGATCGGCTCCGGTCGTACGGTCATATCCGAATGCAGTGTGACGGCTCTCTACGATCTGCGCGACAACGAGTGGTATCCCACTCAGGGAAGCTATCTTTTGCTCAAGGCTGCGTTCGGCAAAACGGCCCTTGGCGGCGATCTGGATTATCGCAGTTACAGGTTCGATGCGCGCTGGTTCTGCTCCCCAGCCGAGAGCCAGGTGCTGGGCGTGCAGGTTCTGGGACGATTCTGCACCGGAGAGACCCCCTTCGACAGACTCTCCCTGATCGGAGGCTCGAGTTGGATGCGCGGTTTCCTGGAGGGCCGCTACAGGGATGCCGCCATGCTCGGGGTGCAGGCTGAGTATCGAATTCGCCGAATCTGGCGCAACTGGGGAGGTGTCCTGTTCGGTGGTGTGGCTGATGTCGCCCGCAATGCAGGACAACTGAGCGGCGGTAGGGTCAAGCTCTCCTATGGCGTCGGACTGCGCTACCTGTTTGACCCGGCTGCCGGATTGAACATACGCTTCGATCTGGGGTGCAGTGATGACGGAACCGGCTTCTACATCGATTTTTCGGAGGCCTTCTGACCGCACATTTCCCAGCTCACCGGTAACGAATCACTGACCCCCGGCTTGAGGGCCGGGGGTGTTTGCCTTGAGAGATTGCCCGCATCTCCCGCCCCTTTTGGGATATGAGCTGAAGGGTGAGAAGTTGATCCGACCTTCAGCAATCAGAGAAGAATGTGTCTATTAGTTTTGGGGTAAGAGGTTCCAGTTTGGTCTGGCTGTGAAACTACCGACCTCGGTTGACACTCGGAAACTCGCAAAATGATCCACTTGAAGTGATGATCGAGCGGAATCCTGGAGTGTAGCGCTAACGCCCAGAGACACCTTATGGCGAGGAGGTCCTCACCGCCTGGATCATCTATTTGGTCAAGGTGAATAGTCGGCGACCAGGTCGACAAATCGGCGCTCCCCTTGCGGGGAACGCCGTCGGAAGGATATCTCCGGGCTAGAGCGGCAACCGGTAGCAGATGATCGTCAAGGGCATCATCTCAGGCTCCTCCGCGCTCTCCTGACCGGGGACGGGGAGACTGCCGCTGACCACGTAGAGCCGATCCCGCGTGAAATACAGGTAGTCATCGGCGGCGTTGCCGTCACCCAGAAGTTTGACGGCCTGCTCGTACTCACCCTCGGCATCGAATACGTCGAACGTACCGATCTCATCTTCGGCAAGGTCGCTCGATCCGCGGGAGTGGTTGACCCAGAGCTTGCCGTCATCCCGTGCGTGGAGAGAGCGGATGGGATTGTGGAAATCGTGGAGCTTGATCTCCGCGCCCGGCATGTTGGCTGTGCCGGCGACGTAGAAATCGTACAGTTCTTCATACTCCTCTCGCGACCGTTTCAGATTGCGGTAGGTGCGGAGGATATTCATCCGTCGGGTGCCGTCGGCGTTCCAGACGCTGATGTCGTATTCGCCCCAGGTCTCGGCCGTATATACCGTTCCGTCGGAGGCCAGCGTCCAGCGGTTTTCGAAGCAATCCCAGATACTCTCATCCACCACCACCTGGGCGAAGTTGATATCCCTCGTGTTGGAGGTGTAGGAGGCCAGGATGGAACCGTCCGCGTCGAAGCGGTGCAGGGCTCGGGTTTGTGACATCCCCCCCTCGATCCGATCCTGGGTGGTGAGGACCAGATCGGTGAACTCGCCCCGGCTCTGTCCGAAGAAGAGCATTATGAAGCCGGCATTCTCGGGAATCGGGATCTGCAGATTGGGGGCAGGGTCGCCATCCGGTTTCAAACCGATCACCTTGCCGGGCATCATCTGAATCACGCCGAGATTGCCGTCGGGCAGCATGACCAGGCCACGCGCTCCCCGAAACTCCCCCGGGCCCTCACCCTCCCGACCGATGGTGCGGAGGTATGCTCCCCCGGAATCGAAAATACGCACGTTGTTGAGCTGGGAATCGAGCACGAAGAGGTTGCCGCTCTCATCGCAGACCATCTGTATGATCTGTCCGAAGAACTCCCCCTCGGCTTCGCTGTCGCCGCCGACGCGCCATAACTCCTCCATCTCGATTGTCTTGGGGGGGAGGGTCGGATTGGAGGTGTTGACGATATGACGCAAACCCCCAGTCTCCTCGGTGCGCTCTGGCTGCGTCGCCAGAGCCGCTCCGGGCGACAATGAAAGACCGAAGTATACGGCGCCGATAAGGGGGAGCAAAGCAAAGAGGTTGATTTGCCGATGATGCAGACGGGGGCAGAGCATTAAGCACATCCTGTATTGATATTGTCCGTTTTATTAAGGGAGAGGTAAGTGAGGATACAGGTTAAGCCGTGATCTGTTTCAATAAACCATGCGACATCATGCCGCCATCATCGGATATCGACTTTTCTTGCAGGATATCAGAAGCATTCAGGTTCCGGCTGTGCCCAAAATCGAAAATCGAGAATTCCGCCTTGCGGGAGGTTGAGATTCGAGACGCTTGACCCATATTGCCCCTGTCCCATTCTCTTGTGGCTTAAACCTGGGTGAAGATACATATGCCAGAACTGATCACCAACTCTCTCGGCAGACTGGTTCCCGGCGAGGTCAACGGGTTCCCCTACCAGGCCTATTGCGGCGCTTTCGCCGATCTGCCCGCAGGAACGAAATGTACAATTCCCGAAGCGATGCGGCAGGGGCGCGGCGATTCCAAGATCATGAAATCGCTTGCGGATGTCATCGAGATCAGCGTGCCCGACAATGGCTGGATTTCGTTGCCTCATTATTACCGTGAGGATCCCACCCCCCTGATTCTGACAATCGACGCCCTGCGTAAGGCGGGACGTCGCGGAATCAAGATCATGGGGATCGCCTTCTTCTCCAATCACGCGGAAGTTCTGCTGCCGGCCATCCAGGAGGGCATTCTGGCGGGCTTCGAGGGGAACACCTACGGCAAGATGGCGCAGGCCGTCGCCGCGGGCGATCTGGCGCCCTGGGTGGCGCTCGGCCGCACACACGGTGGTCGTGCGCGCGCGTTCCAGCGCGGCGAACGGGAGATCGATCTGGCCATCGGTCCGGTGCCGATCGCCGATGCCTGGGGCAACGCCAACGGTGTGATGGGTAACCCGCGTGCGCAGTGCGGTCCTATTCGGATCTTCGAACCCGACACCTGGTGGGCCAAGCGGACCGTTCTGCTGACGGAGGAGATTTATCCCGGTCTGTTGATGCCCAACCCCATCGATATGCAATGGGTGGACTGGGTCGTCAAGGTGGACAGGATCGGCGACAATCGGAACATCTCCACCGGCACTACGGACATCACCCGGGTGAAGGGTGATCCCCAGCGCGAGCAGATCGCGGCGAACGTCATGGGCGCCATGGAGGCGGCGGGGGTCATCAAGAACGGTTTCAATTTCCAGATCGGTGCCGGCGCCGGGCTGCTGGTGCTGCGGCATCTGTTCGACAAGATGCGCAAGGAGGGTATCCGTTCGGGCTTCACTGTCGGCGGCAGCATGGATTACCATGTCGATCTGATCAGGGACAATCTGGTCGAGAATTTCCTCGACGGGCAGTGTTTCCAACCCTCGCCCCGCCTGTTCGAATCCCTCCGCAACAATCCGCGGCACAGGGAGATCAGCACAATGTTCTACTATAGCCCCTCGGTGCGCCAACCGGCCGTGGGTTTGATGGACGTCGTGGTCCTCGGCGCCAACGAAGTCGATCGTAATTTCAACGTGAATACGATGACCGGGTTCGACGGCAAGCTGCGCTCCGGCGTGGGGGGCGGCCCCGATGCTTCGGCGGGCGCCAAGCTGTCTCTGTTCGCCATGCCTCTGGCGCGAGTCAATAGAGCGGGCATGTCCGCACCCTGTGTGCGTGATACCGTGAACACGGTCGTCACCCCGGGTGAGGTCGTCTCAGCAATCATCACCGAGGAGTGTATTGCGATCAATGACGACAGCTCTTCACCTTACCTGCCGGAGTTGCGCGAAAACGCCGAGCGGTTCGGCCTGGAAATTGTCAATATGGATGATATGGTTGAGCGATCCGCAGCCAAGGCCCATGAAATCGGCACAATCATGGAACTGCCCCGTTGGCAGGATGAGATTGTATTGGCCGTGGAGTGGCGCGATGGGCGCTTGATCGATGTTGTCCGCAAACTGGACAACTGATTGATCGCTTCTTGAGAGTATGACAATGCCCGATCCGGATATTCCGGGTCGGGCATTGTCACTTTCCCACTTTGAGACAGTGTGAGGTCGTGTCCGGTTGTGAGAACATGTCCGATGTTGCAGCTATCCTTGAGAGAATCTGCCGAGTTCCGATTACAGAGCTATACTGTTTAGAACGTGGTTTGACTGTTCGGGTGTTTGAAGGGGCCGTGTCGCTTTCCATTCTCATCCAGGGGTAACGAATTATGCGCCCACAAAAGCAAATGAAGATTGAAGCTCTACTGGCGAGTGACAATTTAACGGAGCTGGAGGAGGGACTCAAGCTGATCAAGGAGAAGATCTCCCAGGTTGGGGCGACCGAGGCTCGGCCGCTGTTGGAGATGATCACGTCGGTGTTCTATATCGACACCCTTGAGCGACCCGACCTGGCGCCGATCCTGGAGGAGGCGATCACGCTGCTGGTCGGATTCGGAGACTGGGTGATTCCCGTCCTGATCGACCAACTGGATGCCGGTGACATCAAGGCGCAGATAGTGATCTCCTACGCGCTTGGCCGCATGGGCGCGGACGTGATCGAGCCGCTGCTTAACGAGTATCACAACTCCAATGATCCGGCTCTGCAATCATTCATCCTCTATGCCATGGGCAAGATCAAATCGCCCCAGATATCTGCGGCCATTGAGGTCGGTCTTGTCGCCATGCGCTCCCGTGACCGGGAGCTGCGTGACACCGCCACGCGGGCTATCGGCAAGTTCGTCGAGTCCATTCCGGTCGGAGCCATTCAGGATGTGGCTCTGCACGAGATGATTATGAACCTGCGCAACAATCTGGGTGACAACGATTCCGGCATCAGGGCCAAGGCGATCCGGAGTATGGGCAAGCTCGCCAAGTATGGCCATCTGCAGGATAATGATCTCAACGCACTAAATGACACTCTGCTTCTGATTCTGGGTTATGATGAGAGCTTCGAGTGGGATCGAGCCTACCTTGTGCGCAAAGAGGCCGAGGAGGCCCTGGTATACGTCAAGGGTCTGCTCTGATCACCGCTCCGCCAGGATGATGACATTGAAAGAGGTTCGCCCCTGAGAAGGGGCGAACCTCATTGTTTTTCGGCGTATTGATTATTCTTGAATATTGACTGGCGAATCGTGTTAATTGAGTATTCTCACTATTAAGGAAAGAGCGTCATGCAGTTGATCCCCTCAAGTGAAGAGCAGATCTGGTTGATCGAGAGGTTGACGGAGATAATTGTCGTCTGCGGCAAGGAGCGCTTTCTGGATGGCGAAATATTGGATTTCACGGTGGACTTCGCCTCCCGCCCCTGGCATGGAGAACTCGACGAGATCTGGCGGCTGACTCGTCAGCTCCTCCATTTTGCGGGGATAGACGATCTGAATCTGGAGATCGAGCTTGTCGCGCCACATCTGGCGCCGGAGGCCAACAGGCATATCTGGTCCACAACGGGGGAGGGCGGGGAGAATATACTACTCCTCAATCTTGGCCTGCTCGGAAACTACAGGCTGCTTGTGCAATGCCTGGCCTGGTTCACGGCGGTGAAATTCGCGGAACGACTCGACCGGAATCCTGATTCCGGGACAGAGACCTATGCGCTGGCTGAACTGGCTGCGACTTACCTGGGATTCGGTGTCCTGCGTTTGGATTCCGAATTCAATTCCAGTAAGGGGGAGGTGATGAACCTCCCCGGTATGAGATCGGCTGCGTTGCATCAGGAACTCAACATCGGCCTGCCGCTGTCGGCTCGCGCTTTTCTCCTGGCAGCGCAGGGGGTTGCCCGCGATTGGAACGATGAGATGTTTGCCGCGGTCAAGCATCGTTTCGCAACCGATCAATCGACCTGTTTCCAGGAGGCCTGGCTGGAGCTGATCCCCTGGCGGGAGGAGCTCAAGGGCCGGTTGAAGCTGAATCAGCCCGGGACGGCATGTCGGTTGAAGCTCTTTGCCGATATCAACCATCAGCATCTGGACGATGAGCCCAGGATCCGCATAATCGAGGATGTACTCGAGAGTGACGGCGATGAATGGCGCGATCCCGAGCGGGTCGTCCAGCGGGTTGAGGTGGTCCGTCGCGGATCTGATCGGCTCTGGCTCGTCTTTCCGGGAATTGCGCTGGCGGCGCTCGGTTATTTTATGTTTGATCTCGCCATTCCCGGTTGTCTCTTTATCGTCCTCATCTCCCTCCAGTTGGGCGTCATGCTTTCGCCCAAGCACTATTCGTCACAATGCTCCGATCCCGCCTGCAACGCCAAGCTGCAGGCGGATGAGACGATCTGCCCCGGGTGCGGCGGCAATATCGTCACGGCCGAAATCGATGCCCGAACCTGATCCCAAGTGTTGCCGATCTGCAATTATATGGCTTGGACCTTGCTGTCCAGTCGTCGTCGATGACGATGTTTGAGGGCTGCTTGATTCAATATCAGTTCCGACTCGCCCCTCTTGTTCAGCAATCAGAAACCATGAAGGATCCACTGGTGCATTATGCTTGAGGAGAACAAAGTCTTTCTGCTTCCCGGTGAAATGTGTTACCTGAAAAAACCAGCGACCATTTCCACTTTGCTCGGCTCCTGCGTTGCTGTTTGCCTGATTGACGGCAAGAACCAGTGGGCGGGGATGAATCACTACATGTTGCCTAACTTCAAGAGCGGCAATTTGAAGGGATCGAAATGCGGCGACACGGCACTGGTATTGTTGCTCAAGCAAGCGCTCAAAGCCGGATCCAAGAAGTCGGGCTTGACCGCCAAAATCTACGGTGGTGGTGAGGTCATTGAACATCTGGGCTCGGTAGACGCCATAGGGATGGGGGATATCGGTTACCGCAATATCGCATTGGCCGAGAAATTCCTGAGCTTGAACGAAATCCCCATCGTCGAGAACATCACCGGCGGATTTATGGGCAGGAAGATTCACATGGACACGAGTACGAGTGACGTCAAGGTCAAAGAGATTGAGCGATCCGAGCAGGTTTCTCAGATGGCGGCCAAACGGAGCAGATTCAAACAGGCCAAGCCGCGCGTGCTAATCGTGGATGACTCCTCCGCCATTCGCAAGATTCTCCGCAAGGGTATTGAGGGTTCGGGGAAATTCGATGTTTGCGGTGAAGCGGGAGATCCGTTCGAGGCGCGCGAAAGGATCATGGAACTGGATCCCGACATCATCTGTCTGGATATCATCATGCCCAAGATGAACGGCTACAAGTTCCTCAAGCGTCTGATGGCCTACAAGCCCATCCCCACAATCGCCATATCCACGATCGTGCAGGAGGGGAGCGCGATGCAACAGAATATGCTGGAAGCGGGAGCGGTGGCCACGATCGATAAGGAGAAACTCGAGATCCACAACGGTTTCGCCCATCTGCGCAAAATCATGATCCCCTTGCTGGAAATGGCGGCGCTCAGGGTCGTCAAAAAGATTCCGCTTAAAACTGCGTGATCTGACGCAGGAGACACCTCCTCTTCGGTATTGCATGTATCTCTGAAGTCGGTACAATCTGATCTCCCACAAGGAGGGTCATGATGATAGTTACCGATATCTGGCAAGCTGCGAAAAGGCCGACCGTTTCCTGTGAACTCTTTCCGCCCCGCACAGAAAAAGCGGCGGGAAACCTCGACAAGGCAATTGCGAAGCTGGCGGCAATGGGACCCGATTTCGTCTCGGTCACATTCGGCGCCGGCGGCTCGACCCGAGACGGCTCCCGTCGTCTGGTTCAGCAGTGTCTCGACCTTGAACTCGCCGTTCTCCCCTACTTCAGCTGCTATGGTCTCGGGCCGGAGGCCATCACCTCCGTCCTCGGGGATTACCGCGATCTGGGGATCGAAAGCCTGCTGCTCGTCCGGGGCGACGCTCCGCGCAATGCCGAGGATTTCACTCCCCACCCCGACAGCTTCACCTATGCCTCCGATCTGCTTCCGTTCGTCGGCGACAGGTTCGACTTCTGCCTCGGGGCCGCAGGCTATCCGGAGGGACATCCGGAGGCCGAGAACCTGGATCGGGATATCGAGATACTGAAGCTCAAGGTCGAGCGGGGCGCCCGCTTCATCATCGCCAACTATTTCTGGGACAACGACTACTTCTTCGGCTTTCTGGATCGTTGTGCCGCGGCCGCGATCAATGTGCCGATCATCCCCGGCGTCATGCCCATCTACGGCGTCAAACTCATGGAGAACCTGGCCAAGCTGTCGGGTGCGACGATCCCGCCGGTACTGCGAGCCGGTGTGGACGCGGTTCCCGCCGAGGACAGGGCGGCAATGTCCGTTTTCGGGATCGAATATGCATTGCGGCAGTGCCGCGGTTTGCTTGAGCGGGGTGTGCCCGGTCTCCATTTCTACACAATGGACAGGGCCAAGGCCACTGTCTCCATTGTCGAGACCCTCCGGTCTGAGGGGCTGCTTTAGGAGATCGACGAGTCCCCGGCCGGCATTCCGATCCTCGGAACCCTGACCGCTGGTGAAGTTCCGCCCGGTTACGGCAAGGGTGTGGACAGATCGCCCTCTCTTTCGTATTTTTGATTTCGATGTTGTAAACGGGTTTCCAACATACAATGAAGCCCCTACTCCCCGGAGGGATGAAATGCAGAAGATCGCCATGATCGGCTTCGGGAATGTCGGCCAGGGGTTGGCCGATATCCTCGTTGAGAAGAAAGCCAAGTTGAAGAGGAAACAGGGTTACGAATTCAAGGTCGTCGCCATTTCCGATTTCAAACTCGGTTCGGTTTATGACCCTGACGGTCTCAATCTCAAGAGAGTACTCGACGCCGTGCGCAAGAGGGGCTCGCTGGACGCCTACAAGGGGGGCACTCACGGTTGGGATGCTCTGCGGACCATCCGCGAAAGCAACGCCGATACGATTATCGAACTGGCTTTCACCGATCTCAAGACCGGTCAACCGGCAATCAAGCACTGCCGCGAAGCGCTCAAACTCGGCAAGCATGTCGTTACGAGCAACAAGGGCCCTGCCGCTCTCGCCTATCCCTCCCTGGCTCGCCTGGCCAAAAAGCATGATGCCCGCTTCATGATCGAGGGGACCGTCATGAGCGGTACGCCGGTGCTGAACGTCGGCATGAACGATCTGGCCGGCAACGATTTCACCTCCATCCAGGGCATTCTCAACGGCACCACCAACTACATGCTCAGCGAGATGGAGAAGGGCGCGGACTATGAGACCGTGCTGAAAAAGGCCCAGGATCTCGGCTATGCCGAAGCTGATCCCACCGGCGATGTCGAGGGTGTCGACGCAGCGGGCAAGGTCACGATTCTGGCCAACATGTTCATGGATGCCGGGATTCGCCCCGAGGATGTCAAACGGAAGGGCATAACCAAGATCACCCCCGCGGACATCGAGAAGGCCACCAAAGAGGGCAAGCGCTGGAAGCTCATCGGCACCGTTCGCCGCAAGCGGACCGGCACACTCGAAGCCAGCGTCAAGCCCATCGCTCTGCCGCTCAGCGATCCTCTGGCCGGGGTCATGGGTCCCGTGAATGCCGTCACCTTCGATTCCGATCTGCTCGGCAAGGTTACGGTAATCGGACCCGGCGCCGGACGGATCGAAACCGGCTATTCGATTCTGACCGATCTCCTGGCGATCGAAAGGAGCGGCAAATGAGGGACTTCACTTTCGCCATCGTAGGTGCTCTCGGCAATGTCGGCACCGAGATGCGCGGCACTCTCGAGAAGAGCAAGCTGCCCATCGGCAACCTGGTTATGATGGATGTCGCCGAGAACGTCGGGCAGGTCGTCAAGTGGCGCGATCGCGAGATCAGTGTCGTTGAAGCCGCCGCCGACGCCTTCGCCGGTGTGGATATCGCCCTGTTCAGTGCGGGCGAGGGGGCCGCTCTGGAGCTGGTCCCCGAGGCCGTCAAGCACGGCTGTGTCTGCGTCGACAACAGCACCGCCTTCCGGGGGAGCGATGTGGATCCGCTCGTCGTGCCCGAGGTCAATGCCGAGGCGTTGACGAACCACCGCGGCATCATTGCGAATCCCAATTGCTCAACGATCCAGATGCTCGTCGTGCTCAAGCCGATACACGAGAAGTACACGATCAAGCGTGTCGTCGTGAGCACCTACCAGGCCGTCAGCGGCTCCGGTCAGGCTGCGGTCGACGAGTTGCACGCCCAGACCAGGGCTTTCGCCGAAGGGCGGGAGCTGGAGGTCAACGTGTACCCTCACCAGATAGCCTTCAACGCTCTGCCGCATATCGATTCTTTCGTCGCCAACGGCTACACGAAAGAGGAGATGAAGATGATCGACGAGACGCACAAGATTCTCGATCCGGCCATCGGCATCACGACGACAACCGTGCGCATGCCCGTGGTCAACGGCCATAGCGAGAGCATGAACATCGAGACGGAGAAGCCCTTCGAGATCGACGAAGTGCGGGAACTGCTCGCGGGCTCGCGCGGAATCATCATCGAGGATGATCCCGGCAACAACGTTTACCCTCTGGCCATCAACGCCGCAGGACAGGATCCCGTTTATGTCGGGCGCCTCCGTCGCGACGAATCGATCGGCAACGGGATGAACATGTGGTGCGTGGCCGACAACCTCCTCAAGGGTGCGGCCCTGAACACTGTGCAGATCGCGGCCGAGCTGATCGAACGTGATCTGGTTCGCGTGCCCGGGGACGTGTAGCGAATATGCCCGGGATCATCGTGATGAAGTTTGGCGGAACGAGCGTGCGGGACGGCAAGTCCCGCACGGCCGCCATGCGGCACGTCCGCCGCAATCTTGAGGCGGGGTATCGGGTGACTGTGGTCGTCAGCGCCATGGGGCGCAAGGGTGAACCATATGCCACCGATACGCTGATCGGCTTGCTGCGCAGCGCGGGGGAACCAGTGTCGCCGCGTGAACTGGATCTGGTGATGAGCACGGGTGAGCTGCTGTCGGCGGCGTTCTTTGCGCAGTTGCTGACAGCCGACGGCGTGCCGGCGCAGGCCTTTTCGGGTCCGCAAGCGGGCATCCTCACCGATTCGCAAGTGGGGGCGGCCGAGATCCTGGAGATCAAACCGGATCGCATTCGAGAGGCCATGAGCGGAGGCAACGTTGCTGTCGTCGCCGGTTTTCAGGGAGCTGACGGCAGGGGCGAGATACTGACGCTTGGACGCGGCGGCAGCGATACGAGCGCGGTGGCTTTGGGTGCAGCCCTGGACGCCGAGCTGGTGGAGATCTACTCGGATGTCGATGGTATCGCCTGCGCCGATCCCCGCAGGATTGCGGAAGCCCCCTTCATGACCGAGATCGGCGCTACTCAGATCATGAGCATGGCCGATGAGGGGAGCGGTGTGCTTCATCCCCGCGCGGTTGCGGCGGCGGTGCCCAAAGGCATCTCCATTCGTGCCCGCAGCACATTCTCGGACATGCCCGGGACCCTGGTGCACCATCGGCCCGCGCTGGGTGACTCCCTGCCGGTGGCTCTGGCCCATCGGGACAATCAGGTGCTGCTGTCCCTGCCGGCAGGTGCCGAAGCGTGTGTCCCCGAATTGCTGGACATCGGCAAGGGGCGTTATCTGCTCCTGGATGATGTCTATCTTGAGGAGCGGGTGGCGGTGTTGAGAGAGCGGTTTGGCGACCCCAAGCCCGAATCGGGCTGGGCCACCGCCTCGCTGATTTACAGCGGTGACGCTCCGGCCTCCGGGGAGGTTCCGCAAGATGGGGAACTGATCCCCGCGCCCGCGGATCGTCGTCGTTATCTCGTGCGGGCGGATCGCCTGACCGGCCTGTTGAACACATTGTTCCGCTCGGATTTGACCTGACGGCGGATCTCCGGAGTGCCCGTTGAGGGCAGTATAGGGAACAACCGGAATGAAAAGGGGGGCATTCAGCCCCCCTTTTTTCATTTCCGGTATTCCAGAGGAAAAAAGTCGAAAAGGGGGCAAGAATCGTATCCGGAGCCGTTGACCTTCAGGATGCTCGATACTAAGTTGCTGCGCAATTTTACGTCATCCTGTCGAGGTTATCCCATGATGAACCGGTTACAGCAAGCGCGAGAGATGTTTGTCATCACAGGCGGGCTGGTCATTCTCGCACTGGGTCTGAATCTCTTTCTGATCCCCAACAAGATCGCCGCCGGCGGTGTCAGCGGTATCGGCATAGTTCTCTTTCACCTCTTTGACCTGCCCGTCGGCTTCAGTATGCTGGTAATGAACGTGATTCTGTTCATCGTCGGCTTCTACTTCCTGGGCAAGGGGTTCGGTTGGCGGAGTATCGTTGCATCGGTGTTGCTCTCCGTACTGGTCGATCTCTTTCAGCGCATTCTGCCTGTCGACATGTTCACCGGCGACCTGCTGATCGCCGTGATCTTCGGCAATCTGCTCAGCGGCGCCGGCATGGCGATGATCTTCAACAATGGCGCCTCGACCGGCGGCACCGATATCCTGGCCAAGCTGCTCAACCGCTACGCCTCCCTGGATATCGGCCGCAGCCTCCTGGTCTTCGACTTCATCATCGGCGTGAGTGCCGGACTGGTGTTGCAGTCGGTTGAGGTGGGCATGTACTCGCTGCTCGGGATTCTGATCAATACCTTCGCCATCGACTTCTTCATCGGCGCACTGTCCCTGAAGAAGCAGGTGTGGGTGATCAGCGATCATTCGGATGAGATCGGCCAGGCGT
This sequence comes from bacterium, assembly GCA_024231955.1. Taxonomy (GTDB): domain Bacteria; phylum Krumholzibacteriota; class Krumholzibacteriia; order JACNKJ01; family JACNKJ01; genus JAAEPZ01. Next base: position 67,949 of record JAAEPZ010000433.1, on the reverse strand, counting down.
TTTCCAGAGAGCTCAACAGAGGGTATACATTCTTTCAGGCTCTGGGCGGCTATACCGGCGATTCCAAAAGGGTGTTGATGAGTATCGTCCGTCTGCGGCAGGTCGGATCGGTGCGGGCAATCGTCCGCAGTATCGATCCCAATGCCTTCCTGATAATAGGTACCGTCAATGAGGTTCTGGGAGACGGGTTTAACGACATTCGTAAGGAAAACTGAACCGACCACCCCTCCATCCACCCATATCCTCGCTTCCCGGTCGGGCGGGAAGCCGGCTGTGAGGTTGAGCCGAACTGGCGGCCTGTCCGGGATTAAACTGTCCGTCATTGGAGGGGAAATGCCGTTTATGGGCACACACCCTGCTTGGCCTAAGTGTATCTTAGCGTATTGTTATTATTGTTGAGCCCTTTCTAGTGAGTTGCATATGGATGTCTTTGTAGCGCGACAGCCTATTTTGAATTCAAAACGGACGATTATTGCCTATGAGTTGCTTTTTCGGTCGGGAACGGCCAATTGGTTCAATGCTCTCAACCCGGATAGCGCCTCCTCGCAGGTCATCTCCCTCAGCGGACTTCAGTTCATGCCGGGTTCCCTGACCGGCGCAACCAGGGCATTTATCAACATTCCCCGCAATCTCCTGCTCGACGGCTCCGTGAAAGTGCTGCCGCCGGGAAAGATCGTTATCGAGGTGCTGGAGGATATCGAGCCCGATGAAGAGGTTCTGGCTGCGTGTCGCGACCTGAAGAATTGTGGGTATCTGCTGGCGCTGGATGATTTCGTGGATTCGCCGAAGTTCGCACCACTCGTTGAACTTGCCGATATCATCAAGGTGGATATCCTGGCGACGAAACCGCAGGAGCAGGCGGCTCTCGTGGAGCGTCTGCATAGACCCGGATTGAAGTTCCTGGCGGAGAAGGTGGAGACCTGGGCGGATTTCGAGCTGGTGAAAAGCATGGGATACACCATGTTCCAGGGCTATTACTTCAGCAAGCCCGAGCTCCTCAGCGACAAGGCCGTACCCAGCCACAAGTTCATCTATCTTGAATTGATCAAGGCCGTAGCCAATGAACCGATGAATTTCAAGAAAGTGGAGGAGCTGTTCAAGCGCGATGTGGGTCTGTCCTTCAAATTGTTGCGGCTCATCAATTCCGCATTGTTCAGTCTGTCCAGCAAGGTGACCTCCATCGGCCACGCGTTGGTGATGCTGGGAGAGCAGCAGATCCGGCGACTGGCGTCACTCACCGCCGTGGCGGGATTGTGCGAGGGTGAGAATATGCACCTGCTGAACATGAGTTCGATTCGGGCGAAATTCCTGGAATCGCTGGCCGAAAAACTGGGCCACAATGAGCTGGCATCCGAGCTTTTCCTGATCGGTCTGTTATCCCCGGTGGATGCCATACTAGACAAACCCATGTCCGCTATCCTGGATGCCCTGCCCACGAGTGAAAATCTGCGCCAGGCGCTGCTGCACAAAACGGGGCCGTTCGGAATCCACTATCGGATTTGCCTGGCGATTGAGCGCGGCATCTGGGATGAGTTGGATCAGTTGAGCTGCGTACTTGATCTGGAGTCCGCCAAACTTGTGGAGCTGTATAACGCCGCCATCCAATCCGTGGAGAGCGCCCTCCCCAAGGGGAAGAAGATCGCGAGTTAGACTGCGCGTCTCCCGCAACACAGATCCGATTCTTCCGCCGAATCGAGTGCGGCGGTGAGGTCAATCCAGCGGTCGCCCTTCACGCAGTTTGCGCACACAAAGACTGATCAATACTATCGCTATACAGAAGAGCGCGATGGCGATGCCCTCGACCAGGGTATTCTGCTTGCCGCCTGCGACCAGGTAGACGAAGCCGGAGAGGGTGACCAGGATCATGAAGACCGTGGGGATCGCCGTGAAGAGCGCGCTCTTGCCCTGTCGCTTGAGCCAAACGGTGATGATCAAAAGGGTCAACCCCGCGAGAAGCTGGTTGGTCGCACCGAAGACCGGCCAGACGGCTTTCCAGATCGGCAGCGAATTCCCCTGGGCGTCGTGAAACTTGAGAAAGATCATCACTGTCGGGACAATGACCGTGGCGAGGGTCGACAGATATCGCGCCTGGACCCGTTTGATGCCGAAGAACTCGTGGAAGATGAAGCGGCCGAGACGCGTTACCGTGTCCAGGGTCGTGAGCAGGAAGGTGGAGATGGCCAGCGCGCCGAAGGCGGCGCCGAGGGTGGGGGAGACGCCGAAAACAGCGGCGAATTGCCCCATGCCCCGGGCGAATACGCCGGTGGCCTGGATCTCATGCGCGCGGTAGGCGGCCAGCACCTCACTGTCGCCGCCGAGAATTATAACCGTCGCCAGGGCGATCAGAGCGACGCCCCCCTCTACGGCCATCGCGCCGAAGCCTATCCGCTTGATATCCTTTTCGCTGGCGAGCTGTTTGGCCGTAGTGCCGGAGGCGATGACGGAGTGAAAGCCGCTGACCGCGCCGCAGGCTATCACGACGAAGAGAATCGGGAAGAGCGGACCGGCGGGGGACCTGAAGCCGATGAACGGCGTGAAGGCGATATCGAATCCGCCGAACAGCAAACCGATTGCGGAACCGAGCACCAGTGCGTAGAGGAGGAACGACGACAGGTAATCGCGCGGCTGCAGCAGTATCCCCACTGGAGTCACCGAAGCGATATAGCAGTAGACGATGAGAATCAGGCTCCAGGTCGTAACTGCGCTGCCGCCGATCTCCGGCATGGAGAGTGGGACTTGCTGACCGAGGTAGACGGCCAGGAACGTCAGGGGGACGAAGAGCAGCGTGCCGCCGAGCGCAGGGAGGCGGAAGCGGTAGAGCCAGAGACCGAAGAGGATGGCCAGGACGATGAACATCGCCGAGCTGCTGGCGACGCCACCGTTGCCGGCAAAGGTGGTGGCGGTAAGATTGAGGAATACGACCAGGACGTAGATCAGCGTCAGCCAGAGGAAGACCAGGAGGATCTTCTGAGTGACGGGGGAGATGATCTTGCCCGTGACCTCGCCGATCGAGCGACCCCTGTGGCGGATGGAGGCCATCAGCGCCACGTAGTCGTGCATGCCGCCGATGAGGGTGGTGCCGAGGAGGATCCAGAGCAGTGCGGGGACCCAGCCGAACAGCATGGCGGCTACGATGGGACCGACGATGGGACCGGCGCCGGCTATGGAGGCGAAGTGGTGTCCAAAAAGGATGGGGGTGCGCGTGGGGACGTAGTCCACGTCGTCCCGTTCGGTCTCGGCGGGTACGGGGTTGGTTGCGTTCACCTCGAACTTGCGGTCGAGGATTCGGGTGTAGATGAGGTAACCGCCGAAGAGAACGGTAACCCCCCCGAGAAACAGAACTGCCAGCATTCGAATTGCCCCCTGGTGCAGATGTGGTTATTCCATCAAAATCAGTTCAGGATAATCCGGCGGAGCGTCGGCGGTCAATGGGCTACGGCGCGCGGTCGTCGGAGAGGGCTCGACTGTGACAATAATCCAATAATCATTCGCGCATGATATTTCTGGTGATCGGCAATCGCTCTTCAGGTAACTTCCCTCATGAACTTTCCACAAAGAGGGACTTGTCATGCTGCGCCCGACACAATCGTTAAAGTCGATCCACATTATCCTGCTGTTGCTTTTGCTGCCGATTTTGTCCTGTGACGGATCCTCCCCACCCGACTCCAACCCCCTTTTCGACCTGACCGGCGTTCCGGTGTCGCGGGAGCTGGTTACCGCAATGAGTGCTTATCGGGATGCGCCGGCAGGGCAGCCTGACGAGCGATTCATGCGGGATTTACACAAGTTCGAGGAGTTGCAGTTGGGGATCAGACGCAGGGAAACGCGCGAGCGGGCGGGGGAGGAGCTCTATGCCCTCTGGCGCGCAGAGCCGGAGCACCTCCTGTGGATAGAGCTGGGCGCGACCATGAACTATCTCCTCAGGTGCGACTCCGAACGGAATGCTGTCTACGCCCTGGTCGATTCCACCACGGCCGCCGGCGCTTTTGTCCGCGGGCGGAGATTCTTCCTGTACGGATCGACGGGAGAGCACTATCGCCGAGCTGAGGAGCTCTCACATGAGTTGAATCCTCTGGAGCTGGCCTGGCTCCAGATCAAGCTGGCGTTCGTGGATGCCATGCATCACTCCTCATCCGTGGCGGTTCGACGACTGCTGGCGGGGATGGCGACGGCGCGTCAGGTCGGTGGTGATTACCTGGCGATGCATTACTGGAGCAGTATCGCCCAGATCCTTGCGAAGGGCAACCAACTCGACGATGCGCTCCACGCAGCCGTCATGGAGGGGCGGATAGCCGGGAAACTGGGCCTGGACAACAGGGTGCTTGGTGCCAGGCTGCACCTTGCAGAGATCCTGTCATCCCGTTTCGAGTATTCCGCGGCCCTGGATCTGTGTGACGAGAGTTACGCCGATGCCGTAGCGCGGAATTATCCCTGGTTGAGAATCCGCAGCTCCCATCAAGCCGCGACTATCTGTAGAGGTCTGGATGATGTGGAGGTCCAGCTGAAGTACTTTCGGACGACGCTTGCCGACTGTCGGGCCATGCAGGACTTGCTCAATCTCGCCGGCAATCTCGTGAACATTGCCGGATGCCAGTTGTCCCTCGGCCAAATCGATTCGTGTCTCTCCATTCTGAACGAGGCGGAGGTCGTCAACGCAGCCAAACTCAACAGCAACGTCACTCTCGCCATCCTCCAAACCAGGGCATCCTGCTTCAATCGCCTTGGTGATTACGAACGTGCCGACTCTCTCCTGGCCCGGGCGGATGAATCCGTCGGACTCACAACCAGCAGAAGCATTGAGATACAGCTTCTGTTGCGCATTCTCGCTCAAGCCTTGCAGAACGGTCGGACGGATATGGCCTACCGGGCGTTCGAGCGACTCGAGGCAATTGAGGCGGAGGGAGCCGTTGAGCCGAAGCTGGTCGTCAAAACAGGATTGTCGAAAGTGCAGTTCCTGATCAGTCGGGGGGAATATGTTGCGGCACGGCGGATCCTCGAGAGAATCGCCTCCGGATTCAGCCTGACCGGGGGGAGATCCTTACCCTGGCGATATCACCTGCGCAGAGGAGAACTGGCCAAGGCCGCCGGCGATCTCGCTACGGCCACCGAGGCGCTGCAAACCGCGCTCAATATCGCCGAGGCGAATGATCGTATGGATCAGATCTGCACTACCCGTTTCAGGCTGGGGCACGCCCTGCTGGAGCAGGGGAAGTTCCCGGCAGCGCGGGCCCTCCTGGAGGGGGTCGAATTGGATGAACATTTCGGCGGCAGTTTTCGAAGTCGCCTCTCGACATTACTTTTCAGAGGGTTGTTCAATGCCCGTACCGGGAGGTCCGAGCAAGCTCTCGCCTGTTACCGCGATGTGGCGAGATCCTTCAGCGACCGCTCTCCGGCGGATCTGAAAATCCGGTTGCATATTGAGATGGGGCGGACTCTTGCTCATCTACGGCAACCCGCGGAGGCGGTCGCCTCCTATCTGGAAGCTCTGACCCAGGTGCGCCGCTACGGCGAGAAGATCTGGGTTGATGAACTCAAGGCCTTCAATTCAGGAACGCGTCGTGAGGTGATCGCTGCCCTTTTGGCACTGTTTGCCGAGCACCCGGATCTGATCCCAGGTAAGGATCCGATGCTCTATACGCTCCTGCTGGCGGAGGAGGGGCGCAGCGGATGTGCGGTGCCCACGGAGTTTGCGCAGCGGCTGATTGAATCCGACGAGCTGACCGCCCTGTATTTTGTGGGGGCGGCCATGTCTCATCTATGGGTGGCGGGCGAGAGTCGTTTGCGGCATTTCCGGTTGCCTGATAGGCGACAGCTGCAGCGTTTGACACGTCCGTTTCTGGCCGATGCGAGTCTGCCGGGCTCCCCCGTGGATTCCGGATGTGCCGAGGAGTTGTCGACGACGCTCCTGGGGGATGTGATCCCGACCTGGTTGCCTGGACATTGCTTGCGGATTGTTCCGGACGATCTTCTGCTGGATCTGCCGTGGGGGGCACTGCCCAGCCCCGGCAGAAACGGTATGATGATCGACAACGGCCCGATTGTGATCTCGCCGGCGTTGACCCCTGTCGCTGACCCGGGTGCGGGGGCATCCCTGACCCTTGCCGATACGCGGATCCTGGCAATCGGAATCGATGATTTTGCCGAGGGGGAGAGCGGGCTTCAGCCCCTGCATCATGCCGAGGCGGAGGCCCGGGCAGTCGTCCTCGGCTGGCCGGCGCATCGTCGTGAATTGCGGTTGGGTGCCGAGGCGTCATGGGAACAGGTGACAGCGCTGGAGCTGAAGATGTTCGACGTAATCCATATCGCCACTCACGCGCAGATCTCTGAGGGGTTGTCGGCGCAGACGGCTCTGCGGTTCAGTGGCGATACCTCGGATACACCGGTTACGGTGCGGGCCGTTAGCGAGTTGAAGCTGGACGCGGATCTGATCTATCTCTCTTGCTGCGAGGCCGCGGGACGCACTACCCCTGTCGGCAGCGGCACCATGAATCTGGCCCGAGCCTTCCTCGGTGCGGGAAGTCGAGCGGTGATTGCGCCAAGCATCAAGGTTGACGATGAGGTCGCCGGCTATCTGGCGCAGCGGTTCTACCATCATTGGCTAGAAGGTAGGGGGCGGGCCGAGGCTCTGCGTTGCGCTCAAATTGATGTGCGTGATACACGGGGGTGGGAGCATCCGGGATACTGGGCGTTCTACTCGCTCATAGGGAGCGAGTAGAACGGAAAGGGCTTACTTGCCGCCGCCACCGCCGGGGCCGCCGCCGGTGTCACCGATATCCTTCTTGCCGGGGATGACGGGCACGATGATCGGATCCAGTTCATCGAAGCTGCCAGCGGGGAAGAGAGTGCTCGGATCCTCGATGATGGCTACCTTGTCGCCCACGGCATTGGTGGACAGGGCGATGAACTGCGATTCGGATGCGATATAGCCGTCCTCAGTCAGCGCGATGCCGCAAACCGTGGCAAAAGCGGTCTGTTCCGGAATCACGGTGTTGGGGTGTATGGGGAGGTGGATAGAGCTGTTGCAGAAGATGTCGTGATCGGGATTGGTGATCCGGTAAATGGAGTACACCTCTCCGATATCTCCCGCGGGCGCCTCAATGGCCCAGTCCAGTATCACCGAGAGTCCCGGGGCGTCCGCCGCGATGTCCATGGTGAAATCATCCCCACCCGTCCAGGAGGCGGGCTGACCCGACAAGATGCCTCCTGTGTTTGAATTAAGCGAACCGCTGACGGCTACGTCAAGATTGCCGTTAGCAACGTAATCCAAGTAGGTGTCCACATAATTGTCCAGGATCAACTTGTTGTACTCGATGATCCCGAGAGAGCCATTCGGCGCTGTCGGAAGATTGTTGATGTCGTTGTTATTGCATCCAAGCAGGGTGCAAATGATCAGACTGATCATAAGTAATGTTGTAATATTCCGCATTTCTATTCTCCTTATACCAGTTAAAGATTGTCGTCACCAAATCCGGTTATCGTGAACGCAGGAGCAATCCGCTTCTCATCGTACACATCAGGAGTAGCAGTGCGATCAATCCGGGGACTAGCGACCAGCGCGATGCCGCGCGGAGGCGATAGATCAAAAATTGATCCATTGTCCCCGTCCTGAACGACGAGGCCACACCCTGTGGGGAAGTGGTGTAGGCTGGTATGGGATCCAGGAAAATGTGGAAGCGTTCTCCAACCGGTAGAGACATGTTTCGAGGTAACATCATCTCAGTCTCTTCGCACCTTCCCGACCACTTGAAACCTCCTCCGGCAGCCTCAATCGAGAGATTGTAGCTGCTGGCGCCCTCTATCGGCGTCCAGGAGAATGTCGGTGGTTCGGATAAGGTGATCTCCCCGGCGATCGGGCGCAGAATCCGATACGATTCGGAACCCGTTCTCCGAATCATGTTCTCACTCCCGGGGCGAGGAGGGAGAGCCAGAATCGAAATGAGGAGAACGAACAGAGCCGCCAGCGTACCGAGGCAAGCCCATATGAATGTTCGTGAATTACTGTTCCTGCGGCTGGAGGCATCTGAATTGAGATTGTACCGCATCCGCGTCTCAGACACAGATCGGTCCGAGACGGAGACCGGCTCACCCTGTTCGATCTGAACTCTGTAACGATCCATGGCCGAGTTGACGGCAACTTCAGCATGCAGGTGCTTACTGAATTGCACACGGACAGACTCCTCGCAATCCTTGCACTCCGCCATGTGGGTCAGTGCCCGTTGCCGATCCTCCAGGGACAGCAAATTGTGCAACAGATCCAGGCAGAGATCAGCGGTGATGTGATAATCATCCCCGTTTGTCGTGTTGGTCGGAGTCTTACTGTTCATCGTCCTCATTGTCCTTTGGAGCGAAATCCCTGTCCTGAAGGAACACTGCCAGTACCTCGGCAAAAACTCCCTGCTGAACATCACTCGAATCGAATCCCCTCTTCCGCAAACACAGGCTGATGGCTTGTCGACTGCGGTGCAGAAGCACATCGACATGACTTGCCTTGAGTTTGATCTCCGGATGCTCCGCGATCATCTTGCTCGAGAGTCCCCCGAAAACACGAAAGATCCAGATTTTCCGCAGGCGAGGTGCCAGAGTGGCGAAACAGCTGCACAGAGCCCTGGCGTATCTCTTCCTCCCCATGTGAATCTCAGGTGTTTCCCGGGAGATCAATTGCTCGGCTCGGTTGACGTAGTATGCTTGAGAGTTTTCAGTATCCTCATCCATGATGCGGATCATCCTGTCGTTCTTCTTGCATAGGTTTGTCATGCCGTTCCTGGCTACTCGCGACAAGTAGCGGGCGATCTCCAAAGGATGTCGATCCGACAGATCCCATGCGCCTGATTCAATCCTGAACAGGAGTCCTAACGATTTTTCTGTTGCCAGGTCGTGACGGTCATCATCCGTGATGGTCGGATAGTGTCGGGAGTGGGTCTGCAGGAATATCTGGAGAGCGTTATGGAGGATCAGCCAAGTATCCTGGCGCAGTGAATCCCTCGCCAGCTCATCATCGTTATTTTTGAGCCGGCCGCTTAAAACCTGAAGCTGTTCAGCCCATAATGGGTGCGAGCATCCCGATAGTGTCCTATCGGGATCGTTTGATTCCATCAATATCTTGACCTCTGAGTATGATTCCTATTGTCCTCCGAAATATAGAGGAGCTAACGGGTAAGTGAAATAGAAAACTTACGGTTTGGCAGCTGAATCAGTTTTGTTCTGTTAGATCTGAAGATTTGAAATGCATTTAGTGCATATTCTGTGATCGTCGGATCACTTGAATGATTCGAACATGCAATAGGTCCCATCCTTTGCATGGCGCCGTCGGGATCGCTTCCGACGGCGCACTTATTTGAGAAACTCTATCTTGTTTGAAGTGAATTTGTTAGGCGTTGCCTGCTTGCGGCCTAAATAGAAATACTCGGCAGAGGTGTTCTCGGAGGCGGGTGCGGTAGTGATAAATAACTGCTGCTGAGGATCCTCAGGATCCTCTTCCGTTCCGGAAGGGGGCAGTTGCATGGCCTTGATACGTCTTGATCCCTCTGTATGGAAGCTGGTAAAATACTAAGCATCCGGCAGTTAATCCCTCATGGGTTCTCGAATCCGCTGCCGGATGAATTGGCCGCCACCATTTCTTAGACAATTAGAGGAGTTCCTCATGAGTTTCCGTGGAACGGGCAAGCTCTGCCTTGCCCTTTTGCTTTTGTTCGTTATGGCACCTCAGATGGCCGCAGCTCTCAGCCCAGACAGCAGTTACCATGAAGATCATCGCCAGACCCCCCGTCTGCAGTTTGATCCTGTCTGGCAAAATCGCGCAGATCTTGCCGGAGCTGAGTTGGCGGATGCCTTTGTCATCTCCGAAGCAGCAGCTTACGGGATCCGCGATTACTCGACCGAACTGGAGCTGGTTCGCGTACAGGAGAGCCAGGTTGGCACTCACTATCACTATCGGCAGGTGTTCGAGGGTATCGAGGTGCTGCACGGCGAGTTGATCGTCTCCGTCGCCCATGCTAGCAACCGAATCTACCAGGTCTACAATAACGTCTACCCGGTCGGGAATCTCACCCGCGCCACCGCCGCGATGACCAGTGACGATGCCTATGACATCGCCTGGAATCATCTGCGTTCCCAGGGCGATCTGCTTTCGGAACCCTCCATCAAGTTGGCCTGGATACCCTCCGGTGCCGATTTCAATCTCAGCTATATTGCACATCTCGAACTGGCCGTCCCCTATGGCGGCTGGCGGCTTGAAGTTGACGCCAATAGCGGCGAGATCCACAAGATCGAGGATGCGCGTTACTACCGCGTTCGCGACGATCTGACCGAGACCCCGATCAGCGAACGGATCCACGCGCATGCCGGCGCAACCGCGGATCGCCGTGCGGCCTTTACCCGTTTCCAGGCCCGGAACACCACGGTCGATGATCGTGACGGCGTTCGTGCCGAGGGTACCGGCAAGGTGTTTGATCCGGATCCCCGCACCACGCTGAACAATAGCGCGCTGCAGAACACAACCTCCGCCTCCCTGTTCACCGCAGCCTATTTTGATCGGCCGTTGCGGGATATCACCTACTCGGGCGGCAATTACATCCTCACGGGACCCTGGGTGCGGATCATCAACTGGGATTCCCCCCACACCTCGCCGAGCACGACGACCGATGGCATCTGGTCCGCCACGCGCGGGAACAATTCGTTCAACGACGCCATGACCTACTACATGATCGACATGAGCCAGCGCTACATCCAGGACCTGGGCTTCACGGGCGCCACGGGTATCCAGGAGGGGTCGATTCAGGCGGATGCCGACGGCTGCGGCGGCGCCGACAACTCCTACTACATCCCCAGCACGAACCGTCTGGCCTTCGGGCACGGTTGCGTCGATGACAATGAGGACGCCGATGTGATCCTCCACGAATATGGCCATGCCATTCACCGGAGTATCAACTCGAACTGGGGCGGCGGCCACACGGGCGCCATTGGCGAAGGCTTCGGCGACTACTGGGCCGGCTCCTACAGCTACAGCACGCCCAATGGCCCGACCTTCCACCCCGAGTGGATATTCTCCTGGGATGGCCATGGCAACGGCAACCAGTGCTGGTACGGCCGCTATATGAACAAGGTCAACCTGCGCTACAACCATAGCGCCAGCTACAGTGCGCACCAGTCCATCTCCGGTGGTCAGTCGGATGAGCTGTGGTCGACACCTCTCTTCCAGTCGCTGATCGCCTTGATCGCCGCGGGCGAATCAAGGGAGAGCGTGGACCGGATCGTCCTCGAGTCCCACTTCGGTATCGGTTACGGACCCAGGATGCGCGATCTGGCCAACGCCACCGTCGCCGCCGCGCTGGCTCTCGAACCCACGGGGCAGCACGCGGCCATCTTCCGCTCGAAGTTTGCCGTACACGAGATCATCGATAACCTGACGGCTGTTGACGATGTCCAGCCGCCGGCTCCGTTGACTCTGGCCCGCAACTACCCGAACCCCTTCAACCCGTCCACCGAGATCATCTTCGCCGTTAACGGCAATGGCATGAAGATCTCGCTGGAGATCTTCGATGTTGCCGGCCGCAAAGTCCGGACATTGGTCGACGGCTTCCAGACCCCCGGTCAGCACAAGATCGTCTGGCAGGGTGATGATGACGCGGGCAAGCCCGTCGTCTCGGGTGTCTACTTCTATCGCCTTGAGGGAGACGACTTCAGGGAGACGCGGAAGATGATGCTTCTCAAGTAGCATCTTCAAAATCGGTATTCAAGAGACGGACACGGGTTTACCCCTGTGTCCGTTTTTTTTTGCACACCAATGTCGAATCGGGTCCCTGGCGGGATCGGCCGGGACCTTGATACTGAAAAGTGGGCGTCAGAGGTGGGGGCGCTGTCTCCAGTCGCTTGATTCGGATCCCGTTCGGATCAATCTGCCATTGCATTGCCGCCGGTGAAAACTATATCCTGCCAGTCAACGAGCGCACGCCGACCATCATCCGCCCACGCTGAAGCCGAGGTAGCCGTAATGACCAAAAGGGACCGCTATATCGTCAGCCTCCGGGAGATGAAGATCCGCCTGGAGAAGGGGGGCGACCTGTTCGCCGATCTGGGCAATGTCGCGGCGGTATTGAGGAAACAGCAGGGTTTCTACTGGGTGGGGTTCTATCTCCTCAAAGATGAGCGACTCGTACTGGGACCCTTCCAGGGGACGCCGGCCTGTGTCTTCCTTACCTGTGGTGAGGGGGTGTGCGGCAGTTGCGTCGAGCGGCGGGCGCCGATAATAGTGGACGATGTGCGGGATTTCCCCGGACACGTCGCCTGTGATCCCCGCTCCAGATCGGAGATCGTGATCCCCTGCTTCGATGACACCGGAGATCTGCGTGCTATACTGGATATCGACAGTGATCAGCCGCATCATTTCGATGAGATCGACCTTGAGTTCCTCCAGCGGATTGAGGAGCAGATTCGTCCACTGTGGGGCAAGATCACCTGAATAGCGTGAAAGTCTTTTCTGTTCATCGACATCCCGCATCCCCGGTTAGCTGAAACGTGATGCGACTATCCTCATGGTTCGGTCAGATGGGTCCCGCCTGGTTTCCGACCTGGTGTGATCTAACATGGCATGGCTGTTGTCGGGGCGGGCGCGTTGACTGATCGTAGACGTCTCCCCGTTATCCACCGCAGGAGGGCTAGTCCGATGAAAAAACGGAGCGTTTGTTTCGCCGGAGTATTGCTGATAACGTTTTGCGTGGCTGTCTCGGCGCAGGAGAGTCCATACATCGTGATGGGGACGGACAATTGCGTGACGATTCAGTTTCAGTCGCTGCACGCCTACTCCGGAATATCCCTGGAGTATTGGCTGGATACGGAGGGGGGGGGATTCAGCGGCAGGATCGCGCAGGTCGAATGTTCGATGGACCGAGCGCGAACCGAAGAGGGGGATTTGTTCAAGTACCGGGTAAATTTGTGCGACCTGGCCCCGGCCTCCCGTTATGCCTACCTGTTTTCGGATACGGAACCGAATGGCTCCCGAACGAATGTGACGGAGACGTTCTCGCTCCGGACTTGCCCCTCATTCGCTGCCGTCACCGGATCGCTCCGCTTTGCCGTTTACGGCGACACCAGGAATGACACCGGAAAATCCCAGGAGGAGCAGGAGGAGCAGGATAGGCACTTGCGCAATATACTGGGTCAGGTCATTGCGCTTGACCCTCAACCTGTGTTCGCCGTCCATTCCGGCGATTTTGTGCAGTTTGGCGCCGATCACGAACTGTGGCGGGATTTCCTGGGCATTATCGCCGACGCCGATCCGAAGAGGAGCCTGCACGGCAATGTCGCGCTGTGTCCCGTCATGGGCAACCACGAGTATTATGGGATCAATTATCAGGGGGGGCAGACAGACACTGCTCTCGCGTTGTTCTTCTGGAATTTCGGGTATCCCGGCGGCGACGGTTATAACATCCGGACAGAGAGCTACGACTATTGCGTCGAGACAGGGCCGCTGAGCCTGATCGTCTTGGAGGGGTGTTGGGATAACCGGCAGGAGGGTTGGCGGGGTTTGTATCAGCCCGCACCCGGCCAGGCCGACTGGCTCAAGCGGACACTCGCTGCCTGTCGTGCGCAAAATAGAGTCCCGTTTGTCTCCATCCACCCCGGGGCGTTCAGCAGCGGCGCGCACGGCTCCCCCACCGATCATCTGGGCGGCTATGACTTCAGGCAGTTCCATGCTCTCTACGAAGCCTACAATATCCCCGCGGTCTTCTCTGGCCACGATCATCTCTTTGAACATCTGCTCGTGACGCGCAAAACGGAATCGTCAAGCATGGCCAAGACCGTCAACCCCGTCCGCTATTTCGTGATCGGTGCCGATACGTTCCCCAGAGACAGAGCTCGGGGCTGGACCGATTGGATCGACGATGATCCTAACTACAACTGTACCGACGACCTTTTCTTCAATGACGCCCACTGCTTCCTGCTGGTTGATGTGATGTGGGAACCGGCGGGGAACTCCCTGACGATGTATACGATCGAATATTCTCTGATGAGAGAGGATGCCGCTGTCCCCGTAGGTCAGTGGGCGTCACAAGTACTGTTGCCGGAGGCGGTGGAATGAGCGGATCGCACCTTTGATTGGTGAAATCGGGGATCCCGGCGCACACACCGGACCACATACCGCTCCGGTCCTGGTGTCAGTGCAGCGAAGGGGTGACAGGTGATCAGGGTGAGGCGATCCTCCGTCGTCGACTCGAGCACCTCGATGGCGGTTCTGTCCAGCACTTCGATGGTGGATACGGTAAATTGCTTTAGCGAACCGTGGCAAGACAGCTCCAGAACATCCCCCGGCTTCAGATCCTGCAGAAACCCGAATGCGCCATCCCGGTGTCCGGCAATAACGCAGTTGCCCGGGCGGTCGGGCAGGGCTGTGCCATCCACATGTCCCGCCGCGAAGGCCAGCGAGGGGCCGGTTGCTCCGGATATCACCAGCCGCCGCACCCCCTGTTGTGGTGCTGCCAGTTCACCCAGTGGATAGTGATCGGCCCATGACCAGGGGCGGTGTCTGCCGCCATCCTCCAGATGCGCAGCGTAGGCCCGCTCGATCAGCCGCTCCGCCAGCAGCCCCTTGGCCTTGAGGAACAGCTCCTGGCCGAGTAGCCCCAGCCCGCCCGCCAGTAAAATCAGGGCGGTCAGCCGGATGAGGAATCCGCTCCGTCTCTTCACGACAAACCTCCGCTTCGGTGCAGCACTCTCGGCAAAAGACCGGTCAGACAGAGCAGCCCACCCAGCAGAATCCGCAGCGGACGTGTCGTTCCGCCTGAGGGCAGATTGCCCAGGCGTGAACCGCGGGGCAGCGTGTTCGGCACATTGCGTCGCTGCGCCATGAGGAGAGCCGAGGGGGTTTTCTCGACAGCCACCAGGCTCGTGTATTTCGTCACCAGGTTGAACTCCCGCGCCACATCGATCACGGCGGCCCGAACACGGGTCGGGTCGGCACCCTCGTGCAGGCTGTCCATGAGCGAACCCACCCGTGTGCGCGCCCAGCGAGCGGCCACTCCGGAACCAGATCCGACCGGACGGGACAGCGGTAAACTCGTATGCACCTCACCACGGGGGAGCAAGCCCGTCAGGACGACCTCCGCATCCGCCGCCGGCTCCCCCTGCAGGCGCGCCGAGATGAACAGCGGCTCTCCCGCATGGAGGTCCGGCAGACGGCGGGGATAGACGGCGGTCGCCTCGATACCGCGCCAAGCGAGACGCAAACGGCTCATTGCCGGTTTGCCGACGCGAATGAGGAAATCACCCATGGCGCTCTCCACCTCGCCGTCGCCGGGGACGAAGGTGCAGAGGCCGTGACCCAATGAGGCCATCTTGCGCATCAGGTAGCGGTTGGGGGCGTGTCCGATGCCGACAACGTGGAGGCGGGTTGCCCCGAGGTTGCGGGCCAGCATCTTGAGCACTGCGGACTCGTTGCTCACTGCCGCGTCGGTGAGCAGGATCAGGCGGCACACTCGGGTCTCTTCATCAGCGACCTGCCGGGTCAGATGAACCGCCCGATCCAGGGCAGGTTTGATCTCGGTACCGCCCGTGGCCTCGAGGGCCGCCACCCAGTCGCGCGCACTGCGAATCTGCAGGGGCGTGGCGATCCGGAAGCTGTCGCTGAACGTGTAGTGAAGGTCGTTGAAGGCCATCAGGTTGAAACGGTCATCGGGACCGAGGCGATCCAGGGCCGCCATCAGTGCGCGCCTTGCCTGGCTGATTGAGGGACCGTCCATGGAGCCGGAGATGTCCACAACGAAGAGGGTCGAGGAGGGGAGGGCGCTCTCCTCCGTATCCTCCACCGGGGGCAGCAGCATGAGTAGAGCATAGCGTTCGCCATCTCTCTCCTCCATGAACACCACAGGTGCGGGATCGCCACCGAGCGCAGGCCGCCAGCAAAGGAGGAAATCGCGATCGGCGGCCAGCTCCCCAGCTGCGGGGGTTATCGTCCAACGGCGCTCATCCTGTTCAATGTTCATCTCGTGCGACCGGGACTCGATGCCGGCAAGCGGCAGACCGGCGTTCAGGTTCACTGTCAGGTGCGCCGTGGGCACGGGCGCGTCGGCGTCGACCCTGAAGCCGGGCGAGACGCGCGCGGCATCGATGAGCGTTTCGATGATTGCCGGTGATAACCGGCCATCCTGCGCCACCAGAGGTGGCGGCGTATAGCGGGGTGTGAAGGTGAGGGGGAAGGCCAGGCTGAACACACCGGCGTTGTAGTCCAGCTCCTGGATGTAGTCCAGGGTCACGGCCACCGTCTCGCCGGGATTGATGTTGGCCACGGAGGTGGTGAACAGATTGGGACGTTCACTCTCCAGGAGGGCCGCCTTGCGCCCCTCCCTCTTCGCCTGGGTATACACCTGTCGCGCCTTATCTTTCTCATGCAACTCGGCGACGATGAGGCGATCGCCGATCCGCATCTCCAGGGCATTGACGGCGGCCCGTTCGGGCAGGGGGAATACATAAACGGCTTCGATCACATCATCGCCGGGGTTGCTGAAAGTCTGCTGCACCCGGCCATGGACAAGCAGTCCGGTAACCTGCAGCGTGACATCCGTACTCAGCATCGGCAACGGGATCAGATCCTCCCCGCGCCGCCACAGGCATTCGCCCGCTCCGATGGCATTCAGGTCGGCTGGGGGGCCGGGCTCCCAGGCCAGCGCCTGTGCGATCGCATAGCCGCTGTTGTCCTCATTGCCGATGGCATGCTGCAGCTCGGGGAGCGGGATGCCCAGGGTGTCGCTGCCTGCCGTGATGATGGGCGTATCCGACGGCGTGCAGGAGCAGAGAAGCGCGAGCAGAACCAGCATGCCGCCGAGAGCGGACGGAGTTACATGATCGATCCATTGTCGCGTTATCCGGGGATTGAATGGTATTCGTCGACCCGACATGCTCGCCTCCTTGTCAGACAGGTAATTGCGTTTGCCGGGATAACGCAGATCCCGTACCGTAGTCCAGGGCCCTTGTAAACAGGGGTATTCGGCAGAGTGAGCGCAGGTTGCGTGTCCGAACGGACACGACGTGTGCGTGTGCGGACACGACGTAGCCCTGCCCGCACACAGGATGAACGGATCGGTGCGGAAGGTTACAGTGGAGGGTTGTCGGTGAACCCCGGTATATTCGGAGTCAACATGTCGAGCGCCTCAACGGCAGAGATGGAGGAGCCATGACCGAACAGAAACGACTCATCGTCCTGACCGGAGTCACTCGCGGTTTGGGTCGAGCCCTGCTCACCCGTTTTGATGAGTGTGGACACACGGTGCTCGGGTGCGGACGCTCCGTCGCCACGATTGCCGAACTGAAGCCGCTGTTCCCCCAGCCGCATGACCTTGCGACTGTCGATGTCGCGGACACCCTGGCCGTCGCGGCCTGGGCGGATCGACTCCTGGCCGAGCATGGTGCGCCGGACCTGGTCATCAACAACGCCGGTGTGATCAATGCGAATGCATCGCTCTGGGAGGTGTCGGCGGCGGAGTTCGCCGAGGTCGTGGATGTGAACATCAAAGGGGTGGCCAACGTAATCCGAGCCTTTGCTCCGGCATTGATCGGGCGGGCAACGGGTGTCATCGCCAATCTCAGTTCGGGATGGGGGCGCTCGGTGTCGCCGGAGGTCGCACCCTATTGCGCGACAAAGTGGGCCGTCGAGGGGTTGACGCGAGCCCTGGCCCTGGAGCTGCCTCGGGGGCTGGCGGCGGTTGCCGTCAATCCCGGCATCATCGATACGGATATGCTGCGCAGCTGTTTTGGCGAGGGGGCAGCCGCCTACGAGGGGCCGGACGCGTGGGCCGAGACGGCGGCGCCGTTCCTCCTGGCGCTGAACGCCGCCGACAACGGGGCTGCCCTGACGGTCGCCTAGACGCAGATCCCCCGTACGCCGTCGGGGAGGCCGGCGATCTTCCGCGACTTGTAGTCGAAGCAGACCATGCCGGTCTCCACCAAGGCCACGGTCCGGCTGTCGGCGGGACGCGTAACCCGGTAGAGGAGGCGAAAGCCGCCGCGCCACGGCTCGCTGGCCGCAACCTCGATACGCAGAAGATCGCCCGCGAAGGCCTCCGCCTGGTAGACGATTCCGGTATCGCCCAGTATCAGGCTTACGCCGCCGCAGTCCATCTCGCTGAAATCGTGAGACGCCAGAAACAGCGTCCGCGCTTCGTGGATCAATGACACAAGCGTATCGTTGCCCAGGTGACCGCCATAGTTCAGGTCGGTAATCCGCACGGGCATTTCGCAGGCGAACGGGTAATCGGCAAGCGGCTTCAGTTGTATGCGCGGCATGCTACCTCCAAACGGGTTAGGTCCAGTGTCCCATCGCGACCGGAAGTTGTAAAGTCCCTGTTTGATTTGCCGCAATCTCTCCGAAAGACTGGCGGGTTTCGGCGGTCTGTCCTATGATGAACCTGTCCAAATCCCAAGGGGGCTCCTGATGAAACAGCATCGTCTGTTGCTGAGTTTGTTGCTCATCACTCTGTGTGTTCTCTCCTGCGCGGAGAGGTATCCGACCCGGATCAATCATCACGCGCCGCGTATCGTGGCTATCGGCGACCTGCACGGTGATCTGGATGCCACGCGCCGGGCCCTGCGTCTGGCGGGTGCGATCAACGAACGTGATCAGTGGATCGGGGAGGAGACGATAATCGTCCAGACCGGCGATCAACTCGATCGTGGCGACGATGAGCAGGCCATTCTCGATCTGCTGGAGCAGTTGCATGGGGAGGCCGTCCTGACCGGCGGCGCCGTATATGTGCTCAACGGCAATCATGAGCTGATGAACGCGGCTCTCGACCTGCGCTACATCACACCCGGCGGTTTTGTCGATTTCGAAGACGCGGTGACCTACGATCCTGCGGATCCCACACTTGGAGAGTACCCGGTCGAGCAGCGCGCCCGGGTCGCGGCCTTCAGGCCGGGCGGCAAGTATGCCCGCCTGCTGGCCCAGCGCAATGTCGTGTTGATTGTCGGCGACAATCTTTTCGTTCACGGCGGGATCCTGCCGAGTCACATAGATTACGGGCTTGAGCGGATCAACGCCGAAACCCGTTCCTGGCTGCTGGGGGAGACCGAACGCCCGGAGTGTATCCGCGGCGCGCGGAGCCCCATCTGGAGCCGACTGTATTCGGACGAACCGACCTCCGCCTCCTGCGATACGTTGAACATGGTGCTTGAGGCGCTGTCCGTGAAGCGGATGGTTGTCGGTCATACCGTGCAAGAGGAGGGGATCACCTCCTACTTCGACGCCGCCGTCTGGTGTATCGATTCGGGCATGGCCGAGCATTACGGTGGCTCGGTCGAGGTGCTGGAGATCATGGGCGACGATGTGCGCGTGTTGCGTGAGCCTGCACGTTGATCATGCCGACCGCTCGGAAATGAAAAACCCCGCTCGACCGAGCGGGGTTTTTTTTGCCGAACAGTGGACCATCTAATCGATCGAGATGCTGTCGAGCAGGATTGCCGAATCGAAGATGCTGTCGCCGATATCGCCGGCGGCGAAGCGGATCGTGACCGTCTGCCCCGCGTAGGCCGAGATATTCAGGCTCCGCTCCACCCACCCGGACTTGTAGACCCCAATCGGATCGTCGCCGCTGCCACCCTGATCGAACAGGATGTCGGTGGGCAGAACGTCGTCGCACATGTCGTCGATATGGATATAGAATATCTGATCCTCCTCCCCGCCCTCGGGGATGATGATCACCTCGAAGTAGTCCTGGTAGGCGCTGGAGCACCACTCGAGAAATTCCTCGGAGAAGAAGTTGTAGGAGAAGGTCAACTGCGTGGCGTCGCTCGGCACGCAAACCACCTGACTGATCTCACCGGTGCTGGTGGTGTAGCCGAGGCCGGTGGAGATGATCCCCATGGCGTTGCCGTCCACCGGACGCTCGACACCCAGTTGCGAAATCACACGACCGTCGCCGGCCGTGCGCCAGGCCGCCAGCGTGCCGAGTTCGAATGTGCCATTCTGAAAATCGGTGCCGAACTGCAGGGAACCGTTGCCGAAAGCGAGGAACTCCGAATCGTCGTGCAGCGGATCCGTCAGGTTGTCCAGATCGTAATAGGCCTGCCCCGTAGTCAAGCCGTTGACGATGAGATTGCGCCAGAAGTCGACGGTGATATCGCTGCCGAAGGCCACGCCCACGGCGCCGTCAAAGCCGCCCACGAAACCGGCGCCGTTGTTCTGGAGCAGCAGTTTGAGCGAATTGTTGCGCATGGCCTGACAGGCCGTAATTGTGATGATGCTGTTGGGGAGGTTGTGGTTGCGGACTCCGAAGAAGCTCCCCTTGACCGCGAAGTAGGATTCGCCGGCCACCCGCAGGAAGACGAGGCGCGGGTCGGCGGATGTCAGATCCCAGTAGAACTTGTTGGCCGTGCTCTCGTTCATGACCTCACCCGTCACCAGACACACCTGACCACCCGCGGTCAGAGTGCCGTGGGTGATGATGCTGACAGCGCCGTACCGATCCAGATCGGCGAAGGCCTCGACGGTGGCAAGCGTGTCGGGGAAAAAGTCCACATCGAAACTGGGGCAGTGGGAATCTGAGAAGAACGCGGCAATATCGCTCCCGGGGTCGCTCTCCCCTGCCTGGTCGTTGATCCAGCTGTGCAGCGGACTCAACACGAGGGCCATGTTGCTGTGCACCTCATTTGGATCGGCCATGTCGCGGTCCCAGGGATAGTGCGGCTGCGCGATATACTCACCACGATCCATGCGCTGGGTGCGGAGAGAGCTCCTGTCGACCCGAGACGCCGGCGCATGCCCGAGGATCGGCCCGGCCGTGTTGTCGGGGAAGAGAATGCCGGCCTCGAAACCGATGTTGTAGATGGCCCAGACCGAAGCCTCATCCGGAGCGATGAACGCCTCGGTGATCTCCTCGCTCAATTGCATCCAGGCGATGGCGGCCTCTTTGGCCGCCAGTGGGGTCAATCCTGCGGAGATATCGGCGGCATAACGGGCTTCGACCGAGTCCTGCATGGCCTGGATGCGGGCGAAGATGCTGGTTTGCGACAGCTTATATGCAACCGGCACCTCCATGAAGGTCGACCAGGCTCTGTAGATCAAACCCGACTCCGGCGAGACTGCGGTGGCCAGAGCGCGGAAGCGGACGATCAAGGGGCGGTAGAACGTCATCGGCGCCATGAGCCCGGTGAAGTTGCCGTCCTCCTGAATCTCATCCGCGTTGTCCAAATTACCGTTGTCGTAAAGCTCGCCGCGCACCATGAGGGTGTCGCCGTTGTCGGTCATGCTGTAGACCTTGATACTCTGCAGGTCGAGCGAGTCGGCCACACTCAAACCGGTGATGATCCGGAATGTTTGCGTCGTGTAGACGAAGGCCCCCTCCGGGGTGATATCGGGTTGGCTCGTGAAGACCACCTCCGTACCCTGCACCTCGATCCGCACCGTGGAGGACCAGCCGACGCGATCCTCCTGGTTGAGTGTGTCGGTCAGAGCGACGACCGTCTTCAGGTAAACCGTCTGGGGCTGCTCGTAGAGCAGTGCCTCCGAGAGACCGGTGAAGACGAAGTCCCCCTCCATCAGGTCGCCGCTTGCCGTTTGGCCGTCGTCATACAGCACCGCCACCGTGTCGATGGGGGCGTCGAGCGTGTCGACGCGGCAGAGATAGACGTTGTCCAGAACGTGATCGGCGGGCGTGGCGAAGCGGACGGATGCCGTAATCTCGGTTGGAGAATCGATGAGGATGCATTGGGCATCAATGGCAAGATCAGAGAGGAACTCGAAACTCCACTCCTCGGCTTCACCTCGAAGCGGTGTGACCGGTGTCTCGGGATTATCCTCCGAGCAACCGCAAAAAGAGAACAGACAGATGGCAAAAAGGCATCTGATCAGGGTGTTTTGGATGGTTCCGCGCATCGGGGACCTCTCGCTATTTGAGCCTGTCGACAGATAAAGTCTTGTGGAATAAGGCAATCAACATCCTGGACCTCTTGTGCGGAGATACGTTGCGGCCAGGGTAAACATCACTATGGAAGACCTGTGCCTTCGCCGGCGCCCGGGAGCAAAAACGGAAGAGGCGGGCCTGAGCCCACCTCTGGTTGCGGTAATGGAGATCTGTTTGCTGTGCGGAATCCAGCTCCGCGGTTGTTAACGATTGATCGACCACCAGTAGATCTTCTCCCGGGACCAACTCGTCCGGGTGCAGCCCTCGGCATCGGTATCGCTGGCGTGCGTGTGCAATTGCACCATACCGACACCGGGGGAGTACCAGACCGTGTCGATGCCCGAATGGACCGTGACGGTCTCCCAGCCATCGGCAATCGGAATGTTGATCGTGACTTCATGATTCATCTCGACGACGGCGCAATCGGGCAGGACGGCGCTTAGAGACATGCTGTCCGGCTCCTCGGTGCGGGGCAGGCAGGTGCCCTCCCCGGGGGAGTAGGTCAGCTCCAGATCCTCGTGCCCGATCAGTGCCGCGCTGTAGGTCAGGGTGCCCAGGCCCGGCTCCATGTCCATCTCCAGACTGCATGTGCCGCTCCAGCTTGAACCCGCTTCCAGCGGCAACTGCAACCAGTCGGGGCGCGGCTCCAGCATGAGGGCAGCCCATACCCATGAGCTCGAGTTGTCGTCCCAGGCGTATTTGCCCAGGCCGACCACTTCGACCCTGCCGGCCAGTTTGTTGAAGCGGAGGCCGCGCACGGGCACATCCTCGTCGCACTCGGTGACATACTCGGTGATGTTGAATTCGTTGCCGTAGACATCGTTCACCCGATTGACGAACGTGTATTCCCAGGGGTGACAGCGGTCACCCTCGCCTGTGCGCACGCCATACCATTGGTCGTGCGCTCCATTGGGGAACCAGTCCTCGTCGCCGGCGGTGACGATCCGCCAACTCTCCGGATCAGCGCTCCGGTTGCCCACCTGATCCTCGAAGGCGGCGAGGTCGATGAACAACTCGACACCTGCCGGCAGATCGGCAAAGGTGATGGTAAGCTCGGTGAAGTCCTCGTTCCAGATCGGTACGAACTCCTCCACACAGACGAGCATGCGCATGTCGAAGATTTCGGGGAGCAGCGTCAGCGGATTGATCGGCTCCGAGAACGAAACAGTGACGGCGCCGATGTCGACGGGCACACCCTGGCTGCCGTTGGGGGGATCCCAGGCCGTGATATGGGGCAACTCCGAATCGCTGCCCGCCGCCGTCGTGAATGTGAAGCCGTAGGGTGCGGTCAACGTATACTCGACATTGTGGTTGGCCGCGCCGGTTCCCAGGGTCACCGTATACTCTGTCAAAGGGGTGAGATCGCCGGTGATCGCCAGCGTCAGCCGGTCGACGTCGCTCCACTGGCACGAGTACTCCACCGCAGGCGAGACGGTCAATGCCGCCGCGACGCTGGCCGCATCCATCGCCTGATTGAAGCGGAGCCAGGGGTTGGCGTTGATCGGTACATCGATCTCGGCGGTTGCGGGCCATGTCTCCACAACGGCGGGTTCGCGTGTGGCGGTGACGAAGTTGATGGTCCACCGGGCATCCAGCGGATCGCCGGCCATGCTCATGGCCCCGGTGCCGATATAGACACTATATGCCGTATTGAAGGCCAGCATTTCGGTGGGGATGATCAGATAGGTCAGACTGTCTTCCCACACTGCGTCGAAGGGGACGGCGAACCAGTCGAAAATGAATCCGGTCGCCGCCTCGACACTTGTCCTGTCCATCGGCACGTTGAAGTTTACTTCGATTTCGGGTGTTCGACTGATCTGGTGATCTCCATCCTCCGGATTGCTGGAGACCACTGCAGGCATATCGCCATCGGCGCGGGTGTCTGTATCCTCCCCGGATTCCAGAAAATTGCATCCGGTTGCACATAATAACAGGATCATCAGAATCGGTAATTTGTCGATTATCCTAAACATGATTAACTCCTCCACTTTATGGGGCCGCCTCTGCAACACCAACGTTGCCGCAGGAGCTGACGCCTGTGCCCTCGTCTCCCGGTCGCTCCGGCAGTGGATTGATGACGGCCTCCCTGATCGCCGTCTCCACTATGGGGAATCCCGGGTCCCCCGGCGCCATGTTCGGGTTGCGCCGGTATACCCCTCAAGATAGCAGTCGGCGTGCCATGTGTTATTGGGGGGCGGGAGAAGTGTCCGTCGGTGGGGGTAATAACATAAACAGCACTCAGCGGCTCGATGGCCGGGACCAGCTCCATTGCGCCGAATGAGCCTCCGCGTCGTGTCCGGATCGGCTATGTGAGAGATGGTTCGCCGGTATTTTGCCCGGCCATGACGAATGATTCCCGTCCGTTATCGAAGAGTCGTCGTGAACTGTCCGGGAACCGGTCTGGACCGCCGGGCCCGATCTGACTAATATGCCGTGAACGAATCCAGCGGGAAAGGGCGAGCAATGTCGAAAGTAATCGTGGTCGGGGCGGGTGCAGCCGGGTTGCTGGCTGCCGGGCG
This sequence comes from bacterium, assembly GCA_024231955.1. GTDB lineage: Bacteria > Krumholzibacteriota > Krumholzibacteriia > JACNKJ01 > JACNKJ01 > JAAEPZ01. The sequence goes on along the minus strand of JAAEPZ010000433.1, from coordinate 43,543 downwards.
GGCGGTTGGGCTCGGGGCGGAGGTCATCCTCTTCGAGAAGATGCATCTCCCGGCCCGCAAGCTCCGCATCACCGGCAAGGGGCGATGCAATGTCGGCAATACGGCAACCATGGCGGAGTTCTGCGGCCACTTCGGCAAGAGGGGTGGGCGCTTCCTCCGCCCGGCCTTTGCCAACTTCTTCACCCGCCATCTGCTAGACCATCTGACCGATCTGGGAGTCGAGCATGTGGTCGAGCGGGGTGGCCGGATCTTTCCCGCGTCTCAGAAAGCGCAGGATGTCGTCGATGCTCTCCACGATTGGGTGCGGCGGGAGGGTGTTGATCTGCGGTTGAAAAATGAGGTTTCGGGTCTGCTGATCGAGGATGAGCGGGTCGTGGGTGTGGAGACTGCAGAGGGTGTGGAGAGGGGCGATGCCGTCATCCTCGCGCTGGGCGGAGCCTCCTACTCGGCCACGGGGAGCACCGGTGACGGCTATGCTCTGGCGCAGACGGCGGGGCACAGCATCGTGCCGATTCGTCCGGCGCTGGTGCCGCTCTGTTGCGCAGGGGAGTACCCGGAAAGGTTGCAGGGGCTGAGTCTGCGCAACGTGGATGCCTCCATCTGGTGCGACGGCAGTAAAATCGAATCGGCCTTCGGTGAGATGGTGTTCACCCATTTCGGCGCGTCGGGCCCCGTGATCCTGACCCTGAGTCACATTGCGGTCAATCTGTTGGCGGAGGGGAGATCTCCTGAGCTCTCCATCGACCTCAAGCCGGCGCTGGAGCATAAACAGGTGGATGATCGTCTGCTCCGTGATCTCGCCTATCAGAATCGCCGCAAGTTCGGCACCATGCTCAGGGATCTGGCCCCGCGAAAACTGATCCCCGTCTGCGCCTCGGCGACGGAGATCCCGATCGATCTCCCCTGTCATCAGGTTACGGCGGAGCAGCGGAGGCGTCTTCGGATCTGGCTCAAGGATTTCAGGTTCGTCATCACGGGGCACAGACCACTGAATGAGGCCATCGTAACGGCGGGGGGTGTGGAGCTGTCTGAGGTGAACCCCAAGACAATGGAGTCGAAGCTGACGCGCGGACTCTATTTCGCGGGGGAATTGCTCGACATCAATGCGGACACCGGCGGTTACAATGTACAGGCGGCATTTTCGACCGGTTGGCTGGCCGCCCAATCCGCTGTCGGGTAATTGACCTCATTGGGAAACATCGGGCTACAAAGCCCTGAAGGCTGCCTCCACCTGCTCCATATTGCGTGACCAGAGGCCCCTGGCCCGGATAATTTCCAGGTTGCGCTCCCGTTGCGCCGCAGCCAGTTCGATATCCGTGAGCAACCGCTCGACACATGCAGCCAGGGTGGCGGCGTCGCCGACCGGGAAATAGAGACCATTCTCCCCCTCGAGCAACCATTCGCGATTGGCCGGGATGTCCGACACCACGGGCGGCAACCCCGTGCCCATGGCCTCCAGCAACGACACCGAAGTGGAGTCTGAAGAGGATGTGCTCACGTAGATCCCAGAACTGCGCAGCAGGTCGGCAATCTCTTCGGGAGTCTGGCGTCCCATGAACGTGCAGGCTTCGGCGACATCGAGACTGGCGGCCTGGGCCTCCAGGGCTGCACGCTCGGGGCCGTCGCCACAGATGACGGCTTGCGCCGGGTACTTGCGCCTCACCAGTGCCAGAGCCTCGATGAGAACATCCACCCGATACAGCCGATAGAGATTGCGGGTGCTGATGAGGATCGGCTCGACGCCGGCCCTGGGGGGCTCCGGTGGATGGAATAGAGTGTCGTCGATACCGAAATAGGCGGTCAGGACAACCTCCGACCGGGCGCCGGCGGCTATGGCGATATCCGACAGCAGCTGGGCATCGGTCGTCACCAGATTGGCGTTGCGGAGGGAGTACCCGGTCAGGGTGCGATGGACACGCGAGTTGGCGTAGTCGACAAGTAGGTCGGACCCCAGCGCCGATACGACCGAAGGGTAGGAGCTGAGCACGGCGGTAAGGCCGTAGGCACCGGCATAGAGTCCGTTGACCACGTCGGGTTTGAACGCGGCCAGATGCCGCCTGATTCCGGGAAGATCGAGCAGTACATTCAGGGTCTTGAATCCGGAGTGTCCCTGCAATCGGATTGTGGAGAAAGCGCAGGCGTCGGTATCCTCGTAGGAGAGGAGCAGCACCTCGTGGCCACGCTCGTTGAAGAAGCTGACCCAGCGCTGAACATGACCGAGAGATGCATCTCCCAGGAAAGCAATCCGCATCGACTGATCCTCTCACTTGCTGAATGGAACCCGGAGTCCAGGCGCCCCGATTGTTGTGTCGGGTAAAGATTTCAATCCCGACGGAACCCGTCACCGGGGCTCCCGCTCGCCAAGGCAGCAACAACATACCCGGAATACCGGATTAATGCAAAAGGTGATGACATCGGCCGTGCACCAGCTTGCGGGGAGCCCGCACTCCCCCTATCCAGGATCGACAATACGGCTCTGGCCTGATGCTCTCCCGGGATTGTATTAATGGTGCAATGAGGTTGCCGGAGGGGGGAGAATCATCTCGGGACCACGGAAAGTATTGTCTTCGGCTGCCTCTTTAGCTAATTTATTCGCGCCCAGGGTACTCACGAAGAACCCGGCCATACCTGGCTGCTTGCCAGAATACACACGAAATTCTTATCTCCCCGGTCTGCTCTGCGATCAACTGCATCGCTGGGTGCAAGGCAGGTCAAATGCTAGAACAGATCCTTTCCAGGTATCCGCAGGATCGTACCAGTCTGGTTATGATCCTTCAGGACCTTCAGTCCGAGTTCGGCTATCTCCCACAGGATGCGCTTGAGGAGATCTCGACAAGGTTGGAGATCTCTCGCGCACAGGTTTATTCCGTCGCCACCTTCTACAACGTACTCAGCCTCAAGCCGCGGGGACGTCATCTGATCCGTGTCTGCATGGGCACGGCCTGCCATGTGCGGCAGGGCTCCCTGATCCTGGCCGCCGCCGAGCGGGAGCTGGGGATCAAGGACGGCGAGACCTCCGCGGACGGCGAGTTCACGCTGCAGAGTGTGGGTTGCGTCGGCGCGTGCGCCATCGGACCTGTCGTCGAGGTGGATGAGGAACATTTCGGGCACATGAACGTGCAGAAGATGAGTCGTCTGATCCGCAAGATCAAAAAGAGGGCGGCGAGCGACACGACTTCCGCCGGGGAGGAGCGGTCATGATTGGACGCATTACCGACGCCGCCGCTCTTGAGAATCTGCGGGCCGAGGCGATTGTCGATCACCCCGAGCGGAGACGCAGTGTCACAGTCTGCGGCGGTACCGGTTGCCAGGCCGCCGGTTGCGCCGAGGTGGGGGAGGCGCTTCGCGCCGAACTGGCCGCGCAGGGGTTGACCGACACCGTGAAGCTGGTCGTCACCGGCTGCAACGGCTTCTGCGAACAGGGTCCCATCGTGGTTGTCCGTCCGGACGATGTCTTTTACCCGAAGGTCAAGGTCGCGGATGTCAAGGAGATCGTCGGTACGACGGTGGCCGGCGGCGAGATCATCGAGCGTTTGCTGTATCGCAACCCGGTGGATGGAGAGTTGATTGCTCATGAGCAGCAGATCCCCTTCTACGGCGAGCAGACCCGTCGGATCTTCGGACAGAACGGCTATATCGATCCCGTGAATCTGACCGACTACCTGGCCATCGACGGCTACGCCGCAATGAGCAAGGCGTTGCTCGACATGAAACCCGACGAGGTGATCGAGGAGGTTGTCGCGTCCGGACTCCGTGGCCGGGGTGGCGGCGGTTTCCTGGCCGGGCGCAAGTGGCGCTCCTGTCGCGCCGCGGCGGGGGAGCACAAGTACGTGATCTGCAATGCGGACGAGGGGGATCCAGGCGCGTTCATGGACCGCAGCCTGCTGGAGGGCAATCCGCACGGGATCATCGAGGGGCTGATCATCGGCGCCTGGGCGATCGGAGCGGATGAGGGCTTCGTCTACGTCCGTCACGAATACCCTCTGGCCGTGAAGCGACTGGAGGAGGCGCTGGAGCAGGCGCGGGCCGCCGGCTTGCTGGGGGACGACATCCTGGGCTCCGGCTTCTCGTTCGATATTCGGATCAGCCGCGGCGGGGGCGCTTTCGTCTGCGGCGAATCGACCGCGCTTATGGCCTCACTCGAAGGGCAGGCGGGGGAACCGCGGGCCAAGTATGTCCACACCGTCGAACAGGGCCTCTTCGATCGTCCGACGACTCTGAATAATGTCGAGACCTGGGCCAATGTGCCGCCGATCATCCTTGGCGGGGCTGCGGAATACGCGTCCATCGGCAGTGAGGGGAGCAAGGGGACCAAGATCTTTTCGCTGGTGGGCCAGATCAACAATACGGGTCTGGTTGAGGTGCCGATGGGGATCACCCTGCGGGAGATCGTCTACGGTGTCGGCGGCGGCATTCCGGGTGGCCGGAAGTTCAAGGCCGTCCAGACCGGCGGCCCCTCGGGCGGCTGCATCCCCGAAGGGATGCTCGGCCTGGAGGTGGATTTCCAGAAGCTGACCGAGGTCGGTTCGATGATGGGCTCGGGCGGGATGATCGTCATGGACGAGACCACCTGCATGGTCGATGTGGCGCGCTACTTCATCGCCTTCCTCAAAGAGGAATCCTGCGGCAAATGCGTCCCGTGCCGCGAGGGGTTGAAAACCGCACTGGATATTCTGACCAGGATCACCGAGGGGCGCGGCGTTTTGGAGGACATTGATCTTCTGCTGGAGATCGGGGACTGGATGTCCGCCTCCTCACTCTGCGCGCTGGGGGGCTCGGCCGCCAATCCGGTTGCGAGCACCATCCGCTACTTCAGGGATGAATACGAGGCCCATATCGTGGAGCGACGCTGCCCGGCGGGTGCCTGTCGCGAATTGATCACCTACTCGATCGACCCGGAGATCTGCAACGGTTGTCACGCCTGCGTCAAGGCATGTCCCGAAGCGTGCATCACCGGAGAAACCAGGCACGTTCATAACCTGGATGCGGATTCCTGTATCAAGTGCGGAGCCTGTCTCTCGGCCTGCAGGCATCACGCGATCAGCCGGAAGTGAGTGAAATGTCCAAGCAAACTTCAAAGATGGTAAACATCACGATTGACGGCCGTCAGGTTCAGGCTGTCTATCGTGCGCCTTTGCTCACGGTGGCGCGTGAATTGGGGATCTCCATCCCGACTCTCTGTCATCACGAAGCGTTGGAGCCGGCGGGCGCCTGTCGCCTCTGCCTGGTCGAAGAGGTGCGCGACGGCTGGAGCAAGTTCGTCACCGCGTGCAACTATCCGGTGGACGAGGGGATGACATTCCTCACCACCTCCGAGGCTGTACTCCGTTATCGGCGGATGACGATGGAGGCGCTGTACGCTCGCTGCCCCGAGGTGCCCGCGGTGCGGGACCTGGCCGTCAAACTGGGTGTCGATACCTCCCGCTTCATCGCCGGCGACGAAACCTGCATCCTCTGCGGCATGTGCACGCGGGTCTGCGATTCCTACGCCACCGCGGCGATCGCCACGATGGGGCGTGGCAGCGAGAAAATAGTCGGCACATTCGCGGATACTCTGCCCGACGACTGTGTCGGTTGCTCCTCCTGCGCCATGATCTGCCCCACCAACCATATACCGGTGACAAGGTCGGAGGGGGTGCTGCGGATCTGGGAGCGCGATTTCCCGCTGGCGACCGCACACGTCGCCGTTGACGAGTGCCGCGCCTGCGGCGCATGCGAAGAGGCATGCCCCTTCAGCATCCCCCGGGTCGTCCACAAAAAGGATGGCATCGCCTTCGCCGAGATTCGAGAGGATGTCTGCCGTGGTTGCGGCGTGTGTGTGGCGGCCTGCCCGAGTGGAGCGATCAAACAGATTGCTTCGCAACGCGATCTGCCGGCACGGGCCGGCGAGTTGCTGGTCATCGCCTGCGGCCGTTCCAATTTGACGGGACACGCCGCTCCGACTCTGCCGGACAATGTTCGGGTCCTGGAGCTGCCCTGTACGGGCGCCGTGAGTCCCGCGATGCTGCTGGGCGCCCTGGGACGCGGCTACAACGGCGTGCTGGTGTTGGGTCGCCACCAGGAGACCTGTCGTCTCAACGGTGCGGAGGATCACGCGCGTGTTCTGGTCGAACGGATGGATGATCTGGCGCAGATGGTCGGCCTGGGCGCGGAGCGTCTCCGCTTCGTCGAACCGGATGCCGGTCAGGATGGTCCCTTTGCGGCCATCGACGAAGTTCTCAATGAGCTGCCGCCCACCCCTCTCGCCGAACGTTTCGGGGATGAGCTGAACGATTCGCTCGATTCGATACTGCCGCTGGTGAAGTGGTTGTGTGGTCGTCCGGAGCTGAAGATCGCGGCCGAGGCCTGGCTCGAGGAGAAGGGGCTGCCGCTGGCCAAACCCGGTGAGCCGGTGCTGCTGGCGAAGGCTATCCCCTGGCTGGACATCCTGCTCGGCGAATGGTTGCGCGGTGATGGGCTGGTCGACATCCTTGTCGATACTCTTGCGGTTTTGCGCAAGCTGGGCATCGAGGCCGGTATTGCCGTCAGCGGTTTTCAGGGCAAGATCGACGGTATGGTCGATCTCTATCCCGGCAGCAAGTTCTACGGGTTCTGTCCCGTCGGAGTGAAGGCCGCCCGGGACGCGGGAGTCGATATCACTTTGGTCACCGATCTCCTGCTGGAAAGGGTCGGTGAGCTCAAGACCGAAACGGTGCGTACGGTTGCTGTGGATCCCGCACTGGAGAATGTCGCCGCAGTCGCCCGCGCACAGGGCCACACTGTGGTAGCCACGGAATCGCTGCCCGAAGTGGGGCTGCGCATGACGATTACCGACGGGGAGCGCCAGGCCCTGAACCGGATCCTGACGCAGGCCGAAAGCGCCGGGGCCGAGGCCCTGCTGCTCGCCGGTCCCCGTCAGCTGATACAGTATCTCCTGCTCGGGCGCGAAGGCGCCTGGCGCGGCACGCACATCCGACCGCTCCTGGCTTCCGGCCTGGTTGCGGCTGACCTGGCCGAAAGGCAGGTGTGATCATGAACGAGAAACGGATTCAGTCCCACCCGATCCTCCAGCCGCTGGAGGGGGCGAGTGTCGAGTTCACCTTCAACGGCAAGCCCTATCACGGACGGCCGGGCGAGATGATCGCCACGGCGCTCTTCGCCGCGGGGGTGTCGGTCTTCGGTCATCACCACCGGGACCAGGGACCTCAGGGGATCTTCTGCGCCAACGGCCAGTGCTCACAGTGCACCGTGCTGGCCGATGGCCGGGCGGTGAAGTCCTGCATGGTTGCGGTGCGGCCGGGGATGAAGGTGGAGAGCGCGGAGGGCAACCCGCCGTTGCCCTTGGACAGCGCGGTGGGCAACCATGTGCGCCCCGCCGATGTTCAGGTGCCCGTGCTGGTGATCGGCGGCGGACCCGCCGGACTCTGCGCCGCGATCGAGATGGCCAAGGTGGGGGTCAAGGTTCTGATCATCGACGACAAACCGGAGCTGGGCGGCAAGTTGACTCTGCAGACCCACGGCTTCTTCGGTTCGGTCGCAGACTGCTGGGCCGGCACGCGCGGCGTGGATATCGGTTATATCCTGTCCGACGGCGTCGAGGAGATTGACAATATCGAAGTGTGGACCGAAGCCACAGCCGTTGGCGTCTTCTGGGACGGCAAGGTCGGCGTGTCCACCCCCGACGGCTACAAGCTCGTTACCCCCGAGCGGATTTTGATCGCCATGGGCGCCCGCGAGAAGGCGCTGGCCTTCCCCGGAGGCGACCTGCCCGGCGTCTACGGCGCGGGCGCGTTTCAGACTCTGGTCAATCGCGACCTGGTGCGTCCCACCGAGAAGCTGTTCATCCTGGGCGGCGGCAACGTCGGTCTGATCGGCGGCTATCACGCGCTCCAGGCGGGCATCGATGTCGTGGGTCTGGTCGAGGGGCTGCCCGAGTGCGGCGGCTACAAAGTGCACGCCGACAAACTCAAGCGTCTGGGTGTACCGATCTGGACGAGCCACACCGTGATCAAGGCCTGGGGTGAGGAGACGCTGGAGCGGGTGACCATCGCCCAGGTGGATGAGCGCTTCCAGCCCGTGCCCGGCACGGAGCAGACGTTTGAGGCGGATACGCTGCTCATCGCCGTCGGCTTGAGTCCCGTGGATGAGATCCTGGTCAAGGCGCGTGAGTATGGGCTCAAGGTCTATGCCGCCGGGGATTCGGAGGAGGTGGCCGAGGCTTCGGCCGCGATCTTCTCCGGACGGATCATGGGGCGAAAACTGGCGCGGGACATGGGTGTCCCCGTCGAGATTCCCGAACACTGGGAGCCGCTCGCGGAGGTGTTGCGCAGCAAACCCGGCAAGCTGGTTACCTGGAAGCCGCCGCAGATCAGCGAAAAGATCTACCCCGTTATCCGGTGCGTGCAGGAGATCCCCTGCAACCCGTGTTCCGCCGCCTGTCCCGAGGGACTGATCAAAATGGAGGGGATCATGGGGCTGCCCGAATATGAGGGCGATTGCCTGGGATGCGCCAATTGTGTTTCACGATGCCCGGGGCTGGCGATCAATCTGGTGTGTGAGGATTACGATCCCGACGGCAAGCTGGCGCTGTTGATTCTGCCGTTCGAGTTTGGCGACGAGATGATTCGGCTCGGCGGTGAGGTGAGAACGGTGGACATGGACGGCGAACCGGTCGGTATGGGGCGGGTGATTGCGGTGCGGGAACGCCCCGATCAGGATCGTCGTCGTCTGCTGATGCTCGAGGTGCCGTTCGCCGAACGGACGAGGGTGTCGGGTTTCCTGGTTCGTAAGGACTCGGAGCTTGTCGATAAGGCCCTGCCGAGCGAGGACGAGGATCCGATCGTCTGCCGGTGTGAGCGGGTTCGGAAGAGCGAGATCGTCAGGGAGATTCGCGCCGGCGTGCGTGACGTCAACCAGCTCAAAGCCCTGGTGCGGCCGACCATGGGTGGTTGCGGCGGCAAGACCTGCGGGGAGCTGCTGCTGCGGATCTTCCGCGAAGAGGGTGTGGACCTGGCGGATGTCTCCCCCAGCACGAACCGGCCGCTGGTGGCCGAGATACCGCTTGGCGCATTCAGTGAGAAGGAGGTCGACGATGCCCGGTAAGACCTGTGATGCGATTGTGGTGGGCGGCGGCAGCGTCGGCGTGCCCATTGCCTACAACCTGGCCCGCAAGGGGTTGAAGGTGCTGTTGCTCGATCGGCGTCCCGCAGTCGGACAGGGTGACAACAAGGCCGCCATCGGCGGTATGCGCGCCACGCACTCCGACCCGGCCAAGATCGTGCTGTGCAATCGCGGGCTGGAGGAGATGTCCCGCTGGCGGGAGACGCATGGCGTGGATGTGGGCTGGAAGCCGGGTGGTTACGTTTTTCCGGTCTACGACGAGGATCTGGAAAGTACCTTGCGCGGGTTGTTTCCGATACAGCATGAGTTCGACCTGAATATCGACTGGGTGGATGCCGCCGCCATGGCGGATCTGGTTCCGGGAATCGAGCGGCAGAATCTGCGGGGGGGCACCTATTCCCCCAATGACGGTCAGCTTTCGCCGCTGAAGATGCCCGTGGCCTTTCAACGTGCGGCCCAGGAGCGCGGAGCCGAGTTCCGGTTCAACGAAAGGGTGACCGCCTACGAGCGGGAGGGCGGCCGGATCACCGGTGTCGTCACCGACAAGGGGCGCTACTCCGCTCCGGTGGTGGTGGTGGCTACAGGGGCCGATGCTGCTGCCGACGGCGAGTTGCTTGGTATCGATCTGCCGGTGCAACCGGATTCACACGAAGCCGGAATCACGGCTCCGGTGGAGCACTTCCTGGCGCCGCTGGTGGTCGATATGCGCAGCGGACCTGAGGGCAAGACGGCGAATTTCTACTTCGGGCAGAACGATGAGGGGCAGATAATATTCTGCTACACGCCGAGTGAGCTGTTCGTGGGCGACAACCGGGAGCCGTTATCGGAGTTCCTGCCGATCCTGGCGAGTCGGATGATCACACTCATCCCCCGCTTGCGTCATCTGCTGGTGCGTCGAATCTGGCGCGGGTGCTATCCGATGACGCCGGACGGTGTGCCGATCATCGACAAGGTCAACGAAATCGACGGCCTGTTCCTGGCGGTCGGCATGTGCGGCCAGGGTTTCATGCTTGGTCCCGGCGTCGGACAGGAGGTGGCCGCGTTGATTGTCGATGGAGCAACCTCCCTGCCTGAGGCCGCCCACAACAAGGTGCGCTTTGATCGGAATTTCCATGCAGCCTCAACCGAGGCGTTGAAGTAACAGCTGTCCAGTATAATAGTTGTGACCGGTCTCCTCTTTCGGGGGCCGGTCTTTTCTCTGATTGTGACGGACTGCAATCTGTTGTCCGCGTTGCCATTGTATCCCTCAAGAGCATCGAAAACCTGCCGACTACCTTGGTGACGAACGGATGGAGAATGCTCTCTCCGTATTCCGGGTGAGGTCTGCCGCCGTTGATGCGTGCAGAGTCTACGAATTGGAGCCGACATGCCAGAGAGTGACCGTGAGGCGTTAAAGGTCCTGATGATTGAGGATAATCGCATGGATGCGATTGTTCTGAAGAAGTTGTTGATGACTCTCAAGTATTACGATTGCCAAGTAAGGGAGACAGAGACTCTGGCGGTGGCCTTGGAGGTATTGGCTGAGGATGCCTTCGGGTTGATTATAATCGATCTTGGACTTCCCGACAGCTTTGGAGAAAATACCGTTGCCAAGGTGCGCAAGGTGTCGGGGGATACTCCGCTCGTTGTCCTGACCGGCAATGACGATGAGGAACTGGCGCGAAGCGCCTTGCGCATCGGCGCGCAGGAGTATCTGATCAAGGGCCAGATCAACTCCTTTATCCTGAATCACGCCATCAGGTTTGCGATCGAACGGCAGACTCTGGTCGTCGAAAGACAGGCTACGATACTCGAACTGGAGGAGATGAACCGCAAGTATGCGTTGAGCATTCTGGAGTTGAGCCAGCTCAACGACAAACTGAAAGAGGAGATCAACTCCCGCAAGCGCGCCGAGGAGGCCCTGGTGGATAGCCAGGTCAGTCTGATGAAAGCGCAGGCTGTGGCCCATGTGGGCAGTTGGGAGTGGGATCTCCGCACAAACATGTACACCATCTCCAAAGAGATGGGGCGGATATACGGTCTCTCGATCGAGGAGCAGATAGGGGAGGATGTGCAGGCGTTGATCAGCGCCGCCGTCCATCCCGAGGACAGATCATATGTCGATGAGGCGATGGCGATGCTGGCAATCGGCAGCCTGGGGCAGGAGTTGTACTTCCAGATAATCCGACCTGACAACGAACTCCGCTGGATCCGGGCGGATCAACCCCAGCCGAAGAGGGTCACGTCGGAGGGGAGACCGGAGATACTGGTCGGCACGGTGCAGGACATCACCGAGCGCAAAGAGGCGCAACGGGCGCTCCAGGAGGCCCATGCTCAACTTGAGATGCTGTTTGACGCCTCAGAGGACTATATTTGCGTAATCAATCCCCAGCGTATGATCACACGTGTCAACGAACCTATGGCCGCTCTCTTTGGAGGTTCCAAATCCGATCTGGAGGGGAAGAGATGCTCCAATCTTTTCGACCTGGGGATTTGCGAATCCGAGCAGTGCATCCTTCAGCAGATGCTGGCTGGAGAGGATCTGGTAGAGGTCGATTCATACGGGCGTCTTGGCGGCGACCTGCAGAAGCTGAAACTCAGGGGCACCGCACTGCGTGATCACAACGGCAAGCTGATCTCCCAAATGGTGGTCTTTCAAAAGGGGACCGTCGAGGTGAATACTCTCCTGGAGGAGTTGGCGAGTGAAACTATCTCCTGAATCCTTCAGATAATCGCCTGAGATATTTGGTATCAAGTCAGGGACGCTATATCTTACACAGTCCTGCCCAGACTTGGTTCATTCATGAACCTGTTGCCCCTGCTTCCCATAACAACTGATCCGGTGTTCCTGAGAACAGGTCGCCGTATTGAACCCGGGATTCTGAAATGAACCGGAGGATGGTGGTTATGCGAACAGGTGGATTCCCCCAGCGCCTTTCCCTTTTCCTGATGTTATTGACCCTCTTCTGCCCGACCTCTCCCGTCGGAGCTCGCTCGAACCGCGCGATAAACCCTGTACCCCCGTCGATAGACGCTTCCGTGGCGTTCAATGGGGAGTTTGTCCACAATGTCGGTGAGCTGCAGATGAATATCACGAATTTCGGGGTTTTCGGTTCCTACCCTTCAACGGGGATGAACATGTCGGAATCTCCATCCGCACAGTGGCCTGCAGGTAGCGGTGTCGAGTATCTCTGGGCTGCCGGTATCTGGTGTGGAGCTATGGTCTCGGGGGTACCCCGCGTCTCGACGACCGATTTCCAGGTGTGGGAGTTCCGGCCGGGGATCGAACCGGTTTATACGGTATACGAGAGCTTCGAGGGGGCGCGCGGCGGAACGCGACTGCCCTCGCCGGTAGTGGATGATGACAACGACGGCCTGGCCGATGAGGATCCCCTGGACGGGTTCGACAATGATGGTGACGGCCTGGTTGACGAGGACTTTGCGGCCATCTCCAACCAGATGTTCCGCTGCACCTATCGTGACGATCTGCCCGAGTGTTTCGGCATGTCCCCGGATCATCAGCCGCTGAATATCATCATCACCCAGGAAAGTTACCAATGGGAGAACGACCGTGTGGATGATTTCGTAGGCGTTGAGTTCGCCATTCAGAATGTCGGTGAGGCCACCTTGGAGGATTTCTACCTGGGCTTCTTTGCCGATCCCGATGTGGGGGGCAGAAATATACCGATGGTGCACGAGGATGATCTGGTTGATGTTGTGGAGATGGTGACCTGTGTCGAGAAGGGGGGCTTCACGCTCCCCGTGAACTATGCCATGGGAGTTGCTTACGATAATGATGGTGATCCGGATTCGGATTCGCCTTGTCTGGGTCAGATAGGCATCATGTTCATGGGGCACACCGTGGATCCCTCCGGCGAGACCGCCCCGGCCAGGGTTACTCTCCGCTCCTGGCAGGCCTTCTCGGGCAGCGCACCCTTCGAGGACGGCGGCGACCCGACCACCGATGGCCAGGCCTACCAGCTCCTCTCGGACGATTCCAGTGACCGGGTGCCGACCACCGCACGCGATTATCGCATGTTGCTCTCGGCCGGACCTTTCCTGGTCAGCGCGGGGGAGACCATCAATTTCCAGGTTGCCTTTGTCGTGGGCGAGGGGCGCGATGGCCTCCTGGACAATGCGGCCCAGGCCAAGCTGACCTACGACGGCAACTGGTTCAATCTCGATAGTGACGTCAATACGCCCGATACCGATTGCTGTGAAACCCTGCTCTACAATCCGCTTGATGATATTGAATGGAGTGACCCGTGCGACAGCCTCGCACAACCGGTTCTGGTGTCCAAGGGCGATCGGATATGGGTCAATGATGATTGCCTCTATGAACTGGAGGCCAATGCGCTCTGTCAGGGGATCACCGATCCGACGCAGGATGGATACTGGTGCACCGGTCGCTCCGAACCGGACGGCTTTGAAACCCAGATCCACTGGCTCTATGGTTCGCCGCCCCCTCCACCCAATTTGCGTATCTGGCCGACTGAGGGGATGAATGTGATCTTCTGGGACAACCTGAGTGAGACGGTACCGGATGTCAGCGAACTGGTATACGACTTCGAGGGATATCGCATCTGGCGCGCCGACAATTGGGATCGGCCCTTCGGCTCCTCTGTCACCAATGGTCCCAGTTCCGACCTGTGGATGCTGCTTGGGGAATTCGATCTCCCCAACGGCCTGGGTATGGATACCGGCTTGTCGGGTATCCGCTATTATCCGAACGTGGACGCAAACCTGATTTCATACTACTCGGAAGTCCTGATGGGGAACCCGGCCATACTGCAGGCAACGGATCATATGCCCCCGATCGGATTCACGACCGAGGAGGCTGATACGGCAATCGCCCTGGCCAAATGGTCCCTCGGGATCCCCGGCGGTAAATGCTATTATCGTTACGAGGACAGGCACGTGCATTCGGGACAGCACTACTTCTATTCGGTCACCTCGAAGGATCATATCCCCCTTATCGGCGCCGGCAACGAATTCCTCGGTTACGGAGAGGGGTTGAGCGGCGACCCGGCGACAGGTTTCGTCTATACCGTTCCGCAGAGCAGAAGCCAGGGAGCTTGGGAATACGATCCGCGCAAAGTGATTGTGGTCCCCAATCCGGCGACCGCCGAGAGCATGGAACCCTGGGCTCTGAATCCGAATAACGACGACCCCAGTGGGTTGAAGGTGGAGTTCAGGCATCTGCCGGCCGCGGCCTGCGTTGTCAGAATCTTTTCTCTGGCCGGAGATCTGGTGCAGGTGATTGAGCACGATGAATCCGCTCGGATTGCCGATGGCGATTACGCCTCCACGGGTACGGTGGCCTGGGATCTGGTCAGCCGCAATGGGCAGGATGTGGCCAGCGGCATATACCTGTTCTCCATCGAAGCGAATGGCTTTGAATCCGCCATAGGCAAGTTTGCCGTTGTGCGTTAGGAGCGGCGTCAGGATGATTGAGATGTCCCCGGCGAGGTCCGCTCGCCGGGGATGTTTCCATTTTCACAGAACCCGGGCAACTTCCAACAATGAGGTCAATCCCGCCCGGGCCTTGGTCAAACCATCTTCGAGCAATGTCGTCATACCGCCTCTGCGGGCATACTCAAGAAGATCCTTTTCAGCAAGATTGTGCGAGATCATATCCCTCATCTCATCGTCCAGCGCGAAGAGTTCGAAAATGCCGATACGTCCCTTGTAGCCGGTGTTGTGGCACTTGGTGCAACCCTTGCCGGCGAAGAAAGTATCGGTGGCCTTGACGCCGAGATGCTCGACCGACTCCAGATCGCGCTGGCGAGGTTGGACCTCCTGTATGCAATCGGGGCAGATCTTGCGAACCAGGCGCTGGCCGAGTGAGGCGAGTAGGGAGGAGCCGACCAGGAAGGATTCCACGCCCAGATCCTTGAGTCGGGTGACGGCACTGACTGCGCTGTTGGTGTGGAGAGTACTCAAGACGAGATGCCCGGTATTCGCAGCCCGGAAGGCGGTTTCAGCTGTTTCTCCGTCGCGGATTTCACCGACGAGGATAATGTCCGGATCATGCCGCAGTAGGGCGCGGAGAGCCTGAGCGAATCCGAAACCGCGCTTCTCCTTGATCTCCCCCTGATTGATATCCTTAAGCTCGCACTCCACCGGCTCTTCGATGGTGACGATATGTTTGTGATGCGAATCGAGGGAGTTGATCGCCGAGTAGAGCGTCGTGGTTTTCCCGCTTCCGGTTGGCCCCGTGACCAGAAAAATCCCACCGCTGCGGTTGATGACTTTGTTGAATTCCCTCATATCCCGTTCGGATAGACCCAAATCACCTGTGTCGGGCAGGGTCGTATCCTTGTCCAGGATGCGCATGACGATACTCTCGCCGTCGATGGTCGGGTAGGTGGAAACACGAAGCTCGATGTGACGGTCGCCATACTCCAGACGGATCCGACCGTCCTGGGGGATCCAGCGCTGGGCAATATCCAGAGAGGCCATGATCTTCAGGCAGGAGGCCAACGGGGCGAACTTCGCCCTGTCAAGCGGCTCCTGTTCATGAAGCACGCCATCGCGCCGGTAGCGCAGGCGAGT
Source organism: bacterium (assembly GCA_024231955.1). Lineage (GTDB taxonomy): Bacteria > Krumholzibacteriota > Krumholzibacteriia > JACNKJ01 > JACNKJ01 > JAAEPZ01. The sequence continues at coordinate 27,910 of JAAEPZ010000433.1, read as the reverse complement.
ACGATCCTTCTCCGGGTTGATGTGAATATCGCTGGCCTCTATGGCGATCGCCTTTTCGATTATGGCAATTGCCATATCCTGGATAGCCCTGTCTCTGGGGTTGGGGATCCCCTCATGAGAATCCGGATGAATTGATTGCACCGTATTGCCGTTACCGGCTTGGGCCTGAATTGATGTGGGTGGAGTGATTCGGGGGGTATCCCCGCTGATGGGTGGGGTGGAGGAATCGGGATGCGGTTGCGCTCCTCCGCTGGCGATGTCGCTTCCGGGATTGTAGTTGGCTGCCAACGCCTAGTGTATCTCCACCTCGGAGCAGATGACAGGTTCAATCTCCAATCCGTACAGCGCCTTGATCTCATCCGCGATCATGAGGTCCGCCGCATCGGTTATCGCAACGACAAGGTGCGAACCGCTCCTCCTCAACGGGATCATCTGGTAGCGCCACGCCAGATCCGATGGGACCAGGTCGAGAACTTCATGGTCCATCTCCTGCTCCGAAAGACGTACTCGCGGTAGATCCATGTGACGGGAGATGAAGTCGAGCAGATCCTCCTCTTTGATGTAGTTGAGGCGGACCAGTATGTTGCCCAGACTGTCGCCGCTGGTCTTGGCGATATCCGTCGCCAGACACAACTGATCGATGTCGAGGAGTCCCTCCTCCATCAGACGCCCTTTGATCTCATCTATGATTCTCAGTGTGAAGGTGGGGCGGTTACGCGAATCCCCCTCAAGAGCGCTACGGTTGATGTTGATCTCCTGCGCAGCCTCCTCAATCGCCGCCTCAAGTTCGTGAGGTTGCCAAGGCTTGCTTATGTATCTGAAGATATCGCAGGATTGAATCGCCGTCTTCATGGCCTCGTCATTGATGTTTCCGGTCAGCGTGATTCTGATGACCTCGGGCCAGCGGTTGCGCACGATGCGGAGGAAATCCACGCCGCTCATGCCTGGCATATAGAGGTCGGAGACGACGATATCAATGGTTTCGTTTTGCAGGCACTCGATTCCGTCGCGTCCGGACTTCGCCGTAACTATACGCCAGGGGGCCGAGTGATACAGCCGGTTGATCGAATCCAATATGTTCTGCTCGTCATCAACGAATAGAACAGTGAGTTGCTTATCCATGGTCTCGTCCCTGAAGCCGGAAGTATGGCTAGGCAAGGAGTTCCTCCGTCCACTGACGCTTCCGTGCCTATCGCCTAGAAATCAAAAGAGTTGCTGGCATTCCCGATCACAGGGTCCGCTCAGGATTACTTCGATACCTGGAATTGCATGGTCCACGCCAAAGTGGATCCCGGCATGGCTGGTGAAGAGGGGGCGTTGAGGAGGGGCTAGTCGGTGCTATCCGTTTCTTTCTTACGCTGCTCCTTGACGGCGCGTTGTAGCAGGTATTCTATCTGGCCGTTGACGCTGCGAAATTCCTGGGAGGCCCATTTGTTGAGCTCCTCCCAGAGTTCGCCGCTGATGCGCAGTAGGAATTTCTTGCGTTCGACCATGAATCATACCCCGGATGTGAGCTGGCCGCGCAGGCGACGACGCGTATCAGCGCGTCGTCGCCCGAGAACGATTACTGGTACAGGGTTCCCGCATTGACGACAGGTGAAGCCGAAGATTCACTGCAAAGGACAACGAGCAGGTTGCTGACCATTGCGGCCTTTCTCTCCTCGTCCAGCTCTATGACGTTATTGTTGGAGAGTTTGTCCAACGCCAGTTCCACCATACTGACCGCGCCATTGACGATCTGAGTCCTGGCTGCGACTACGGCGGAGGCCTGCTGGCGGCGGAGCATCGCTTCGGCGATCTCCGGTGCGTAGGCCAGGTGGCTGATGCGAGCTTCGATCACCTTGATTCCCGCGCGTTTGAAACGGGCTGTCAATTCATCCTCAAGTACCTCATTCACCTGATCGGTACCCGCCCTGAGGGTCAAGGTCGCTTCGCGATCATCATCGATATTGTCGTAGGGGTAGGAGCCTGCCAGATGACGGATGGCGGCCTCACTCTGAACGACAACATACTCTTCATAATTGTCCACCTCGAAGGAGGCCTGGAAAGTATCCTCCACCTGCCAGACAACCACAGCGGCGATCTCGATCGGGTTGCCCGACTGGTCGTTGACCTTCAGTTTGTCGCCATTCAGGTTCCTGGCGCGGAGCGTGATCTTCTGCTTGCTCATGAAGGGGTTCGTCCAGAAGAAGCCGTTCCTCTTCACAGTCCCCTTGTAGGTACCGAAGAGAACCAGGACGCGAGCGTCATTGGGATTGACGATGAAAAGACCGCACAGAATAAGCAGACCGATAATCATGAATCCAAAAATCCCGACCAGGAAGATTGGCGCTTCATAGCTGATCCCCTGGATTATGGACCAGATAGAGGCAGCAATGAATAACAGTCCAAACAGTAGCATCAGGAAGCCGGGAAAGGCGGAGCGGGTTTTTTCAGTAGTCATTCTGATCTCCTTTTTAAGTGACATCAAAATGATATCACTGTGATAGTCGTCGTGCAAGTCTATACCACTCTTCTTTGTGTGTATTCAACAGAACTCCTGAGCGCGCAAATTCCGGATCTACATGATGAGACCATAGTAATGGTGTGAAAAACAACAAGATAGGGCGGCGGCTGTTGGTTGGCGACTAATGAGTATTCCATCTGAATTGGTGATCTCACAAAAAGATTCAGGATCCCCGTCTTGGCTTCCGGTTGAGACTGCTGTACGGTATCGAATCTGGGCAGATGGACAATCAACCTGCAAGGGGGTCGGGATGGATGAGGAGAGCTTCTCCGCCAGAATCATATCGGCGCTGACCAATATTCCCAGGGGAAAGGTGGCCACCTATGGTCAGATCGCCCTGCTTGCAGGCAATCCGCGAGCTGCCCGGACCGTGTCCTGGCTACTCCGCTCCTCATCCGCCAAGTACGATCTGCCCTGGCACAGGGTTCTGGGTGCCCGGGGACGCATCTCCATGAAACCGGGTGCCGGGCTGGAGGAGCAGGCCGCACTGCTTATGGCTGAGGGGGTTGAGGTCGATGGCGCGGGCAATGTCGATCTGGAGCTCTTCGGCTGGGATGGTTTCTAGCGCATCCGCAGGAAGTGAAAGTCAGATTCGGGCGGGAGGATGAATTCGATATCCTCCAGGGCTCTATCCAGAATTATCTGCGGTACCTTGCTGTGCTCCGTCCGATCCAATGGCAGTATGTTGATGCAGTCCCAGACAATCCACTCGACCCCTTTGGCGAGAAGATCATCCAGCTCCTGTTCGGTTGGCTCCAGAGAGATGAAGTAGATCTTCCTGGCGTCCAACGGCTGCGAGAGGATACCGCCCATAAATGTGCCGACGGTTCCCCAATAGGTCCGGGCGATAATCGGCGCGGCCATGAAGCGGTCTATTCCGGGGACATCCTTCATTCCGTAGATGCGGTATTCCATGCTGGTCACATAGCTGGATTCCTCCCCCGTCCGGATCAGCCCCAGATTCCGTTCCGCTTCATATGCCTGGTAGGCTTCCCAGCCTGCGACACCGGTCAAGCCGAGTCCCAGCCAGAGGAACATGAGTGGCCAGATGCGATACTTGAGATTTCGCATCGACATCTGCAGGACCAACATCAGACACGGCAACCCCAGAGCCAGCAACCAGAGAAGAAAGCGAGCCCACCACTTGATCGGTGAGATCACATAAAGGGCGCCTGCCATCATGATGAGCAGCATGAGGGGGGAGAGGAACGTTTCCATGCTTCTCTCTTTGAACCAGCGGAACAGATGGCGCAAAGCGAGGAAGATGATGGCGGGGACGCAGCCCAGGAGCCAGATGAATCCCAATCCGCCCATGGGGCCGGGGCCGGTGATGGGGTAATCCAATTGCAGCCAGATCACGAAAGGTCTGAGCCAGTTGGGGAATTCGACCAGCCAGGCCGGCTGATTCGGCTCCTGCATCAATGTCATGTTGTAGCCGTCAAACAGGACTTTGGCCCCCAGTTTGACCTGGATCGGGAAGACTGGGTTCCCGGTATGGATGATGTTGCGGATATACCAGTAGCCGCCGACGGCGAGCACCACCAGCCCTGCGCAGAACATTCGACAGACCCAGATTTCACTCGTTTCTCGCCCATTGCGGAGAATGCGTCCGCCGAGAACCAGGGCCATGATTACAACGGCGAAGGGGGCTCCGGTGCCCTTGGTTCCGGCCATCAGGCCCAGGCAGGCGCCGAAGAGGACCAGGGCCGGCCATTTACCACCCTCTTCATCGAAAACAACGATAAGACCGGCGGCCAGAGCGGCCATTGTGGTGAAGGTGAATCCGATGTCGACATAGCAGGTGGCGCTTTGACTGACGATAACAGGGGCGCCGATCAGCAGCGCGCCCGTTACCCAGCGCCAGAAACCTTTGACGCCGATCCTGTCTGCGATCTCCGCCAGGGCGAAGAAGCCCAGCGGCCAGTACCAAAGGTTGCCGCCATCAACCAGATCCATGTGACCGAGGATACGGTACATGAAGTAGGTGACCACCTCGTTGCCCATGGCGTAGCCGTTGGAGAACGGCAGATCGGGTATCTGGTCGAGCCAGCAGACCCTGCCGGCCGCAACCCAACCCTGAATGGCGGGCAGATGATAATAGAGACCATCCCAGTCCAGCGGATTCTTCAGGGCGACCAGTTGCCACATGCGAACGTAGATCCAGAGGAACCAAATAATGGAGCAACCGAAGAGGATCTTGAAGAACAGCGTCGTAACCCTGACGAACAGGGTTGAGGTCTCATCGGTTGTTGGCGTGGAGGGACTCTTGAAACGGAGGGCGAACAGAGCGGAGAGGATTATGCAGATAACAAGAGCCGCGATATAGACGGGACGCCCGAAAGTGAAACCAAGGGCACCTGTACCGAGACAGAAAATCTGGATCAAAGCATGAAGTGCGGCGAAGCCTGCGAATAATGACACGATGCCGCGGTCGGAGATCCGCTTGATTCCGATGGCGTTCAACCTGCTACCACTCCTTGAAGACACTCATGGTGAATCCGTGGATATTGTTGAAATCGTTTTCGGAGGAATCCACACGCAGGTTGATTCCCAAATCCTGTTTGAGATATAGGCTCAGGGAGAGGAAGAAACTGTCCTCGCTATAATCCACCTGCAGATTCTGACCCGAATTCGGAACCAGCTGGTATGAGACGTCGCCGAATCGTACACCGCCGCCGATATAGAATTGCCGCCAGACACCAACCGATATTCCGAGGTCCACGGATTGCGATACGGTGTTCCCGGGATGCCCGACATCGTAGTGATATCCGCCACCGGTGATGATGTGATTTCCCAGATACCAGGTATAACCGATTGAGTACATATCGGCGTAGTTGGCCACTCTGCTCTGGATCCTGGTATAGCCGACATCAAGATTGAAACCGCTGAATATCCCCTTGCCGACCCCTATGCTGGCACGGTAATCGGGAGAGAGGACATCGCTATTGCCGCTGCCGTACCCGAGCCAGGCGCGCCAGGAGTGTTTGAAGAAACGGGTGTACACGACACCATAGCTGACCGCCTCCTCGTTGTAGCGATCCTCGAAACCGACATCGAACCGCCAGGAATCGATATAGGGTCGAGAGAGCATGAAAGCCGCGTACATTGATTGAGCTGTGGGAGTATTGGGGGTATAGACGTAATAACTGGTTCCGACCTCCAGCATGTAGGTCCTGGGGTTATCCTCATCCTGTGCGACAGCCATCTGCGCCAGGCAGAGGATAAGCAGTGTCGCTGCGATGACTCCGAGCTTCTTTATGGCCATGTTATGATTCCATCCGACTTCGTTCACGTTGTTCCCTCGCTGGCCGATAATCACCGGCTTCTCAGATCGAGCATCTGCAGATCCTTCTGGTCATGCAGGGCGTCCCAACTGACGGCCCAGGAATAGAAGGCAATGAATACGAGTACATTCGCAGGCAGCCCAAAGCCCAGGAAGAGCATGGGCATGAACAGCAGTGAGAAATGATGCATGATATAGGCGTGAGCCATGAATTGCATTGGGATCAGCAGACCCAGATGGAGCATCACCATCAGGGTCAACAGCACTTTCTTGGTAATGGTGAAATCGAAAACATAGTAGGTGAAACCAAGAACTATCGGCACCAGAGAGATCAGCATCAAACCCGCCAGCATCATGACTTCGATATACCCGGCCACGGAGTAGGGAAAGGCTCCCGGCGCGACGGCGAAAAATACCTGGGCAAAGAGCTGGAAAAAGATCAGGACTCTCAGAAAGTAGGCCAGCGGCAGCTGTCGGCGCGGCACATAAAACGAGACGACACCCATGAGTACGCAGAGGACCATGCCGCTCCACCAGATTTGCGGCGTCAATCCGGCTGCGCCCGTATGGACGTGGGGGACGTCGAGATAGAGGATGTCCGTGATCGGATAGCGGGAAGTGACGACGTAGCCACCCAGCCCCAGAACATCGCGCCAGAAATCCATGATGCTGGTCCAGCCGTGACTGACATCGTTCAGAATGAAAAGCCATATCAACAGGATGGACACGGACATGATCATCGAGACGGCAATCCGCGCCGGGCGCAGGGGGAGCGTGAGCATGGAGCGGTGCTTCGAGATGATGCCGCCGGCGAAGCCCCGGATGCGCAACTGCTCCAGTTGACGTCGCAGAACCTGATCATACTTTGCCGGGTTGGTTTTTTTCTTCATGCCGATCCCCGTCTTGCGGTCATCGAGTCTGCCTCGTCTCGCTCTGCAACCAATCGGCCGTAGTCATGAGCCCAGACTTCCCCGTAAGTAATGGTACCCTCCGCAATCTCCGCTCCCGCGACGCTGAGAGTTGTCGGAATCTCCCGACTGCCGATCCTGACATCGCTGCCGATCCTGACATCACCTTCAGCGAGCAGAGGGCCGCCTATTTGAACACCTTCGGTAATTATGATCTTCTTGCCGCTGAACACGCCGCCGTCGATCTTCACCCCAGGTTCAATCACGATATTCTTGTGACTTTTGATGCTCTCGAGAATGTGCGATCCCTTGCCGATCGTGAGCTTGCCGGTGACGACCAGATTAATGTCGACCAAACTGTTCGGCCGAATTGTCAGATCGCCGGCCACCAGAGCGCGTCCGGCGCTGACATTGGCGCACTTGGGCAGATCCTCAGGTTTGATTCGGGTCAGCTTCTGGGGGCGGCTCCAGCGTTTGTCCCAGTCCGGTATGGGATTGCCGAATTCGATCTGCGCGGAGTTCATCCGTTCGAAAACGCAATCCTGGCTCAGTCTGATCAGATCATTGGCAGAGGCGCGTCCATAGAGGACACTGGAGTTGCCCACGTGCAGCTCCGTATGGGAGTGAATCCAGCGCAAAACGGTACTCTCCACCGCAAGGCTGACAATTTGCTCCCCCAGAATGGCTCTGTAGATGTTGTTGTGCCCGCCCTCAATCGCACCTGCCGAGTATATCTCCCCGATGAAGGACCTTTCGGCGGGGAGCTTCAGATCATTGCAGGCGATGAGCATCCGCTCGGAGGTCTTCATCCGCTCTTCCCGTCCGATGAGCAACGCCGGCTCATCATCACTGATGACCAGGTACTGCGTGCCGTCCTCCAGGGTCCCCTTGGCGGATAATCCCGTCGAGGTGCAATTGGTCATCGTTGGGCGCAGGTAGGTCTCCATGAAATTTCGGAACCCCCGCTCGAAGTGCCGGATGTCGACATCGGAATCGCTGGCGACGTGAAGAGGCTTGGCGTCCACCTTTCGACGCAACTCCCGGAAACCGGGAAGGAACGGCAAAAGAAACCAGATTGTCGTGATCACAAAGAATAACAGGACTGCCGGGATCATGGTCAGCCGGACCTCCGCTTGTGCTCTGTCTTATGCCAGACAACGCCTTTGCTGCTCTGTAGTGGGAGTAACTGCTTGAGAGAGATTCGGGTCACGGCGAACAGACTTGCCAGGAACCCCAACAGGATGAAAGGCATCAGGCGGATTCTCTCCCGAGAACCATCCAGATGCGCGGCAGCGGCAACCTCGAAGAAAGTCGCGAAATTGCCGAGCGTACTGTAGGACGTCACAGCCAGGATTATTATCAGTCCCGGCTTGTTGATCCCCATGAACCAGAGCGTGATTGCCAGAATCCAACCGAGAAGCATCACGGGGGACATCATGTAGACGCCAAGCAGCAGCAGGCCATCAAGCTTTTCGAAGAAGCTGGTATGACGGCTGCGCAGGAGTGCGCCGCTGTAGCGCAACATGGTCTGATTGTGCCCCTGCGCCCAACGGGAGATCTGTCGGATGCGAGTCGGCCAATTGTCTGGCACCTGTTCGTAACACTCGGACCTGTTCTGGTAGGCGACTTTCCAGCCCCCAAGCAGCAAGCGGTATGTGGCATCCGTATCATCCGCCAGGGAGTGCTCGCTCCAACCGCCTACGCTGAGCAGGGCGCTGCGACGAACGCCACCAACGGTGCCGCCATACTGAGGAACCAGGTGCATGTTCATACGCGCTTGCTGGTCGACCTGATAGCCGCCCGCCCGTTCGAGGTCGAGCATGCGTGTGAGCAGGTTGTCATCGACATTCGCGGGAACAACCCGGCCCATCACGGCCCCGATTTCGGGGTCGAAGAACGGCGCCACCAGCTGTTTGATCAAACCACGTCCCGGAATATAATCGGCATCGAAAACAAGGTTGATCTCCGTCTCCAGAGTCTCCGTGACCTCTTTCAGCACGGCACCCTTGCCCTGCGTGCCGCCGGTGCGATGGACCGGCTGAATCCGGGGATAACGTGAGGCGAAATCATCCAGAATCTCACCGGTCTTGTCTCCAGAGCGATCATTGATAGGAATTATCGTCATCTGCTCGGACGGGTAATCGACGTTGATCAACGCGGTAAGGATCTCACCGATCACCTCCTCCTCGTTGTGCGCCGGAATCAGGATGGTCACGGGCGGCCATTCGGCAACATTGAGGTCGAGGTAGGGGTGTCGCTGTTTGCCGAAGAGGCGGTTGAGCGTGAACCAGTAATGTCGAATCAGGTAGATGCAAACGAGCCCGATAATGGTGTAGAGCATATAGATCATCCCGCGGACCAGCCAATGGTAGGAGCGCATCTCCTGAGCACTGATGCCGAACAACGGGAAGTGGCGGATCCGGATCTCCGGTCTGCTGCGATATGCTGCCAGATTCTGGGTGTATTCCGCCTCCTCCTCCGCCGAGATTGTAGTCGCGGTTTGCTCTGCGGCAGGGGAGGATGTCGTTTCCGATGAGGCATAACCCGGGACGGCGCCTATCAGAATGAACAAGATCAGCAGTAGACTGAAGAGGGGGAGCGGCAGGCACAATTTGATCTCACTCGCCTCAATGCCCCTGGATGCTCCAGCGTGAATCGATCTCATAGCAAATCACTCCTGAACGTAAGATGTCGGACTCTGAGGGAGGCTCGCAGTATCCCAAATCCCGACACAAGATACAAGCTTCGAAGGTCATTATGCCTTCTCATGGCAATGCGTATACTTTGAAGTAGTCGAACTCCGCTTCACCGAACTCCAGCGAGAAGTGTGGTCCGGTATAACTGGCCGCCAACGGATATTTGAGGTCCGCCAGTTTGATCTCCTGGCCATCGACCAATGCCTTGATTCGACCATTGATGATGCCGATCTGCATCAGGTACCACTGCCCCAGTTCGAATCTGGTTTCACTGGGGATGATATCGCAGATGAAGTTGGTCCCTCTGGCCATATGCCTGACGACGGTGTCATTGGAATTTCCGAGTATCGAGACACCGGTTTCGAAATGCACCCACTCGCTCTCCCGAATCAGCAACTGCATGGACAGTGTTTTTCCCGGCAAGGCCGCAACGGCTTTGACGCTGGTTTCGATGATGAAGTTCTGCCCGCAATCCACCGGCAGGAAATAGGCCGTGATGGCACCTGTTTCGTGTTTTCCCCAGAGATGCCCCTCTCTCACTTCCCACTCTCCCCAACCCCAGTTCTGAGGGAAGTGGCCATCCTCGAAACCCCAGTTCAAAACCTCCCTCATCTCCAACCCCATGACGGAAACGATGGGACCATCTGTTTGCATCGGAATACTTGAGGCGGTACCGGCAGGATCCAAATTGGGGATGTCATGCTTGATGCCCAGGTAGCACATCGCTAAAAATGCTGACACAATAATGAAAACAACTAGATTTTTTTTCATATTCCCCAATTCGAATGCCGCTCCCATTACGTTCTGAAGATGGAGGTAAATCCACTTCAGGACTGGCAAAGCCCCGAATGGTGCGATGTTATCACCCGATCAGAATGCGATTCAAGTTGGTGGGAGTCATATGGCAAGAAAATGAGCAGCCCTGATATGAAGTGATGGCTCCCAGTCCGTCAACACAATGGCGAGTAATACCTCGATTCATCTTTCTACTTATATCTGAATGCAAAGACTGTCTTGTTTTGTCTTCGACACATATATCTTTCGACTTGAATGAATACTGCAATAATCGTTTCTATTTATTGCCTGCATACTATGAGCAGGATCCTGATACCCCCCTAAATGCAAATATGAAAAATCCCCGTCATGTTGACGGGGACCAAGCTGTCGTGAACTTCGATTAGGGATGCGGGAGTAGTCGCTGCAGATGTATTTCAGCGACATCTCTGAAGTCCACGCTCGAAGGTGTCGCCCCTTGACCTGTAAGTCTGGTCGGTGGTTTGCGGAGCTTCTTGCTCTCTGTATATCGGATCGATATCTGAAAACCTGATGGTGTATTTCAAAAATGTGAGAAAAGTGATTAGGTACTGTCATATCTGAATGTTTTTTCGGCAGGGTTGTCTGTGATATCGCGTTCAGACGGGCGCCGAGGGTGCCGATATGAATGTCGCAGGAATGCAAAGAATGAGTGGGACTTCGTCAATCGGCCTTCTTGTGAAGGCAACTGATCGCGAAGGCTATCGCATCTAATGAGCGAGATGTAATGAAGCCATCCTGGATGCTTGAAAATATTCGGATTCCCGGGATCCATAACTTGGGGACTGTACTCTACCGTATCCGGTTATGTGCTGTCCTGTTTCTGCTCACCCTGTGCGTATTGTCGGTATCGATCCAGGGGCACGCTCAAATCACCGAATACAGACTGAAAGCCGCCTTCCTTTATAACTTCGCAAAATTCATCGAATGGCCCGAGAAGGGATCCGACTCAGGGGAATTCATTCTGGGCATCTATGGTGAGGATCCATTTGGAGATGCCCTCGATTCCACGATTTTGGGGAAAACCGTCAAGGGGCACACGCTGACGGTGAGGTATTGCTCCGGGTTGGAGGAGATCAAGGGCTGCCGCATTCTGTTTGCAGGCTCCAGTGAACTGAAAATGATCAAGGAGTTGGCGGGTCTGCCTATTCTCCTGGTCGGTGAAGACGATAAGGTCATCGAAAATGGAGGTATCGTAGAGTTCTTCATGGAGGATCAAAGGATCCGCTTCCGTATCCATGCCGGCAGAGCCGAAAAAGCCGGTCTGAAAATCAGCTCGAAAATTCTCCGTCTGGCAACAGACGTGATCTATGAATAGGGGCTGATATGAACCACCTGAAGCGGATGTCCATCAAACAGAAGCTCAACATGTTGACTCTGGTCACAAGCTCCCTGACGCTCCTGTTCCTCGCGACCCTGTTTCTGTTGCAGGACAATATCAACTTCCGCAACGAGACCGTCGCTCATCTCAAAACCCAGGCGACCATCATCGGTTCGAACAGCTCCGCTGCTCTGGTTTTCATGGACCCCGATACCGGCATGGAGATCCTCTCGGCTCTCAATACCGAAGCCGAGATTGTGCAGGCTATGATTGTCCATGTGGATAATGAGATCTTCGTCCGGTACTACCGCGACGAGGAGGCGCAATCCGTTGAGATGAAGCTGATCGAGGGGGAGTTCGAGATCGTTGACGGCCATTTCCTCGTAGCATCTCCGGTAGATCTGGATGGCGATCAGATCGGCACCGTCTTCATTCAGGCCGACATGTCCACTATGAGGGCGCATCAGAGAAGGATTGGTTTGATCTTCCTGGTTGTCCTGCCCGTGGCCCTGCTCCTCGCGCTGCTCCTCTCAAACCGACTGCAAAGGATCGTTTCGGGACCGATCCTCCATCTGATGAGTGTGGTCGATCAGGTTACGCAGGAGAACAGATATTCCGTGAGGGCGGTCAAGCAATCCAATGATGAGTTGGGTGTGTTTACCGATGCATTCAACAGCATGTTGAGTGAGATTGAAAACAGGGATCGCCTGCTGGCCCGTCACAGAGATGCGCTGGAAGCCAAAGTGAAGATGCGTACGGCTGAGCTGCAGGAGACCAATTGCGATCTTCAGGAGGCTATAGACAAAGCCCAGGAGGCCGTGCGTCAGAAGAGTGAATTCCTCGCCAATATGAGCCACGAGATCAGGACGCCGATGAACGCCATCATCGGTATGACTGATCTGACTTTGGATACCAAGCTGACCGACCAGCAACGTGAGGACCTGGACACGGTCAGGAATTCCGCCGGAGCATTGCTCGGATTGCTCAATGATATTCTCGATTTTTCCAAGATCGAGGCCGGCAAACTTGATCTCGAATCGGTGGAATTCGACCTGTTCCATACGATCAAGGCCATAATCAAAACGCTGGCATTCCGCTCTCACGAGACTGGACTCGAGTTGATCTGCGACATCCGCCGCAATGTCCCGCGTCTGGTTTCGGGGGATCCTGCCCGCCTGCGCCAGATTCTCGTCAATCTCGTCAGCAACGCAGTCAAATTCACGAAGCAGGGTGAGATAACCATCATCGTCGAATTCGTCAGTCAGAGTGAGGATTGCGTTCACCTCTCGTTTGCCGTTCAGGATACGGGCATCGGCATCCCTGAAGAGCGTCTGGGCCAGATTTTCGATTCCTTCACCCAGGCCGATGGTTCCACCTCGCGCAATTTCGGAGGCACCGGCCTGGGGCTGACCATCTCCACACAGCTTGTCGAAATGATGGGGGGGCAAATCAAGGTCGAGAGCGAAGTGGGGCGGGGCAGTATCTTCTCCTTCGACGTTCAGTTCGGCAGGATCATGCAACCCGAAGTGTCCTCCATGGCGGTTGCCTCCCTGGGCGGGATGAGGGTGCTGGTCCTGGATGACAATCGGAAGACGAGTCAGCAAATCGGGAAAATGCTCAAGGAGATCGGATGTCGGCCGTTCATGGTCCGGACCGAACTGGAGCTGCTTCTGCAACTGAGAACATCTAGGAACGACCAGCCGTTCGATGTGATTCTCCTCGACACATTCGATGGAATCGAGAACACGTTCGTCACCGCCCGCAGGGTAAATGAGGAGCTTAGCCCCTATACGCGGATGATGCTGATGTTGACGGCGGCAAACAGGAAGGAGGGGCGTGAGCTCACCTCCGAACTCAAACAGCCCCTGTACCTGATAAAGCCGGTATTCGCCGATGATCTTGTCGAGAAACTGGAGGCTCTTCTGTTCCCCGTCGGCAAGCGGGAGATTGAGATCGGACCGGGTGAAACCGAAAGCGACCTCCCCATCCGTAAAATCCTGGTTATCGAGGATAACATCGTCAACCAGAAGATCGTGGTGCGCCTGCTCGAGAAACATGGACATGATGTTTCTGTGGCGGATAACGGACTGATAGGTTGCGAGAGGGTGCAGACCGAGATGTTCGACCTCGTGCTCATGGATGTCCAGATGCCGGTCATGGATGGCCTGACGGCTACCCGCACCATCCGTGAATGGGAGGAGAGGACCAATAGCGGCCACATCCGGATCATTGCCCTGACTGCGAACGCAATGAAGGGTGACCTGGAGATATGCCTCGGAGCCGGAATGGATGACTACCTCGCCAAACCCATCAATCCCATTGACCTCTATGATAAAATCGAACAGCCCCTGCTTGATCGCTCACTGATTCGCTGATCCGTTACACCGCTTCGGGGCTGTTCGTCAGCGTCCAGGGGCCCTCAGTCATATTCTGATCGAATGATCTATCATAAGGACTTCAAAGCCGTTATATACCCCTCCCCTGTTGCTGCCCGGCATCGTAACCTTGACACGGTTTTCCGGGAATGTTACCTTATACACATGTATGGTTCCCCACGTTCAGCCTGATCAGGACCGCTCCAAGCACGGTCGTGGTGGGCAATTGATCCGAGAGGAAAAAAATGTCTCAGAATAAGCCCGATATCAGCAACCTAACCCGCAGAGAGCGACAGATCATGGACATCATCTATCGCCAGGGTAAAGCGACCGCGGTAGAGGTTATGGATTCTCTGCCCGGCAAAGCGGTCAACGCCACGGTCAGGACGATGCTCAATGTCCTTGAGAGCAAGGGGTATCTTTATCACGAACGCATCAAAGGTCGTTTTCTGTATTACCCGACTATCTCGGTGGCGAAGGCCAGGAAAACCGCTCTGGAGAATGTCCTCGACACTTTCTTCAAAGGTGCGGAGGCCAATGCGGTTATCTCTATCCTGAAGCAGACGGAATCGAACTTGTCCAATGAGGATAGAGAGAGGATCGCAGACCTGATCGAGAAATCTCGCGCGGAAGGTCGCTAAATGAGTTTTGCCGAAATCCCCTGGTTCGAGGCCTTGCGGCTGATGATCGATATCAACCTGAAAGGCGCGCTGATCTGCCTTTTTGCTCTGTTGATTATCGGTGCCTTGCGCCGCTCGTCCGCCTCTCTTCGCAATCAGATTTGGGTTGGCACCCTGATTGCCCTGCTGGCATTGCCGCTGCTCTCCCTGATCGTACCGGAGTACGGTTTATCGCTTTTCCCCGATCCCCGTTTCTGGAGTTACGAGGAGCCTGTGCCGATATCCGATGCAGAGCTTCAGGCTCTGCTCGCCGAAGACGGCTTGATAGGCCCGCAGATTCCGGGTTCGATGGATCTGGATATCAGTAAACCCTTCTGGCTCTCGATGAGCCTACCTCACTTCATCGTGCTGATCTGGACGGTCGGTTTGATGATGATGGCGGCCTGGTTGATTGCGTCCGACCTGCAACTGCGTCGGATCATGCGCAAAGCCGTGCCGACAGATCGCTCCTGGCAGGATCTGCTGACCAAACTCAGCCGTACGATGGGGCTGGAGCGCAATGTCTACCTCTTGCGCTCACCCCATATCCGTGCCGGCATTACTCTCGGCGTGTTCCGGCCGGTGGTCATTTTCCCCATAGATGCGGAGGAGTGGTCCGATTCGCGACGACGCCTGGTGCTGTCGCACGAATTGGCCCATATCAAGCGCTGGGACAGCCTGATCGAGATCCTGGCCGGTCTGGTAATGGTGCTGTACTGGTTCAACCCGCTTGTCTGGTATGCGGTCAAGCACCTGCGGATCGAACGTGAGCGGGATTGCGACAATGTCGTTCTGAATATCGGAGCCAAGCCCTCCGACTATGCCATGCAACTCATGGAGATTGCCGCCGACTACAGCAAAACGCCGGTGCCGGCCTTCCAGAGCACCCGCATCTCCCAGGGGTCGAACCTGAAGGATCGGTTGCTGTTCATCCTGGATCCGAGTGTCGAGCGACAGGGGAAAAGCAGACGCTCTACGATGAGTGTCGTTCTGATCGTCGTGGCGCTGGCCCTGCCGCTCTCTGCCTTCGGTTTCTGGGATTCTGTGGAGCCGGCCAAGGTGCCGTTGACTGAGACGAAGATGAAGAGCGAGGAGCTGAAGGAAAAGACCAAGAGCAAGAGTGACAAGCAACGGAACTCCGCGGCCTGGCGCGTTGGCGAGAGTATCTATGCGGATGGTCTCGACGCCGGCAAGAGGACCTTCAAGGCGCTGAAGAGTGAGCCCAAGGGGAAGATCTATTTCAAGGAGAGCGAATTCAACCAACTGGGTTATGAGTTCCTGGGTAAGCAGATGATCGATGAGGCTCTGACGGTCTTCAAAATCAACGTCGCCCTTTATCCCGAAGCCTGGAACGTATACGACAGCATGGGTGAGGCCTATGTCCACAAAGGTGAATATGCTCTCGCGAGCAAGTTCTATCAGAGGTCTCTGACGCTGGGCTCCCAAGTGGAGAAGCAGGCGAAGATGATCCTGAAGCGTCTGCAAAAGGCGATCGAGAGTGAAAGTGTGACCTGGAGTCCGGACGACATCATCGTGAGAGACATGAAATGGGACGAGACCAAGTCGGGCGAGGCATCCTCGTCAACGTCGCCGCAACACACCAAAATAGACTAGATTCTCGGTACCTATCCGAATAACAGCCTCCTCACTTCATAAGGTGAGGGGGCTTTCTGTTGAGGGCAGGTGCCGCCGCAGCGATTTTCAGCATGGGCGAACTGCAAGCACTCAAGCGGGAGCAAGTATTTGACGTTGCCGAAACAACGGCTAATAGGCTACGTATAGCTGCCATGTTGCACACAATTCTAAAAATCGCCGGCCTCGCGGCCCTGGATCTGGCGCTCCTCACCTGCCTTATCCTCATCCCTATGGGTATTCCCGGTAATTTCATCATGCTCGCCCTGGCGCTGCTCACGGCCTGGCTTGGACATTTCCAGGCAATCAGCTGGCTGGCTCTGATCATCATGCTGGCCATGGTGATCCTTGCCGAGGTCGTGGAGGCTGCGTTGGGGTCGGTCATGGCCCGGAAATACGGTGCGTCCTGGTGGGGGGTCGGTGGTGCGTTCATCGGCGGGATTACAGGTGTTATTCTCGGCACGGCCGTACTGCCGCTGATCGGATCGCTCATCGGCGCCTTCATCGGATCAGCCGTGGGTGCCGTGCTCCTGGAGACCTGGCACCTGCGTCGCATTGACGACGAGGTCCTCCGCGCCGGTTGGGGAGCATTCATCGGCAAGCTCCTGGCCGCTCTGTTCAAGGTATCGGTCGGCATGGGCATCATGGCCTACATCATCATCCGCACACATTGAAAATGGAGGAGGGTCCGATAGCACCGGACCCTCCGTTCGATCTGATCTGACTGCGTCCGGCCTATTTGATGCTCCGATTGTCGGACTCGTCCTTTTCGATATAGCCGGAATCCTGACGCTTGCGGTTGATGGCGTTCTTCTGCATGTACATGCGATGAACATCCTCGGCCGACAGCCCCATTACTTGGCAGGCGCTGACCCAGAAATGGAGAATGTCCACCAACTCGACCTTCAGATTCTGCTCATCGAACAGATCGACCTTCGTACGCCACCATTTCCAGTTGGTGGAGTCGATCATCTCGGAAATCTCCTGCGTCATGGCCAGAGAGTAGTTGCGGATCCATTGGTTCTGGAGGGCGCGATCCTTGGGGATGTCATCGTAGGCGATGCCCTGGTCGTTCTGCTCCAGGGTGTAGCGGTTGAGATCGGCCTGCATGTCGAAGATCTCGGTGAGCAAATCCTTCACGGCGATGTCCTTTCGGGTGAATCATTGGGGCGGAGGTATTCCGGGCTCGCGCATCACCCACTGCCGATATCCGCAATATGGGCCGATGCGCCCGGCAGTCTAGCAGTATTGAGATGGCAGGTACACCCCTTCCGGGAGAGTACTCCCAATTCACGAACTCAGCTCGGGTTGGAGACTGTGAGGGGCGACTCTCTATCATCCATGTTATCAACAGGATAGGGCCCTCATGTCTTAAGCCGGAATATTGCGGAGCCTCTCGGAGGTGAGGTCTGTGAGCGGGACAGGATTTCCACCTGGGAAAGCGCTCCCCGCTGTCTATTGGGGGTGGAAAAAGGGTGCGCCCCCATATACCTTGCCCGGTAATCACCTAGCCGTTCGCTAGTTCAGTAATGGAGACCTGTATGGCCAAATTGCCCATGTACGGAACCCTCGCCGCTCGCGACTACGCCAATATCGGCTTCAAGTCGGGCCTGGAGATCCATCAGCAGCTGCTGACGAAAAAGAAGCTGTTCTGCAACTGCCCCGCGGGCTTGTACACCAATGAGTACGATGCCGAGATTCTGCGTCACATGCGCCCCACTCTGTCCGAGCTGGGCGAGTACGACGGCACGGCGCTCATGGAGTTCAAGACGAAGAAGGAGATCCTCTACCGACTTCACGGGGAGAGTGTCTGCACTTACGAAATGGATGACGCCCCACCCTTCCACCTCAACGATGAGGCTCTGGAGGGGGCTATGGTGATCACTCAGATGCTCGGTTTGCAGGCGGTTGGCGAAATCCACATTGCGCGCAAGCAGTATCTGGACGGTTCCATCCCGACGGGATTCCAGCGAACCACGATCCTGGGCGTGCAGGGGAGCATCCCCGTCGGTAAACGTCAGGTGAGTATTCTGCAACTGGGGCTGGAGGAGGATTCCTGTCGGGAGATCTCCGATGAGGGGCACTTTCGTACATATAAGACCGACCGGTTGGGCATGCCCCTGATCGAGATGGTCACCGGGCCAGAACTCCGGACTCCGGCCGAAGTGGAAAAGGCGGCCCAGGCGTTGCGGGAGCTGGCACGCAGCAGCGGACGGGTGCGCACCGGCATCGGCGCCGGGCGCCAGGATGTCAACGTCAGCGTCACCGGCGGCACGCGTGTGGAGATCAAGGGTGTCTCCCGCATTCCGACCATCGGCAAGCTGACCCATATCGAAGCCTTTCGTCAGAAGCGGTTGCTGGAGATCAGGGACGTACTCCTGAATGAGCGGCAGATCAAGGCCGTCGGTTATCAGTGTCCCCGTCTCGAAGTAACCGAATTGCTCGACGGAACCGAGTATCGTCCGATCGAGAAGGCCCGAGAGCAGGGGTTGATCGTCGGCGCCATCCAACTGCCCGGTTTCGGCGATGTCCTGTTCAACGAGATTCAGCCCGGTGTGGCTTTCCTGAGTGAATTCAAGGGACGTGTGCGTGTCATTGCCTGCCTGGACAAGAAGCCCAATCTCGTTTGCTCCGAGCAGATGACCACGGGCCCCAGGAACATGGAGTGGGAGCGAATCCGTCAGCTGCTGGGGGCGCCCGAATCCGATCCGATCATCCTGGTCTGGGGCTCTCGTGAAGATGTCGAGACGGCCTTCAACGAAATCGAATTGCGGGCTCAGGATGCCCTGGCCGGAGTGCCTGGTGAAACCCGTCAGGCGCGGTACGATGGCACCACCCGCTTTGAGCGGATCCTCCCCGGTCCGGATCGCATGTATCCTGACACCGATCTCCCACCGCTGCCGCTGACGGCCGAGCGCTGGCAGATGATTAGGGACAATCTCCCCCTGACCCCTTGGGAGCTCAGGGCTGAACTGGGAAAATTCGGATTGCCGGCGGAGATGATCAAACAACTGGTCCACATGCGTCGCGCCAATGCGTTCCTCAGTCTCAATCCGGATCCCGACATCTGCATACGTCTGGCCGAGATTCTGACCAGTCACTGGCGCTATCTGCAACGAGCCGGATTCAACATGCCCTCACCCGAGGAGCTGGATTGGTTGCCGGCTTTCCTGGCGGAGAACCCGCGCGAACTCGACCTGTCCATTCTTCGCTCCTGGAGTGTCGCCGGCGGTGGCGGTCGGCCACTGTTCCAGACCTGTCTGCGGGGTGAACAACTGGCGTCGGGCATCACCTATGCGCTTCCCGATATCGAGGAACCCGCAACCGGCGACACGCGGGCGCGCATCCGGTATTTCGCCGGTCGTATCAAGGATAAACTCAATAGAGCTGTTGCCGGTCGCGAGTTGATCAGTCGCCTGGACGAATTGCCGGCCACCGATCAGGGAGGTGAATGATGAGCGACGACCGTTGCAAGGGCTATCGTGAACCGACTTTGAGTGTTATGCAGCAGCATGATGTCGGCGTCTGGAGCGATGTTGAGGCCCATACCGATCAGGGTGACTTCCGGGGAATCATTCTGCCCCGCAGTGAGACCGCCGATGCGGAGCACCTCGTGCTCAAACTGATCTCGGGCTATAACGTCGGTCTGCACTACTCGACGCTGATCTCCCTGACCGAGGTCGGCCGCAAGGAGGCCAACTACAAGATTCCGGAGCAGGAATTTCCCCATGATCCCAAGAAGCCCTATGTGAAGCTGTTCGGCACCGGCGGTACCATCGCCAGCCGCCTGGACTACCGCACCGGCGCCGTGATCCCCGCCTTCACTCCGGGTGAGCTGTACGGCTCCGTGCCGGAACTGGCCGACGTCTGCAATCTTACGACGGAGAAACTCTACGGTGTCTTCAGTGAGAACATGGGACCCGAGCAATGGATCGGTACCGCCCAGGCTGTGGAGGCCCAGATCCGTTCCGGTGTCGATGGCATCGTCATCGGACACGGCACCGACACGATGCATCATACCGCCGCAGTGCTCAGCTTCATGCTGCAGAACTCCCCGGTTCCCATCGTCATGGTGGGCAGTCAGCGCTCCAGCGATCGACCCAGTTCGGATGCGGCGCTCAATCTGATTCACGCCGCCCGCACCGCGGCCTTCAGCGACATCGCCGAGGTGATGGTCTGCATGTTCGGCCCGACCAGCGACGAGTACGGCCTGTTGCACAAGGGGACACGCGTACGCAAGATGCACTCGAGTTACCGCAGCACGTTCCGCACGCTGAGCGATACGCCGTTGGCGATGGTCAGTCGTGATAATGTGCAACCGCTGCGGCAGGACTACAATCATCGCCGCTACTCCACGGCGGGGGAAAAGGGCAACGCCGACCTGCGCGGAATCGCCATGGCCGATTTCAAGTGCATACCGGTGTTCGATGATCGTGTCTCGATCGTCTACTACTATCCCGGCATGAAGCCCGATATCTTCGATTCGTTGATCGACAACGGCTACCGCGCCATCATCATTGCCGGTACGGGGCTGGGGCATGTCAATAAACCGATCTACCCGGCGTTGCGTCGAGCGCAGGATGCGGGCGTTGCTGTGTACATGACCGTGCAGACGCTCTGGGGCTATGCTCAGATGTATGTCTATGAAACCGGTCGTGAGATCATGGGGATGGGGGTCGTTCCGCTGGGCAACATGCTGCCCGAGGCCGCCTACATGAAAATGGGTTGGGCCCTGGGGCAGAGCGAGGATCCGGAAGAGGTGAAGCGGATCATGCTTGAGCCCATCGCCGGAGAGATCACGGAGAGGGAGCCGCATGACGGCTACCTGGTTCACCAGGGCGGATTGCCCGAGGTGGCCGATTTCATCAAGCATCACCGGAAGTAGCCCTGCGTCAGCGGACGGAAAACACCCCGGCGCCTGGGCGTCGGGGTTTTCTCTTGACCAATCTTACGAGTTCTCCCCGCCACACTGTGTCCAGCCGCCGGCCGGTCAGCTCTATAGTGAGAATTTCTATCGCCTCATCGAGGTGAACGGAGAGCGTCCCGTACGTGTCGGGAGCGCAGGTACCGTTGTCGGGATCGAAACGCAGTTCGACCGCTGCCCATCACTGAACGGTAATCAGAGGAGTTCCGGAATCGTCGACAGGAATTTGAGGCGCATGATTCAAACTCACAGGAAAAGGGGCCGGGTATGACCCGGCCCCTTTGAAACACGGATTTTACTTCAGAAGCAGCATCTTGCTGGTCTTCTGCAGAGGACCGGCTTCGATGCTGTAGAAGTAGAGACCGCTGGCGACCGGTTGGCCGGCGCTGTCGCGCCCGTTCCAGGTCACCGAGTGATGTCCGGCGGACACGGCCTCATTCACCAGAGTGATGATGCAGCGCCCGTCGGGGGCGAAGACGCTCAAACGCACGTTCTGCGCTTCGGGCAGATCGAAGCTGATGCTCGTCTTCGGGTTGAAGGGATTCGGGAAGTTCTGGGTCATCATGTAGGCCGCGGGCAGGTCATCTGCCGCGCCCGTCATCTCCATCTCGACACCAACCGGTGCGTTGAGCGAGTTGCGCAACGTTAGATTGACGTCGTCCGGGGTAACACCGTGAGCGAAAGTCACGCGCATCAACTCGCCGCTGCCGATGAAGCCGAGGTCGGTCCCCAGCAACGCCAGGCCGGCGTCGAGTCCGTTGGTGTCGATATTGCGCAGGAAGATCTGACCCGCCTGCTGACCACAGAGTGCGCCGGGCTGAACCGAGATCACGGATCCGGCGATCATTCTGGAGCTGATGTTCAGACCCTTGAGATCCAGGCAGGGCTCTTCAAGAACCAGCGACCAGACGCTCTCCCCGACCTGTCTCCAGGCAATCTGCGCCTCGAGTGTGGCGCCCTCCTGGAAGAGGGGCAGAGGGACGACGATACCGTAGTTCATCGAGAAGATCATCAGATCTTCGAAGCCCACCCGGTCGTCCGTAGTCGGAATACCCACGCGACTGTAGTCGTCGGTGGGACCGACATCGATCGGCTTGCCGGCGACAACGACGGGACTGGTCCCGTAGTAGGTGCCGAGTTGCGTGATGTCGGCGCCGGAGACGAGGCCGTCAAAGACGCCATACGTACCGCTCCCCTGATCGCTCACATCGCCGAGCCAGTAGTTCGTGGCGCGATCATTGGCTGTCGCCGGATCGCTCCAGTTGCCGGCGGCATCGACGGCGAACACTTCGTAGTAGTAGACGCCGCGCGGAGGATCGGCCGGATCGTAATCGACGAACAGGTCGAAGAAGGTGCCGATGGTTGAACCGAGGTCATCGGCGTCTACGCGCAGCCAGCCCAGAACCGGATCGGGCAGGGCCCCGGCGCCAGGTCGGGTCGGTATGACGTCGCCGGCCAGGTCGTCGTACTCGGGGTACGCCGTCGTGCCCGGTGTCGTGTCGTACCACATGCCGCGGTAGATCCAGTAGCGGTTCACGTCGATTCCGTTGTGGGTCCAGCCCACCTCAACCTCAAGGTGGTGCGGATCCGCAGTGATGTCGGACACCGCCGCGGGCATGGTGTTGTCGACTATGATGCTCACCGTGGTCGTCACCTCGTTGCCCATCGCGTCGACCGCCTTCAGGGTGACGGTTTTGGTACCGTCGGCCGTCAGGGCCACCGATGTCAGGGTCCAGGTGACCGTCGGATCGGCCGTGCCGGTGGGCGCCACTGCGGTGCCGCCGCCGAGAAGCAGATCCGAGAGGTCGGCCGTGATGGTCAGACCGGCGAAACCGCCGCAGGCGTCGGCGAAGTCGGCGGTGATCTTGAGATCGTCGCCATCCTTCACGTAGCCGTTGTCGACCATATTCGTCCGCACCAGGACCTCGTTGGTCACAGCAGGTGCGGCGATGTCCACCTGCACCTCGCCGTCATCGTCGGTGAAGCCGCTGAGCGGTTGGTTGGCATTGTCGCGGAAGTTGTTGAGGGTCAGAGCCAGAGGGCTCGAGCCGCAACCTATACCGGTCGCGGTGACCTTGAACAGCTCGCCGCTCGTGATGCCGCTGCCCGCTCCGCCGACGGCCGCATCGATCCGGACGCCTCCGGCGATCGGAGTGACTATGAACAGGGGCGTCGTGGAGAAGGGGCCGTTATCCGGCGGTCCGAAGACGGCGGTGATGATGTTGCTGTCGTAGAGGACGTCGATCGAGTAGCCATAGACGGTGCCGGAGCCGCCGCCCAGGTACTGACAGACGATCTCTTTGATAAACATGGGACCGTCGGCCGCGACTATGGTCTGCGGGTCCGGCGTGAAGATCACGTTGCCGGTCGTCAGCGGTTCGATCTCCAGCACGTGGTCCTCCACCTCTCCATCCTCGGCGGGGCCGCCGCAGGGAGTCAAGGGACCGACGGTGTTGATGCGGAAGCGCGCGAACGTCTGGCCCGGCACGGCACCCGCGGGAACGGTGACAGGAGGAGCGTTCACGCCCGTCGTATAGAGACCGGGCGGGTAGTTGCCGGCGACGACATACTCGTTGGGCACATCGCCCCAGATGCCGTTGCCGTTGAAATCGATCCAGCCGTCGACGAAGGCGGGCGCGATGTTGACCTCGAAGACGATGGCGGCCGTTTGGCCCGCCTGCAACAAGGGGATCACGACGCCATCTTCATCATCGGGATCGAGACCGGCGAGATCATCCCCCAGCGCGACGGGATGGGGCTGACCGTCGGGCTCCCAGTCGGGATCGTCCGTGGGATCGGCGAGACCCAGGAAGGGAGCGCCGGGGACGATGACGTGGCTGGCGCCGTTGCTGGCCGCCAGCGTGCAGTAGGGCGGATCGGGCGCGTCTCCCCAATCCAGCTCGGGCGGGATCTCGGTGTTCACGAAGACGCAGGTCACAGTCTCGTAGGCCTCCAGCAGGATGGTCGCCACGCCTGTGCCGACATCGCCGCTGCTGTTGCCGTCGTTGCAGGTGATCGAGGTCAGGGTCCAGCCTGGTGTCGCAAGCTCGGTCACCGTGTAGGCACCGATCGGCAGCGAACCGGAATCGTTGGTCCCGTCATCGATCAACGTGAAGTTGTAACCGTAACTGGAGCTGAACTCGAAACTCTGGGGCGCGCCCTGAATATCGGTCTGCTTTTCAATGATGATGTTGCCGGTCGGCGGCGGCTCCAGCTCCACGTAGTAATCCTCGACATCGCCGATCTCGGCGAAGCCCGTGTAGCTGAGCCCGCCGACGACGTTGAAGCGGAACCGCGCATAGGTCATCCCCGGGGTCGCGCCGATCGGGATCGGGAAACCGATGGGGTTGGGTCCGGCCACAAGCGGGAGATCGATGAAGATCTGCTCGCCGGCGTCGGCCCAGTCGCCGTCGGCGTTGAAGTCGAACCAGGCGTTCAGCATGCCGGGCGCCGAGGCGGTTACCTGAGCCTGTCCCGGGCTGCCCACGACCAGCGGCAGCGTGAAGATCACGCCGTCCTCGTCGTCGGGTACGCCGTTCAGGTCATCGCCATCGGCCAATGGCGAGGGCAGACCGTCGGCCTCCCCGTCCACCACGGTTCCCAGGCTGTACCCCGCGACAATCGCGTGCCGGGCGCCGTTGCTGGCCAACAGGGTCGGGTAGGTCGGATCCGGCGAGTCGCTGAAGTCGATGGGTTCGCCGTCGCCGGGGATGCGGATAGAGACGTCGTCGAGCAGCAGACCGACCGTGTGGCCGGATCCGTCACCGGACATGTTGCACCACACCGGGCACATGTCGACGACCTCGATACGCACCTTGAGTCCGGTCAGAACGCCGGGCCCGCTGCTTTGCGAGGCCAGCATTTCCAGGTTTAAAGACCATGGGGTCTGACAGAGCGGGCTGCCGTAATAGGTCAGGTTGCCTTTCCAGTCACCGAATGTCCCCCCCTCCACGCGGGCAGACACGGTGAGCTTGAAGTAGACTACGGCGTTCGGCGGGAGATCCATGAAGCAATCCATGTCCAGCCATATTCCGGGTGAACTGCCGTAGACGTATTCGAGCTGCCCCCCCAACTGATCCCGCTCGAGAGCGGGCGATTCGAGAACCATCCAGGCCCACGGCGGGCCGTAGGAGATCACACCGCCGGGGTAGGCCGGTTCCGTCGTGCCGGCATCGAAGAAGCCCCAGGCGGAGCGGGTGTCGTCCCAGCATGGGTCGGGGATGTCGACCCCGTCGTGCAGGATGGTGTAGTTCGTCAGGTCGTATCCGGTCAAGGAGATCAGGGAGAAGGCCGCAGCCATCGTGCCGTCTTCGAAATCCTCCGTAACGACCGGGGTTCCGTCGACCTGGATCACGATGTTGTCCAGCCAGACGGCGCCGATATCGGTGGGCCAGGAGCCGTCTTCATCCGACCAGCCGGGGTCGGAGATGAACCGGAAGCGCACCTTGTCCAGATAGCCGCCGACATCCCCCGGGGTGACGGGCAGGCTGAGGTCACGGCCCGATTCCGGGAAACCATTGTCATTGTAGTAGATCATGACCCAGGTGCCGGCTGTGCCCATGACTTCGACCACGAAGTAGTCGCACGCCACGCCCTCATACTGGTTGGCCAGGTGGAAGTCGATGGTCGAGCCGGTCGTGACGGGCAGTCCGATGGCAACATCGACCGCCACATTCCAGTTGTTCCCGTAACCCGAGGACAGGAACAGCGGATCTGTATCCGTGCCGCACCAGAGGGCGTAGGTGTTTTCCGGATCGCCGCCGCTGAAGGGCAGCGCGCCGGTCATGTCGGTGTTGTGCCCGGTGACCTTGCTGACTGTGTCGATATGCCAGTACGGGTCGGTTCCGGGCGGCGGGACCGGGAACCAGCCCGCGGGTTCGACACCTTCGAAGTCGTAACCGGAGCCGTTCGTGCCCGGTTGCCCGAAGGCTCCGGGGCCGGAAGCGCCGAACAGGTACAGGTCGCTGCCGCGCGTGCCTGCTCTGGGCGCGGTGTCGGACTGCAACGTCTCGATGTCGATCGGCGTCACATCCAAGGGGCGGGCCTGCAGGATAGAGGCCGCCAGAAGCAGGAATAGAAGAAGGGTGAAACCTGGTACTCCAAAGGAGCGATGCTGTCGAGATTGCATATTGGATCCCCCTGGTAATAGGGTTGAGTAATCGGCGACACATTGGAAGTGTGGCTTCCCGGTCACTGTTTTTTAACTCCGCTGCCCGTGCCCGATGTGGGCGGAGCAGGCGTGGGATCGAATATGCAAGGCTGTGATTCGCGACAGCACCGGATATGAAGAACGTCTCTTTGATGACAGCCATCGCCGCTAATTCTCATCTCACTGTTTTCCAACAATCCCGACAACACACTGGAGAATTGGCATTTTTGATTCTCACACACGCCCTCAGGACAGCCGCTGGAACTCGTGGAATTACAGCGCGGACAGCATACCACATCGCAACTCCGGATCGCCACTATTGTTAATTTTCTGTAACATAACTGTTCCGTTTGCGGGACTCGGATAAAATTAGGATGCCGTTAAGACGTAACGCCGTGGGGCGCTCGTCTCTGAACGTCCCCCTCAACGATCAAAGCCGCCCCGGACTCGCGAATCAAGTTCATTACAATGTGCAACCGCTGCGGCAGGACTTCAATCATCGCCGCTATTCCACGGCGGGGGAAAAGGGCAACGCCGACCTGCGCGGAATCGCCATGGCCGATTTCATCAAGCATCACCGGAAGTAGCCCTGCGCCAGTGGACGGAAAAAACCCCGGCGCCTGGGCGTCGGGGTATTCTCTTGACCGGTTTTGCGAGTTCTCTATTTGAGGAGAACAGCTCGCCGAGTTTGCGTTTCCCCGGAGGAATCCTGCAGGCGGAGAAGGTAAATTCCGCTCGGCAGAGTTTCGCCGTCATCACCGCAGCCGTACCAGTTGACGGTAATGCCCGCCGGTCCCAGTTCACCCTGCCAGACCGAGGCCAGCCGCCGACCCGTCAAGTCGAACGCCTCGACTGTCGCCGGCCCCTCACTCATGCTGGCAAATCTGAGTCTGGTGCAAGGGTTGAAGGGGTTGGGTGAGAGCGTGAAGCTGATGGCACCGGGTGCCCGATCGGAAACGGCGGTGCCGTCGCTGACGATGATGCTGGTGCCCGGGAGAGTGACATCCTCGATGACGAGTCCCGCCGGATCGAACAGACGGATCTGGAGAACGGTGATGGGGCTGATGCCGTTCACCAGTGCGTTGAAATTCCAGCGGTAGAGTTCGCCCGGACCGGTTACCCAGCAATCGGCGCCCAATGTCACGCACATCCCATACCACTCGCCGGCAATCGTTTCATCCTGGAAATCCTCAAACAGTGAGCAGGGTGCCCCCTCGAACAACTCGCCGGCTTCACCACTCAAACTCTCGAGGATGTTCTCGTCGAACGTGAGACGCACCTCAATCGTCCGGATCTCCACCTCCTCGTCGACATGTATTGCAAGCACGCCGTCGAGGCCGGGGGCGATGGTGCCGTCGAAGGGGTCGAAACGCAATTCGACCGCCGCCCATGCCTGAGCTGCGATCATTAGAGATCCCAGTATGGATAACAGAATATTTCTGCGCATGGTTCAAGCTCCTTGTTAATGGGGCCGGGCTTCACCCGGCCCCATTATAGCACAATCTACTTCAGAAGCAGCATCTTGCTGGTCTTCTGCAGAGGACCGGCGTCGATACTGTAGAAGTAGACTCCACTGGCGACCGACTGACCGGCGCTGTCGCGCCCGTTCCAGGTCACCGAGTGATGTCCGGCGGCCACGGCCTC
>JAAEPZ010000432.1 GCA_024231955.1 bacterium | reverse complement strand
TCCATCTCCGTCGCCCATCGAATCGTCGCCCGTGACTTTCTCCATCTCCGCTTGTTGCGTGTCCATGGCGACAACGGCGGTCAGCTCGACGTCAGGTGGCGGCGTAACCTGCTGCACGGCTGCGGCGTTCTGCGGCGGCGGCTGCGGCGGCAGCTGCGGCGGCTGTTGTTGTCCGGCGATCGACCCCGCGAGTTGGTCCATGACTGACCCGAACGGCTTCCCTTCTCTCTGGCGCTTCTCTTCTCGTTCCATGAACAGCTTCATGTTCTGGACTTTCGCCTGGTCCCGAAAACGGACTCCGGCCTGGCGAACAACGAATTCGTCTGGTCGGATGCGTGGCACCAATGGTTCGTCGGTCCGTCTGGTCAGCTGCACCGGCTGTTGCAGCACTGCCCGCTCTTCGCCTGGTGTGTCCCCTGGGATTGTGTACAGAGCATCACTGTCACGAGCCTCTCTGTCCAGCAGTTCGCGTTCAGCGCGGGCCTAGTTTAGGCTTCACTGACTGGTCTCGGGTGCCCTCGGCGCGCCCATCGGTGCTGATGGCAGGAAGAGCCATGTCAGTAGCAGTTGCAGATCTTCCTGACTGATCTGGTACTGGATGATTCGCTGCAGCTGGAATTTGGGTGACACCTTCATCGGCGATTGGGACGGCGGCGCCAGACATTTCTGCGGCGGCCGGACCCCTCCGCGGCTCGGCCCCACCCCATCGGCTCCTGGCTGCGGATGCACATCGAATCCGCCTCTGCCCATCTTTCTGACTGGGGGAGTGGCGGTTCTTTTCAGCCAGTCGTCACCTTCGAAGCTTCCCAGCGAGATTCCTCTGCCCACAGCCGTCGAGGCCGGGGTCAGCTTCTTTGTCAGGTCTCTGCTCTCATGTTGATCCCATGGCTCGCCCTCGATCCCAGGACTGCGGCTCTCGGCTCTCACTCTCCTAGTGATGTCAGCAGCAGTTTCTCCCACTTGCACCGAGGACCCAGCAGACCCAGCCGGCGACGCGTCTCTCAACAGTCGCAGCATCGGTTTCGTCAGCGGTTTGGCTGCCGGTCGATCGATATAGAATCGCTTCACTGGCGGGCGCGGTCACTTGAAGAACCCATCTCCGAAAGCGGTTGCCACTGTCGGTGGCACAACCTCGTCCATCGTCATAGGGAGCTGCTGATGTGGCACCGGATCTCCCAGTTCACTTCCAATAACGCTGCGG
>JAAEPZ010000431.1 GCA_024231955.1 bacterium | reverse complement strand
GCTTTGTGCATTTCACCAAGGTTCCAAATAAATCCCAAATCGACGGAGCGAAGCGACATCCACAAATATTCAATATTCAATATAAAATATTCAATTATAATGGGTTGCCCACCTCATCGTAGGAGGTGAAACGGGTGATCAGGGCGGGGCCGGATTTATGCTGGATGTGCTGGGTTTTTCGGCCGAGGGCGTCGAAAGTGAACTCGACGTGGTTGGTTGGGCGGCGGAATCGCATTTTCGGTGAAGAAGGAGCCCAGGCTCCGGCGCACCCAGTCGGGGAGCGGGTGGTCGCCGTGCTCCGCGAAACCAGCACCTCCAGCTTGTGGTCCAGGCCATCCCCGGTCTCGGTGTTCTCCTTGATAGGCGGCCCCGGTCCAGTACTCGTGGGCCAGCTCCCCTTCCGGCGTGGTCACTTGAAGGCCCTGGAGAAGGATCGCGTTTTCCATGTCCGCCCGGACATTGTCCGCCAGGGGGAGCCCGGGCAGGATCTGCTGGTAATTGGAGGCGTCCATGACGTGCATGGGGGCGCCGGCCTCGTTGGCTCGCGCGAACAGGGTCGCCGTGGAGACCGCGTCCACCCGGAAGTGGTCGCGGATCACCGTGCTTTCAAGCACCGACCCGGCGAGGGAGCCTCGGATGATTGTTGAAATATTATTACCGCAAAGCGAGTTGACAAGCTCGGTAAAAAGACCGCTGTATGAGCATAACCAGTTGATTTATATACACAAGTTTAATACGGATGAGAAATTCGGCCAATTCTGGAGTTAACTTCTTAAGATATCAGCCTTTTCTTCCAAAATAGTTTTTTGACCATAGGCGGGCGAGCGCGGGGATTGTGGGGAGCGCCATGCAAACGAAGCCAATTCACCGTCGTTAAGTTAATAAGTTAAGGGCGTCCCCAAG
>JAAEPZ010000430.1 GCA_024231955.1 bacterium | reverse complement strand
GGATTTCTCAGTCCCCAAAGAACAACCGAAATTGCTTGTGGCACGCCCAGTCTCTCTCCGCGGCCACTTTGCCATTGGAGATCTGGTATCGACAAAGCGCCCACAGGCACTGCAGGGTCACAGCCCGCTCGGGAGACCCTTGCATGTCGTCCAAGTGCTCGGGCGATACGTTTATCATCTGAGCGACGGATGAAAATGGAATGTCTGCCGCCTGAAGCGGTATCTGCCCAGCCCTCTGGAGTTGACTGAGCTAGCGCTTCAATCGCCCAGTCAGCCACAGGGAGGGATAGAGACCGCTGAAGAAGCTGGCGCTGGGATCGCTGCCGTCGAGGATGGTGCCGGAATCGCGGACGCTGCCGAGGACATTGCCAAGGTCACCGATACGGTCGAGGATGCCGGTGGGATTGCTGATGCGCGCAAAGGTGTCGCCGAAGTTGCTGATGCAGTCGAGGACGACATCAGGTTCGCGGACATAGACATCGTCGAGGAAGTCACTCCGCCCGAACTGGACATCCTCGGGTCGGGTCC
>JAAEPZ010000429.1 GCA_024231955.1 bacterium | reverse complement strand
GTCATCAGTGCCGGTTCCTGCAAAAAGGGGAGAAGAAACGGTTCCTCAGCTGTACCAGCTGGAATTTGTCGCTTTCGTTCTTCTTCTTTCTGCCGGTCCATATCGTCTCTCTGCTGTCTCTCCTGTTCCGCGTTTGGGATCGGTTGACGAGCGGTGAGTCCGCTCAGAGGCCCTCCGGGTCTCATCTCCATGGTCACGTCGCATCTGGGCTCGATGAGCGGGATTAGCGGCGTTTTCACGTCCCAACGAGTTGGTCTGCCGCGTTTCGGCGTACCAGTACTCTTGTCAGAGCCCGTGACTGTTCTCTGATCATCACTGCTCCAGCTTGGCGACCTTGGTTGGCGAGACGGCTTTCTGGATGGGCATCTCGCCCTGCGCGGTTGGTGTGTTTGGTAATCGCGACTTCCCCTAGGCTCGTCGACGTCCATTCGCTCGTCTCCAGTGTCGTCCCTAGATCTAGATCTCGATCTCGGTCGGTCGTTGGCTTCTCGGCTAGTCGCGCTGCCCGTGGCGACTCCAGGAGCGCTCAAAGGTGTCGACGGCTTCTTGGCCCTCGGCGCTCATCCCTGCGGCACGGCAAACATTCCTTGTTCATCTTCGCCGGCTTCACTAGGAGCGGCGCTATCCTCCACGTCGTCATCATCAAGGTCGTAACGTCCTCGTTTGGCGTACACCGGGTCAGTAATCTTTC
>JAAEPZ010000428.1 GCA_024231955.1 bacterium | reverse complement strand
TTCGCCAGCCGGCATGGGGATGTAAACCCGGAGATTGGTGGTTCCCGGAATGTCGATCATGTTGGTGAACCACTGGGTATCCGCGCACCAGGCGTTATCGCCACATTGGCCGCTGTCGGGCAGGATGACCGTATCATCCACGTGGGTGGTGGACAGGCCACCGGCCAACGAGGCATACAGATCGGGAATCCCTATCGAAGGTGTGAACTGGAGCTCGATCTCACCGGTCTCGGTGTAGGCCACAGCGTCCACGGAACCGAGAGTCACAGTGCCCTCTGCCGGGTCCATTTCGGCGTCAAAGGCCAGCGTACCCACATCCACCTGGAACATTTCGGTCAGGTCTCCGCCTTCGTAGACTACGTTGTGCAGGGCGATTTCGTGCAGTCCGGCACGATCTATCGGAGCCAGTGTCCAATCGTCCGGCCCACCTGTGCTGGTGTGGAACGGATAGGTAGCACCGGCGAGGAAGGGATCATTGGCGGCGATTGGTTGCAGGGTGTACGGGCCAAAGAGTGTCGGATCCGGTTGTCCCAGGTTCGGGGCATAGGTTCCGTTACCGAACGTGGCGCATGGAGCAACGCCGTTAGAAGCGCAGTCATCGGTCGGTCCCAAGACCCAGGTGTTGATGTCGGTGGGAGTGATT
>JAAEPZ010000427.1 GCA_024231955.1 bacterium | reverse complement strand
GGCTCCAAAGGCCGGCAGCGACAGTGATGTTTCTTTTGCGCTGGGAAATGGATCCGGTGGCTGAAATTCGTCCTTGCCAGCTCCACTGTCAGGAGTGGGCGGCATCAGCGCCTGAGGCGGCAGAGGCGGCATTGATGCCAGAATCAGCTCCATACCCACCTCACCTTCCGAGTCATAATCGGTACTGTACCCATCGTTCGAGCGATCGGGTATTTCACCAGTCGGTCCGCGGTTGACATCCTCCAGCTGATTTTTGCTCAGCGAGTGTGCGATGCTTCCTGCGGCAATGGTCCGATTCTGTTTGTACATGACGATTCGAGCGAAACGTCTGCACTGATGCGCGATGTGACACTTCTGAAACTTGCTCAGATTGTACTGCGCTACGTTGAAACTCTGAACGTAGGCGTTTCTGGCGTGGAATTCCTCATGAAACTCAGCTTTCGAGCGTCGGCCCATGACCGTGCTAAAACGGCCGTAGCCTGACCAAGGCGGAATATCCTGACCTTGCAAATCCGCGGCTTCATCCGCATCCTGAGCTCGGGCCTGCATCGCCGCTTCTCCCTCCTGCTGAGGTGGTGGCGGCGGCGGACTCTCCTT
>JAAEPZ010000426.1 GCA_024231955.1 bacterium | reverse complement strand
TCATCACCCCAGAAATCTGTGCGACGATTCCAGCCAACAGCACGCCTGGCAGTCTGGCGAGCATAGGCCGGCGGAGTCGTATCGGATTGCGGATTGACCAGATATGGGATGGGCATGCCATTGCCTGCCTGTTCAGTTGAGGCAAACGTGGCCGCATCCTCTTTCAACTCGCGTCTTCCTTGCTCGATCTCTCGACAAGATTCACGTCGTGTCTGTTCGGTCGGACGATGCCCCAGCACCGTAGGCATGGGCGGGGTCATCACGACTCGGGTGGGTGGCGGTCGGCCAAGATTAAGTTCTCCGGCTCGGCGGCGATCCTCCACATGAATCGACGGTGATCGTCCCTGCTCCATGGCCTGCCGTTTAGCAGTGCCTCCAGTGGGCGGTTGACTAGGAGAGACCGGGATCGGGATGTCAGTCTTCGACTTAGACCCCGGACTATGTGTCGGTTGCGGGTATACAAAAGTGGGAATGCCTGGCGGTGCAAATCCCATCGTCGGTGGTCCAAACGAACCACCTCGTCTTAGACTGCGCGCTCGACGACTTCGACGGCGCAGATTTCATCTGGCAGTAGAACCACTCTCCTGCTGACTGCTCGACTCACTTTCGGAGCAGCATCGTGGAGGACCAACAGTTGGGCGACCTCTAATAGGTGGTTGCGGCCATTGCCTTCTGCGGCTTTCACTTCCAGCTGATCCTGCCATTGATTCGGCATCTGATACTTGTGGAGCTGGCACTCGTTTTTTGAGCAGCCCAGCCAGGTACAGAAGGCGGGATTTTCTTCAACACCGGAGGCGACAT
>JAAEPZ010000425.1 GCA_024231955.1 bacterium | reverse complement strand
CGGTTGGCTTGGCTGCGGCCTTAGGGCGTTGACCTTCGCCAGCAGGCTCTGACTGCAAACTTTCGAGGTGAGAGACTTTGTCCTCTAGAACCTGCCTTTCGCTGGTCATTCGGGCTAGCATAGCCTCTGACCTGACTAGACTATCCACAAGGATGTGCTTATCATTCTGAAGAGCACTTTTCTCTGTGGTCAATCTCTTGTTGGCCTCTCGCAAGGCGACTACCGCCTCTTGGGACACGACTGTTAATCGCGCCATCTCTATGATGCCTTTGTAAGCGGCAATACCGGCGAGGAATCCGGTAGACAAGGCTCCAAGAAGCCATATGGCCACATTGTTTTCAACGCGGTCTCTGAGCGTCAAAGTTGGATCTCCTGGGTTTTCTAGCGTTATCGGTTATCGTCGGCAGGGTGAAAGCGCATATCACTGAGTTAAGCGGCGCCGTCCGCTTGAACGGCTGGTTATACGACATCATCTAACCACCAAGAACGCGTCGTTGTCATAGTAATAGAGAAACGCCTGAAGAAGCTGTTCAGCAGAGGGGGCCGCCACCTGCGCCTGAAGGTTGCTTACAATATCCTCAATGGTGGCGCTTTGCAGAGCAGACACGAGATTGTGCTGTAGCGCCGCGGCAGGATAGCCCGCTTTGAGTTCCAGTTCATCCTCGGGTGGCACTTCAACGGAACGCGCTACAAGTGCCGGCGACTCTAAGCTCCACGGTTCGCTCTCGGGCAGGTACAGCCATGCCTCCGGAAGCAGATCTTGAGTTAGAAGCACTTCGCGAAGTGTAGTGAGACTCATGAGTACCTCATACGTATAACGGCATGCGAATCACCGGCGCTCTTCAACAGGCTCTCGACCTTCAACGAAGCCGGAGGTCTCGGCGGCATTGTAGATCGTTCATATGGAGTAAGCGTCCGAGTGAATTCGCTTGTTAGGCGCCCTACTTTCATCTCTTTGTTCACGTGCCCATGAATACGCCAGCGCCCGGCGACTGCATGGCCTGAAGCCACTTTCTTAGTTCCGTGCGATTGGCTTGTCCGATTGGGTAGGCCCGGGCGACAGAGGTTCGCTCCGCGCCTGGGGACAATGAGGAACTCGTTACAACCAGACCGCCTGCTGCCTTCTCATGAAGCACGTCCGCGTAGAGGGCTTTCACAACAACCTTGCCCACCTTGGCCTTCTGCCGCTTGCACTGGACGAGAAGCAACGGTGCCCCTCGGCTTTCGCGGGTCCACACCCGGAGGTCGACGTTGTCGTCATTGCGACCCTTCGAGAGCAGTACCCGATATCCGCTTCTCTCGAAATACTCTGCTGCCAAACCTTCGAACTTTCGCCAGTTCATGGAGTCCATCGCATGCTCGTTCCGCGCAAGATAATCGAGAAAGCGCTGATCGAGGAACTGACCATAGAGCGTTTTGATGTCTTCGCTCTCGAATAGATCCTTGAGCTGGAGCACGTCTGCCCACTCTACCCTTCTGAACTGAGCGAAGATTGATTCGTGCTGTTGCTGCTGAAACGTCTGAATAAACCGGACGGCCATCCGCAGGCCCTCGGTGCCGTGCTCCTCACGCATGCAATCAATAAACGCGTGTGCATCAAGCGGCCCGGGATGGCTTGCTTCGAGTTGTACTTTCAAGATCTCGATCATTGCCTCATGCAGATCCGCGACCACAGCGTCGTCTCGGAGCAGAGGGATTAGGTCCGCTGGTGGCCAGAAGGTAGGATCGGGAGTCGGCGTGTTGCCAACAGCATGAAGGAGTTCAGCTCCCATCATCGCTAGCTCCTCAGAGCGTATGCGGAGGAGCTGTGCGCCGAAGCCGTTCAGCATTTCCTTTTGGTCGGGCAGGTGCTGACGGAGTTGTCGCACGTTGAGCGCAAGACCGGCCTTTGAGCCGGCGTGTTCACTAAGAGCCGAAAGCAGCTCAATGCGTTGTAGCCAGATTCCGCCCATAGTCCAGTTATCTCGGTCGATCTAGGCGCCTAACGGCATGCGGCTCACGGGCGCCCATTCAATCAGCTGTTGACGTCCGACGAAGTTACAAAACTTGCGCCTACTACGGACGGTAGATACGCCTGTGGCGGCCCGTGCAGCCGCTTTGATATGCGGCCTTTTTGTGCGTTTCTTCATCTGGTCTCCGCCTCTTCGTCTTGGGTTCTTCGTTCTTGACGGAGTCGTACAAGACCTTTGATATGCAGCACCAGGCTGCACAGGTCCCGACGATTCGCAGAATTATTCATTCTTCCTCCTTGCTCTTGGGTAGCCTGTCGACAGAACGCTGAGTTAAATATATTAACTCTCTAACCGCGACCGACTCGGAAACTTCCTCATCGGGCCAAGATGCTGGCCTATTCAGATGACTTGGAATCTGAGTAGCGCTATCCCCTATCGCAGCATCTAGTTGCTCCTGAGTCAAGCTTTGCACTTGAGACAGGTCTGCGCCCGTCAATTTTGCTCCTGAGAGGTTGGCGTCCTGTAAGTTCGCTTGGCCCCAGACAGTAGCGGAGAGATCCGCTTCTGACAAATCGACGCCCAATAGCGCTGCGTCGATGAAGCTTGCTCCCATCGCTTCGATTTTACTAAGCCTTGCGCCAAAGAGCTTAGAGCCGTCAAGCTTTGCATTATCTAGATCTGACCCGGTAAGATCGCTCATTATTAATGATGAGTTAGATAGGTCAGCCTTCTCAAAGTTCACGCCTCCTAGATCAGTGCGCGGAAGCTCTACATTAGCTAATCTGGCACGCTCAAGGCTTGTCTCCTCTTGACCATTTTCTCGGTCAAATTGAATGATCGCCACCACTGCCTCTTCGCGCGCCCGTACACTCGCTCTCATTGGACAGTTTGTTTCTCGATCTTTGTCGCCACAATTTTCAGTATCATACACGATGGAGAGGAGTTGAGTTCGTCGAACTCGCTTGGCTTCCAGGGTTTGTTGGCGGATTTGCTCCTGCTGTGTTTCAATTTGTTTTTGAAGATATGTGTTCTGCGTAATGATCAAAGCGTTCTGCGTATCAAGGAGTTTATTCTGTTGCCACGCTAAAAGCGGAATTATTAAGGCGAACAGCAATCCGATGAGTCCGATCCTAATTAGTCGCCGGACTATTGCAGCGCCCATGGCTGCGGTTTCCGCCGCAGGAAGTGGGTTAGCCAATTCCCGAGCTTCGATCCAATTCTGAATACTCTCGGCGAGTCCTGGACCTAGAACGGCTAGGCCTGTCAGCTTTCCGATAAATTTGTGCTCGGACTTGAACAAGTTGTTTGTATACTTAAGTCGAGAAACCTCGGCTTCAAGCTCAGCGATGCGCTTGACTGGGTCAATGGCCGGACTCCGAGTAGGGAGCGACTCTGTGTATGCGTCCTCTGCGGTCACCCTAGCCTCCGTGTTCTCTGGCCGCATATCGACTGCGCTCACCGGCGCCCCTTCAATCAGCTCTTAACGTTCACGGAGGCAACAACCCTGCAACCACTAAAAAACGTTATTATTGCGGTGGCGTCCGGTGCAGCAGCTGGTTCTGCGGCTCCTCTCAACTTTCAGATGCCCCCATCTTCACGCCCCTCG
>JAAEPZ010000424.1 GCA_024231955.1 bacterium | reverse complement strand
CGTTACCGTCTCCGAGGATGGGGAGGAGCCATGGTCCTTCGATCCCTTCCCTGTCAATGGTGGCCAGCCCTTTGACGTCGAGCTTTCAGACCTCCCACCGTTTGCCACCATCAGCCTGACCGCCAGCGTGGGCGAGGACTCCGTAACCGCCAACGTGGCCACCATGCCTGACGGTGAACCGATAATCGATGTCGAGATGATCGAGGTTGGGTTCGATGATGGCATGGCCACCGTGACCATCCCGGCTGACGCAATATCCGGTCGTCTGAGCTCTGAGGTGTACATCACGATCTATAACTATGAAGATGACGGGTATGGCGAAGCAGAAGCAGACGATCTGTGTCCCGATGAGTCCGAGGCGACGGTGCCGGCCTCCCCCAGCGATTGGCTCGCCATCGAGGTCTGCGATTGGGAGTGCAGCGAAGAAACACTTCTCCAGGACGGCGGAGGGCCATAATGTCAACCGCCAAACTCCGAGATATGGGGGCAGCGATGAACCACAGTCAGCACACCAACAACCGACGATCTGCAACGTTGGCCGCAACAGCAGCGCTGCTGCTTGCCACGGTCCTGATCCCGACCGTCGGGGCCCAGGAAACCGCTGGTCCGGGGATTTTCGATCCCCCCTTCATGGTCGAACATCGGGTGAAACAGACCGACGACGAGGGCGGAACCATCAGCTCCGATCCGGTGACCGACTACTACCTTGGCAACACCATCGTGTCGGTACGAGCCGACGGCACCCGGATGGTGATCGATTTCGAGCGCCACGAGATTCTTGATGTCACCCCGGAGCAGTCGACCTACACCGCGCTCAGCTTCGACCGATATGTCGATCTGCGGCAACGGCTGTACATGGCCGAGCGGCGCCAGGT
>JAAEPZ010000423.1 GCA_024231955.1 bacterium | reverse complement strand
GTTGAGCGCCGAACATGCCGACGTATACGCGGCCAGCATTGGCGCGGGCGAGATGGTCAGCGTCACCCTCCACTTTGACAAGGCTGGGTGGTTGCCCGGCGATGCGCCTCTGAGTGCTCGCTTCCTCGCTAGCCCGTCGGTCCTGCCGAACGCCTTTGATGAACTGGTCATCATCGTGCGCGGGGTTCCTGCCCCCGAAGCCTATGCAGCTTTCAGCAAGAGCTTTGAGACTGAGCGTGGCGTCAGCTCCTACTCGCACAATGGCTTCCCGACGGCACTGGTAGCGGTGGGCGACATCACTACCTTTACGCTCAGTATCGAAAACACCGGCACAGCCTCCGGCGTGTTCTACGCGGAGGACTGGATGTTGTTGGACGATCCTGGGGCGGGATGGGGGACCTTTGACAGCTTTGTCACGCCGCCAACGAACTATGGTTGGTTCGATGCTGCTCCATTCGACGTCCTGTGGTTCTCCGATACGCTCGACGTCGGCGAAGTGCTGGATGTCGTATACCGGATGGAATCCGACCACCCCGATGGCCCGGGCAACTATGGCACCGTCGTCCCCAACTATCTCGACGTCTACGCCGACAGCAATAGCGGCCACTTTTACGGCGAAACCATCAACTACCGCTATTTCCGTAGCTTCCGCCTCAATGGTTCCTACAAGGAGTCTGATCCGACCGTCGTGCTGGCTGGCGATGACTTTACATACAACATCAGCCTCGCCAACGGCTCTTCTGAGGACCGCTACATTTACCTGTCCGACCCGCTGCCTGCCGAGGTGGACTTTGTCTCCGCCACGGGCGGCGCGGTCTATGACGCCGGTACACACACGGTCGCCTGGGATGGCTTGCTGCCGGGCACGGCGCTGTCCACACTCGACTTTGCCATCGAGGTCACGGCTCACGATCCCTTGACCTACGGCATAAGCATCGAAAACACGGCTGTGATCACGTATGCCCAGGGTGGGATCACCCCCACGCTCCTGGCCCAGATGAGCGCCAGCACGTATGTTGATACTGACGCATACCTGGACATCGACAAGAGCGTGAACGCCATTGAGGGCAGCATCGGAGATGCCTTGAACTATACCCTCGTCTTTGGCAACAATGGTTCAGAGGCAGCTATGGAAGTCGTCATGGAAGACGTGGTGCCGTCCTACCTGGACGTC
>JAAEPZ010000422.1 GCA_024231955.1 bacterium | reverse complement strand
GATCGCGTCGCCGGCGACGATCCCCGACGACGTGATTCGGCCCCAGCTGTGCGACGTGCTGGCGCGTTCGCCTCTCGGACCGGCGATGTGGAAGGTGCGGGAGATCGAGTGGGCGGTGTCCGTGCCCCCGGTGTTCCCGGAACCACTGCCGGGCATCGCGGCGCTCGATCGGTGGCGGGTTGCGGGGGAGCTCGTCGATGAGCTTCTGGCCTTTCCGGTGGAAGAGCGCGCAGCGGTTGCTGAGTGTGGGGAGTACCGGTCGACACTGGTCGTGCACCGCCTACTGAGTCGGTGCCGGGAACAGCGGTTCGATAACATCGAGGGTTACCGCGAAGCCGCCAACCTGGCAGTGGACCTGTCTAAGTCAATCCTAACAAACGCTGGAACGGACTGGCGCTGGTCGAGAGGACTTCATGCTCTGGCATTGGTGACAAGCGCGAATGCGTACAAGATGTTCGGCGAGTTTCGCACCACTCGGAGCTGCCTTTCCGCCGGTGACGCGGCGATCATCGGTGAGCAGGATGCGTTTATGCAAGCTGTCTACTACGGGCACAAGGCATCGGCACTTATTTATATGCGCCGATTGAAAGAGGCTCGTGAAGCTTCTACTAAGGCTATTCATGCTTACCGAGCAGCGAAGCAACGAAACGGAGTCGTGAAGCAATTAATGCACGACTCATTCATCGATTTTGCTGCGGGTCAGCTCGCGAAGGAGAGTCTCGACAGGTTGATGCTCGCCGCAGAAATGGCCGATCCATACCGGGAGCCATACCTTCGCGGAAGTGTGCTTTTGAATATGGCGAGATATCAAGCTGAGTTAGGCTACCCCAATAATGCTCTTAAAACATGGAATGAAATAGGGCCCCTTGGCGGGCAGATAGCTGAATTTCGCAGAACAGCGGTGCGTGGTCGAATTCACCATGTGGCCAGGGAATTCCAGAGTGCGATTGATAAATACTCGAAGGCGACCCTTGGATTAGCGTCCATCGGTCATTGTGATGCCTACTACTACCGACTATTCCTCGCGGCAGGACTTCAAGATGCTGGGCACTATGCCGACGCAACCCGCGAGGCGTTCTATGCTTCGCAGTTCTTTGCCAGTGTTGGTGTTGACGCCGTGGCAAAGGTCTCCGCGAAAATTCAGGAAGAGGCGGCGAAAGGTGCGGTAGCGGCCGCCACTATCGCCGCCCTTATCAGAGCGGTAGAGGCTTCGCCTCCTGGGATGGCTCCTATCCGTATGGATCTATCTCAAGGCCAAAACGCATCGGAAACCTCCTGTGTTTAGTGGCCGGGCCGCCGGCTTGAAACTACCCGCCGGACGGCCTGTGGCCGTTGGTCATCTCTATGGGTGCGGGGGCGTCGGAAGGGATCGGAAACTACCAGCCATAGGCTAGCACGTGGTGGCCGGGGTCCTGGTCAAAACTGCTGGCCTTTCTGACCCTCCGGCGTCCCGCCCCTCCAATACTACCTGCATGGCCTGGCGGCCGTGCGGTGCTTCGCAACGGGCACCGGCGCTTGTGTAGCCGCGGGGCAGAGCGGTCCGTGTTCTTGGGGGCGCCCTCTCCCCCGGGAGTTGAGCCGTCTTTTTTACGGAACCACCAGGTCCCAAGGTAGAGGCTTGGCGGGAAGGTTCAATCGCCAATCGCCTCGTGTCCTCGCGTACTTGGCCGCGTCCCGGCCACCAGCACGGTTTCCGGGGTTCTCCGGGCGATCTTGACCAGAGCGATGGCAGTGATGAGGGCCGCGAAGACAATCAGGCCCACAGGATTCACCGCGGGGATGTCCACCGCGCGGGGATTGAACTCGTAGGCGCCCGCGTCGCAGGTCGCGGCACCATCGCCGTTGCCGTCGATGGGACGCGGGCGCCCTCTCTGGTCGATGGTTGGGCAGTCGGTCGGGACCCCGGCGTCGATTGCGGGGCTTCCGGGGAGCAGCGCATGGGTCATGGTCAGGCCGCCGTTGCTTGTCAGCGGACCCAGCAAGAGGTCGGAAACGGGAATCTGTCGGTCGGTGGGATGCTGCAGGAAGCAGTAGGACTCCGGGGTTTCAATGTTGCCGCCGTTCGATCTCGGATCGGAAGCGTAGTAAAAGCCGCATCTATCAAGAACGATCGTGTTCGTCATGATAGGGCCGTTGGTCGATCGGGAAAAAATACCGGTAACATCCAAAAATGAGGTGTTTGCAGCGACCGTGGAATTAATTAGGACCAGGTCACCCCGGCCGTCGCTATAAATTCCACCTGCCTGACTAGCGTAGTTTCCGCTCACTGTAGAGTTGATCAGCGTCACGTTTGCCACGCCCGTGGCATCCGTTCTATCGATACCTCCACCTACCCTGGATGCGTAATTATTGCTTACTGTCGAGTTGATCAAAGCCACATCTCCGGCCCAGACGGAAATGCCCCCGCCGTCACGCGTCAAGGATTGGTTTCCCGTTATCGTTGAGTTGGTTATGGTGACATTGGCACCATAAATAGAAACACCACCGCCATAGCCGGGGAAGGCTCCTCCCGTTATGGTTACATTGTGTATTCTTACTACGCTTCCGACTATATCGAAAACTTGGTCGATCCCATCGGCGTCGATAATCACCGGCAGTTCGGTATCTCCTATGATATCGAGACTGCCCTTGGGCCTGAGGGTACCAGTCAATCCCGCTGGGTCGTCCCAACCCGCGATGGAAAGTACGTATCGGCCACCAGGTATCAAAATCGTATCAAATCCCGGATTTTCATTGCTGGCGATGATCGCCTCCCGCAGGGCACAGTCGACGACATCGCAAGGGCCGTTGTCGTCGGTTTCCTTGGTGACCGTGAACGTGGCCGCAGCGAGGCCCGACGCCAGCGCGCCGGGCACGAGCAACGCCATCAGGATTGTACCTAATACTCTCATGTACTATCCCATAGGATCCACTTCGATTCCAAAACGCATCGAGTACCTCCGGTTTCTAGTCTAGTCTCAGAACTCCGTTACTGGATGTATCGACGACGCCCGAAGGTGCTAATTGGGTACGGCCCTTTTAGGACAGACGGGCTGAGAACCTAGAAGACATTACCTTACTCCAATGGGCACTCTAAGTCAAGCTATTGCAATGAGATGAAGCTCCTCACTCAGGCAGTAACGGAGTTCTGAGTCTAGTAGTGGCGACGATCAGCGACTCGACATATAGGCTACGCCAGCCTCCCCTCAAGCGTCAATCGGCACGTGTCCCCGCGTGCGCCGCCGCGGATCGGCACTCAGTACGGTTCCCGGCGCCTTGAGGGCAATCTTGACCAGGCCGACGGCAGTGATGAGGACCGCGAAGACGACCAGGCCCACAGGATTCACCGCGGGGATGTCCACCGCGCGGGGATTGAACTCGTAGGCGCCCGCGTCGCAGGCCGCGGCACCATCGCCGTCGCCGTCAATGGGCCGCGGACGCCCTCGCTGGTCCGTTTTTGGGCAATCGTACACGACCCCGGCATCGATGGCGGGGCTTCCGGGGAGCAGCGCATGAGTCATGGTATGTCCGCCGTTGTAGGTCAGTGGCCCTAGCAGGAGGTCGGAAACGGAAATCTGTCGGTCGGTGGGATGCTGCAGGAAGCAGTAGGACTCCGGAGTTTCAATGTTGCCGCCGTTCGATCTCGGATCGGAAGCGTAGTAAAAGCCACATCGATCAAGCACTATCGTATTGGTCATTATGGGGCCGTTGGTCGACCGGGAAAAG
>JAAEPZ010000421.1 GCA_024231955.1 bacterium | reverse complement strand
CCGATCCATCGCATCCTGCGCGGGCACCGCTTACGACCTCACCGGGTTGAGTACTTCCTCTCCATCTCCGACCCGGACTTCTTCCCGAAGATGGAGCACATCATCGAGTTGTATCTCAATCCGCCACCCTACCTGTTCTGCATGGACGAGTGCACCGGGATCCAAGCCCTGGAGCGCGTGGCGCCGGCGATCACCAACGACGACGGCATACGCATCGAGTTCGAGTACAAGCGTCAAGGAAGGCGAGACTTCATCGGAATCCTCCGTGGCCGAGCTCAGCGAGACGATACTCTCCTTCCGAGACACCTGGAACGAGAACTTCGCCCACCCCTTTAACTGGACCTACACGGGCAAGGGCTTGGCCGAGAAAGTCGTCCGCCGATTCTGCCAATGGGTGAGCCTTGAGCCGGACACCTTGAAGCAGAAGTACTTGCACAAACAGCTCCGCCTCATGATCAACCTCACGCGAGCCTACTGGGACCAAGTCCCAGAAAGGCAGTGGCGGGACCTTCAGGGCGTGCTGGCCGACCACCAGGACTACCTGGAGCGATGCATGGCTGACTCCCGGGAAACCGAAACCGCACGCGCGACTCTCCTCCGTCGCCTGAAGGGCAGCCTCTAGTCTACTCCCACCAACAGACTGGGGACTCGGCGGCGAGTGTTAGGCAAACTCGATGCCGTGGGAATCCAGGCTAGTGCTGCGGCGCACAAGTCCTTGCCTGAATCGTGGG
>JAAEPZ010000420.1 GCA_024231955.1 bacterium | reverse complement strand
TGCCGAGGAGGTGCGGAACCTGGCGCAGCGCGCCGGCGAGGCCTCCCGCAACACGGCGGATCTGATCAAGGAGTCGACGGCAAACGCGGAATCGGGCGTTTCCATTGCGGCGGAGACCGCCGACGCCCTGAGCGCCATATCTGGCAGTGCGCAGAAGATCGGCGAGATGGTCTCCTCCATCTCCCAGGCCTCTTCCGAACAGTCCACCGGGGTGGAGCAGGTGAATGAGGCCGTGTCCCAGATGGATGGGGTCACGCAGCAGAATGCCGCCACCGCCGAGGAGTCGGCCTCCGCCTCCGAGGAGCTCAGCGCACAGGCTGAGCAGCTGAATCAGGTTGTCGTGGAGCTGTCGGCAATCGTGGGTGGTTCTCAAGGCGGGGCCATGACCGGCTCTATGGGTGGTGGAATGAGTCATTCGTTCGGCGGACCGAAGATGGGCGCGAACCGATTCACCAAACCCACCAGAACCAAGGCGCGCACGACAAAACCGTCCGGTGGCGCTCTGGATATCCCACTTGAAGCCATGATGGACGGCCCCGCAGCCGAGGATCTGATCCCGATGGAGTCCGACGATGAACTGGTCAAGTTCTGACCTCCGAGTCGGAAGCAATGTAGAGGAGGCGGAGTGCTCAACGGCGCTCCGCCTTTTTTTTGAGTACTTCGTATCCATATTAAACTGCCGGCTTCAATGGCGATTTCAAGATCTCAGCCATTTTCTTGGTGTTCGAAATAACCTACACATCCTGTTTCACGGTGGAGAAAACATGAAATATTCCGATATGACCCATATCGCTTGATGTTCCCCAACATTGGTCGCGTCGATGTACCTCTTTGGGAGGGTTTTTGGATTTCCACCTGAATCCTCCTAAAGGTTTATCGTGAATGATACGAAACTTATTGAGGGGGTTGCGGAAACGAGAAGAAGTCGATGCGGTATGGCAATAATGCCATA
The DNA here is from genome assembly GCA_024231955.1 of bacterium. GTDB lineage: Bacteria > Krumholzibacteriota > Krumholzibacteriia > JACNKJ01 > JACNKJ01 > JAAEPZ01. The sequence goes on along the minus strand of JAAEPZ010000420.1, from coordinate 2,399 downwards.
TCTCCGTTGCAGGGATTATAAAGACGAATGCACGATTCAATACCAGTGCCGACTGCACGTATAACCTGAGGTGTAAAATGTTGTCGAACATGAAACTCAGTACCAAAATCATTGCAGCTTTCCTGATCGTGGGGATCACACCATTTGCGATTGTCAGTACCATGAGCTTGATCAAATCCAGTGGCGCCCTGGAGGATCAGGCCTTTAACCAGCTCGAGGGGGTGAGGGAGATCAAGAGGGTCCAGGCCGAGCGTTTCTTTGATGATTGTGAGCGGGATATGGGGGGGTTGTTGCATACCGTGAATGCGTTAACTCAGGATGGATTCGAGAAGTTTGAGGTGATTCACACCTCAAAAGTAGCGAGTATAACCGAATATATGGAGATATTGCATAGCCAGCTACAGGTCCTGATGAGCGATCCTTACGCCAGGCAGGCTCTCGTTGAATGCACTCAGGCGTTCAACGATGCTGGCAATGATGTGAGATCCTCGACCTGGCGGACGGCCGCGGCCAAATACGATGCGCGGATGCAGAATATCAAGACCAATAACCACTGGTACGACCTTTTCCTTATACACGCGGATGGAGACATCGTCTTCACGGCAGGTCGCGAATCGGACCTGGGCATGTCCATACCCGACAGCGAGCTGATGAACAGCTCACTGGGCAGAGCCTTCGCTTCGGCCCGCGAGACCTCCTCTGCCGAGATCGCCTTTGGGGATTTCGCTCCGTACGCCCCGTCGCATGGGGACCAGGCGGCCTTCATGGTTGGGCGAATGACGGATGAAAAGGGTGAATTGGTAGGTTTTGCCGCCCTGCAGGTGCCTGCGAGCAAGATCAATGAGATCGTGCAGGAGCGGGTGGGTATGGGAGATACTGGCGAGAGTTATCTGGTCGGCAGACTGGAGGGCAAAACCGCCTACCGGAGCGACAGAGTCGTCAAGGACGGCAAGATCGGCGAGTCCAAGGGGGGTGGGGGGATTGATCTTGCTTTGAATGGTGAGCACGGAGTAATGACCAAGGTAGGTAGCTCGGGCGATATGGAATTGGAGGCGTATGGACCATTGGAGATTCCGGGGGCCGATTGGTGCCTGATCTCCAGCCAGTTGTTGAGAGAGGTCGTGGCTCCGGTTATCGAAGGTAAACAGGATGATTACTTCACTCAATTCATTGAGGAGTACGGCTATTACGATCTGCTCCTGCTCAATGCCGACGGCTTCTGCTTCTACTCCGTTGACCAGGCGGCCGACTATCATACCAACCTGGTGGACGGCAAGTACTCCAGCAGCGGTCTGGGAGAATGTGTGCGTGAAGCTATACGGAACCGGGATTTCGCCATGGCCGACTTCGCCCCCTACGCCCCCAACAACGGTGAGCCGACAGCTTTCATGGCTCAACCGGTTTTGGACGCGGGGGAGGTGAAGCTCCTGGTCGCCGTGCAGCTCTCGACCGAGTCGCTCAACACTCTCATGACCGAACGATCCGGCATGGGGGAAACCGGATATACCTACCTCGTGGCGCGTAATGCACGAGGTCAGGCCGAGTTCCGCTCCGATATGACCATCATGAATCCCAGGTATACGGTCGGGAGCACAATCACCACCCCCTACATCGAGGCGGCTCTGAAATCCAGCGATGCCGAAGCGAGCGACATCTTCAAAGACAGTGCCGGGAATGATGTGATAGCGTCCTATGCTCCAATTGACGTATTCGGCAAGCACTGGGCATTGGTCGCCAAGATCGATTCCTCAGAGGCTCTCGCAGCGGTCAGAGCCATCACCATTATGGTGGGGATCATCGGACTGGTCGGTATCGCGGGCATTATAATCCTGGCTCTGCTGCTGGCCCGCTCCATCGCCGGACCGCTCAATCGGATCATCCAGGGCTTGAGCGAAGGGGCCAGTCAGATCGCCGACGCCTCCGGCCAGGTGTCCGGATCAAGCCAGACGTTGGCCGAGGGCTCCAGCGAACAGGCCTCCTCGGTAGAGGAGATCTCCGCCTCGCTGGAGGAGATATCCTCCATGGTTCGCACCAACTCCGATAACGCCAAGAGCGCCGACAGCGAGATGCAGAACTCGAGCACGCTCATCAACCAGGGTACGGAGTCGATGGGCAAACTCAGTACCGCTATCGAGGGGATCAAGAACTCCTCGGATGAGACGGCGAAGATCAACAAGACCATCGATGACATCGCCTTCCAGACCAATCTGCTGGCGCTCAACGCGGCGGTTGAGGCCGCCAGGGCCGGTGATGCCGGTAAGGGCTTTGCGGTGGTTGCCGAGGAGGTGCGGAACCTGGCGCAGCGCGCCGGCGAGGCCTCCCGCAACACGGCGGATCTGATCAAGGAGTCGACGGCAAACGCGGAATCGGGCGTTTCCATTGCGGCGGAGACCGCCGAC
>JAAEPZ010000419.1 GCA_024231955.1 bacterium | reverse complement strand
TCCTGGCGCGTAGCGAGCTCCTGAGGCCCGGTCCAGGCGTCCTGAACGAGCCGAGATCCTGGCCGATGGCCCATAAACCACTGAAAACAAAGGATTTACGAAGAGGGTGGCACCTCTCAAGGCGGGCACCTCTCAAGGCGGCCGAGGTCAGGGTGAACGGGTCGCCTCGGGTGCACCTCGCCGTCGGTGCTCGGATATGGTGCAATTTTCCTGAAATTAGCCTGAAACACTGGCCTATTCCCCCGAACCGGCGCTAAGGTTATGGGGGATGGGCTCGGCCCAGCACTTCAGCTGGGCCTGGTGCCCAGGTCCTGGAAGGAGCTACGTCGTGCATCGCGAAATCCTGCTAGTCTTGACAGTCGGAATCCTTGCGTACCTGACCCTTGGGGGAGCAGCAATAGCCGATACCGAGCCTGCTACCGGTGTTCCGGGTGGTGGACGCGGAGTGAAGCTTGAACCGCCAATCTGTGCGGCTGACTTGAATGGTTCGGCTCTTCCGGTGTTGAAACGCCCACCCGTGTTTCGGTCTTTGGTTGATCCAAAAGGGATTGAACCCTGGCTTGATCCAACAGGGATTGGGGGTTGGTTAGACCCAACAGGGATTGGGTGTTGGATTGATCCAGAAGGATAGTGGTCGCACTACTCAAGAATTGATGGGGATCGGAACTTTCCGGTCCCCATTTTTATATATCAGCTGGTTCCACGCGCCCAATTTTTCTGGTCGGATTTTTGAGGTATTTCCCAATGATCGCCATGCCCTGCTCGAGGCTCACCAGGGGAATCGTTGCACCATTAATGGCATCATGAAGAATACGGAGAGCAACGGAGATCTCCTCGTGAATTCCCATGGGCTCGAGCATACTCAAGACCTCTACTACCAAATCGAGCACCTCGGAATGCCGCCCTTGTTTGGAGTAGAGAATGGCAAGAGCAAGAGAGACGTAGGCAGCATCATCGAGCGCCCTGATATCACAGAGACCTTTGCGGGCTGAAATGAAGCAAGCCTCAGCCGATACGAAATCACCTGCCGCCGCAGCGCTTCGCCCTTCGATGTAGCGAAGCTGATATCGGCTCAGTCGATGATTGCATTGCTCAGCAAGGTCTATTGCTGTCGCAATGTATTCTTTGGCACGCTCATAACGCCCCTTCTCCACATAAGCTCTCGCAAGGCTGTGAAACAGGTAAAGCCTGAGATGGCGGTTACCAAGTTCACCTATGCGTTCCTGGGCCTTCCGAAGGCTGGCAATGGTATCATCCGGAGTTCGCGTGTAGTTCTCTATTGTTCCTCGAAGGATCAGGCTCTCAATCAGTACATCGTCCGTGCATGAGTCCGCAAGATCATCTGTGGCTCTTATGATCAACTCATACGCTTCCTCGTAGCGACGCTGGTACAGGCGCAAACCGGCTCTTTTGCGGACTATCAGGTGCAGTACAGTTTGATCGCGTACGTCTTCTTGTGGGATCTGCCATTCCTTTTCGGCACAGTCGAGAGCCCTTTCTGCGGCAGTGAAGTCGAGTGCCAAACGGTACATAGTACTCAAACAAGCCAAACCCTTGGCCCTGTAATTTGGCAAAAACTCCATGAGGGATCCGGCTATGGAATCGAGGCTATCGAGGGCTAGCTGTGCTACTTGAACACCGCATGACCGATCCTCTCGCCCTTCCTCACGGCTTTTCCTCAGCAGCAACTCGAACAGAGCGGGAGTACTGAAGCAAAACTGGCTCTTGACCAGGATCCGCTGGTCGTTCCATGGCAAGGACCTGATTCTCTCCCACAGCCGCTCCGCCATGACCTCCTCCACGAACTCAGCGCCGACGACCGGCCGGACCGACATCTGTTGTTGGCGGAGGTTAGGGTAAAGGACTCGAAGCCGAGCGCCGATCGCGCGGAGCCTGTCGTCCAGGCTCTCAGCATCGGCGGGATCGAGTTTGCCGGCGAGAGCCTCCTCTAGCTCGGCAGCGGTGAGGAGTTCCGGCGAGGATGGTGTGTCGGCGGGAACGTCGTCCTTTGCGGCGGTGCGGTATACCCGCGGCCCCATCCCATACTGGCGTTTAAAGGCACGACTGAAGGCGTGGTTTCCGGAGTAGCCGACGCTCATGGCGATCCGCCAGACATAGAGGTCGGAAGAGCGTAGCATCCGGGCTGCCACCTCGAGGCGGCAATCACCGACGTAGTCCCGAGGGGTTAGCCTCAGCTCGCTAGCGAACTGGGTCGGGGTCGTGTGATCGCGTACACCGCACTCCGCTAGCATCCTCGAGACCTGGAAGTCGACGTCGAAGAGATGGTCCGCGATGTAGTCAATGAGGGGCTTCAGACGACGCGAGACCCTGGCGCGATCTTCCCTGATCCGCTTCATCGTCTCCTCGGCTGCTTTGATGAGAAGTGCCTCGGCATGATCATGCAACACGGTTTCGTCCTCCTCTCTGTTATCTGTGGCCACGATTATACCCACATTCGGACTTCCGTGTAACAGTGAGCTCACCGCAAAACAGAGATTTGCAGCATCATCGAGAGACCGACTCGGATGAGCGAATCTACCGACCAGTTGGTAGAGCCAGCAGCTGGGAGGGGATTCTGGCCAATTGTCGGGAAATATGTCCGGTGTTTCGGGCTAGTTTCGGGGATAATGGCCAGTGTTCCGGGCCTGTTTCGGCAAAAGGTCGCAGTTTTTTCGGGCGGACCGAGCTCGCCGCGTTCGAGTCGGTGGACGAGCACCAGGTCGCGCAGCTCGCCGCCGGCGCTCGGCACGCCCCCGCCACCAGCCGGGGAGCCGGCCGGGTAGGTCCAAGGTCCGGGTAACCGGTTCCTCGCCGTGGACCGGGCCGAGCTCGCCGCACGGGTCGCCTCGAAGGCCCACCTCGAAGGCCCGGGCGCAGCTCGCCGCCGCGGCGCTCAGCACGCCCCTTGTCGTCCGTGGCCGGGGGCGTCGAGTCGGTGGACGAGCGTGAGGTCGCGCAGCCCGCCGCCGGCGCTCGGCACGCCCCCGCCACCAGCCGGGAAGCTGACCGGAGGGTCGAAGGTCCGGGTGACCGGTTCCTCGCCGTGGACAGGGCCGAGCTCGCCGCCCGGGTCGCCTCGAAGGCCCGGGCGCACATCGTCCGTGGCCGGGGGCGTCGAGTCGGTGGACGAGGGAAGCCGGCCGG
>JAAEPZ010000418.1 GCA_024231955.1 bacterium | reverse complement strand
TCTCGCTCTCCGCCGCGATCCGGAAGGCGGCCTCGGCGGTCGCTTTCCGCAGACGAACTTCTGCGTTTTGCTGCTTCATGGTTGTTCCCCCTGTTCCCCGCGCCGAGACGCGGCCGGCGTCCCCGGGTTCTCCCTCGACGCGGATGCCGTCGCCTCCCCAACCCGGTCGGCAACGCCCGCCAGGCACGCCTTCACCAGACGGCCCAGGATCCCGAAAAGATCCGGGAGCCGCCCGCGGGGTATGTCGAGGTCGTCGCTGATCTTCACGTCCGGAGGCCGCGTCCTGGTACCTTTCGGGTACTCGTCGTCGAGGGCGAGACCACGCAGGAAGATCCACAGCTTCCAGAGATAGTCCTTGGTTTTCTTTCTTTCCGTCAGCTCGTCGATCGAGACCGAAACGCAGCGGTGAAGGTCACCGAGACGATCAGCGCCCGCGGCCGGATCGGGCGGCGGAACGACCGTGACTTCGTCCACCTCGTTCGCCCACACCGCATGCCAGCGCTGGCGGACGTCGCGTTTCATCGGGTCGATCAAGTCCTTGAAACCGAACGCCTCGATCCCTGCCGTTTTCAAGCCGACGATCAAGCTCGTCAGCCGTTCCTCGATCGGGGCCACCGCCCCGCCTCGCGCCGTGATCAGCTCGGGCAAGAGCTCGTCGTTCCAGGCCCTGACGTGGTCGGCGAGCTCCAGACACGCATCATCCGGGCCGGCTCGGGGACCGAAACCGAGGACGGTGGCGTTGCGAATGTCGGGATCGCCTTCGAGGACGTGAAGCTCTCCGGCCTCGATGGCCCGGAGGATGGCCGATTGCAGAAGCTGGAAGACCCGGTAGCCGATCGGATCGACCTTGCGCCGCAGCTCCGACAGACGCTGGCGGATGTTGCGGCGGACCAGTCCGGCGACGTCGCGTCCCAGCTTGACCTGGTTCCGGAGGCCCTTCAGGCGCCGGACGAAAATGGAGATATAGCAGTCGTGCAGCAGCTCATCCAGCGCATCGCCGTCCTGCCAGCTGCTCCCGGACATGCCGACGAAGGCCGGCGGAGCGTTCCACAGGCGGCTCTTTCCCATCTCGCGGATCAGATCCCGGCGCAGGTGCTCGCACACCTCCCGGAAGCTGCCGGTGTCGGGTGGGCTACCGTCGGCCTTCAGGCTGGAGACGTAGCTCGTGTAGATTCTTTCCACCATCCATACCCTCCATGGCTGGCGAGTTGCCAGGATCGGCTCCCTGACACCCTCCTGTTTTCTCTGTAACCGCCCTGTCCAGCGGAGTGCGGCGTTTCGCCGCAGATCTCCCTCGTCGACCCGGCCTTGTTCACTGCCAGTCTCCGATGAGCTGGAATGCCGCCCAGTGGTAGGGCGCGGAGTAGTCCTTCGGGACCAGCTCGCCGTTCTCGCCCGGCACCTCGATCGGGCCGCGGATCAGCTCGATCTGGGCGGCGCGGAGCGCCTCGTCTTTGGACATGCCGTCGCGCAGGCTTCGGTAGAAGCGGATCATCAGCTCGGCGGTGGACTGGTCGTTGACGCTCCACAACGTGGCGGCGCCTCACTCCTCGCAGACTCGTCGTTCGGCGCCTTAGACAGACCCTGGAGGCAGACAACGTCGACTCACCGCGGACCCAGAAGCCGAGGGCGGAGGCCTCACTGTAGACCTCCGGCGGGTCTTGAGGCAGATCGACTCACCCAGAGGCCAAACTGCCAATCGGGAACTGCGCAGTCATTCTTGGCAAGCCGCGAAGCAGAAATGGCTGCGTTCGCGCTATTCACCAGATAGATGCGGTTTTCGACAACCATCGACAAGAGCACCAGGACAGAGAAAACGGCGATCCAAGGGACGATGTTTCGGTGCATTTCAGTCCTCCTTCCTGTTGGCTGCGTCGAGCCGAACGTCCGTCCTCTACTAGAGATTGCGTAAAAGAGCGGGCGATATTGTCATCGAATTTGGTTGAGCTGCTGCCTCCGGCCCAGCTTGGCCCAAAGACCGGCCTCCGGCTGCGCCGCTCCGGGAACCCCACCGGTCGACCCTCCGTCAACAGTCCACCAGGACGATGGAGCCGGCTCTCTCCGGATCCCAACGGCCTGGCTAGGGTACTCAGATGCGTATTCCAGGGCAAGCCGACCACCTATTCCGATGTCCGGCGACCAGCGTTCCGACAGCTGTCGACCACCCCTCGCTCGGGGAGGCAGAAGAGCCACAGGACCCCCCCCGGGGGGAGATACGAAAGCCGCGCCCAGAGCGGCTCAGCGGCCGTGGCTCGCCTGCGCGCCGCCGGGATCGGAGGTGCCGAGGGGGGCGAAGAAGAAGGTGGTCGGATTCCGTCGGAATGGCGGTCGGATTCGTCGGAATACGCACTCTAGAAGACCGGCTCGAACCCTGGGATGGCGGTAACGGCGCGGTAATAGGGAAGATCGGTTTCCGCGCAAGATTCCATGACCAGTTTCGGACCTGGTTTGCGCATTCTTCTTTGAGGCACCGGGGATCCGGTTCCGCCCCGGGCGTCTGACCCTGTGAGTGGACCACCGGCCCCTTCGCGGCGACAGCCCGGGTATCCTCCTGGAGTCACCCGAACTGGGGTCACGGAATCGGAGTGCCTGGTATGTAGCAAAAGGAGGTAACGTAACGATGACAAGAAGATCAGTACCACGAACAGCAGTGCTGTTTCTCCTTCTTCTGATCTCCGCTAACGCCGACAGCGCGAGGACTGAGGAAAGCGCTTGGGAGGTATTGGTACAGACGATACCAAACCTCGTGAATGACGATGCCCTTGGTTCTCCGAACGTTGAGATCCTCAATGCCCTCACTCTCGAACAGCTGAAGGAATACCTCGGCGGCGCGTACGCCTCGGAGATCGTGCTGGTCAACGGTCAGACCCTGGAAACCTTCCTTGCCGGCAGAAGCCCACTTGCAGCCTTCGACCTTCCCTGGTGCACCATCGACGGCGGCGGAGGACTGTTCAGCGTGGGAAACCCGTTCGAAATGGCTGGAACTGCCGGCCAACCGGACGCTGTGACTGGAAGCGGCGGCGACTACACGCTGCGAGGCGGATTCTGGGCATTTTCCGGCCAACGCGGTCTGATTTTCTCAGACGGTTTCGAATCCGGTGACCTGTCATGGTGGAGTAGTTCCGCCGGGGCAATTTCCGCAAGTTCAAACGCTCAGTAACCAACCCCTAAAGCCAATCACAACCGATGACGCCAAAGGAGACGATCATGAATCGCGATCAATTTCATGGCCATGAACAATCTTTCAAAAATTCTTTCCGACGCAGTTGGCGGCGAAGGATCTCGCCTGTCATGTTCATTTTTGCATTTGCGGTGATTCCCGCAAGTGGAATGGCCCAGACTCCTCTCGACCAAACCTTTACCTATCAAGGGCAACTCAAGCAGGGCGGGTCGCTCGCGGATGGAGTATTCGATTTCGAGTTCAACCTCTACAACGATCCCGATCCAATTGTCGGGTCATTAGCCACCATAACAAAGACCGAGGTGAGCGTCGCCGATGGACTTTTTGTTGTCGACCTCAACTTCGGCGAGGTCTTTCATGGCGAAAAGCTCTGGCTGGAAACCGGAGTGAGATCGACGGGATCGGGTCCCATCACGTATTTGTTCCCTCTTCAGCCTCTAAGCGCCACTCCCTATTCGCTGTATACACTACGCTCAGCGGAATCCGACAACGCTGACACGATCGACGGATTCGATTCGGGGGACTTCCTCCTCTCTACCGGTGGCAGCCTCGCCGGGAGCCTTGACGTCAGCGGTACCGTCGCGGCGAGTGCCTTTGATCTCAACGGCGAGATTATCACTTCATGGCCCACTGGCGGCACCAGTTTGTGGTCTAGCGGCTCTGGCGGTGACATCTACTACGATGGCGGCGACGTGGGAATTGGGACTGACACTCCAAGTGCGACGCTGGCTGTCGCTGGCAATGATGGTGTGGTATTTTCCGGCACGTTCGGTAATGGGTCATTGCCTCTCGAAGGTGCCGGTACTCGCTTTCTTTGGTATCCGCGGAAGGGCGCACTTCGTGCTGGATATGTTGACTCAACGGAATGGGACGATAGTAACATCGGCAACACCTCCATCGCGCTAGGGGCGAGCACCGTTGCCAGTGGACTCTCGTGCACGGCTCTCGGGAATAGCACTACAGCAACAGGCAACTTCTCGACTGCGATGGGCTACAACACGACCGCTAGCGGGGGTTCTACTGCGATGGGGCAAGGTTCCTCAGCAAGTGGATTCTCAACGGCAATGGGCACTGGAACCACGGCAACGGGAGCCATATCAACGGCAATGGGTCACTCAACCGCGGCGACTGGAGAGTCTTCTACAGCGATGGGTTATTCAACCACCGCAAGCGGGGTCTGGGCCACGGCAATGGGTGTGGGCACAATCGCCACTGGCAATGGTGCGACATCTCTGGGGGTATCGACCACAGCTCAATCATACGGCTCGGTGGCAATGGGTAAATATAATATAGCTTTCGGGGAGCCCAATTATTGGCAGGACACGGATCCGGTATTCGTGATCGGAAATGGGACGAGCCCATCCAGTCCCTCGAATGCTTTTGTTGTTTTCAAGAATGGCAACGTGCAGGCGGACGGCGCCATCTGTGATATGAATGGTTGCATCGGTAGCGGCGGAGGGATGTCCCTATGGTCCAGCGGATCTGGCGGGGTTATTCTCTCTGATGCCGGAAATGTTGGAATTGGAACCGATGCCCCAGGCGCCTCCCTTGCGGTTGCGGGTACTGTCTCAATGGGAACCAACACCGATCCAATGGGACCCTACACAGTAACGATGGGAGATTCAACCTCGGCGACGGGAAACGCTTCAATCGCGATGGGATTTGGGTCCATGACCACCGGAGACTACTCTACAGCCATGGGTTATCTTACTTTGGCACAGGCGTACGGTTCTCTGGTCATCGGACGGCATAATGTGGTCGCGGGAAGTCAGGCTTCTTGGAATCCATCGGATCCGGTTTTTGTGGTGGGTAACGGTGAAAGCGCTTTCAATCCCTCGAACGCTTTGACGGTCTTGAAGAGCGGCAAGCTCGGAGTTGCCAACAGTGGTCCCGCTGGTACCTTTGAGGTGGGCGAGGGCGGGGACGGGACAGCGGCCTGGGCCAATTTCTGGCTCACGTTTTCGGATCGGCGATATACGGAGAACGTCAGACCAATAGAGAACGCATCGGAGCTGATCGATGGAATAGAAGGCGTATACTTCGACTGGTTGAAGACCGGCGAACAATCGATTGGATTCATTGCGCAGGATGTGGAGGATGTTCTTCCGGAGGTCGTACGGACGAACGACAACGGGTACAAGGCGGTCGACTATGGCAGATTGACCCCCGTGCTTCTGGAGGTCGTGAAGCATCAGAAACGAGCAATACGTAACCTCGAAGAAAGGATAGCAGAGCTCGAATCGCGTCTGCGGGATTAGCCACGGCGAAGGTGGTGTCAAACCGCCCTACGTTGTGCCCGAATCTGTTTGCGCGCCGCCGACGACGAGATCGGATCGCGATCAGGGCATCCTCACTGCCAGTCGCCGATGAGCTGGAACGCCGCCCAGTGGTAGGGCGCGGAGTAGTCCTCCGGCACTACCTCGCCGTTCTCGTCCACGACGTCGATCGGTCCCCTGATCAGCTCCACCTGGGCGGCGCGCAGGGCCTCGTCTTTCGGCATGCCGTCGCGGAGGTTTCGGTGGAATCGCATCATCAGCTCGGCCGTGGACTGGTCGTTGACGCTCCACAGCGTGGCCAGGACCGTGCGCGCGCCGGCGTACTGAAAGGCGCGGCTGAGGCTGATGATCCCTTCGCCTCCCCGGCGGGGTCCGAGGGCGGTCTGGCAGGCTGAGAGCACCACAAGGTCCGCGTCGAGGCGGACCCGCTCTAAGACTTCCCATGCCTGGAGCAGGCCGTTGTCACGGTCCTCAGCGGATTCGCCCGGGATGCTCAGGGCGAGGAAGGAATCGAGGGGAGTCAGGGGATCGAGGACTCCGTGGGCGGCAAAGTGAAGGATCCGGACGTCCTTGCCCACGGCCTTCGCCTGCTCCTCGGTGGCGGCCTGCCCCAGGTAGGTCTGTGCAGCTTCCTGGGGATAGAGACGGCCGATCTCTGTCACCTCGCGCCGGCTGTGAGGGAGAGGGATCAACTCATCGAAAAGGCCGCGGTCCACCGCGCTTCGCACCTGTGGAGGTGGCCGATGGCCCCGCTTCTGGGGTTCGAGCCCTGGGTAAGCTGGATCGCCGAAGGCGGCCAGTTGCAGACTCGCCTTACCCGCTGCCACCGACTTGTCGCGGCGCAACTTCCGCAGCTCGGCGTAGACGGTAGCGGACAGGACGGTGTGAAGCGGCTTCCACTCCACCAGGTACTGCCAATCCTGCTCCGTCTCAGATTGCACTCTGCTCTTGCGAATGAGGGCCGCGAAGGGGAGGTAGTGGAGCGGGCCGTCCGGGATGATCAGCAACCGATGGCTTTTCTCGACTCGGTCAGCGGCGGGCTCAATCAACTGTTGGTAGAGCCACGTGGCCATGTTCAGACGGCTCATTGATAGGTCAGCCCATTTCGCGCCGTGGAGCTGATCGTCAAAGCGCTCTACCTGGCTCCTCAGCTCTTCCTCGCCGAGCGGCAGTTGATGGACCGCCAACTTACCGTCGCGAGTGAGGGTAAAGAGATCCGTTCGGCCGTCACCGACGCTGTAGGAAAGCATCAACGTGTCGGGATCGAGAACTTGCCGGATCTCTTCGAGGCGGAGCGGCTGAGGGTCCTTGAGCTCGGCCACGCGGGGCGAGATCCGGCGGATCTCGGCATTGACGAGTTCGCGTTCACGGCGGAGCTCCCTTTGCTTCTTGAGAACTGCGGCGATCCCTTCTGCGTCTTGTTTGAGCCGGAGTGCATAGAGCTCCCGGAACGTTAGGTCGTAGCGGCTGGAAATGGTACGGCGTTTCTGATCCAACTCTGCTGGAATCCCGGCGAGTATCAGATCTCGCTCCGATAGCATCGTCAGGAAGCTTCGCGCGCGGGATCGCTCCAGGATGTTGAGGGCCTCATCGGCACGCCCGAGGTCGAGCGAGGCGATCACGGCGTGTCGATAGAAATCCTGGTATTGGAATCTGAAAATACTCTTGAGATCTTCCGAATCGGCAGCTCTCGCTCCTTGATTTTCGAGAGCGTCCAATGCCTGCCGGGAGAATATCGCAGCTCTCTCATATTCTTGGTTATCCCGGTAGATTTGGCCAAGCATGTAAAATGTCTTAGCTTCTTCGATGGTAGCGGGACGATGTTCGGAACCGAATACTGCTTGCCGAATTTTCAGAATCTCCTCCAGAAGCCCCAGCGCAGCCGCGAGAAAGCCCCGCGCTTGGAGAGTCGCCGCCAGGTTCTGCATGATCATCAACGTATCCGGATGCTCGACACCTAGCTCCCGACGACTGCTCGTCAATACTTTCTCCATAATCTCTTGGGATCCCGAAAGATTTCCCTGAGCTTTGAGGGTCATGCCGAGATTGTTCAATACATCCAACGTATCCGGATGCTCGGCGCCCAGCAGCCGGCGCCGGATCGCCAGTACCTCCTCGTTCAGATCCCGCGCTCCCGACAAATTTCCCTGAGCGTAGAAGGTCGCCGCCAGGTTCGCCATCGCCATCAATGTGTCTGGATGCTCGGCGCCCAACACCCGACGCAGGGTCGCCAATACCTCCTCATTCAGCTCCCGCACACCCGATGGATTTCCCTGTGCGTAGAGGATCGTCGCCAGGTTTCCCATCGTAATCAAGGTGAATCGATGCTCGGTACCCAGCACCCGGCGCAGGGTCACCAATAGCTCCTCGGTCAGCTCCCGAGCAGCCGACAGATCTCCCTGATCTTTTAGCGTCACGGCCAGGTTTCCCATCGCTATCAAGGTGCCTGGATGCTCGGCACCCAGCACCTGACGACGCGCCTCCAACACCTCTTCTTCCAGTTCCCGAGCCCCCGACAGATCTCCCTGCTCTGCGAGCGTCATCGCAAGGTTTCCCTTCGCCTGCAACGTGTCCGGATGCTCGGCGCCAAGTACCCGGCACCGCATCGCCAATACCTCATCCTCCAGTTCCCGAGCCCCCGACAGATTTCCCTGCGCTCGGTGGATCGTCGCCAGGTTCGCCATCGACATCAGCGTGTTTGGATGCTCGGCACCCAGCACCCGGCGCCACCTCGCCAACACTTCCTCGTGAAGCTCCCGTGCACCCGGCAGATCTCCCTGCGCTCCGAGGGTCACGGCCAGATTGTTCATCGCCATCAAGGTGTTTGGATGCTCTGCACCCAGGACCCGACGGCTGCTCGCCAGTACGTCGTCCTGAAGCTCCCGTGTACGCGAAAGTTTCCCCTGGGCGTAGAGGGTCGCCGCCAGATTCCCCATTGCCCTCAACGTTTCCGGATGTTCGGTACCCAGGACCCGACGCCGGATCACCAATACTTCCTCCTCCAACCTCTGCGCACCCGACAGATCTCCCTGCTCCGAGAGCGTTGCGGCCAGGTTCCCCATTCCCGTCAAGGTGTGTGGATGCTCGGGACCCAACACCCGACGCCGGATCAGCAATACCTGCTCCTGAAGCTCCCGCGCGAGCGCCCAATCTCCCTGGGTTTCGAGTGTCATAGCGAGATTGTTCATCGCCTTCAGCGTATCTGGATGCTCGGCACCCAGCTCTCGGTGGCGGCTTGCCAATACCTCCTCCTGGAGCGCCCGTGCCCTATCATAGTACCCATCGTCGTATAGTTCGACGGCCACAATCGCCATCGTCTGCAAGGTCATTGGGTGCTCGGGACCAAGCTCCTGACTGAGGGCCTCCAGGAGTCTTTGATACTTCCCGGCCTCGTAAAGCTGGACGGCCACAATCGCCATCGTCTGCAAGGTCATTGGGTGCTCGGGACCAAGCCCCTGGTGGACTACCTGAAGGAGTCTCTGGCGGAATTCGTCTTCATCGGCAAAGCTCTGGGCCGCGATCAGTGTCTCCATGATCGTGTCGATGACAGCCGCATCGGGATTCTCCTCTTGGGCGTGCGCTGCTCCCCAGCCGAAGAGCGCCAAGGAAACGCCAACGACGAGTTCAACGACAATCGTTCTGCACATCTCAGTCCTCCTCATAGGTTGTTCCGGTCCGGGGCAGAGAATCGCCCTCTACTTCAAGTCGCGCAAGATGGAGTCCGGACATTGTCATCGATATTGGCTCGACCTACCGCCGCGGCCCCATCAGCCGGCTGGCGCGGCACCGGAGCACGTTGCCGAGGGTGAGTGCGAGTGGCCAGAGGATGGCAATCTTGCCTCTCCTCGATCTCGATTTCCTCGCGCTTTCGGCTGGCAAACTCCTCGCTCGTCGACAGGAGATCTCGCCCGATTCCCCTCACCCGCCGCAGACGGGCTCGGCGCTCCTCGGGCGATAGGTTCCGGAAGGACCGCGGATCGGCAGCCAGCTGGGCGTAGAGCGCCGCCATGCGTCCCCGGGTTTCGGGTGGAGGCGGCTCCTCGGCCACGGTCTCGCCTGCCGACGGGATGAGGAGAATCATCCTCGCGGGGCCGGCTCGGACCCCGTCGGGAACCTGGACGATCAGTCGATGATCCTCCGGAATTACGACATCCATCTCGTGTGCCTGCATCTCCGGATCTCCTCCTGAACCCACGACGAAGCGTTGGCACGGCCTCGGGTGGTTCGGTTATCCCTGGAGATACTCTACCACAGAGAGCCTGCCTGATCGCGATCCCCCGTTCCACAACCGCTACTTGGTCCTGGCCTGGGGCTTCTCCGGCATCAGGGCTTCCCTTTGGCGCTGAGAGCCGCTCTGCGAGGGCTCTCAGCGGCCTTGATTGCCCCTCCGCGCCGCAGGAGCCGGAGCTGCCGAGGGGCCCAAGAAAAAGGGACTGCCAGAAATTGTCAGGTAGGTTGATCTAAATGAGCACAACAGGGGTCTTTTTTGGCGAGTGTCGAAGGTCAAGCGGCTCAGCGGTTACCAAGAGGTCCATTTCTCTATAACCGCTGATATTCGAAGACTGCGCGAATCTTCCGAAGATGGTTCACCTACGTACAGATCATCCAGAGCAGTTCAAACATCCAACAAAAAACTCCATTTCTCTGCAAATTTCCGAATTTCGCGGTTACGGCAATAGTGGAGCAAACGAGAAAGCCACTTCTCAGCTTGCTCCTGACGCCGATCGGTGTTCCCAGATACGAGTCCCGGAAGCCAAGAATCCGGGAAAAACCTCAAACGGAAGACAGGCCAGCAGGCCTGAAAGGGGAGTTACTATGCGCAGACAACCGAGAATGAGCACCGCGATCGTGACGGGGATCCTCTTGATGACGTTGATGATCGCCGTCCCGGATACCTCGTCCGCGATGGACCGCTGGGAAGGTCGCAGTGCTGACACCCGGGCCGAGCCGGACCTCATCTTCTCCGACCGCTCCTGTGAAACGCCGGAGTGCCGATCGAGGGATTATGAAGCCGGCGATCGGCTAGCCGATTTGCTGTTCCGGGTATCGAAGCCGGCCAGTTTCCTCTTTGGCCTTGCACTGGGAGCTCCCGGGCTGGGAGGGGCTGTGGACGTCGGCATCGTCTTGCCCTGGCTGCTCGTTCCGATGAGCGGCGATCCCGACGAGCTCGAGCCCGATCCCGAGCCCTGACCGGTCCCGAGCCCGACTCTCCGGCCAGGCGGCGGACCACCACGCCAGCGGTCCGTCGCCTCCTGCTCGGAGTAATCGCCCCCGGTAGTGACCTCGAATTCACCTTCTGCGACCCGTGACCGGTTTCGCCTTCCACATCCGAAAGCCGCGGCAGGAGATATCGAGGATGCCTTGAGCAGGAAACCACCAGACCTCTCAAGGCTGCTAGACTTCCATTGACCATGAACCTCCCCACCGCTGAAGTCACCGCCCTTCTCGACGCCTGGAGCCAGGGGGATCCTGAGGCCCTGGCCCAGCTGATGGAGGTGGTGCAGAAGGAGCTCCACCAGATCGCCAGCCGCGCCTTCAAGAAGGAGCGGGCTGGCCACACGCTCCAGCCGACCGCCGTGGTCCATGAGCTCTACCTCAAGCTCACAGCTCAGCGGCAGGTGCCATGGCAGAGCCGGGGGGAGTTCTTCTCCGCGGCTGCCGGTCTGATGCGAAACATCCTGGTCGATCATGCGCGCAAGCACCGATCCCGGAAACGGGGTGGACAAGCGATCAGGATCCCCCTCGAGGACGTGGTCGACCTTCCGAACGAGCTCGCCCCCGAGGTCATCGCCCTCAACGATGCGCTCATCGAGCTCGCCCGGCGCAGTCGTCGTCAGAGCCGCATCGTGGAGATGCGCATTTTCGTCGGCTTGACGCTCGAGGAAATCGCGGCGGTGGAGAAGATCGCGCTGTCGACGGTGTCGCGCGAGTGGACGACGGCGAAGCTCTTTCTGCTCTGTCAGCTCCAGGGCTCATGAGGCCCGGGAACTCGATCTGCGGAGTCGATGCTGGTTGGCGTGATGCCGGCGGCCCCACCGAGGCGCGGCTCCGGTATGAGCTGAAGGCCGCGGACGAAATTACAGTCACTCCGTGCTCCAAATCGACATCTCAACATTATTAAGTGGCATTTCGTGTCCTAAATAAGCACTCTATGGACTGCATGAAATGAGGTGCAACCGGTGGCCCGTGCCCCGTCCTGGCGACCACGATACGCTGGGAGCGCCGGCTTCCAGCCGGCCCCATGGGCAAAGCCCACGGGAGGGAGCCGGCTGG
>JAAEPZ010000417.1 GCA_024231955.1 bacterium | reverse complement strand
TCGCGGTGGATGCGTTCGCCGCGGATATAAAGATCGTCGCCGGGATGAAGATCGACGCCGAACTTGACCACCAGCCAGGCGTAACGTTCCAGGTGTTCCTCGTTCATGGTTTGTCCCCCAATTCCGGCTCGGAAACCGTTATCCGAGCCGCCGCGCGACGGTACCCGAAGCCGATATCGGTCGAGGAAACAGCATCTTTTTGCCGCGAATGCTCCGCATGGTCGACTGGGTGCAGAAACATCCCGGCCTGGATCATCTGCGGGCATTCGCGGTCGATGACGACCGGCGGCTCGGTTCTCCATGTCACATTTTCGGTCCGAATCTTCCGCGGGGTCGACTGGGAGATGCAAAATGACGGGAACGGGAGCCCGGGTTGCCGGCAATGGAGCCGGAGGCCGTGGCCCCGATCGGAGGACGTCATGCGGATCGGTATCCAGATCATCCCAGACGGCTAGGCCGGCTCCGGGGCGGGGCTGGCCGCCGTGCCCCTCCGGACCTCCATCTGGCTCGCCTTGGGGTTAGCTCCGCCGCCGGAATTTTGGACTGAGAACGTCATCTTTTTGCGTGGAATCTTCCACAGGGTCGAATGGACGTAGGAAGATTACGGGAATGGGGGCCCGAGTCGCTGGTAGTGGAACCAGAGAACGCGGCCCCGATCGGAGGACGCCATGCGACACGGTATGGAGATCATCCCTGGCGGTTGATCCGCGGTGCGACTCATGTGGGGGAAAGGGGTTGCACCCTTTCTCCCATTTCTCTAGACTGTCCTCACCAGGGGGATAGGGAGCCATGCGGGAGAGAAAGGCGGCGCGCCAGGCAAGGGAAATCATCGCAGATCCGACACTTGCCAACAGGCAGGAGTACCGGCGTGGGTCTGTTTGTCGGGAGTTGCTCAAGCAAATCGACAGTGCGCTCATGAGCGATCCCAGGCGTATCCAACAGGTGGCGTTCGCTACTCTGGGAATCGCGCGATCGACCCGGCACCGTTGCACGATCGGGAAGGCCTGGGCTCGGCTCGGGACGGTGTACCGCGTTCTCGCAGATCACAGCAGGGCAGAGAAGTGTTACCTCTTCGCCGTACGCCGCGCCGACCGGTGCCGCTGCGGCCGATGCCGGCCGGACGTCCTCCGGCGTCTGGCGTACCTCCGAATCTGCCAAGGGCGGAGAGAGGAGGCGAAACAGATCGCCGATGAAGCGGTTGCAGCCTGCCGGGCAGCCGATGATTCCATGCTGCTTGGCCGCGTGCTCCTCGCTGCGGCGTCAGCGGCGTCAACCCCATGCCCATCTGGCCGGTGGCATCGATGTCGGCGGCGGCGCCTGCGGCGAGGAGCAGCCGCGCGACTTCGACATGGTTCCCTCTGACCGCCACGTTCAGGGCCCCTCCCCCGATGCTCATCCGCGTGTCGGCGTCGGCGCCGGCGGCGAGGAGCCGGGCAACGACGCCGGTGTGGCCGGCACCGGCAGCGGCTATCAGAGCGGTACCCCCGTCGCGGTCTTCGATATTGGGATCGGCCCCGGCCGCCAGCAGCGCCTCGACCGTCTCCAGGTGAGAACTCTCGGCGGCGAACATGAGCGCCGTCTGGCCGACGAATTCCTGTTCCGGACCATATAGTATGGGCACCATATAGTATAGGGTGGCACCATATAGGGTATAGGGGGCGCCCAGGTCGCGGCTTGAGCGTGGTCTCCCGCACCCGGACGAGCTCGGAGTTAGGCTAGAGGAGGAACGCCCACATGAGTCGGAGCACCAAATACGTGAAGATGTAGACGACAATCTTCTCACAGAGCATTGCGTTTCCGATCAAGGCTCGCATAGCTGCTGAGACGCCTTGGGCGTGGTCGGTGGCCCCGGGAGCCCTCCATACCACCGGAAGATAAAGGGACCCGACGGACGCGATGACCAGTGGCACGATGAGTAGATACGGAGGCAGATCTGCTTTCTCGAACAAAGCTCGTAGTTGCTGGTATTTATCGACGTCCAAAGTGAGGACTGAGCCAATGAGAACAGCATAGAACGCCATGAAGGCTAGCATGGTACCGCGCGCCGCCCTCAGCTGGCCAATGAACTCATGCGGACCGCGGTCCTCCGTCATCTCGGCGGACCGAAAGAAGACAGTATCCCATATCAAGAAGATCACGGGCATGAACCAGACCAAGCTGTCCAAGCGAAAGTACGAAAGAGTAACCAAAGTCAACGCCGCACTCACGATCACGACGACGAAGGCGAATCCGGACTTGAAGAGCCATGGGCGGTTGTCTCGTGTAGGTTCCATATCTCCTCTTGGCGTTTATCGCGGTTGTAGCATTCGTTGTTGCTCTCGTACACGTCTGAGTAGATCAAGACTCGGAATACAATTCCAGGCGAAGATAAGCGGCAAGCAGTTGGAGATGAATCGGTATGTTGTCTACGTGCAAGATCTCCCCCGGCCACAAGCCGCGGTCGCGCCTCGACCCATGCCATCAAGCCTCCGGCTTTCCCGGTCGGGCAAGATGCTTCATCGAGACCGGGATCAGGGCCGTTCAGCTCTCCAGATTGCCTGTCTGGCTGCATGATGCATCGAGTCTACAACGCCCCGGGGCACCCGATCAAGCCCCCACTCCGTAAAAAGAGGCGATCCGCGGGACTCGTACGGGGGCGCCCAGCCGCCTCCCGCGCCCCGGTTCAGCACGTAGGTGTAGATCTCCGGATCGGTCGTAAGCGTAAACCAGCACGTTGGAATCGACCAGCAGATTAGCGGTCATAGAGATCCTCGCGGGTCCATGTCCTGCCGCCGGGTACCGGGCCCTGGGCGATCAGATCTTCGATGAACCGGCGTTCCCGTGCC
>JAAEPZ010000416.1 GCA_024231955.1 bacterium | reverse complement strand
GGGCGGCAGCATCTACGGCATGGCGTGCACCAACTGCCACGGCGGTGCCGTCGGCGGCACCCAGGCCGCGCCCGATTCACCGCCCGAGTTCGGAACCATCCACGGAACCAGCCAGGTCTTCGCTGTGGGTGCCCGGCCCCTGGTCTCCCACCGTCGCCGTTCCAAAAGAGCCGCACCCATTAGATTATTACTCTACAAGCCCTTACTCTATAGCTTGGAGCTCTACTACCCTATCCCATGGGTAGGGAATTTGTACGGCAAGGGAATCGAGCAACCCCTGGACCGCAGCGTCCTCCTGGCCGCGCATCCAGGCAAGCAGCCGAATCGGTCGTGCCGGAAGTCCGTTGCCTTTCCAGGAGCCATGACTGTCGGCAGCGCTTCTTGCCCAAGAGTACCAGGCCAACGTCACGCCGCTAATACGAAGGTCTTCTACAAAGAGTGCGAGTTCGGCCCAAGGTGCAGGATCACGGCCCCATGAACGGGTGACCTGCACCACGAGAGTTTCTCCCGCCGGAGGTAGGCTCCATAGATCCGCCTCAGCTGATGCGTCCACAAAACGCCAGCGCCGGGCCAGGGATCCGGCCTCCGGGTGCCGAATAAGGAGAAACGCCCCGTCAACTTTTTCCGGGACCTCAATCAATCCTTTACTGTCAGCACTGGCCTCCCACATTGCGAACGTATTTCCGAGAGTTTGCTGCGCCCGCACCTCCGCACCTGCGGCTGGACGCCCATCGGGCAGGATAATCTTTACAGGGCGCGAGGAATCAATCGGATTCAGCGTGATGGTTATTTCCCGGTTTTCCTCGCCGTGGTGAACCTCTACCTCTATTGTCTCCGGCGGTAGGTATCCGTCAGCTCTCACCCGCACTGTAACCAGACCCGGTCTTAACGGCTGAGTCTCCGCGATTCCAGCGGCGTTGGTCGTAGTCGATTCAGCAACCGACTTACTTCTTCCATCACCGCTCCCGTCTCTTCTCTCCGAGGAAAACTTGTTTCCTATCACCACCTCTGCATCTGAGACTCCATCTCCCGTATTCGAGTCAACTACTTTCACTTTCCCAATCAATGTTGGGATGTGGAAATCCAGAGTCCTACTTTCTCGAATCGGCTCGTCGAGCCACTCGATGTATGGTGGGCCGCCAATGCCTTTCAATTTTACATGTACCAGAAACACGCCCGGCTGAAACAACAATGTCTTGTAGAACCCTGACCCATCGGTTTCTATCTCAACATTGTCGCCTATTTCGTACACCCTGAAGGCGACCGTAGCGGGGTGTTCCTCTTCGCCGCGATAGACCCTGCCGCTAACCATCAACGGCTGCGGCTGAAACAGTGTCGTACTGGGTCCGATATCGGCAGAGTTGCCCAGCAGAGATCGCCACTGGCTTGGTCAAGGCGGCATTTCGGGGCCCGCCGCACCGTGTTCAGACACCGGATTCCCCCCAAATGTTCTAGGAACCCGCATGAGCGGCCCTCACCCCGGCCCTCTCCCCTGGAGCGCCGCCCGGGGTAGCGGGAAAGAGCCGAGACCAGGGGAGAGGGCGCCTCCACCCACCCCGAGCAGCGGTTGCGGGAGCCTCGTGGGAGCACAGCGTTCCGGGGATCGTGCTGTTGCCGCCGCCGGCGTCTCGGCCGGGGCTGATTGGGCGCCCAGTCATCGGGCACGTGGCGCTCATAAGCTCCTGATTATGCTCAAAAGAGCAGAATAGGGAGATTATGCAATATAATATGGCGAAATACCATAATTATTGCCGGCCGGCTTCCTGGGAAGCCGGCGCTCCCAGCACGATCGAGGCCGTTGGTACGCGCTACGCTTGGCCCATGGGCCGCACGATTCCCACCCCACAACGGTATGAGTTGCATATTTTCCGGGTATGAGTTGCATATTTAGCGGATGAACGGGAGAAATTCCCGGGCACCACCCCCTGCTCCGCTGCTTCGACACCTGTGAGGTTGGTGCGCTGCGATGGTAATCGAGCCACTCCACAGAACCGTACTGCAGCGCCGGAGAGAAAACGGGGGGCCAAGGGCAAACAACGTGAACGGAGAACTGCCGGGGACGAGCTGAGAACGGGCTCGCACCCAGTCCCGCAGAGCTCGCCCCACTCTCCCCCTCTCCCGGGTGGGGGGAGGGTCTGCCTGGGAGAGGGGGCCGGGGGGTGAGGGTTCGGGAGGGGCCAACCTGAGCCGCCCTCCGGGTTCCGGAGGCGGCTGCGTCCTCGCGCTTCCCTCACAGTCCGGACGGCATCTCGTAACCGGCCAGCTTGTTCACGTCGACGATCAGGATACCAGCCTCGGCCAACATCGCCGCCGGTTCCTCCCCCAAGCCGCTCTCGCAGTAGAAGAGAAACGCCGTCTTCCTCTCCAGGTGGCCGGCGAGCGCCTCCTTGACCTGGATGAAGCGACGGACCCGGTCGGCAGTCACCTCCCGCTGCCAGTCCTTGACCTCGACCATCAGGTCGGTACCGCCATCGCGTTCGCTGACGGCGTGGAGATCGATCTCGACCTCCGTCTCATGGTCCAGGTGAAAGTGGGCCTTGCGGATGGTGGAGAAGCGGTCCAAGGTCAGATTCGGCGGTACTTCCCCGGTGACGACGTCGGCCAGGGTGGCTCCGGCGAGCGACGCCGCCTGCAAGCGGTAGCGGACCTTGTACTCCGCTGCCAGACCCTTGTACCAGGCAGCTTGACGCCTCGCGGTGTCGAGCTGACGCTTGAAGTCGTCCTCGATCGACGCCGCGCTCACCCGCTCGATCTCTTCGCCGTAGATGCGGCGGAAGACCATGGCGAAGATCCGGTCGCCCAGTCCGCGGTAGCGGAAGTTCGACGAGCCGTCGGCCAGGATATCGGCCTTCACCAGCTTGTGCAGACGTTCCTCCTGCGGTGCTGGGTGGAGGGCTTCTGTGCTACCCTCGCTCGGCGGCGATGCTGGCGAGGCCGGCATCCTGATCCTCGACCCGGCGAAGCTGGCCAGCTATGAGATGCCATCCTGCGGATTCTGAGCATGCCGGTAACGCGGCCGTTGATCTACCGGGAAGCGGACGGTCCGGAACGGCTTGGAGCCCCGTATGAGCAGCTACTTCTTGGCCCTCATCAACATTCACGATCCTGAGGAATACGAAAAGTATTTATCAGGGTACGACCGCGTATTTTCGCGCTTCAAGGGAGAAATCATTGCCGTGGAGGATCAGCCCCGGGTCCTGGAAGGGAAGTGGCCTTCAGGCCGAACCGTGCTGATCCGCTTTCCGGGTGATGAAGACCTGCTCCGCTGGTACGAGTCTCCGGAGTACCGGGAGCTGGCTCGTCACCGGCGAAACGCGTCCGACGCGAAGATCGCGATCATCTCCGGGCGCGACTAGTGCTGCGGCGCACAAGTCCTTGCCTGAATGACGGGGGGCAAGCCTGCGCGGCCCGGGATAGGGCTTGAGGGAGCTCACCAGGAATCGAATCGGCAGGCAAAGCCTGCCCTACAAGTCCTCGGACATCCGGCTTTG
>JAAEPZ010000415.1 GCA_024231955.1 bacterium | reverse complement strand
GCGGCGGACGCCGATGCCGGCAACCGACCGCCACCTCCGCTGTGACGGGCAGCCACCCTTTTGCCCTCGTTCTTCGGTGGTTTCGGGTTGCTAATTCAAGGGCGGAGCAGGGAGATACCAGGGGAAAGACGGTGAGTACTACCACAGCAGAACAAGTCATTGTCGGGAAGATGTCGCTGCCGCGGGCCGGTGGGCAGATGTCTCCGTTTTCTCTACCCCAGGATTTTGCATGGCTTCGACAGCTCAGCTCTGAGGAAATCGCCGAATTCCTCTCTGAGCTGTTGGATACCGTCAACCGCGCTTGTGTAGATCAGGAGTGGTCGCTCGTCGCCCAGGTTCTGGAATCGTGGAAAGCAACAGCCGAGATTGAGGCGGATCCCGAACTCAAAGCGGAGATCGAGCAGGGTCTCCGTGAGTTGGAGGCCGGCCAGGGAGTGAGCTGGGAAGAACTCCGGGAGGAATTGAATCTGTGACGACCCCGGCTCACTACTCGATTGAACGTATTGCACCAACTGCTGTCAGCTACTTCCACCGCCTGCCCCGGAAAACGCAACAACGCATCAAGCAAGCATATCAACACCTGTGCGATGTTTCGCCCTTCCAGCACCCCAACCCTACTGTCGCTATCGACAGTCGGGGTGATGTGTATTGACACCTTGGTTCATGCCGCTTGCTAAGGGCGCGCTCAACAAAACAATCGACACCATGTTACTGACTGGGCCAGAACGTGGTCTACACTTTTTATTTGTCATCCACCCTGAGCCTCCAATCGTTCCACCAGCGAGATCTGAGCCCGGTACCCGGTGCTGGCGGAAGGCGGTGAGACGCGACAAGAACTCGGCGAACCGGAGCTCCATCTGACGCGAGCTGATCCGCGGGTGCTGAACCAGAAGACCCTCGACCGTGAGGCTCGCCAGGGCGCTCGAGCCGGCGCGGTCCAATCGACGCTCGGTCAGAAGGAGCGCCACGGTCTCGTCGAGGCTCGGCGCGAGCTTGCGGATCTCGTCGTCGGACGACTGCTCGAGAAAGGCTCGGACCCAGGCTGTGGCGAGCTGATGGCGGTTGGTGAAGTCGTCCTGGAGTCGTCAAGGGGCGCAACCGGTCGCCCGCGGCCTCGATCGTGCTGGGAGCGCCGGCTTCCAGCCGGCTCGTGGGCAAAGCCCACGTATCCCTCGATCGTATTGCTGTCCAGGATTTGCGCCGGCAGCTCGATCGCGCTGGGAGCGCCGGC
>JAAEPZ010000414.1 GCA_024231955.1 bacterium | reverse complement strand
GCGACGAAAGAGATGCACGTTCAGGCAGGGCGCAAGGTAAAAAGAGCGGGGATCGAACTTTCCGAGTACTATATGCCCGGCCTGGGCGGACGGGCGCTTTCCAGGGAACACGCGCTAGAGACGGCGGATGCACTGAATCAGATCAACCCCGATTTCATACGCCTGAGAACCCTGGCAATCTCGGACAGAACGTCGCTATCCGAGGAACACGAGGCCGGACGTTTCGAAAAATGCACCGGCGTGATGGTGGCGCAAGAGATCCTGACGTTCATCGAAAAACTGGACGGCATCACGAGCGTCGTCAAGAGCGACCACATCCTGAATCCTTTTGGCGATTTCGAAGGAACTCTACCCCACGACAAGGAACGCATGACGGCGATCTTGCGCGACTTTTTGGCAATGCCTGCCGAGCGCC
Source organism: bacterium (assembly GCA_024231955.1). GTDB lineage: Bacteria > Krumholzibacteriota > Krumholzibacteriia > JACNKJ01 > JACNKJ01 > JAAEPZ01. Next base: position 762 of record JAAEPZ010000414.1, on the reverse strand, counting down.
AACATCTGTACCAGGTGGGGAGGAGACTCGGGATCTTTGGCTGCGTGCGCGATATGGAGAACCCCCAGCGGTTGGCAAACGCCGAAAGGGCCTATCGCGAGCTTGGGATCACGCCGGACAACGTGGACCAGGTAATAGATCGACTGACAAAGAGGTTTATTTGAGCGGCAGAGCCTTCCCTAGACCAACACCGCGCCCCGCACCAACTCGACGAAATCCGCTTTGAGGCTGGCCCCACCCACCAGAGCGCCGTCCACTTCGGGCATGGTCATAAAGGCGGCGATGTTTCCCGCGTTGACGCTGCCGCCGTACTGTACCCTGAGCGCCTGGGCCGTGCTCTCGCCAAACATCTCTGCGACGCTGCCCCGGATGGTCAGCCCGATGACGCGGTTCGCATCCGCCGGGGTGGCCGCCCGGCCGCTACCGATGGCCCACAGGGGTTCGTAGGCGATCACACAGCGCCTCGCTTGTTCCGCCGCCAGGTCTGCCAGGGCCGCCCGCACCTGCGCGCCGACGAATTCGTGGGTCTGACCGGCCTCATTCTGCGCCAGGTTCTCCCCCACGCAGATAATGGGGACGAGATCGTGAGCCAGCGCAGCGTGGACCTTGCGGTTGATGGCGGGGTCGTTCTCGACGATGCCGCCGGCCCCAGCGTTCTGATCGAGGAAAGCAACTCGCCCGGTGCGGCGCTCCGAGTGTCCCAGGATGACGTATTGGCACAGCCCGGCCAGCATAGATGGAGAGACCTCGCCAGTGTACGCT
>JAAEPZ010000413.1 GCA_024231955.1 bacterium | reverse complement strand
GCGCCTGCTCAAAACAACAACAATGAACTGATGTACACGGATTTTACTGAATAAAGGATCCGAATACATCAGATTCCCCTCCCTCTTCAAGAGGAGACTTGTCGCTTGTCGCGGGTCTTCTGCTGCCTGAAATCCTCAGGTGCATATCGGTCGGGCGGACGTCTATCTCTGGTCGGGTAGCGATGTCCCTCCTTCTGGGTGTCAACCGTGTCCTCGCGACCCTCCTGATTGACCTCAGCATCTGGCAGTGTCGGCGGTCCCAAAAGGTCAGTCCAGGTGGCGCTTGGCGGCTGATAGCATTTCAACAGCCGCGTATTCCACTTCTGCCCATCTGACAGAATGTATGAGTAGCGGCCAACGACCTTGACCACACGGAACGGACCGGCGTATGGCGAATGGCCCTTCGGTGTCTGCGGTCGGCATGTGAGCACCAAGTCCCCGACGTGGAATGGTCTCCATTTCAGCCTCCGGGCTGCGCATTGAGCATCGCCCGGCGAGAAAGGGGGCTTGCACCCATCGGCGCCTGAGCTGGTCCCTCCGCCGGATGACCTCAGCAGCCTCAGGCTCCTGACCAGCTGGAAGTCCAGTCGGAATGGGCGCTGGTAGAATCGCTCAGCAGGACTCGGTGCATCCGGCGTCGGTGGG
>JAAEPZ010000412.1 GCA_024231955.1 bacterium | reverse complement strand
GAACGGTTTCTGGAACCGCTTGGACCGCCGACAGTGGATGAGCCGATCATCGGCATGCTGCCGTATCGGGCATATGATGAAGAGAGCGGCCTGTTCATCAACAGTTCATCCTGCGGCTTTATGCTTGAAGTATCGCCGTTAAGCGGGGCGACGGAAGAGACCGTCAATATGCTGAGCGCGGCGTTCAGCGATGTCATGCCAGACAACTCGTCGCTGCAGGTAATGTGCTGGGCCTCGCCCCATATCGGCGAGGCTATCGACAAATGGAGCAACGCCCGCAACGCGGCACCCGGTGTTTACCGGATGCTGGCAAAACGCCGCTCGAAGTTTTTTGCCGATGGCGGCTGGAAGTCTCCCTTGCCGGGGACCGATCATCTGTTGCGTGATTTTCGTGTGTTTATCGCGGGATCTTCTCCCGGCCCGATTGAAAAAAACCGGGATGCCCTGTCAGCCGCTTCGCGCAAACTTTCTCAGGCGATGACTGGAATCGGGGCAACGGCCAACGCTCTCGACCCGGAAGAGTTCCTTTCCATTGTCGATGAGTGGATACGTCCGCTTCAGGAAGACCGGCGCGAGCCCGTGGTCTGGCGCAGTATCGATCCGATGCATTATCAGCTCAGTCACGGCGAGTCCTCCATCACGGTCCACCCGACACGGCTGATTTTCAGCGCGACCCACGACGTTCGCTGCCTGTCGGTCCATAGCTGGCCGGAAAGCT
>JAAEPZ010000411.1 GCA_024231955.1 bacterium | reverse complement strand
TATTTGGTCCAGCTCGCTCTTTAATTCCGAAGGGATCCTCTCCAGCAGCGGGGCTATCTCTTCTTCACGGATAGATTCAATCGTGCCCGCCTGACCGTTATACAGCGGCTCCTGTTTGACGTGTTGCCACCAGTAGTTGAATTCGGTCAGCTTGCGCTCGATTATCTCTTCCGCCTGCGGTATTGCCTGCTCCCGCTTCTTCTGCTGATCCGTGACAAAATGCTTTATGTCCTCGAGGTCGTAAACCTCGACCGTATTGTTGTTATCGTGCGGATAATCGACATCGCGCGGTATGGCGAGGTCAATAACGATCAACCTTCTGTCCCGGCGCCCGGCCAGAGCTTTGTCCATCATGGGTCGCGTGATTATCGGTTCGTTCGAGGAAGTGCAGGTGAAGACCACATCGGCCTCGGCTATCAATTCGGTCAGCTTGTCCAGACCATAACCCTGGCCATCGAACTTCTCTGCGAAAGCCACTGCCTTTGCCTCGGTACGATTGGCGAACGTAAAACGTGGGGAGTCGATCAGGTGTATCCGCGAGGCGGCCAGCTTGATCATCTGGTTGACGCCGATAAACAGAATCGCCGGCCGGGTGAGCGTGTCGATTTTGCTGTTGAGCAATTCGACGGCCGAAGATGATACCGAACAGGTTCCTTTGCCCATCTCGGTATCGGTGCGCACCTGTTTGCCGACCCGGAACGCCTGGTGAATCAGCCGGTGGATGACCTTGCCGGCGGCTTTGACCGC
>JAAEPZ010000410.1 GCA_024231955.1 bacterium | reverse complement strand
GGGGGGAACGACAGACTCAACGGCTATAAGGGAAATGATCTCCTTTACGGACTGGGCGGGAATGACACTCTTAAGGGAAAACAGGGAAATGATATCCTTGAAGGCGGAGCGGGCCGGGATAAGCTGTATGGCGGCGACGGAGAGGATAAACTTATCGGCGGCGAGGGCGACGATACGCTGTACGGCAACGAAAAAGACGATATCCTGGCGGGCGGCCCGGGCAAGGATGTCTTGAAAGGCGGCTCCGGCAGCGACACTTATTTGTTCGGACGGGGCGACGGAGAGGATGTTATCACCGACAAAGACAGCGCCGGGAAATATAAGGACGTGGTTGTTTTCGGCGAGGATATTGCCGCGGAGCAATTGTGGTTCAGCCGGCATGGCAGGGATCTGGAGGTTCAGGTCATCGGCAGTGAAGACCGGCTTGCCGTGAGCAAGTGGTACGACGGCGGGGAGCGCCATATGGACGCGTTCCATCTGACCGACGGCCAGGTGCTGCTGGAAGCCCAGGTGCATCAGTTGGTGGATGCCATGGCCGCGTTCGATCCGTCCGCAAGCGGCGATCTGGATCTGTCGCCGCAGCCCGAAGAACTGGCGCCGGTGATCGCCGCCAGTTGGCAGTAAATATTGGTCAATGGTCAATGGTCATTGGTCATTAGACAATGGTCACTGGTCAAGTGGGCAACGGCCAACAGTCGATGGTCATTCGTCC
>JAAEPZ010000409.1 GCA_024231955.1 bacterium | reverse complement strand
TCGGCTACACCACCGATGCGCCGGTTGCTCTACCAACCCGAGGGTCGTACGATCATGAGCTCGCCGGCCGGGTCAGCGCTTCGCCGGTGGCCGCCCAGGGCCGACGATTGCCATGTCGAACCTGAACGGAACTTCCCTGTAGCCCTCAGGGACTTCGTAGTAGCCGGGGTCCACCTCCTTTTCGCCGATCGATAGGAGCTGAATCGTTGAGTTCCTTTTCGTTGCCTGCCCGGAACCCCTCCTGGCCTCGGCATGAATCACGACACCTTCGAGCGCGAGGATTTCATCACGCCATTTTCTTTCTGCATAATCGATTGCATAGAAGTTTCTCATGAACTCCTTGTAGGCTCCGGGGTCGAAATCCAGCTCGGTGCTCACCCAAAATTCGTACTTTTCCGATGTGCCGCTTACGGGAAAAACGACGTCCGCCCGCCAAAGCCTGGCACGCCAGGACCCGAAGGTTCGCTCATCGCCGGTTTCCGTCAATTCCATATCCAAGGTATTAAGCCTCGCGATCTCCGGCGCTACGGCTTGGCACTCCTCGGGAATATATGCCTCCAGCTCAATGGGGAGCTCGACTACACGGTAGGCCTTGGCCCGGTGATGCAAGAGGAATAGTTTTCCAAGGTCGGGCCGTAAGAGATAGCTCTCCACCACATAGATGCTCACCTCACCGCTCTTCACCTCGTCGTCCATCCGGGCGGCTTTGGCACCGATCGAAACGGTGCGGCGAAACCCGGTGACTCGAGACTCCTGGGTGAACCCCTGGATTCTCTCTTTGCGTACATCAAACTCCATCACGACGTCCGCGAAGAGAAGGCCCGGAGGGTGGCATGCCAGAAGGGCGGCTAAGAGAAAAAGTCGTTTGATATGCATTTTTCACCTCAAAGAGTATAATTGACCGCAGGAGTCGGTGCCGGCTTGGGCCTGTTGATCCTTGAGCACTCGGGCGGTGCCAGCTCGGTACTATCCGCCAGTTCAACCCGTTCTTCGAGTTGGAACAAGCGATCAGGTTGCTCAAAATCGTTTCTGTCATCCCCACCAAAAAAAGAACATGCCCACATCAACTCGCATCCAGAGTAGTTAGCGACTTCTCGGCACTGTTGGAAGCCACCGGTAGGGGCATACCAACACATCCGTCTCTCCTCTTGGTAACCATCGGGGTAGGTGAAAGTGAAGTCCGTACAACGCATGCAAGCCTGCGCCTGTTTCGCTGTGAGTAAGGCGAGCGAAAGGGCCGCGGCGACCACAAAGATGCCAGTCAGAATGGTCCTCTTTTTCATCGGGCTTTCTCCTCTCGAGGTTTGTTGTGAATGAAAATGCACGAGGTTTCATGCCAATGCCATCGGCGCAAAGGGCGACTTCCGGGTCACCGATCGTCCTCGGCTATCGCCAGATCACCCGCCGGTGGCAAGAAACCGTCGATGCACTCAGTCTTTCTTTCATTCTCGCCATCGTTGGCAGTCTCGAGATGCCAGCAAACCGAATAGCTCCCCGGTGGAAGCTTCGGGATCTCGAGCCGCAACTCGTCCCACATCACTCCGTTCAGCTGCGACCAGCGTTGTAGCCGAACAAAGCCATAGTGAAAAATGCCGTCGTGAATGACGTAAGGTAGCGGCTTCTCAATTCGCGCCCAATCGAGTGGGCTGGTCAGGTGGATCACCAGGGTGCCGCCACCTTCCTGAGTGAGGGGAATGTCGAGGGGCTTGCCAGCGTCGATGACGAGGCGCTGCCGGTGGAGGACGAAGCCGGGTGCTTCCACGATGAGATCGCCGCGATCGAATCCCGCCGGCAACTCCAGGGTGAAAGTTCCATCACCGGCTGATTGAGTGGTCGGGATGATCATGTTGGTCGGCGCATGAGATTTGGGAGCACGGAAGTGGATCGCCGCACCCGGAACCGGACCCGCCAGCGAAAAGACCGACCCCGACAACTCGATCACACGGCGCACGACGATGCGAACCGACGCCGTGGGACTCTGCTTTGTAAGCTCCGTTTCCACGGCGTCGCTCACCAACGCACCGGCGGGACTCGTTGCGTGGGCTTCCAGTCGATGGGTTCCCTCGGCAATACCGCGAAACGAGAACTCC
>JAAEPZ010000408.1 GCA_024231955.1 bacterium | reverse complement strand
TTCGACATCTCATCTAACCCACCTGATGCCTTCGGCTCTAGGTGGGGTACGAATGCAAGTCACCCTGAGCTTGTCGAGGGGGGGCGTTGGAGGATGGGCCTTAGCCCGTCTTTCCTGCGGAGGCAGGAATCCATCTTCGATGAATGGGATTATGGTTCCTTTGTCTCTGTTATGGGGCAATGCGTGATGTCTAAGAGGCATATCACTTTTCCGGTCCCGTAGTGCCAACCCAGAGACGACAGGAACCTGTTGTCACCAGCAAACACTGTATAACTCATCTCACCACAGTTGAGCCAGTCTCCAGTGTTATATGTGACCATCTTCCGGTCTTTGAAGTCAGCTACGATGATTCGATCTTCCCACGATAGATACATTTGCTCGCGGCTTGCGTCGTAGCTTACGAACGGTCCCAGATTCAGCAGGGGTAGGCGGATAGCTCGTATGAGTCCGCACATTGAGGAGTCCTTGCGAAATTGTATCGGGCCGATTTCATCGTCGTGCCACTCGCTGTAAACAACGGCTCGTTTGCGGCCTCCCTCAAAATAGGTATCACAAGTTGGCGGTTCTATCAGTCTACTGTAGGTTTGACCTTTTGCTACCTCTCCGCTTGCATCGATTGTATACTCTAGAACTTTGGACCACTTCCATATATGAGTAACATAGAACCCGGCGGAATCAAACAACACGTACTGCGCCCGGTCATCCAGTAACTCCCGATAGAGCAGAGTCTCGCTAGCGACATCGACAACCTCAAGTATGTCGGCTCCACTGTGACAGCTTATCAAGGCGAGCAGACCTCTCTCCGGCGAGTAGTCAAAATCGACCAGCAGGCCCCAGAACTTGTGACGGAACGTAACTTCATTAGTCTGCAATCTCCGCATGCTGAAATCGGTTTTCCAGCCAGCGAGGTTGGCCAGCCAGTCGGGGGCAATCTCCCTGTGCCAGGGTCGAGCCGATAGGAGCTTGTTTTGGGCGTGCACCAGGAGGCTGTCACCCGGCAGGATGCGGGAAATGTCACCGGGTTCAGTCTCGACCGGCAATTTGCATCGCACATTGCCTGAGTAGTCCGTAACCAATATGGTATCCTCTACTAGCACTACCGCTATGAGGCTGTCTCTGACTGACCAATCGTAGAACCCGCCTTCAGGTGCGAGAATGGTGTCGGCCCGGCCTTGGGTAGTAACCTGTTGTCCCTCAATGCCGTCCGCAGGATTCGCCTCCGATTCTTGAAAGAAGACCAAGAGCAGCGATAAGAATAGAACTGATGCGAGGAGTACTAATCTGTAGAACTGGGTCCCAGCCTTCGCTGGGATGACTCGGGGTGGAGCGGCGTCGGTTGTAGAGAAAAGCATCAACTCTCCTCCTCCGGCAAGGCCACCATGCGGGCCAGTTCCGCCTTGACTGCCGGGGCGTCCAACAGGGATACATCGATAGTCGTGCGGTCGCCATCGGTTTGCGACTTCTCGGCAAGGAAATGATGATTCGCCAGGCGGGCGAT
>JAAEPZ010000407.1 GCA_024231955.1 bacterium | reverse complement strand
ATCGTCCAGTCCGTCCTTGACCTCCTCCTGAGGCCTGCGTTTTTTCTGGGATGGAGGTGGATGTGGCTGGGTCCAAGGCTGAGGCGTCCAGTCCAAAATGTCCTGAAGTCCGGTGATGAGCAAAGAACCTGTGGAGAAGAAAGAAAAACACACACAGAATCCATACTATCCAGTCATTTTTATACAGTTTCTACATTTTCTGTATTTTTTCTTAGTTTTGTATTTCTTCAGTAAATCACTATTTTCTTGTATTACATCTGTATAGCAATTCTTTATTACATCGGCACAGTGATCATTTCATGTCTCTGTACAGTGACTGATTATTTTCCCGGTTTTCTTTACTACTTCCCAAAAACTAACACAAATTCAACAATTCAACAATTTTCGCTCATTTCGGAGCACCGCTTCTTCGGCCATGAACTGGACAGTCCGGATGCACCGGAAATGTGGCGAGACGGCGCCTGTAGCGAAATTGGTGGCCACCATCCCGCCATTCCAGGTCGAAATCGCCACCCGTGGCCCATAGGCTCCAGTCGACCCATGTCGACCATAGTGGCCAGGGAGACCAGACAGCCTGCAACGGCTCACGGTGAGCAGTGGCAGTGGCCTGGGATTCCGGTGCGACCCCCCATCCGTCCATCCGCATGTGTGTCGCGGTTCCATTGGCGGCGGCCACTTCAGGCAGTGGAGCGGCGGCGGCCCCTTCAGGGACGGCGGCGGCGGTTCCACCAAACAAGGCGACGGCCACCAAGATGCGCGTGGCGGTGGTCGGCGGTCTCCGGGCAGCAGCAGCTCGGCCAGGAACGGCCAGCGCGGCCGGGTTATCAGGAACGGCGGCGAGAATGGTGGACGGAGGTGACGGTGGCTGTCGCATCGTGAAGAAATGCGGCGGCAAGAGGACAGGACACTGCAAAAGAACATGCTGCCCACATATTGTCAAAACACATATTTGCTCATATGTAAGCCAATTCTAAGCCATTCCTAAGCATTATTTGTACAAGTTTTCCGGATTTTCGTATTGTTTTTATGATTTTTTATGATTTTTCTCTCTGCATGCTGTACAGTCAATATTTCTTCGGTATCATGTATTTGTACAGGAAACAATGTTATTTTACTTCATTTGAAGTCAAGAAAACAAACAAAAATAACAAAAAAATTGATCAACACATTTTAGAAATAGTGTTGAAAGTTATATACAATCGTTTGGCCAGAACCATGGTTCCGGCCCTCCGGCTTCTCAGCAGAAGCCCCTCGGCTTCCACGTCCGCGTCCTCGTCCCCCTCCTCGCCCTCCTCGTCCTCCTCGCGCATCGCGCCATGGCTTGCACACCGCGCCACGGCGCACTCGGGAGTGGTGCCGGCGTGGGCACTGGAAGAATTTGTGGGTATTGGACCCACATTCGTAACAGCGCGCCGGGCAGGGGCCGTCGGCGACCGTTTCAGGGGTCCATGGCGGCGCTTGGGCTGTTGGCGGCGGCGGCGGGACAGTCAGCGGCGGCGTCAGGAGGGCCGCAGGCACGACGGTCGGTGGCGGCGGCTGAACAGCTGGCAGCGGCGGCTCCAGGACAGGCGGCAGTGACGAGCGGACCGGTGTGGCGGCAGCCATCATCCCATTCACATTGGGGACCCGTGGCGGCGGTCCAACAGGGAGTCCCTGCTCAATCATCCGCATGAGCGCGGCAGGAATTCGATATT
>JAAEPZ010000406.1 GCA_024231955.1 bacterium | reverse complement strand
GGGGGGAAGGGATGGTCTGAACGTGCAGATTGCCCGGCTGGAACAAGGCTTTTTCGCTGCTAGAACGCCGGTGACCAACGCCGAGTTTGCCCGTTTTGTCGAGGATGGAGGCTACAAACGCGCTGACTGGTGGACAGAGGCTGGTTGGGAATGGAAGCAAAGTGAGCGCAAGACACAACCTCGCTATTGGAAGGATAAACAGTACAACGAATTCTCTCAGCCGGTGGTCGGTGTCTCGTGGTACGAGGCGCTGGCCTATTGCCGTTGGCTGGTGGACAAAGTGGGCCTGCCCTGTCGCTTGCCCTCGGAGCAAGAATGGGAAAAGGCCGCTCGCGGATACGATGGGCGGGAATATCCGTGGGGGGAGTGGATCGAGGGACGGTGTAACACGGACGAGTCAGGCATTGGCAGGCCATTGCCGGTGGGTCAATTTTCACCGGATGGGGACAGCATCTATGGATTACAGGACATCGCGGGCAATGTCTTTGAGTGGACGGCCAGCGAGTGGAATCCGGGGAGTGATCGCCGTGTGTTGCGCGGGGGCGCGTTCTACAACGATCGGGGGGACGCCCGCTGCGCGTATCGGATCCTCGACGATCCGCCCTGCGACTGGGACTTCTACGGTTTTCGGTTAGTGGTCTCCCCTATCTCTCCTGCCCGGAAGCCTGTCCTGAGCTTGTCGAAGGGCGAAGCGTAGGGCAGGCTCCTCTGCCCTCTGTTTCTCTGCCCTCTGGCGCTCTAGAGTGGAACCAGGAGAGTGGTGGGGAGAGAAGAGTGGAGAATGGACAGAAAGGGGAAATATCTATGACCCAGGCAACCCAACAAGATATACACACTCTACAAGCCGAAATAACCAAACTGCGCCAAACCCTCGCCAGCCTGGCCGAAATGGCCGCCGAGGGCCTGCCTGTAGCCGAGGCCCAGTCCCAAGCCCAGGATCGCCTGTCCGGGCTAGAAGCGCGGGTGGCCGTGCTCGGTGACGTGGTGACCGGAGACAAGAGCACCACCTTTGACCAGTCTGAGCAGAACGTGGACGAGCAGATCAACGTCGCCGGGGACTATCACGATCACCGTCAAATCGTCGCTCAACCCGATGCCCCGGCAGCGGCGCTGGACGATGACGCGGCACAAGCCCGCTACCTGGACTACGTCATCGAGACCAACCGCCGCCTGCGGCTCCAGGGCATCCGTTCCGCCAGCGGGCTGGTGAGCGTCGAGTTGGAGGAGGTGTATGTCACCCTCACCGCGACGATGCGCCGCGCTGTCGTTGCACAAGAATCCTGGGAGATGGTGGGGACGGCTCCCGACGATGCCAGGCACTGGGAAATGGACCGTTCTCGCGAGACGGTGGAACAGGTCAAGGTCGAGGTGCAGGAGGCGCTGGCCGCTTATCCGCGTATGGTGGTATTGGGCGATCCAGGTTGTGGGAAAACTACGCTGCTGCGCTATCTGGCGCTCACCTTTGCCCGTGATCTGACGGACAGAGCGGGACTGGTGGTGGAGCGTTTGCAGCTTGACGGTGAGCAGCGGCTGCCGGTCCTGCTGCCCCTGCGCGACTTTGGCCGTTACCTGGAGACCCACCATTCTGACCCCAGCACCGATGGCCCCAAGCTGCTGCTCGACTATTTGCGCGCCTATTTCGCCAACCAGGACATCCCCCTGCCGGAGCGTTTCTTTGCCGACCGCTTGCAGCGCGGCGAGTGCGCTGTGCTGCTCGACGGCGTGGACGAGGTGGCCGATTTCGCCACCCGCCAGCGCATCGCCCGGCTGGTCGAGCGTTTCACCGTCGCCTACCCGGAGAACCGCTACGTGGTGACCAGCCGGATCGTGGGCTACACGGGCGCGGCGCGCCTGGGGCAGGGTTACGAGGTGACCAGGGTGCGCGATTTTACGTTGGCCGATGTGGAACGCTTCGCCGCCTCCTGGAACCGGGCCGTGGAGATCGCATTGGCGGGGAAGGAGACGCCGTATGTGCTGCGAGATGCGCAGCGGCAGACCGAGACGCTGCTGCAAGCGATTCGGACGCACGAGCGGGTGCGCGAGTTGGCGGTCAATCCGCTGCTGCTGACGGTGATCGCCCTGGTGCAGCGTTACCGCGCCCAGTTGCCGGAACGGCGCACCGAATTGTACGAGGAGGCCATCGAGGTGCTGCTGGTCCAGTGGGATGCGGTCAAGGGTCTTTCGGCGACGGCGGTGCTGCAAGGGCTGGAACTGGACGCCGGGGATCGGCGCGGCTTGCTGGAGCCGGTGGCCTTGTGGATGATGGAGCAGCGTCTTCAAGAGATCGAGGTGGACGACCTGCGGCGACAATTGGGACCGCCGTTCCACGCACTGACACAGGACGAGCGCAAGGCGCGCAAAGCGGTGGATGGTTTCCTGCACTTGATCAACGAGCGCAGCGGTCTGCTCACCGAGCGCGGGCAGGGTATCTATGCCTTCAGCCACCTGACTTTCCAGGAGCACCTGGCCGCCCGCGCCGTGGCCGACCGCGCGGACAACGTAGCCTATACGTTGGAACGCCTGGGGGACAGCGCGTGGCGCGAGGTAATCCTGCTGGAGGTGGGTTATCTGAGCACCCAGGGCAGGCGGCGCGTCACCGAGTTGATCCGGGCGATCTCGGATTGCCCCACGGAGCCGGAACTGTACTATAACCTGACGCTGGCGGCGGAGGCGCTGCGCGACGTCGGCCCGGCACGGGTGCTGGGTGACCTGGGCAGCCAGATACAGCGGCAGTTGCGTGGGGTGTTTGCGGAGCCGTTGCGGCGTGGGCCGAACCTCGCCGACACGGTGCGCGTCCGGGCTGCCGCTGCCCAGGCATTGGCCCGCATTGAGAGCGGCGGATCGGGCACGCAGCCCGCCTTCTGGCGTCTGCCCCACGGCGAGCCGGTCTGGGTGGATGTGCCCGCTGGCGAGTTCTGGATGGGGGGGGAAAAGTATAGTGATGAAGAGCCTGTGCATCGCGTTCACTTGGAGCGGTTCCAGATCGCCCGCGTGCCAGTCACCAATGCCCAATACCTGTTCTTTGTTGAAGCGACGGGGCACAAGCCACCCAGCCATTGGGAGGATGGGCGTCTGCCGCGTGACCTTGAGAGTCATCCGGTGGTTTACGTGACCTGGCACGACGCGATGGCCTACTGCCGCTGGCTCTCTGAGGTGATGTCCAAGTCCATCGCCCTGCCCAGTGAGGCCCAGTGGGAGAAGGCGGCGCGTGGAGATAAGGATAGACGCGAGTATCCCTGGAGAGACGAGTGGGACGAGACCAAGTGTAACACCAGTGAATTGGGATTAGGTAGCACTTCGCCGGTGGGTATCTTTCCCGACGGCGTCAGCCTCTACGGTTGTCTGGATACGGCGGGCAATGCTTGGGAGTGGACGCGGAGTTTGCTGTGGACAGGTTCAGGCCCTGATTTCAGGTATCCCTATGACCAGTCTGACGGACGGGAAAACTTGGATGCGGGAGACAATGTTCGCCGTGTGGTGCGTGGGGGCGCGTTCGACGGTGATCGAGTCTTCGCCCGCTGCGCGTTTCGGCTCCCCCGCGATCCGTTCGCCGTTTGGTACGATGTTGGTTTTCGAGTTGTCGTCTCTTCCATCTCTTTTACTTCTGGCCCTTGATACTCTGCGCCCGGACACACTAGCCCACTTGCGCAGAACGCAGACATGGATATACTAGAATAATCATGCCAACCAACCTCCCTCCAAACGCGCTCGAAGCCGAGCGCCGGTACCGCGAGGCCAGGTCGCCCGCGGAAAAGATACGCTGCCTGGAAGAGTTTATCGGCCTGATCCCCAAGCACAAGGGCACGGACAAGATCAGGGC
>JAAEPZ010000405.1 GCA_024231955.1 bacterium | reverse complement strand
GCGAAAGCGCTCGAGCTCCGCCGTCGGATCTTCCTTGCCGGCCGGCATCCGGCGCTTCAAGTAGCTCGCCACCAGCTCCCGTTGCTGCTTCTCCTGGAGCTCGACGAGGGAGTGCAGCACCTCGGGCACGCGCTGCCAGCGTGGTACGGCGCTGAGCTGGCGCTGAGACGATCCGAGGCAAGCCACCGCTACCGCGAATACGTGGATGGCGATCTGAGGTTGCCATTGACTACGAATACGAATACCAACGATGGCTTGGTGCCCCCGTGAACTTCCACTTCATGGAGCGAAGCGTAGTTGCGAAGGTCGCCTGGCGGGGTGGTCTTCTCGGCTAGATCCAGGACCAGGAGTATTCCTATCCGCCGAGCTTCGATCCCCTCATACTGAGTGGTCTGTTCACCATACCTCTCGGCGAGTGTGGCTTGGTCAGCCGGTTGATGGATTACTTTGAGCTCCAAGGCAACACCGCGGTATCGAATATCAGGCTCACCGCCCGCCTGATTGACGTGCTCTTGGACATCTTCACCAAGACGGGCTCGGAGCAACTTCAAGGTCTCCTTGCGGAATGCTTTCTCGGTGACCTTCTGATCACTCTTCATGATACCACCTTGGGCGTATTGGCCTAGCAGGTTGGTGAGGGCCTCAAGAAGCGGTATTAATTCCCGAAGTTCATCTTGTAATGCAGGATCGGCAGAGAGTGCGTCCCGCAAGAGGTCGGCCAGATGGCTATCCAACCGCATGTAACCACTGGTAAAGATCGCGTCGCTACCTGCTACACGTAAAGTGAGAATGTTGTGACCGACAATCTCCGGTGCTGGCAGAGAATCACCTGCGGTGCACCACTCGCCGCAGACCGAGAAGACAACTGGCTCAGCAAACAGGCTCTGCGGAGATCGCAATAGGATTGCGCCTTTGACACGGCCTGTGATAGCGTCCTCACCCTCGCCGCGATCAACTTCAAACTCCGAAAGCTCATAAGCCGTGGCCGGCATTGTTGTGAGGAAGCGGAGCTTGAGCCCAGTGACCTCCGCCGGCCATTCTTCACCGCGCAGTTCGATTTCTAGCGTATAAGAAACGTTGGCTCTAACGAGCTGGGGAGAGGCGAACGGTATGCCGTCTAGAAAGGCGATGAGTTTTAGAACGGCTCGCGACGAATCCTGATCAGGCGGTTGAGATTCCTGCCAGGGACGGTGCCTCGTCTCCAGCTTATAGTAAAGCGTTGGTAATTCCGCCCTCGAGATACGCCGGAGCAAATCGGCAGGTGATGCGTTGATGACGCCATCAGCATCGACTACTTCTAGCACTGACGTCGCCAGATCGTTGGCTCGCTGATTCCTTGTAAGCCGGTCAAGCTCTGGACGCAGGAGCCTGACCCGATCCGTTATCTCAGTCGCGCTCTCTCGCCCCCTCGCGGCCTTTGATTGGAGGAGCACGCATTCTGCTATTCGCAACGCCAGTGAGACAGCGCACCAAGCCTGACGGTGTTCGTTCGATGGACTGGCCTTAGCGATTTCCTCAGCTTCATCAGCCAGAGTGCGGAGTTGCTCAGCAAACGAGGCAATATCGGCATCTGTCTCGAATCTGGAGGCTATGCCTGAAATCGACGCCGCCAGGCGCGCTGCCGAGACAGCATGTGGCATTGTCAGCTTGAACACATCTACTCCTCATCCCGCTGGACGTTGGCTCGCATCCTCTCCGCTTGTTCCCAATCTCCAGCTTGCTTCGCTCTGTTGGCCCGTGCGGCCCACTCAAGCATCTGGAGGCTGGTGGCGGTTTCCTCCCACATCTTCTCCGCTTCAATTGACTGTCTTGCGGACTCTAGGAGCTCGCTTTCAAGATCGTATGCCCCAATCTTTCCGGCGAGACTCGCAAATGCCTGTACCTCCCATGGATCGTTCTGAGCTACAGATCGGGCGCATCGCTCCAGCGGCTCGCGGATTCTCCGCAGAAACGTTGCAGGGACCTTGTGTAGCCAGAGAAGGAAGCGCTCGCGGTCTGCATATTCATATTCCTGGCGCCAGATCCTCTTGGGCATCGGAAACCGCTGAAGATAGTCGACGACTGCCCGGGCCGTCGCCAACGCCGCTGGGTCGTCTGATTCGGTCCTTGCCACAAGCAGCTGGCAGAGGTTCTTGTCGAGATACTCATGGCGACTACCGGTGGGAACCAGACTGGCGACTTTCTGTAGAGCTTTAGACAGTAGTCTCGGAGACTCCCGTGAAGCTAGCAGCAGTAAGCTCCGCGCCATTTTTTCGGTTCTCCTCAAGGAGCTGTTGCTGACCAAGTCCGCAAGAAATCTCTTATGAGCGGCTTAAGCATCTGAGAATCCAAAGGCTTAGAGGCAGTAGGGACGCCAGAACGGCAGCGGGTAGAAGTCGCACAAGTCTCT
>JAAEPZ010000404.1 GCA_024231955.1 bacterium | reverse complement strand
GGGGTCGTCAAACTTTTTGCCGATCAACTCCCGGAACCACTTCAAAATCGTCTCCGGTTTGACGATGCAGGCAATATCTTGCAATGCCGTCAATCCCAGGCGCTTACCGATCCTTGCAAGCCTGGTCCTTTCCTCGTCATTGAATTTTATGGGTTCTTCGATTTTCGATTTCAAGATTTCGTTTTCAGCCGCGAGATATTCATTACGCGCGAGAAGCTCCTCGTCAACATGGCCTCCAACCAAGGCCAACGCTTCATCGGTTTTCATATTCAAGTCCTCTCTTTCAATAACTCGGTTGTTTGTTAATTTTAACGGTTATTTTATGGCTTTAATTTTCGTGCATCCTGTACATCCGGGCTTTCACCTCCAGAATTCAAATAGTATCTCATCCTTTTCGACTTTCATATTCAGCAACTTATTGCAACAACCCTTTACGATCATTAGAGAATGTGATAGCAACGAAGGTGCGTTCAAAATAATCAACGCTCTTTGAAAAACAGTAAGTTCCATTATATAAACAACAAACTGGATGAATCGATGGCGCCTAAGGCAGGCGCTCTACACGGGAACCTTCCTTGGGCGCCACGATTACAATCCCTCAAGCCTCGTAAGCTTTTGTCGTATGTACATTGGGTGGATCAGGACGAATATTTTGATTCTACTTTAGTAGCAACTCAGCTCCTCCCATTTTTACATTCACGTGGTGGGGGAGCAGCCCGACGGCAACCCCGACTTCTCCGAAACCGGCGCGGCCCCCACCGGCCCCCTGCAATATCGCCCCAAACGCTGCACGCCCTTTAAGGTTCCCCTCTTCGATGAAGCGGCGACCCTGGCCGTCGCCCGGGCCAAGGCCTACGCGTTGAGAGCCGACTGGCAACCCGGCGCCGCCCCGCCGATCCTGGAGGAGATCGAAAAGATCTATCAATGGGTGTATCGGCCCGAGATGCAGTTTTCCCTGTACGACTTCGCCATCGACGAGTTGGACCTTCTCACCACCTGGGATTCGTCCCGGGAAGAGCAGGAGACTACCGCCAGCTTCCTTTACGATCTGTATCAGCATCCGGCGTATGACCCCCTGGCCCCCCTTGGCGCCGATGGCCAAATGGTTTTTGGCATGGGCTACGGCGAGATCCTCGTCCTCCTGGGCGAGGACCAGCGGGCGGTGTTTCCCTCCGTGAACGAGCTGCAGGCCATGACGGCGTCCCAACAGTACGTCTATTTGCAAAAGGCGCTGGACAGCCTCACCCCCGAGGATTACCTGGGCCTCCAGCTCTACCATAACAGCGACGCGGGCAACCCGCTCACCGAGATCATGGGCCTCCCCTTGTTGCTGGCCGACTCCCGGCCGGTGAAGATCATGCGCCAATACTACCCCGGCCGGTTCGACAGCGACATTCCCGGCAGGGTGGGGGCCGGCTATACCGACACATACGGGCGGTTGAGCTTTACCATGGTGAACGAGGCCGACGTGACGGTGCGCTTTCTGAACGCCGATGCGGAGGCAAGGCATGAACTGATTTCGAAGACCAGGCTGGGTCCGGGCCCTTTCGAGTTTATCGTGGACTACGAGGACGTGGCGGCCGCGGGTCTCGACGGCGCGGACGCCTCCGGCTTTTTTATCGAACTCGAGGCCCGGTCCGAGTTGGATTTCGTAATCCAGAAAGTGCGTTGGTCGGCCTCGGCCGTCGTGCGCACCCAGGGCAGGATGCTGGGCCAGGTGAGGAAGCACGACGTGTTGATCCAGGACGGCTCCCTCGGC
>JAAEPZ010000403.1 GCA_024231955.1 bacterium | reverse complement strand
CACGGAACCACAGGCTTCAGGCAAGGCAGGCATTTAATTAGCAAACAGGTAACGAAAGAAACTGCCCTTGCACTACCCCCTCCTCCTAGTGCTGACCACTGGATGACCACAAGAGAGGGTCGAACCCCGGCGCGGAGGGCAACTCGCTGCGCCGGACTCTGCACAAACGAGGAGTTGCATCCTCCCGCGCCCCAGCAGTACTCGTACACGCCGCCAGGAAGAACCGCTGAAGGATACAACTCCAGAACATGAAAACAAAACTAAACAGTTTCGGTGGCTAGGCCTCCTCGATCTCCACGTCCCCTTTGTCAGCCTGGCCCTGCGCTCCGTCTCCGTCACCCATCGAATCATCACCCGTGACTCTCTCCATCTCCGTCACTGCTTGTTGCGTGTCCATGTCGACAACAGCAGTCAGATCGGCGTTAGGTGGCGGCATAACCTGCTGCACGACTGCGGCATTCTATGGCTGCGGCCCGGCGATCGTGCCCATGAGTTGGTCCACAACAGTCATGAGCAGCTTCGCCTGTCTCTGGCGTTCCTCTTCCCGTTCCATGAACAGCTTGATATTCTGGACTTTCGCCTGGTCCCGAAAACGGATTCCGGCCTGGCGAACACCAAATT
>JAAEPZ010000402.1 GCA_024231955.1 bacterium | reverse complement strand
TCCGGCGGCAGCGCGTTTTGCCGCTTAACTTAATGGCCATGAGCCTTCGGCTGGAATCATGCTGATGCGAACACTCCCTTCGACATTCAGCATTCAATATTCAATATTCAATATTCGATATTCGATATTCGATATTCCAAAGGCGGCTGTCTTATGAAGCTTGGCATTTAGCCCGCTGCCGCTTTGAGCGGCCAGCCCCTTTGAGGGACTCACATGAAGCCCCCGGCTTTGCCGGAGGTAATTTAACTTATTTCAACAACACACTCTCCGTCCGCACGGTTTTGCCCTCCACCACCACACCCACGCCCCAGATAGCGGTGATGCCGTGTTCACGCAGTTCGGCGGCATAATCGCGTTGCCGGATTTGCAGCAGCGCGCTGCGCATGGCTGCTTTCGCGTCTGCATCGTCGGGATAATCGACTTTTTTGAACTCGAACACAAAGCCCGGCGCCCCGGAATTACGGGGAATCATCAGCATATCGTAGCGGCCGTACCCCGATTCGCGGTTGGAACGGATGTGGTAGCGGTCGCTCAAGTGAGTCAGCAGACCCAGCACAAAGGCGTGATATACCCGTTCCGGCTCGTCGCCGGCGGTGTCGTGGTAACTCAGCACCGCTGTCACGGTATCCCGCAGGAGCTTGCCGAAGCTGCGCCAGTCTGCTTGTAACAGGGCGTGGAGCAAATCGTCGATACGGCTGCCGGCCTTTTGCCGAATCCAGTCCCGCAGAATAATACGATAAAATGAGCGGACTTCCCGGTTGGGGATGGCCAGTTCATAAATCCATTCATCTTCCCGCAACGCAGCCGAGACGGGTTTCAGATAGCCGCTGAACACCAACAGGCTCCAGATATTCACGTCGTTTGCGCCCAAGTCCCGTAATACCGCGTTTTCATTCAAAGGTGTGGTGACAGTCCCCCCCGCCAGCAGCGTTTCGATATGGGTCTGAAAGCGGGGATCGGTGCGGGTGAGCAGGCGGCGCAGCAAGGTGTTGCCGCCAGTGTTGATCCAATAGGGCTTGGGTCCGGGGTCGCCTGAAACCAGGAAATTCAATACCGACCAAGGGTTGTAAATCGTCCGTTTGCCAAAACGGTAGCCGTCGTACCAAATTTTTATATCCTCTCCGTCGGCTGCGTCGAAATCCGCAATCAAACGCTCGACTTCCGTTTCCGTAAAACCGAAACAGTCTTGAAAATGCGTGCTCAATAAAGAACATGCCAGGAGATTGTTCAAATCGGAAAAAATCGACTCCTTGGCAATCCGCAGAATGCCGGTCAGCACACTGCGCAGCAAATCGTTGTTGTCTTTCAGCGCCTTGCCGAGCATGCCGCGCATAAACAGCACCATATCGTCGTAGTAGCCGTATTCATGAGCGCTGTGAATGGGGGTGTCATATTCATCGATTAACACCACCGCCTGTTTGCCGCTGTTCCGGTGCAACAGAGCCATCAGAAACGCCAAAGCGTCCTGCCATGCCACGGTATCCGCTTCATTCGCGATAATGCTTTGATACCGTTGCTGCTCTTCCTTATCCAGCATGGAATATAAGCGGGGTTTATGGTCCCGATACAGGTCCGAGAACAGCCGGCCGATTTTGCGGAAAGCTTCCTGCGCCGATGCCGCCTTGCAATCTTTGAAGGTCAGATAAATCACCGGATATTGTCCTTGATGCCGCATCGCCCCGGCATCATCAGCCACGGCCAGGCCCTCGAACAAATGCGCGGCGCTTTGCGCCGATTGTTCGAAGAACCAGCGCAGCATGGAGAGATTCAGGGTCTTTCCGAAACGCCGCGGCCTTGGCAGGAGCAGGACTTCCGAGCTGCGCTGAAGCACTTCCGCGATAAACAAACTTTTGTCTACATAATAAAAGCCTTGCTCACGCAGTTTTTTGAAATCCGACAGACCAAGAGAGATTTGGGGCTGCATGTTCAATATCCTCTGCAATT
>JAAEPZ010000401.1 GCA_024231955.1 bacterium | reverse complement strand
TCGGTGCCCATCAGCGCGAGACCCGCATCGAGGCCATTGGCGTCGATGTTGCGCAGGAAGACCTGTCCCGCCTGCTGACCGCAGAGTGCGCCGGGCTGAACCGAGATCACGGACCCGACGATCATCCTGGAGCTGATGTTCAGCCCCTTGAGGTCGAGGCAGGGTTGATCGAGAACCAGCGACCAGACGCTCTCCTCGACCCGCCGCCAGCTGATCTGCGCCAGCTCGGTGGCGTTCTCCTGGAAGATGGGCAGGGGAGCGACGACGCCGTAGTTCATCGAGAAGATCATCAGATCCTCGAAATCCACCCGGTCGTCCGTAGTCGGAATACCCACGCGACTGTAGTCGTCGGTGGGACCGATATCGATCGGCTTGCCGGCGGCAACGACGGGACTGGTCCCGTAGTAGGTGCCGAGTTGCGTGATGTCGGCGCCGGAGACGAGGCCGTCAAAGACGCCATAGGTACCGCTTCCCTGATCGCTCACATCGCCGAGCCAGTAGTTCGTGGCGCGATCATTGACTGTCGCCGGATCACTGTAATTACCGGCGGCATCGACGGCGAACACTTCGTAGTAGTAGACGCCGCGCGGAGGATCCAGGGGCTCAAGATCGAAGAAGACATCGAAGAAGCTGTCGACGGCGAAACCGAGATCGTCGGCATCGGCACGCACCCAACCCTGACCGGGACTGGGGAGAGCACCGGCAGCCGGACGATCGGGAACATGTTCGCCGACCAGGTTGTCGTACTCTGGGTAAGCCGAAACAGCGGGTGTCGTGTCATACCACATGCCGCGATAGATCCAGTAGCGGTAGACATCGGTGCCGTCATGGGTCCAACCCACCTCCACCTCTTCATGGTGGGGAGCGGCCGTGATGTCGGTCACCGCCGCGGGCGCGGTGTTGTCGACGATGATGCTCACCGTCGTGCTCACCTCGTTGCCCAGCGGATCCACGGCTTTGAGGGTGACGGTCTTCGTGCCGTCGCCGGTCAAGGCGACTCCGGTCAGTGTCCAGGTCGCCAGCGGATCGACCGCTGATGTCGGCACCACCGCAGTGCCGCCGCCGATCAGCAGATCCGAGAGGTCGGCTGTGATCGTCAGGCCGGCGAACCCGCCGCAGGCATCGGCGAAGTCGGCAGTGATCTGCAGATTATCACCATCCTTGGCGTATCCGGCGGGCAGAAGGTTCGTGCGCACAAGTGCGGCGTTGACCACCGTCGGCGCGATCATGTCGATCCGCACCTCGCCGTCATCGGCGACAAAGCCGCTTAGCGGCTGATTGGCGTTGTCGCGGAAGTAGGTGAGCGAGAGGTCAAGGTCGCTCGTGCCGCAACCGGTGCCGGTCAGCGTGGCCTTGAACAGCTCACCATTCGCGATTCCGGCTGCCGCGCCGCCGAGAGCCGCGTCGATCCGCACGCCGCCCGCGATGGAGGTCACCTGGAAGGCCACCGCCGAGGCGAAGGGGCCGTTATCCGGTTCCGTGATGACGGCGTCGAGGATGCCGGCATCATAGAGAAGGTCGATCGAGTAGCCGTAGACGAGACCTGAACCGCCGCCCAGGTACTCGCAGACGACCTCTTTCTGGAATGAGGAGCCATCAACCAGGGCGATGGTCTGCGGATCGGGATCAATGATTACATTGCCGCCGAACCAGGGGTCGAACAGGATGAAGTCGGAGACCTCATTGCCCAGACCACCCGGGTTGGTGACGGGGTGCAGGGGACCCAGCGAACTGCCCCACCAGTTGTTCAGCGCGTCCACGACCGGAGCGGTCGAGGAGACACCGAAACTGACGTTGTCGGCGATCGCGCTGTTGTGGATGGTGACCTCACTGAGATCCGTCTCGTCGTATCCGACCAGCAACCCTGTCGTGTTGCCGGTCAGGATGCAGGTCTCGATGGCGGCGGTGGTGATGGTTCCATAGTAGTCCGTCGCCAGAATGCCGCCCGATGTCGAGCCATCGACCGTTGCGAGGCCACGGCAATCGGTCAGGGTGGAGTTGCTGATCACCGCGTGACCGCCTCCGCCGATCTCGATGCCGTAGTCGAGGAAGTCACCGTCACCCTTGCCCGTATAGGTCAGGCCATTGACCTCGACCGTGGGGGGCGTGGGTTCGATGTGTCCCCGGATGTGGATGCCGATCCGCTGGATGTTGGACATCGTGCAGTTTTCCACGAGGCCGGTGCCCGTCAGGAAGACGATGCCGCGCCCGGCGTAGATGCTGGAATAGATATCGCGAATGTCGCAATTCCTCACCGTCAGATCCGTTCCGCGCGTCTGGATGCCGTGCCGGACCGTATAGCCCGACCCGTCAATCGCCAGATCCTCGATGGCGGCGGTGATGCCGTGGGCGACATAGATCAGGGCGGCCGTCAGATCGTAGCTGCCGGTGGTGGTGTTGAAGCCGGGTTCAATCGTGGTCAGCGTACTGCCCGCGCCAAGGAGATCCAGATCCTTGGCGACGACGATCTGCGCCGGTGCGACGTAGGTGCCCTCGGTGATGTTGATCTCATCGCCCCCGGCAGCCATATCGATCGCATCCTGGATGGAATCGTTGGTGTACCAGCTCATCGGGGTCGTCCCCGGCGTCAAACCCAGCCAGGGGCTGAAGTCGACATTGGAGGAGAACATGCCGGTCAGCGTGGCGGCATCGTTGATGCCGTAGTAGTTGCCGGTGAAATCGAAAGTCGAGGTCAACGAGGAGAATGCATAGGCTCTGCCGCCGGCTCCGGTTATGGCATTGTTGTTGGCGGTGACCATGACTTCGCCGCCCATGGCGTACATCACGAAACACCAACCCCAGTCGTCAACCGAGCAGTCCGTGACGGTGAGGGAGATATCCTCCGTGGCCTGATAGCATGAAGCGGAAACGCCATAGGCAGCGGCATGTCCGTTGAAGTCGCAGTCGTTGACGGTAATCGTGCGCGTACCGCGGTCGCCGCTGCGGTTGCCGCTGCGGTTGCCGTAAGGCTCATCGCCGAAGGGCGAGATGGGCAGGGGCTGCCGAATGTCGTCATCGCCCGGAATTATCCGCGGCGCAACGACATTGTAGATGCGGGCAGACACCGCACCGCCGGATTCGACGTCGGTATTGTTGACCGTGACATTGTCGACCGATCCATGAGTATCCTGGAAGATCATCGCCGGATCGTTGTCCGTACAGTTGGTATTGCTGACGGCAACCGTGCCGGCATCTATCAACAGAATACCGGTTGCGGCCCAGTTCTGCTGCTCCGGTGTCGGGTAGTACATGTTGCCGGTAACGCTGCAGCCACTGATGGTGCCGCCATTGCCGCCGGACATCTGAATGCCATTCTGGGCGGTAATATCCGTAGCGCCATAGCCGGTAGTGGTGCAGTCGACCACGTTTGCCGTCAGGCCGGCACCGTTGAGGGCGATGGCGCCCTTCTGATAATCCGTCACGACAACGCCGGTCAGGTTGATAGTGTAGGGGCCGTCCGTATCGTTGTACGAGTAGACGCCCACGCCGTGCTGGCTGCCGCTGAAGGGGGTGTCCCGGACATTGACGATGGTGACGTCGATCACGTCGCCCCCCGAGTTCCATAAGCCAAGACCCTGGAAGCGGTAGTTGGCGTTGCCCCGTCCCGCGCCGTCGATGCGGAGATTCTGCAGGATTACGCCGGTCACGCCGTCGAGACCAACGATTGGGTAGTTGTCTTTGGATGTATGGTAGAACCAGGTCAGGGTCGCAGGTGACATGACGATCGTGTCGATTGTCGGATTGTCACCGAAGCCCGCGCCCATAATGGTCAGATCGCTGGTGGTGATGTGCACCTGCTCTTCGTAGGTGCCCGCAGCGACGTTGACCGTGCCGCCACTGTTGACGCCGTCAACGGCGTCCTGGATGTTGTCGAAGGCCGTGTAGCCCCAGATGTGACCACCGTTCGCGCCACCGGCCGTGTAGTCATCGTCTACCCAGACCTCGGACAGGTCCGTGGCGGTAACGGTGACAACCATCCCCGGCAGGTAGACGGGACTGCTGAAGACAGGGTCCTGGCTGACGACTGCCGCCAGAGTAGCCGCGTCGGCGTTGGTCTGGCCGCCATACTGGCAGAAGGGTGGGTAGGCGCCGAATTGGTTGGGCACCACACCGGACCATGTGGCATGCACCGACCAGAGAACGCCATTGTCAACCGCCTGGAACGTGAAGTCCCAGTTCAGGACACCTACACCCGGTCCGCCCGGCGT
>JAAEPZ010000400.1 GCA_024231955.1 bacterium | reverse complement strand
TCGATCCCTTTTGGTTGGCTGACGTGCTGGGGATTACCGTCGCCGAGGATGCCTCGCAACTTGGTCGTGGCCGCTACGTGCGACTGGGCGGCCGGCGCGGGCATCGCCCACAACCTGCCGTGCTGCTACGCCCCGAGGATCGGCCGGAGCGGTCGCATTGGGCTTTGGCCCACGAGATCGGCGAACACCTGTCCCATCGGGTGTTTGGCCATTTGGGCGTGTCGCCCTGCGAAACACAGGCCAATGCTCGCGAATCGGTAGCGAACCAACTCGCCGGTCGGCTCCTCGTGCCGACCTGCTGGTTCCTTGAGGACGGCACGGCCTACCACTGGGACCTGCCACGCCTCAAAGTTCGCTACATCACGGCCAGCCACGAGTTGCTTGCACGACGAATGCTCGAACTGCCGCCGCAGGTGATCGTCACCATCATCGACAAGGGCCGAGTCTACTTCCGACGCAGCAACATCGCGGGCCGAGTCCCGCCCATGGCGGAGGTAGAGAGGGAGTGTCAGCGCCAGGCCAACCAGAAGAGTTGCATGGCGGAAGGGGATGAGCCACCGGTTCGCGTGCAGGCCTGGCCGGTCCATGAGCCGGATTGGAAGCGGGAGATTTTGAGGACGGAGGTGGAGGTGTGGTGAGGGATCGATGGGCAAGATTGCAGAATTGCTGCAACCAATCAGTCTACATGCCAATCCCCCATGCTTTCATGGCATGGTACAGTGCGAGTGGTCCTGACTGTCTAAGTGCGCTGGCAATATCCCCGCG
>JAAEPZ010000399.1 GCA_024231955.1 bacterium | reverse complement strand
CGCGAGCTGTATATGCAGATGCTTCCACATCAGTATTGCATAGCCCCTGGTAAAAGGCAGCTCGTTTGCGATCATCTGCCTGAAATCCCTCTCACCGATGAACCGGCGTATTACCTCCATTGTGTATGCGCGTGTAACCAGCTCATCAATATACTTTGGTGCATTGTCCGGCAAAGGGCCATATGAGTTACCCATGGTTGCCTCAAGCGGAGCTAGTGCGGCTACGAAGTCACTGCCCCTCCTGCCAATCGCGCTACGGATTCCGTCGCCCACCAGCATATGCGTCATCTCATGTATTGACAGCTGGATAAATTGCTTTTGGTCGTTATGCGTAGCTGGGACGTGACTCCACGACTGATAGCCAAACATCCCGGTTTCGATTTGCCTGTATGGGCCGAGCCAGAAATAGCAGATAAGCTGATCCGAATCGCCTGGTCTCCAGTATCCAGCGTAGTTCCTGCCAGGGTTGATCAAGGGAGACGCGATTACATGCAGCTTGGCCTCTGGGAAATCCAAGGCCTTAAGCACACTGTCCAACACCTGGCCTTTGCCAGTGGCGGCGTACAGATCTTCAACAACCACCAGATATTCATTCTCGTGTTTCTTGAACACGTCGAGGACTTCTGACTCCTCGATGAAGGAGTTCACTGCTTCGACCCAGGCCGATATATCACGATTGAACTCCTCTGGTGTGTGTCCCTGCAGGTTTCGCGGCTTGTGGAACAACTCAATCCACTCATGATCGCTGTTGAGGACGGGAAGTTCACCGGAGTTGAGGATAACTTTGGTCGTGCTGTAGTAGTATTTCTCGTAGAACTCACTGAGCATCAGGACGGCCTGATGATCCTTCCACGGGGCAAGATCTTCCAGCAATGCGGTTCTAAGCGGATGCTGCTGGACCGGCTTGAGCTGTTCAATGTCCTCCTCACCAAGCCAGTTCTCAAACAGCTCAAGTATCTCCAGCCGGTAGTCAATCCCAACGAAATATGTAACATCACCGGCAGCCCCTGAATAGCCCACTCCATTAGCCGTGCTGGTAAGCTGGGCAAATGCTGGGCTTGTCAAAAACGCTGCAGCAAGCATCACAACACAAGCAATGCAAATATGGTTCTTCATCGTCCTATACTGAGAAGTGGACCCCGAAAACTGGACAGCGGCTTAGGTGGATTCCTGCGGTAATCTGAGAAGCGAAGGAGCAGGTAGATGAGCAGGAAACGCAGGAACCACAGTGCGGCATTCAAGGCCAAGGTCGCTTTGGCCGCCCTCAAGGGCGACAAGACCATCGCTGAGTTGTCGCAGCAGTTCGACCTCCACCCCAACCAGATCACGCAGTGGAAGGCCAAGCTCAAGGAGCATGCCGCCGACGTTTTCGGCGCCTCAGAGGATGAGCGGCGCACCAGCCGCGAGGACATCCAGCGGATGCAGGCCAAGATCGGGCAGCTGGCCCTGGAGAATGATTTTTTAGCACAGGTGCTCGATCGCTAGACCGGGCACAACGTACCAAACGGTTGGACAAGGGCCACCAGCTGCCCCGGACCAGGCAATGCAAGCTGCTTAAGCTCAGCCGCTCGGGCTCATACTACGAATCGGTGGCGGACTCCGCAGAGGAGCTGGAGCTTTGCCGCCTGATCGACGAGATCCACCTGGACATGCCGTTTCTCGGCAGCAGGCGGATCGTAGATGAGCTTTCGGAGCGCGGGTGGCGGGTGAACCGCAAGCGTGTCAGGCGGTTGATGGGCAAGCTGTCGATCACGGCGGTGGCACCCCGGCCGAAGCTGAGCCTGCCCGCCAAGGGCCACAAGGTCTATCCGTACCTGCTGCGCGGGTTGGCCATCACCCGGCCGAAACAGGTCTGGGCGGCGGACATCACGTACATCCCGATGCCCAAAGGGTTTTTGTACCTGGCAGTGGTGATGGACTGGTACAGCCGGCGGGTGCTCTCCTGGCGGTTGAGCAATACGATGGATACAGGCTTCTGCGTGGAGGCGGTGGAGGAAGCGTTGGCGTTGTATGGCGCACCGGAGATCTTCAACACGGACCAGGGCAGCCAGTTCACGAGTGATGATTTCACGGGTGTATTGAAGGCGGCGAAGGTGAAGATCAGCATGGACGGCAAGGGGCGGTGGATGGACAACGTATTCGTAGAGCGGTTGTGGCGCAGCCTGAAGTATGAGGAAGTCTATCTCAAGGCGTATGAGAGCACGGCGGAGGCGCGGGAGGGGATCGGGAACTGGATCAGGTACTACAATACGAGAAGGAGGCACCAAGGACTGGGTCGCAGGACCCCGGATGAAGTGTTTGCAGGAAACCCGCCCCCGCGTGAATCACGGGCGGCGTGACGGATGGGAACCCACCTAAGAAACGAGTTTTCCTGTCCTAAGCATGGGGTCCACTTCTGTCTGCTGACGAGCTATTCAGGTTTTCGAGAAACTCGCAGTTGGGCACCAGCTGCGGGATTTGCTCCTGCCGGTTTGAGATGTGCCTGCCGAGCCGCGCCAGGTCAGCCCCGAGGTTCGGAGTGGCGAAAAGCAGCACGCGCTTGACCAGCATCTTGTCGAGCAGCTCGGGATTGCCCTTCAACCTCCGGATTTCCTCCATGATGTACTGCCGAGCGATCAGCCCGCCCATGCTGTGACAGACCAGGATCACTTCAT
>JAAEPZ010000398.1 GCA_024231955.1 bacterium | reverse complement strand
TTCATATTGCGGTTATTTCTGTGCCTCTCGGATGTTAAGGACAGTTTCGATCAAATCTTCCATCCGTTCCAGCGGCAGCATTGCCCCGGCATCCGAAAGACCTTCCAGAGGTTTGGGATGGGTCTCGACAAAGAGACCGGAGATGCCCATCGCCGTGGCTGCCTTCGCCATTGGAATAATGAACTCCGGCTGGCCGGTTGATACGGCGCCTCCGCCACCCGGTAATTGCAGCGAATGGGTGGCATCGAACACTACCGGAAGTCCCGTCTCTTTCATTATCAGGAGAGAGCGGAAATCGACTACCAGGTTGCGGTAGCCAAAAAACGTCCCGCGCTCGGTCAGCATGACCCTTGGGGAGTCGGCCTTGGCCGCCAGCTTACCCATATCCTCGGGAGCCAGGAACTGACCCTTTTTGATGTTGACCCATTTGCCGGTGGCCGCCGCCTGCACTACCAGTTCCGTCTGACGGCACAGGAAAGCCGGGATCTGAAGGATATCGGCGACCTCGGCGGTAGCTGCGATGTCACAGGTTTCGTGAACATCGGTAAGGATAGGGACACCGAACGTCTCTTTGACTTTCTGCAGCACTTTCAACCCGGCCTCGATACCCGGTCCGGCGTAGGAGCCGGGGGAGAGCCGATTGGCCTTGGTGTGCGATGACTTGAAGACAAAGGGGACATTGAACCGGTCAGCGAGTCCCGTA
>JAAEPZ010000397.1 GCA_024231955.1 bacterium | reverse complement strand
TGGATTCATCTTCGCTGCCCTTAGATCCGCTCCACCCGTATAGTGCTGCTGCAGAAAACTCTGCGGCAGGAACCTCGATGGCCCGTAGGAGAACCCTTTGTAAGTCGGGTCCTTCTGGCGCGGTTGGTGTCTGCGCTCGAAGTCGAGCAACTGGAAATCGACCATCGGATTTCTGGGCCTCGCTTTTCCCACAACGTCGACCACTACTTCCTCCTGCTTCTGCGAAGCCACCGACCCTGCAGCCACCGACGCATCATCAGGTGCTTCGGCAGCCAGTTCACCCGGCTCCAGTGGTTCGTCCGGCATCATTGCAGTAACCCTGAGTGACGCCCCGTCTGCCTCGTCTTGGAGTATTGGCAAATCCTCCCACTCTTCTCTGGGGAGCATCAACGGTGTCATCGTCTAAAGCGTCGGTGCCGCTGCAAACGTCCCCGGATACAACTGCGGATCCCCCGACAGTTGCATCGTGTACTCGCCCATTGGCTTGCCGGATGCATCTCGAAGTCTTAGGGGTACTTCGAACGGAATCACCAACGGCTGCTCTTCGGCTTCTGCCAATCTAGGTGGCATGGGCACCGACCACAAATTCGATCGCAGATTCTGCCAGGACAGCTCGCTCCAGGCAGAAATCCAACGCATCATGAAGAAAGACTCGTCTGCCATCGCAGCTATCTGCCAGCAGATCATGATAACACATATCTGCAGTGGAGTCACATTCTGTCCGTACTGTCGGTAGATCCAAGTGC
>JAAEPZ010000396.1 GCA_024231955.1 bacterium | reverse complement strand
CAAGGGATGAATGTGCGGATGTGGAACACGTGCATAGATCCGCAGAAGCCGCGAGTACAGATTGATCTAGCACCAGTGGAAGCCGGAGAACGAGTCGAACGGGAACAGCAGTTTGACCTGATCGTTGACAAAGCCATCCAGATCCAAACTCAGTACAAGCTCGGTAGTCTTGACAAGATTGGAGATCTCGATCTCAATGAACAACCGATGCTTCCGGCGGTCATTTTGCAGGGAATTCGGGATGGTCTCCGTCATATGTCGCCGGGCATCAGCAATCAACAAGTCAACCGTGGTGCGCTCAATTTCCTCCTGCATATCCTGGCGGCCACGGGAAGGACCTTGCCAAGGCAGCTGATTTCGCAAGTGGATCACCCTTGCATCGGTGTTTTTCGAACAGACCGAGACCGAGAAGCCGTCGAGTCTGGGGCAGTGCCTGATCCGAGGGGAATGTGGTATCGATTTTTGGACACGGAAGTGGGCAAACAGCTCAAGCCACCAGAGGCGCTGCTCAATATGTTACACCTGATGCCATCTCTCACATCGACGGACGACAGATTCAGATTGACCAGACCGGATGAGCTGATCGACATGGTGGAGTCACTGAAAGAGTCATTAGATTCGAGAGGTTCGCCGGCTCGAGTTCATCT
>JAAEPZ010000395.1 GCA_024231955.1 bacterium | reverse complement strand
TTCGCCGAAAGGGGTGCCTCGGGCAATCAGTTAGCCATCTACGCCTTTCCCTTTCGACTTGCCTCCGCCTGGCTCTGCGTCCTTCATTTTCATCGCCTGTGAAGTCACGTCTTCTTTCTCATTTTCATCGTCACTGTCCTCTTCTCCGCTATACTCGCCCTCTTCTCCATCGTCACCTGTAAGTGTGTCCAGCGACGACATCAGAATGCCTTCACCTGCCTCTCGTTCGTTTCGCTCGGACGGTGTCTCTGAGCTAATCTCGTCCGGGAAGTTCTGAATGGCGGCCATCTCCAATGTGGCACACGCTGCTCTCTGTGCTTCACTCGTGGCCTCCGAACGCACTGAACGACCGCTGGATCCGACTTCGGATGGAGCAGTGTGGTCGCTACTCTGATCCAGTGGGACCTCCTTGTCCTGCAAAGCTGCAATTTCCTGTGCATAAGCAGGTCTCTCGTGTATGGTGCAGAATTTGGCCAGTCTGTCCTCCAGCTCCTGTGGCGTTATGAAGCGTGGCGGCTGCGGCTTCTTCTTCAGCTCTGTTCTCGGGTCTCTCTGCTGATAATCGGGTTGATTCCACAGTCTGATTGCCGGCAATGCAGATGCTGACGGGTGATACGCTGGTCCGCTCGGCACTGTGAATCCTCCTCTCTGCGAAGCCTGTGCCAATTGCTGGGCAGACTCTCGTGCTGCTGCGAATTGTACCGGTGTCATCGTTGACGTTGGCGATGGCGTCGACGCCCAGTCGCTCATGGAGCGCGCAAACTGTGTCATCGGGAACTGTCTCGGCACAAATGTCAATGGACGTCCGCGAGCTCTCCCCGCCCAACCTCATCCTCTAAACTGTCCACCTCATCCTCTTCGTCCTCCTCGTCCACCTCATCCTCCCTGCTCAAACATCACTTGCGGCTGCAGCTCCGGTCGCACGGACCTCTGAATGAGCACATCCACCGGTTCTGTGCGAGTCTGGTCCACGATACGCTGTGGCTGTATTGGCGTCATCGGCATCAGTTCCTGCAAATGGGGAAGGAGGATTGGTGCCTCGGCAGTCCCCGCTTGGATCCGTCGCTTCTGCTCCCTCTCTCTCTGGCGATCTCTGGCCTGAGTCTGCTCTCTCTCCACATTTGCATCATGGACTGGCTGGCATGCGGTGAGTCCACTGGTCGATCCTCCCGGTCTCATCTCCTTCGTCACATCACATCTGGGTTGAACGAGTGGGATAGACGATTTCACATCCCAGCGAGTCAGCCTAGAACGTTTACTCTCAACACTGCCTTGCTCAGAGCCAACGGATTGATCATCCATTCATTCGTTGCCACTCCTGCTCGGCGATCTCCTCTGCTGCATCAGTTTCTTCGATGGTCATCTTGATCTTCGCGACTGATGCTTCCTGGGCATACGACTTCCAGTCGGTCTGTCGACGTCCATCTGTTCACCTTCGAATTCGCTCCCTGACCTAGATACAGACCTGCGTCGGTCATCATCATCTCGGCTAGTCACGCTGCCTGTGGCCACTCCAGGAGCGCCCAGGGGTGCTGCCTTCTTCGCTGCTCTCGGCGCTCATCCCGACGGTACTGCGAATGTGTCCTGATCCCTGTTGTCATATTCACTAGGAGCAGCGCTTCCATACTGGCCCTCATCAACGCGCTCGTAACGACCTCTTTTTGGTTGCATCGTGCCTCTGGCTTGTCGTCCTTTCCGACTCCCAAGCTGCTGCCCCCAAGCTATGCGTTCTC
>JAAEPZ010000394.1 GCA_024231955.1 bacterium | reverse complement strand
GTCTAGTCAGGTCAGAGGCTATGCTAGCCCGAATGACCAGCGAAAGGCAGGTTCTAGAGGACAAAGTCTCTCACCTCGAAAGTTTGCAGTCAGAGCCTGCTGGCGAAGGTCAACGCCCTAAGGCCGCAGCCAAGCCAACCGCTGACGTTGTAGCGGTCACGTTTGAGAATATTTTCACTGTGGGAAGCCCTTTTCCCAGAGGTCTCGAGGCGATAATGCCGGGCGTGAAACTTTCTCGAGTGATCGAAATGTACCCTGGGGGGCTTCTGAATGAAAGCTCCTATTGGTTTCGAATACCCGATGGACCTTTCAGTGACGTGAGTGCATTCCACGGCGGAGATGCTGGGGATCCTGACATCTTCATGCTCGCTTTCGGTTTCAGGAATGGAGAAGCCAGGGGGGCGGTTCGAGATCAGTTGCTCGCCGCCCTTTCCGGTTATCCGATGACTAACGAGCTGCTCGGTCAAAAGCTCCGATGGGCGGACGTCGACGGCTGCGAGATAACGCTGTCGTCCTCGTATGTGATATGGTGCTAGGAGCTGGGGGTGCGGTGCGATGGAACAGCGGCTACTCGATGCGGCGCATATCAAGAACGATCGAGCGGACGGCTACGCCGCCGCTCATCGTTGTGCCGCTATACGGCACCCGCAGAGCCGGGGGGTCGGTTTCGGTAAAGGATTCAGTTCCGGTTAGAAGCTCGGCGTCTTAGAAAAGGGGGACTCGTCCCCTTGCCCCCTGGCCGGCAAGATGCCGGCGCTCCCAGCGGCGCT
>JAAEPZ010000393.1 GCA_024231955.1 bacterium | reverse complement strand
TCTCTCCCGATACCCCACATTGCCAGCTTCCAGGGGAGGCTCTCTCCGCTGTTGATCTCGGATTCTTCCAGAGAAGAGATCTCGCTTGCGTTGGGAATAATACTCCAAATCAACTTGCGGCGCTCGGAGCCCGTAGGCCGATTGGCCTCCTGGTTGACGACCAGGGGTGAGTAGACCAAGATTTCCCGAAGGCGGCCGTCTCCGGTGCTCCTTGGTCGAAAGAATAGTGCGGCAGCGGGAAGCCTGGCTCGACGGGAAAATAGGACCTCGCGCAGGTTGGAGAAGTTGGCTACAGACAATGTCCACATTGACTGAAACAGGCGCTGCCGGAATCCCGGCTTGGATTGCGGCTCCTTCTTGAACAGGATCATCGCGGGGAGCAACAGACCGATGACGCCGCGGTCCGGAGTCGCGTAACGAGCGGCTTCCCAGACGAAAGCCTCGGCAACCTGCTTCTTGCCGACGGGCCGGTGAAGACTGTTCTCTTCGATCCATCGAAGGACGTGCCGATCTGCCACGGAGCCTGAAGACGCCTGGATCCAGGGGGGGTTTCCGACGATCCAGTCGTAGGTCTCCTTTCCGGCGGCGGCCGTCCAGGTCGATTCCGGATCGAAGAAATCGCTTTCGTAGATATTGGTACCGTGAAGGTTGGGCAGCTTGAAGGAGGGTGTGCTCTGCAAGTCAGGCGGGTCGATGTAGTCGAGCATCGTGAGGATCAGACTGAGCTCGGCGACCCGG
>JAAEPZ010000392.1 GCA_024231955.1 bacterium | reverse complement strand
CCCCCTGCGTTCTGCGCGAAGGATACCGTAATAGAGAAGCAGAGCTTCAGACAGCTCTAAACTTTTTAAACGACCCGGCACCACAGGATTCAGGCAAGGCAGCCGTTTACTTTAGCAAACGAGAAGCGGGAGAAACTGCCCTTGCACTACCCCCTCCTTCAAGTGCCGACCACTGGACGGCCGCACCAGAGAGGGTTGAACCCCGGCACGGAGAGCAGCTCGCTACGCTGGCCTCTGCACAAACGAGGAGCAATACTCAGCCGTGCCCCAGCAGTACTCGAACACGTACCCCAGTCAGAAACTGCCCGAAGAATACTTACTCTACATAAAAAAACGTAGGCAGTTCCTGCGGCTTAGGCTTCCTCGGTCGTCTTGCCGTCTTCGCCTTCCTTGGCCCCCTCTCCACCGTCGCCCATCGGATCGTCGCCCTCGTTGGGTTGCGCGGCTCCTCCCTCGCTCACTGCGGCGGTGTCCATGAGCTCCTCCTCGGTTTGCTGAGCAACCAGAGGTGGAATGACCGGAGTCGGAGGCACGTCCTGCTGAGCTGCAGCGACGTTTGGTGGCGGCGGTTGACCCATTGCACCGGTTGCACCGGCGAGCTGTCCCACGACCGCTCCCGTCGTTTGCTCTCTCTGCAGTCGCTGTTCTTCCCGCTCCTTGAACGCTTGGAGATTCCGACTTCTGGCCTGGTCTCGCTGACGAACCCCGGCCTGGCGGATATGCAACTCGTCTTCTCGGA
Organism: bacterium; assembly: GCA_024231955.1. GTDB lineage: Bacteria > Krumholzibacteriota > Krumholzibacteriia > JACNKJ01 > JACNKJ01 > JAAEPZ01. The sequence goes on along the minus strand of JAAEPZ010000392.1, from coordinate 648 downwards.
CACGCGGCACTATTGGCTCGTCGGTCTTCCCGGTCGGCAGCACCGGCTGCGTCATTCTCACTCGCACATGGCCGTGTTCCCCAGCGAAACGGTACAGCATTTCGCTGGCGCGAGCCGCCTGCTCCAAATCTTCTCGCTCGGCCTGAGCTTGGTCCAAGCTTCGCTTGCTTGTCTCCGGTGCCCTCGGCGCACCCATCGGTGCCGATGGCAAGAACATGCGCGTCATCTGCGGCTGCAAGTCCTGCTGAGCGAGTTGGTACTGGACTTCTCGCTGTCGCTGCATCTTGGATGGTTTGGCTGGCGATTGTGACACGGCCGCCAGTCGTTTCTGTCCCACTTGCTGTTGTCGTGCGCCAAAGCCTCCGGCCCATCCATGACTGGGTCCAGCCGCAGCGGCAGCTGGCGCCGGGTGCGCGTCGAATCCGCCTCTACCTCTGCCCGCCGGTTTGACCGGTGGCACAGCGATGTCCTTTGGCCGGTCCGTGCTACTCCCCGGGGACGGAATCCCTCTGCCCACAGCTCGTGTGGCCGCGGTCGTCTTCTTCGCCGTGTCCCTGCTCGCGCGCTGGTCCCGCTGTGCGGCCCCAGTTCCCGGGCTCAGACTTTCAGCTCTCGCTGTCGCTCTACGAGCGATGTCGGCGGCTCCTT
>JAAEPZ010000391.1 GCA_024231955.1 bacterium | reverse complement strand
GCGCAGGCCGCTTCTCGCGACCTGTTCGGCGCGTGGGCAAAAACTCCCAGAAAGAGACCAGAAGTCGGACCCGGACTACGTCTTCTGTTTGGCACACGGCGGCGGACCGGTTCGCCGCCGGTACGGAGGAAGACGATTATGCCCCAAAGACGATGGGAACCTCACGCCCTTCGTCCCCCGTGCGACGAGCTTGAACAGCAGCTTGCTCCGGTGATCGAGTTGTGGGATGATCCGGAGGTCGGCCGGAAGACCGGTTCTTCGCCAACGCGGCACCCCGCGATGCCGGCCGGCTCGACTTCGCCAACCTGAGCTCCGGGAGGAGAATCGTCATGCCCACCACCATACAGCTGACCGCCGAAACCACCGCTCGCCGGGAGCTGGTCATTCGTGTGCCGCAGGAGGTCTCGGCCAGCGCCACCTGGATCGTGCTGGAGGTGACCCCGCCGGCACAGCCGCGGCGCCCCACCCTGGGTGACCTTTTAAGCTCTGAGTTCTTCGGGATGTGGCGAGATCGTGACGATATCACGGATAGCACCGATTACGCCAGAGATCTGCGCAAACGCGCTTGGAGTTGACGAGCGCATGAAATCCTCTCGGAAAAATCTTTAACCTCTTCCATTAGTATTCCAGATTGCATCACCGCCGCGATAGCTATCGAACTGGCAAAGCAGCTACTGACCGGGCCATAGCCTGGACTACACTTTTTGGTTGCTATAAATGTATCAAAACTTTTGATCGCGCTGGGAGCGCCGGCATCTTGCCGGCCAGGGGGCAAGGGGACGAAGTCCCCCTTTCTAAGACGCGTAGCGTCTATGGGCGGGCTCACGGGCCGGCTGGAAGCCGGCGCTCCCAGCGCGATCGTGGGAGAACGCGGTCACTCAAATTCGCAGAAATAGGGTCCCATTGCCATTATTACTGCCTTGTTACCGCCATGACCACTGCATATCCGCGCGTG
>JAAEPZ010000390.1 GCA_024231955.1 bacterium | reverse complement strand
GGCGGCGGTCAAGAAGATCCTCAGCATGTTCAGCCCGGTTTCGGGGTTGATTGCCATCATCCAATCGATATGGAACGTGATCCAGTTCGTGATCGAGAAAGCGCGTCAGATCATGATGCTCGCGGCGGCGGTTTTCGGGACGCTGGCGCCGCTGGTCAAGGGGGATGTCAAGAAGGCGGCGGATCAGGTGGAGCGGGCTTTGTCGATCGTTCTTCCTTTGGCTCTTGGTTTTCTGGCGGGGCTGTTAGGGCTGGGGAAGCTCGCCGGATACATTGTGAAGGTTATGAAAAAATTCGGAGCGTACGTTCTCAAGATCATCAAGAAAGTGGTCAATATGATCGCGAAGATGTTCAAGAAATTATTCGGAAAGGGGAGGCGCGGCAAGGCATTGAAGGATCCGAAGCTCGAGAAGAAGCGCCAGAAGAAGGCGATGCGGGATATGATCACTGCGGTCGATAATCTCAAGGGGCCAAAGAAGCGTCTGTTCGGCAAGGAAAGGAAAGCTGTTACGCGGGAGCAAGTATTGAAGTTGCTGAAGAAAAAGAAAAGGAAACACGGATTTTCAGTGCTTCGAGTGGCGACGCCGAAGGGTCAACAGAAAATCGTAATCGAGGCTGGTTTCAGCCCAACAGAGAAAAAGGAGGCGAAAGACACGGCCTTCGAGGCCGAAGACGGCGTCATCACGATCGACAACAAGCGAATCAAAATACCTGAACGAAAGCCTGGGAATAAACCGGTCGAGGCAGGATACGCAGTCATCGTCTCGGCGAGCTTTCAGACCGGTGACCGTTGGGGCGTCGCGGCGGCCCTCGCCGTCGACCAGATACCAGCCCTCACCAAAAAAGAAAAAAGGAAATCCATGGAGGCGCGGGTACGCGAGCTGGGATCGCTTATATTTACTAACAATTCAGAATTCAGTCAGGCAAACGAGATCCTCCATCTGCATCAGAAGGCGGCTGGAAACACAGCAAATCGCCGCGTCGGGATTGCGAAATTCGAGAATCAGCCCCCTTTGAACTTCTTGCTTGGTAAGGCAAAGGAGATCAACGATGCCTGCCCTGCTGGTAGTAAGCTCTTCAAGGGGGGCATCAAGAAGACCTCTTTCGGTACTCAGTGGGTTGCTGATCTCATGGAATATGCCGATGTGGAGTGGGAAAAGGTGAAAAGTACCTTTGTGAGCCGCGTAATTGGTGAGGAGGATGAGCAGGCGAAGAAGGATCTCGACGATTGGCTCAACAAAACAATTCGCATGCCTGTGGGTCATCGATACGCACTTATTTGGGGTAAAAAGGGTGGCAGTGATCATCATTTGCCATTTCATTTCACTGCTGCGGAGTTGGTGGAAGAATTAAAACGCCTGGCGAGCGATACCAGCCGGATACCAGTGCGCATCGGCGATCCGGTCGCCGGCGAGTCGGCTCGGGGAGTCCCCGATCTCGTTGAGTTTTGGAATAGAAACTTTCCGATTGCCGATAAAGGGCGTACAGGTCAGCTTCGCCTCTTCCGCCACATGGTGAGCCGTAAATATGAGGCCGTAAACCTCGGTATGCGTAGCGGAGCCATGGAAGCGCCTACGCTCGCAGGTATGCAGACGATCTATTTTGAAGAAAAAACCAGTGAATCAGCGCGGCGCATGGAGCAATGGCTGAGAAATATACCGAATTTTCATCGCGTTATCCTGGAATTTCCGCCCGGCGAGAAGCAAAGGCGGGAATATTTGGTATACTTGGATAAGTATAAGATTGCCAAGGCTGATAATGTTGCGCGATGGAGACGGAATCTCGAGTTGATGGCGGCGGGTGCTTACTCCGGCGTGCAAGATCCTCGGTTTCATTCGGCGCTTGCGGGTAAGGGAGAAGGAGAGAAAGGGGGTGTGTATGAGAAATTTCAAGAGAAGTACCAAGGTCATCTGAAGAAATTTGAAGCATATATGAAGTTGAAGAAGAGGATTGCAGAAGAGCTCAAGAGTCCTTTTCAAGGAATCAAGACGAAGGAGAGCAGGGCGGTTCGTTGGATGTTGGAGCGAGACAGCGCTCAGCTGAACAAACTGCAAGAGAAACTCCAGCAAGAGTTCGCGCAACTGGCGGATTCTGATCCGGGGGTCTTGGCTGTGAAAAGCCCGGAGATGTCTTAAGGGGGGCTTCGTCCCCCGGGCCGGCTGGAAGCCGGCGCTCCCAGCGCGATCGAGGACTCACCGGCTCGTGGGCTTAGCCCTCGATCGTGCTGGGAGCGCCGGCTTCTAGCCGGCTCCGTGGGCTTTAGCCCACGTAGAAAAGCTTCGCGTCTTAAGGGGGACTTCGTCCCCCGGGCCGGCGGGACGCCGGCGCTCCCAGCGCGATCGAGGACTCACCGGCTCGTGGGCTTAGCCCTCGATCGTGCTGGGAGCGC
>JAAEPZ010000389.1 GCA_024231955.1 bacterium | reverse complement strand
CTTCGGAGCCCTCGTGTAGGCCGCTGCGGCGAAGGCAACCTTGGCGACGTCGTTGTTGATGATTCTGGGGTCCAGTCGAAATATCGGGTCAAGATTCGTTCTGGCCTCATGAAGCCTACCATACCACAAATTGTCGGGGCTCTCGACGTCAACGATAACACGTCCACCCCCGGCGATTAGAGCTAGGCATCGCCGAATTTTCCGTAGCAAGGGCCGACGGATTCTCAGCCGCCATGAATGCCAGTGTCACGAATACTGCCGGGTGGGCGGGGGGACGAGTTGTGGGGCATCCTGGAAACGCAGAAACGCGGCGCCGCTTTCTGGGACGTTAGCACTACGGCCGCCACTCCGCCACGGGTTTACATCCAAGGCTACCATAGGCCGCCCTCCGGGCTCCGCGCTTCGGGCTCTGGTCCAGCCGCCACCTGATAAGAAGTGAAGTGTGTCCCCTTCTCAGGGTCCCTTTCCTGACCGACAGGCCAAGCAAGAGTCAGGCACGGGGCGATGAAGGTGGTGACCACAGTCATCGCTTTCGGCCGGATCCGCTGCACGGCCCCGTGGTAGACAGCGGCGGTGAGGTCTTCGCGGCTGGCCATCTGACCTTGCTCCTGGCGCCGCTGAAAGGCGAGGTCGAGGTAGAGCAGCATCACCACCCCGGTCTCGGCGTCGAGCCCGGCGAGAGCGATCACCCCGACCCAGACAGCGGTCGACCAGCTGTAGCCGAGCAGGTAGACGAGCCAGACGGCGCCGACCAGGGAGAACGGCACGACGACGATCAACAGCAGGGTCAACGGCACGATCAGCTGCAACGGCTCCCGGGCCCGTTGCAGGTACTCTGGCCGGCAGGACCGGGAAAAAGGGTGTCCCCTACTCTCGATCTCTGCTCCTCTTACATCATGCTTATCAGGTATTTTTGAGCTACTGAGGCCTTGAATGGATGGATGTTATCTATATGAAACCAAAGAGCTTAGCACGTAATTGTGAGATTGTGATACGTGGCACCAAATTCGCCGAGGAGATTCCGTGGCCGGACCCGCCCTCGTCGACGCCGGCCGTGGCGGCTCATTGTGGCTGGCGGGATCGGAGGGCCGGCGCGGGATAAACAGTGTCCCCTGCTCTCCCCTATGGGTAACACTTCTACATGAACCCTACCATACCACAAATAGTCGGAGCTCGACGTGCGGTTTTCCGGTTGGCCAGGGCCCGTAACTGTCGAGCCTCGTTGGGGATCCAAGCAGCCTGGCCGGCCGAGGCTTGACGTTGGACTGGTTAGAAAAGAAGAAGGCTGCCACGTCTATCCCAGAGGTTTTCGACATACAGTGAAGGTGGGACCCTGATTCAGGAGGGCGACCAGACTGACCAGCAAGCCCAG
>JAAEPZ010000388.1 GCA_024231955.1 bacterium | reverse complement strand
GCTGGCAAGGTAATCCGGAATGAGCGAAACCCAGATGCGATGGCCGCGAATACACGGCTTGCCGAAGCAGACGTTCGGGTTGATGGAGATTCGGGACAGAAGCTGTTCTCGGGTCATTGCCTGGTCCTCTCCTGCGCGAGTAGGCCACCATTGGCACGCTCTGATCTTATCCCAGTCCCTACCCTTACCCAACCCGGAAGGTACGAGCTCCGACGACGCGCTCAACGCGGTTGCAGGGCGATGGCCAGGATTCGTGACGTCTCGAAGAGCCCGACGCGTTCGCGACCTGCGGCGCAAGCCCGTAGCCAGCCTCGTGCTGCGGTGTCGCTCTCACCCCAGTGCTGCGGCGCATGAGTCCTTGCCTGAATCGGCGAGCAATCCTCAGGGTGGCAAGCCTGCGCGGCCCGGGACAGGGCTTGGGGGAGCTCACCAGAGGGAAGCGCGTTGCCACCCCTTGGCAGTTCAAGCTACCAAGGCTTGTCCCTGATTGCCCGGATAGCCCCCCCGCGAATTTTTGCAGGATGGATTTTTGCTCCGATCTTTTCAAGAAAGCCTGTACAATCGTCGCGAAAGCGAAGAAACACGGGGGCCGGCCCCTTGGAGGTTGACCATGATCCGCATTCGATCGACGAACCCCAGTTCTCTCCCGCG
>JAAEPZ010000387.1 GCA_024231955.1 bacterium | reverse complement strand
CGTCACCATGCCTGGGACTGAATCAGGGTGCTCTAGGACGTCCACATGGCCAGTTAACTGAGGGTTAACAGCGGGACAGTTGATCACCAAATGCGTGGTATCGAAACAAATCGAACAGGAATTGACAGGACCGCCCTGCTGCAGATCCAAAGCACTAACACTTGCAGCAGGCGGTGCAGGCGGTGTCGTGTTTGATGCGCCAGCTACCGAAGCCTGCTGACCAGTGGTCGCAGCTGGTGCGGCTTGATTCCTCGAATCCGTTCTAAAATCCCTGTGTGGAGGGCGGGATTGTTGACACTCTCTCGAAAAATGACCTTTCTGGTGGCAATTATAGCACTCCAGATCTAAAGATGAGCGGGGTCGCAATGCACCGCTCTGAAAGCGCTCGTTCGGGCCAGAAACATAGTTCGGTGGAAACGACGAACGATGATTCAGCTGATAGCTTGAATAGCTGCTCGGTTGGAAATTCGTATAAGTAGTCCGATCGGGTGCCCAAGGGCAAAGATTGCGCCTTGGCACATCCGAATAAGGGTATTGCGGCAGCGGCGGCGGTGGCGGCGGCGGCGGCGGCGGATAGTAAGGCCGCTGCTGCGGCAACGCGGTCGAGCCGCTCTGCACAGCCTGCTGATAAGCAATATTGTCAGCGGCCTGAAATCGCGGTTGATTCTGGGGATTATCGAAATCTCGCTTATCTCTACGCCTGTTTCTCCTAGACGGAGCGG
>JAAEPZ010000386.1 GCA_024231955.1 bacterium | reverse complement strand
CAGGAGCGCAGGAAAGCGGCTGAGCGGCGCAAGGTGCTTCGAGAAGAAGCGGCCAATAAGCTTCGTTTCATGGACAACAAAGCACCGGAACAACTGGAACTGGCGTTCCGGGAAGGGCTTGAGCGCCTCAAGGCGGTACGCAAGCCGGGGGCGCCTGAAGTCATCGACACACTGCTCCGATTCGAAGACCGTGTCGCCCAGATCGAAGGCGCCGCCCGCCTCGTCGTTCCGGGAAACCTTTCCATCAGGGGTGACCGGGAGCTGAAACGACTGAGGCACTCCCACACCAACGCCTACGACGTCTTCTCCGGCCAATGCCATGAGATTCGGCATAAGTTCCAAGACGCCGTTCGTGAAGAATTCCCCCAGGCTGAGCATGCCGCCAGCGAACGAAGAACTTTGGAAATGGCCTACAGCCAGATGCTCGCGCGCATAGGCAAGGCACAGAAAGCCCTTCGTGATGAGGTCGACGCTCAGATCAAGAGCCTCGATGCAGATCTTGACGGCCTCCATGCCCAGCAGCGTAGCCGAGTCGACCAGGTTTTGATGTATGTCACGGGAACCACGACGGTCGAAGAGGCCAGAGCAACCGAGATCGAGAATCTCACTGAGCTCCTGGGAACGATGAGCGAGGCCACCGAAACATCGATCGAGAGCCTCGATGAGCACCGGAAACGGCTGCCCGGCTACCTGGCCGGCTACTTCGGTGAGGCCAGGGACGAGCTCATCGGCGCCCAGACCGGCGAGATAGAGGAGCTGCGGGAGAAGGTGGATCAGAACCTGGAGCTCGTCCAACTCGGTCTCGCCGTGGAAATCATCGATCACGACCTCAACAAGCTCTTCTTGGGAATCCGTGCCAGCCTCTCGCGATTGCGCAATCT
>JAAEPZ010000385.1 GCA_024231955.1 bacterium | reverse complement strand
TGCGCGGCACCAACGGTTCGTCGGTCCATCTGGTCGGCAGCACCGGCTGTTGCAGCACTGCCCGCTCTTCGCCCGGTGCATTCCCTGGGATCGTGCACAGAGCGTCACTGTCATGAACCTCCCTGTCCAGCAGTTCGCGTTCAGCGCGGGCCTGGTTTAGGCTTCGCTGAGTGTTCTCGGGTGCCCTCGGCGTGCCCATGGGTGCTGATGGCAGGAAGAGCCGCGTCGGTAGCGGTTGCAGATCCTCCTGACTGATCTGGTACTGGATGATTCGCTGCCGCTGGAATTTGGGTGACACCTTCATCGGCGATTGGGATGGCGGCGCTGGATGCTTCTGCAGCAGCCGGAACCCTCCACGGCTTGGCCCCGCCTCGTCGGCTCCTGGCTGCGGATGCACGTCGAATCCGCCTCTGCCCATCTTTCTGACCGGGGGAGTGGCGGTGCGTCTCAGCCAGTTGTCACCTTCGAAGCTTCCCGGCGAGATTCCTCTGCCCACAGCCATCGAGGCCGGGGTCATTTTCTTCATC
>JAAEPZ010000384.1 GCA_024231955.1 bacterium | reverse complement strand
GGCGGCCCTGGGCAAGAAAACACCGACGTATCGACCTCAGGCCACCATACGCCCCAGAAAAACGCCTCCTCGCAGCGCATGGCTTGGCCTAAACTGCTGAAAACAAAGGCGATCAGGCCTGTTCCAAAAGAGCCGCACCCTATTCAAATCCCATCGTGGTCGGGGCCTGGCACGAGGACGGTGGGGGCACCCCGGAGCGATTTCGGAGCTCGCGACACCGGGGAGCCATAGACGCTCCGGCGGGGCTCCATGAGCCCAAAGCCCGTCCGGCGAATGGTTCCGGAGGGATGCCGACTTGGAGGGGTCGGAAGGCGAGAGGGGGGATAAGAGAGTGGGTGGGGGCAGCCGAGGGCCGGCTGCACACGCCTGGCCCCCACCCGTGTAGCAAGATGAGAAGTACTGGCTAGGGGAATCGTTTCCCGGTGAGGTTGACGGCACCTAATCGTCCTGTGACGGAATAGGGATCGATGTAGGGAGCAAAACGAGATTCAGAATGTCGTTCGCGATTCAGCCATCCGCCTTGCAGATTCGATACCAAAAGACCTCGTGAAATCCTCAACATGGGTGAACTCCTTTCGTGCCGGCTGATCCCAACTTCATGATGGGCGGCACCGGCTACTCGATTGGTACTAACGGCTGCTGCTCAGAAATGGAACAGGCAGCAGGCACATCTAGCGCACGCCGAAGGTTATTCGACCGGCACCGGAAGCGCGGTTGGCGAACTACGATCCGTAGCTGCATAGGGATCGACAACTGGTCCGAAACGGATGTCCGACGGTGCCTCTCCAGGCGCTGTTTCCCGGAACAGAATGTGGCCGACTGAGCCTGTCGTAGGACGACGCCTTGCTGAACTCCCTAACATGGCTGAACTCCTTTCGCACCGGCTGCCGCTTCCACCTCCATGGTGGCCGGCACCGGCTCCGGTACAAGCCTATCGGCTAGGGCTCAGAAATGGCACAGGCATTGGGCACATTCATGGCTTTTGTGCCCGCATTCCGGTCTTCCCGTACCCTCAGGAGGGACCGGCGGCTCATGGTCCTTGCGCCCGGGAGCAGGTCGTGGTAGAGTCTTTGCTTGGTCTGCTGCCCGTGTAAGGTGCCACTCCAAGTAGCACCCCACCGGGGGCTAAACGTCCACTACCGTGAAGGAGGTCAATGGTCGTGCCAGGTCCTATCGAGATGGCGGCTGCCGGGGTCCTCAAGCGTATCCGCCAAGATGGTGAAGGGCGAGCCAAGGAGCTGCAAAAGGCGTTAACCCACCTTGAGCAGAGTCTATTCGACAAGGATCTAACGGTCGGTGGTTTCTCGGAGGCATGCAATGTACGCGAAAGCGCGCTTCATCGCCTCTTTCGAACCGAACTTGATCATTCGCCGTGGTCCTATATTCGGAATCGGAGGATGGAGGTTGCAATGCACCTTCTCCGCGTATCTGACATGGAGGTATGGCAGGTATCCGACGCCGTAGGTTACCGTTCCGTAACAAGCTTTTGCAAACTTTTTAAAAAATGGGTAGGTTTAGGACCCACCGACTATCGAGAGCAGCAGCAATACGAACGAATCAAGGAAGATAGAGGTCGAAGCAGGGAATTCCGCGAGAAACTAAGCCGGGGCGAGCTTTCAGCTGAGGATGCGCAATGGACAGTTGGGCACCTTACGATGCTTTATTCGCTGGAACAACCGCCACCACCCCAGGTATGTGACCATATGTTCGATGAAGAATTAAGGGCTGAGGTTTTATGGCGAAAACTACAAAACAGGCCATTCGAAGATCAAAAGAATATTGTTCGCTTCCAGTTTGGCTTCCGTACGTCGGCATTGTTTCATCTACTGCTAGAGAAAAGCCGTGAGGAACGCGGAGCCTGTGGGGCGAAGCGTTCTGTTGAGTACGCAGAGCTTGCCCTTTACAGCCTCGAGGGTTCCGCTGATGCACTAGGAAGCGATCTGACCAACCTTCGGACACGGGGATTGGCGTGGCTGGGCAATGCTCGGCGCTTGAACTTTGATTTTCACGCAGCTGAAGTAGCTTTCAATGATGCCGAAGCAGTATGGAGAATCCCAAGGGCGACCAAAGATTCAGGCGCTTTGGCTGATTTGTTGGCTCTTAAGGCAATGCTTCGATACTTCCAACGTTGTTTTGAAGAAGCACTTGACTTGAATAACCGTGCCCTGGTACTTTTGCGGAAACAGATCGAACCGGAGCTTCTCGCTCAAGCCCTGATAGCACGCTCTGCCATGAAAGGCTCTGCTGGCCAACCACAGGATGGGTTCAATGATCTAGAGGAGGCATTACAGATTCTGGAAGGGAGAGATCTACCTGAGCTGCAACTAGTTGGTTTAACCAATCTCGCGTTTTTACACGCCTTTTCAGGCTCCATAGAGAAATCCGAGGAGCTCGTAATTAGGGCGAAAGCCCTATCAACTCGATGCCCTGTTTTAAAGCTCGTATTTCATGTTCAGTGGCTTGAAGGACTACTTGCGAGATCGCGGGGCGACCTCGCGTCGGCGGAGCTGCTCCTTTCACATGCTCAGAATGGCTATTTTTCTATTGGCGAGATCGACTATGAGGCGATCGTCTCTTTAGATCTTGCGATCCTATGCGCTGAGGTGGGGAAAACCAATGGAATTGCTCAGCTCCTAGCTAAATCGGTTCCCACTTTAGAGGCATTCAAGGCCCGCCGGGAAGCAATTGAGGCACTTCAGCTTATCCAGGACACTCTTTCACAAAATACAATTTCGCTACAGCGTATAAAGGAAGTACGTGTTCACCTGGAGATCCTACGTAGAGATCCCTGGTTTGGGAGCGAAAGAAAGCCGCTCGGTTAGCTCAATGTGTGCTCATCTTTATTGTTAGCACTAAATATCAATGCACGGGCAGTGTTTTTCAGTATAGCTCATTGCTCCTCTCAGCCATTGATTCCCAAACCATGGATCTTTCATTATTTGATCAACATTAGCCCTCACTTCACGCAAAGTGGATAATGTCAGGTTGGCTTGAGCCATAGCGTCTCGGACGAGCTGAAGCGCCGCCATTGCTTCGTCCCTGAACTTGAATGACTCAAAAAATGGGATCGTCTCTGCCGCCAATTGAAGGGCCTCCAGGGGTTTACCGTTTTCGAGCTTAAGACCTGCTAGATCGAGCGTAACCGCCGCTTTAAAGTCAGCTTCACCCAGTGCGGTAAACCCATCTCGCGAATCTGTGAATAATTTCTCCGCCAAGTGAATCCTGTTTCGTTTCTTTTCGATCAAACCTTCGGTCCATAAGACGTTGTAGCCCGCTGCCCCATGAGGACAATTCGCAATCAGAAGTTTTGTCTCAGGCAGAATCTTCTGCGCCTCCTCCGTCAAGTCCGCAAGCGTGTATGCTATAACCATATTCGCCATCGCGGCCATCTTCATATCGGGTAATTTGGTTATTTCTATAATCCTTAATGCCTCTTCAAGGTCTGCGATGCCTTCCGCTTGATGACCTGTAGATGATTTTATCGCGCCTCGCGCGATTAGTGCCTGTACAAGAGATTTTTTATCGTTCATTTTTTTAAACAATTGCATGGCAAGGGTATTCAACTCTAGAGCCTCCTCAGAGGAGCGGCGGTAATATAGAAACCATGCCTTTAGGGCAAGCATTTCCGCTAGTGCACTGAAATCCTTGATGGTCCTCGGAACGTTCCAAGCAAGTTCGGCATGCTTGAATGCTTCCGCCGCTCCCGGAAAATCAAAAGCTTGGCGCAGGTAGTTGCCCAACCATGCCCATCCCCGTGTCTGGAGGTTAGGAATATGACTCCCCAGGGTACTTTCACGATCTTCGAGGCTGACAAGCGCCAATTCTACCCAACAGATACCGCGCTGCGGACCCAAGCGTCTAGTTTCCTGCCTGCTTTTCTGTAACAGCAGGTGAAAAAGTGCCGGGGTCCTAAAATCATACTGATACTTGACGATCTCCTTTTGCTCTTCAAACGTCTTGTTGCGTAACCGGCGCAGTACAACCTCCGCCACCAGATTTTCGTCGTAGATGGAATCGGGTACCTGGGCCGGTGTTGGTGGCGGCAATGAGTAGAGCTCGTGGATATGGGCCACGTAGAGCTCGGCTTCGTGGTGTGTAAGCTCGCCGGCGAATGCCGCTTTGACGAACTGCGGATCATGGAAGGTGGGAACGGGACCTTCAGCGCCATTGGCGCGGTCTCGGTACCCTCCGGGCGTCTCCCCGAACCAACGGCGGAAGTCGCGACTGAACTGGGCGGGCGCCGGGATCCCCACGGCTTCGCCGATGAGGGCGATATCATAGCTCGTGGTACGCAGCAGCTCGGCGGCCACCTCCATTTTGACCCGCCGGATGTAGTCTCTCGGTGCCTCTCCCAGGTCGGCGTGAAAATAGGTCGCGAACGACTTGTCGGTGATGCTGCAAAGGCGCATGATCCGCCGGACCCGGAGCTTCTCCTCGAACCAATGCCCGTCGAGGTACTCCAGGAAGGCTTGGGTCTGCCACCGCAGACCCTGGGCGGCCTTGCGGAACCGCTCCATCGTCTCGTTGGCGGCTTTGTCCCGAGCTCTCCACAGCTCCAAGTGACTTGTCTCGGCCATTCCCCATATCCCTAGTCAGGGTACCTGACGTATACCGCGCACGACCCTACCATAGACACGGGAGCAGGGCAACGACCGGCTGCGGAGTTTTGCCCTGCACGGGTGGTGGCGCCGCGCGCGGAGGGAGTTCTTCGCGCCGTCGCGGAGTCATCGGTGCCTGAGATTCCCACCCCTGGCTGGAACGGGTCGGCGCTCCGGCGTACGGCAGGAGACCCAGGCCGAGGCTCATGCCAGCGCGATCGAGAAGCCGGGGAACCGGCACCGGCTGCTTCTGCATGGGCGTTCTCTCTTCCTTGTGCCGAAGTTCTAGTTTCTAGAACTCCTCCAACCGCCCCGGCGCCACTGGGCCGATCGCCTCGGGGAGCCCCGGTCCGGTGAATTTGATGGCCCTATACCATATTCCCGGCGGAGTCAAGCCTCTTCCAATCACGTTGCCGGGGCTGCCGGGAAGTAGAGTCGCGAGGACCCTAGGAGGATCGCACGGCGGGCTCTCTCACGCCGTGCAGCCATGAAAAGAGGTACCCGATCGGTTTCGGGACAGCCCCTATAGAAACAGGGTGTGGCTTGAAACGGGCACACCGGCCCCGATCGTGCTGGGAGCGCCGGCTTCTAGCCGGCCCAACAGGGGGGCGAAGGCCCCCTGAAGACGCGAAGCGTCCATGCGTGGGCAGCATGCCGGCTGGAAGCCGGCGCTCCCAGCGCTCTCCGAGCCCGCGGCCGGCCGGTTGCGCCCGGCTGCAACTCGCATTAGCCGCCCCCTCCCTGGGCTGCCCGCCGCGCCGAGCCCGGGAAGTGGCGTGAAGAGCAGATCGAGGATGCGGTCGCGAGTGATTGCCATGTAGTTGGTCCCCCTATTGCGAGTATAACCACGGAATATGGCGATGCTACCCCAGAATGTGGGTCTTTGCAACCCCTAGACCGACAAAATCATTGACGACTGCTGACCGGCGCGCTATCCTCCGGACATGCCTCGCCAATCACGGGGGTCGATGACCAGGATGAGCGACCAAGACGCGGACGAATACCAGAGCCTGTGCCGGCGCATCGCCGAGCTCGAGGCCCATCCCTCCCGAGACGTCGTATGTGCGCTGGATCTGGAGCAGGCATCCCGTCCGGAGCTCAGTGTCCGGCGGATGGGAATCACCACCCCGGTCGGGGAGACCACCATCAACAACTGGATCGCGGGCCGGTCGTCGCCGACCTGGGATTCGATTTGCGCCCTGGCCCGCGGCCTCCATCCCAACGGCACCCTCGGGGAGCCGCTGGCCTGGCTGCAAGCCGGCCGCGAGCATCTGAAGCGGCTGGCCGCACGCCGCGACGAGATGGCCCGCGAGCGCCGGCAACAGGACATCGCGGCGGCACTGCGCGCCGATCTCGATCGCAGCACCACCGCCGAAGCCATGCTCGTCGTGATGCGCAGCTATCCCCCACCGGTGCTCGCCAAGCTCATCGAGCTGATGGCGGAGGAGGTGAAAGCCGCCGGGAAGACCGCGGACAGCGGCCAAGCAACGGCGTCGGGCCAACCCCGAAAACCACCGGACGCCCTATAGCGTGCCAATCATTGGAATACCATCCCCGATACGCGATTCGGGGGGGGCACTCCCTTTTCTGGCGAAATCCTTGACCCACTCAACGTGGTCGGCTATCCTCTGGCTATGCCAAGGAAGGCCCGAGGATCCGTCATCAAGGGCGGCGACGAGAGCGCCGACGAATACCAGAGCCTCTGCCACCGCATCGAGGCCCTGAAGAGCCATCGCTCGACCGACATCATGTGCGCGCTCGACATGGAGCTGTTCGCCCGCCCTGATCTCACCATCCGGCGGATGGGCGCCACCACCACCGTCGCCGAGACCACCATCAACAACTGGATCACCGGGCGGTCGTCGCCCACCTGGGAGTCGCTCACCGGACTGGCCGAGGGCCTCCATCCCGGCGGAGTGCTGAGCGATCCCCTGGCGTGGCTCCAAGCCGGACGCGAGCACCTGCAGCGGCTCACAGACCGCCGCGACAAGATCGCCCTCGAACGCCGCAACGCCGCAGTCACCGCGGAGCTGCGCCAACAGCTCGACAGCACCTCCACCGCCGAGGCCATCCTCGAGGTGGTGCGCCACTACCCCGAGCCGGTGCTGCGCAAGTTCATCGAACTGGTCTCCTCGGC
>JAAEPZ010000383.1 GCA_024231955.1 bacterium | reverse complement strand
TTTCTTCGTAGCGAGGGACCATTTGAGAGCATATCAGGAATGTCACGTCGCGCATCAGCGCAGATGCTTTGCTCGAATCATCGCGTACAAACAGGACCGAACGGTGGCCTCGGGAAGTATCGCACACTCGCTGAGTAAAAATCAGCTGGAGGAGACCAACCATGAGCCGATCGGTGAAACACCCGGCCGTTCGGATGATGGATATAGCACTGATTATGACTCCGAGGGCGATGAGGGTATGGAGCGGGTATTGGCATTGATGCCATCTCACCCTTCCCTACCGGTAACGCCGCCCACCATGGATGATGGAGCTGGCGAAGACGAGTTTCTGCCGCCTGATCTGTTTCCTAGCGAAAAGGAGACATCTTTGTCACCGCTGGCCTCTGAGGCCGAGCAGGCACACGAATGGCGACAGCCGGCGCATGAGCTGTCGTCCTCGGACGATGAGCCGCCAGGGTTAGAGTGGATACCGAACTGTTTCTTGGCCGACAAATCGGCCCGACGACTAGTGCCGGTGACGCTGATCACCG
>JAAEPZ010000382.1 GCA_024231955.1 bacterium | reverse complement strand
TTCCCGCCGCAGACGGTGCAGGACGCGAAGGCCATGATGGTGGAGGAGAGCTTCTGCGACATGACCCTTAACACGCCGGAAAAGCTCTACGACGCGGCTTTGTACACCAAGCCCCTTGCGAGCGACATATTCACGGCCACCGACTTCGAGGGCGAGTGGAGGGTCAAGAGGCACGAGGAGATCGACGCCTTGCCGCCGTTCCCGTGGGACCAGCTCTTCAACCTACCGGCGCTTGCGGCGGTAATCAACGAGAGGAAAAAGGAGGAGAAGCGGCGCCTCAAGTACTTCAAAAAACACGGCACGCACGTCGAGGAGTCCACCGTGGTTGTCAACACGACGATCACGACCTACCCCCCGCCGCCGCAAGAAAGTTCGATCCTCGACGACTACGACGAGATCTACCACTGCTGAGTGCGCCCTGCTGCTCGGGCTTTGCCTGATCTGGTCTGCGGCTTGCTGGCACTCCTTTCTCGCAGTGGCGAAGGGGAGTCTTGGCTTGCTGCGGATCGGTGATGGCTTCCTGATCTGGTTCTCGACTCGCTGGCACTTCTTTACCGCAGTGGCGATGGGAAGTCTTGGCTTGTTGTGTTCTAGTGATGGTTGCCTTTGCAGGTCCCAATTGTTTGTCCGCCTCGCCGATTGACAGCTCCCGGCGCGCGGCCTGTGGACGACCTCGGACTTGATCGCTACTGTCTGTCTGTCTGTCTGTCTGTCTGTCTGTCTGTCTGTCTGTCTGTCTGTCTGTCGGTCCTATCCTGTCTATCCTATCCTATCCATCCCTTTGACTACAGTATTCTGTACTGAACTGTGTTGTACTGTATTTTAGTGCCAGAGATTCAGCGAACGGGACACGGAACGTGACTCGCTTCCGCCACGATGCAGTTCGCGAGGAACATGGACGAATTCTGCACCGCGAAGGTCCTGTACTCTGATCGCCTGATCATCCACATCGAACGAAACGGGACCACGGACAGCGTCACGCCGGGAACGCTGGTGCAGGTCGAATACGAAAACGACCACAGGACCGGTCGAATCCTGCAGATTCTCCGCCGGCCCTCTCACGACATCGCCGAATTTTCCGGCTGGGTAAGTTTTATTTGAAAATTTGAAATTTCTGCTATTACATCGTTTATTATTATTATTTTCAGTTTTTCCCGTGCACGCCCACGGTACCAGTCCCGAACGGAGCAGCAGCAGCAGCGGCGCCGCCACAACCGCTCCAAGAAGGCGACGTCACAGGAGAGATTCGCACGGAACTGATCCATGTCCTGCGCATCACCATCGGAAACGAACTCCTCCGCTGCTGGGACACCAATCGCCCGCTCTCGAACCAGGAGATTTTCCGCCAGCTCGAAGGGCGACGAATGCACGTCCTGGTGATGAAGATCAAGCACGATGTCGCACCGGTTAGTTCACACACACACACACACACACACACACACACACACACACACACACACACACACACACACACACACACACACACACACACACACATATCCACATATTTGTTTGTTAACTCGTTCACTGATCACCATGTTCTGTTTAGAGCGGCATGTACAAGGCCATCGGCATGCATCCGCTGGGCCCTTACTGCAATCCGTTGCGAGGTGGTGACGAGGCGAGCAGCATCGATTCGCCCCTGCACTTCAACTCCATCATCACTCTCCGCGCTCTGGACGAGTTTGTAAGTTTTCCATTTCTTTGTTCCTTTCCGCCTCTCTCTCTCACTTTCAGTTTCTATTTGGAATTTTGTTTCTAGGCTCGCTCGCCGTTCATCGCCCCAACGAATCGAGCAGCGCGGATCAGATTCCAGCAAGTCGCCTCGAACGGTAAGCGATTTCATTACTAATACACACACACACACATACTGTAGCAGTAAGAGTAGAATTCATTTATTATCAGGTTCCGCTTCCGCTTCCGCCTCTTCCGCTTCCACCGCCGCCGCTTCCGCTTCCGACGCCGCCGCCATCGCTGACGTCAATGCCCAGTACGACGCCTGATACGCTCTGCAGGGCATTTTCAAGATGAGCCTTCCGCTGCCGCTGACGGCCACAACTGGAGAGACGCCGATGACGCTGGCGACGCTGACGACACAGACAGCGATGCTGTCAACAGCTGCCGCCACAACGACGATGACTGCGAGTCTGCCAGCGCCAATACCGATGCCGATAATGCTGGCGCCGACGCCGACGACACTCTCGACGCCGATGACGCTGGCATCGACGCTGCAAATGACGCTGGCACAGACGGAGACGCCGTCGCCGCAACTGATGATTGCGAAACGGGCGTATTCTAGCGTCGCTGGCTCAATTGTCTCCGGTCCGATCGCAGCGCCTCGAGCCTCGAAAGCTGCGTCGTCGTCGTCATCGTCGTCTTCCGCTTCCGCTCCCAACGGTAAGCAATAGCATTAGCAAAACATACACACACACATACACATATGCCCATACACACACACACAGCAGTAAGAATTGAACATTGTTTCATTTGTTTTCAGGCACTTCCACTTCCGCTTCCGATTCCGCTTCCGCCGCCGTCGCCGCCGCCGCCGCTGCCGCTCCCGCCGCTGTC
>JAAEPZ010000381.1 GCA_024231955.1 bacterium | reverse complement strand
GGACTCTGCACAAACGAGGAGTTGCATTCTCCCACGCCCCAGCAGTACTCGTACACGCCGCCAGGAAGAACCGCTGAAGGATACAACTCCAGAACATGAAAACAAAACTAAACAGTTTCGGCGGCTAGGCCTCCTCGATCTCCATGTCCTCTTTGTCAGCCTGGCCCTGCGCTCCATCTCCGTCGCCCATCGAATCATCGCCCGTGACTTTCTCCGTCTCCGTCACTGCTTGTTGCATGTCCATGTCGACAATGGTGGCCAGATCGGCGTTAGGTGGCGGTGTAACCTGCTGCACGGCTGCGACATTCTGTGGCTGCGGCCCAGCGATCGTGCCTGTGAGTTGGTCCATGACAGCCATGAGTGGCTTCGCATGCTTCTGGCGTTCCTCTTCCCGTTCCATGAACAGCTTGATATTCTGGACTTTCGCCTGGTCCCGAAAACGGATTCTGGCCTGGCGAACGCCAAATTCATCTGGTCGGATGTGCGGCACCAACGGCCCGTCGGTCCATCTGGTCGGCTGCACCAGCTGTTGCAGCATTGCCCGCTCTTCGCCCGGTGCATCCCCTGGGATCGTGTACAGAGTGTCACTGTCACGAACCTCCCTGTCCAGCAGTTCTCGTTCAGCGCGGGCCTAGGCTAGGCTTCGCTGACTGGTCTCGGGTGCTCTCGGCGCGCCCATCGGTGC
>JAAEPZ010000380.1 GCA_024231955.1 bacterium | reverse complement strand
GAGGGTCAGACACTGAATCAAGGACTGGATCGACTGGAAGTAAGGGCCGTGAACAGACATGGCCAGAACCGGCTATTGGACCTCGTCATCCAACTAATGATGCTCTACGACGCCGCTCCAGTAGTGAGTCAAGCAGTCAGCATGAGAGCGACTCCACTGTTATTCATGACCCACGCCGTCAGAGTCGCCGATCGCGTGGTCAGAAGCAATGTGGCCGATCTGGGCAATGAGAGCCCATGTTTTCGCCGCCGGGTCTCCCTGCTTTCCAGTACCCACCACAGGCGAAGTCAACGCGTAGCCCAGGGACTAAATCGAAGACCGATGTCCCGATCCATGTATCTCCTACTCAGCCGCCCACAGGGGGCATTGCCAAATGACAGGCCATGGACGCGGGATCGACAAGTTCAGCGCGTGCTGGGGGTAGCCGCCGCGCTAGAGAACCTGACCTTGGTAGGCCACCACGCTTTACACCCGTGATGACCCCGCCCGCGCCCACAGTGCTGGGGCATCGCCCGACTCAACAGACGCAACGCGAAT
>JAAEPZ010000379.1 GCA_024231955.1 bacterium | reverse complement strand
TGATAAGTATCCTTACAGGAGCAGGAGTTCGGCAGGTTGCTAAGCGGTTAGGCATCGAGCCGATCAATGCCATGCGCAATGCTGCTCAGAGGATGCGTAGATCGACTCCATCAGATGGATCACGGAAGCCAACGATATCTACGCCAGGAGATGGGACTCCCGAGTCTGCTGGCGAAATTGTCCCGAGGGGATTGGTTCAAAGGGGGGCAATGCTGGCCAAGGGCTTCGGTCCCAACGCTGTCGGCGGGGGAATCCAGATCTACGTGCCCAATCCATCTGTCGCCGTACCGATCCGATGAGGCTGTGATTATGAGAACGAGAATCCGGGAACTGCTCGGGAAGCTTCGGCAGGCTGAACTTGAGGGGACGACATTCCCGTACCTGCAGGAGGTGGTCGAATCGCTCGAAGCTATGCAGGACAGCGTCGAGGAGCCCCGTGAGCGGCGCGTGAAGATGGTTGGCGCTGTTGGGAGACTGGTGACGGAGGACTTCACCTTCTCCGAGAGTCCTCTCGGAGGGGAGATTCTGGAGCTAGCTGGTGATTTCGCATCCCGATGAGTCCCAAAGGGACAGCTCGCTTGGAGGTGATCAACTCGTTCAGAAACGGAGAGATCATTCTCAAGCGGGCTACCGGCAACGAGAACGTTCTCCGGTTCTTTGGCAGGGATGCGAGGAGACTTGGTCGATTCGTGACCGAGGGCTTCCCTCAAG
>JAAEPZ010000378.1 GCA_024231955.1 bacterium | reverse complement strand
GTGAACGTCAGCCGGACGTGGACTGGCGGGACATTGTCGCGTTCCGCAACATTGCCGTCCATGCCTATTTCTCCGTCGACTGGTCGATCGTCTGGACCACTGCCACAGAGGACGCTCCCGCTCTGCGCGAGCGGGTCGAGAAGATCTTGGCCGAGACCGAGGACGTCCCGAATGGTCGACCGGCTCAAGGAGCCCAGACTCACCTTCCCCAAACAGGACCCCGACGTGGCCGGGGCTAGTTCAAAGATGACAGGCATCTTTAGCTGGGAGGCAGCGCCCCTGATTCACAAGACGATATGTGGCCGAAGAACTTCATCTAATAGAGAATGGATTTAATCAATGAATGTTCGAACGTTTCAGCTCATCTGTGAGTAATCTTGCTCATGCAAAACGCCGCAGAACCATTCACTTGAGCGGACGGAGGACCGCCGCTCAGTTCAATGCCGTTCGTGCGGCCTGAAACAGCAAGGTAGATTGAACTGCCGTATCCGAAGAGCGATGAGCCTCAAACGCCAGACCTTGCCTGAACGAGTGAGCCTGGCTCCGCAGACTCCGCCAGCCTCGAGGCTCCGCCGAAGAGGCAG
>JAAEPZ010000377.1 GCA_024231955.1 bacterium | reverse complement strand
GGCGAACATCGTCGCCTCGTTCATCGCCAGCTACGGCCTCTCACCCGCCGATCGGGTCTTACAGCAGACGACGATCACCTTCGACGTCGCGGTTAACGAGATCTTTCCGATCCTCGCGGTCGGGGGCTCGTTGGTGTTGGTGCCGTCGGAGGCGGAGCTCGACTTCGAGCGCCTGGCGGCGCTGGTTGTCGAGGAGGGGGTGACGATCCTGGGAGCGGCGCCGTCGGTGCTGGCGCGCTGGAACGAGGTGGCAGGGATCTCCTCTGGGATCTCCTCTGGGACTCCCTCGGGGTGGCAAGGGCAAACGACACGGACGGTCGAGCGTACTCCCAATCGTTCTTTCAAAATGCCTGAAGAGTCGGACGTATCGAAGTTTGCCCTTGTTTGCCCGGGCGAAGCACCCCTTGTTTGTCCGGGCAAAGAACAAGGGCAAGGTGTTTCGATTCCAACGGATGGAGGGATTCCATGCCACGATCATCGCGTTGATGAACCTCCTCAAGCCTTGCCCTTGCCACCCCTCGGGAGAGATGAACCTTCTCAAGCCTTGCCCTTGCCACCCCTTGGGAAAGGGGCCAGATCTCTTGGGCGCCTGCGTCTGATCCTCAGCGGTGGCGAAGCCCTGTCGTGGAACGACGTCGATCAGCTGCTCGACCGGGCGACGGTCATCAACGGCTACGGCCCCACCGAGGCGACGGTATGCGCGCTCTC
>JAAEPZ010000376.1 GCA_024231955.1 bacterium | reverse complement strand
CTCAGGTGGACATGTCCAAAGTGGGTCGACAGATGCTGCAAGCTCGAGAGCGGGGAACGCAGCGAACGGAGCCACAGACGGGATGCAGAGGCATGACCATGGCGCTGGATCAGATCGACACTTACCGCAGCGTTGTGGGAAGCGAACTGGGGGACCCGGTACCGCTTCAGCAGCTTCCAACGACGATGGACGAAGTCGTGCCACTGAGGGCGGGGACCGCTTTCCCAGACGGGTTCTTCAAGCGACCGCGACCGCCAGTGAATCGATTCTATATCGATCGACCGGCAGCTGA
Source organism: bacterium (assembly GCA_024231955.1). Lineage (GTDB taxonomy): Bacteria > Krumholzibacteriota > Krumholzibacteriia > JACNKJ01 > JACNKJ01 > JAAEPZ01. The sequence goes on along the minus strand of JAAEPZ010000376.1, from coordinate 288 downwards.
ACCTCTGATGAAGCTGATGCCGCGACCATCGAGAGGCGCATCGCCGGCTGGGTCTGCTGTGTCCTCATTGCAAGCGGGAGAAACCGCTGCCGACGTCACTAAGAGAACGAGAACCGAAAGCCTCAGTCCCGGAATCGAGGGCGAGCCACAGGATCAGCATGAGAGCAGAGGCAAGGTGAAGAAGATGACCCCGGCCTCAATGGCTGTGGGCGGAGGAACCTCGCCGGCAAGCTTCGAGGATGATGACTGGCCGCGAAAGAGCGCCACTCCCCCAGTAAAAAGGACGCG
>JAAEPZ010000375.1 GCA_024231955.1 bacterium | reverse complement strand
GATTTGGTTTGATCCTGGGGCAATCGAGGCCGTCATCATTGGTCTCACATGCCTGCGCTTCTCGTTTCCAGGAGTGGTACCGCGAGGCTGACAGGCCCAGAACGCGGAGGGCTATCCGCAAGGGAACGATGGTACGAGTATGATCGACGACATGGATCACCCTTTCCCTGCTGCTTTCGTCGGCCAGACGTCGGCCTTCGAGTCGGGTACCAGAAAGACGGAAGAGGGTCAGAAGAAGCCGATAGAGCGCCACGAGGATGCGGACGCGTCGCTGCAGTACGATGACTTTCTTTTGCAGCTGAATTGTGTCCATGTCGAGGATGGCCAAACTGATGACTGGGGGAGGCTCAGTGCGGAGCCACTCGGCGGCAGTGGAGCGAGGCACGCCAAGATTCAAAGCGATGGTGCTGTCAGACTTTTCGAAAACAAGTTGGCGGAGGCGATGATCGTAGGTTTTTTGGCGCATGGAGTATTCCCCGGGGGCGACTCTCTTTGGTGACTAGATTCCGTCTCGGAATCAGAATTCCGTTGCCTGGCGTCGAAACAGAGGCGAGGTGGAGGATGCCAGGTTTGGATGCGAGTCGCAAGGCCCAGGCAAATAGTGCTACAAGCGGTTTTCCGGCCCGGTTTGAACCGGGCAGGTTTTCCCCGGAGTGAAATCCAGACTGCCTGGTCGGCGGATGCTACTGGCGCGGTCACCATCGCCGTTTACGACCGCTCGTTCTGGGTGCTTGGCCAGGCCGGTGCCGTCAGCGACGACCTCGGCCTGGTGGAGGTTTACCTCACTGACGGGGCCGGACCAAACATCCCGGTAACCGTGTTGGCTGACGGCTCATTCGAGACCCAGTCAGCGCCGCGGCCGGGACCGTTCTGAGCCTGGTGGCCGTGGATCAGGGCGGAGCCAGCGCCACAATCACCCTGTCGGAGCTGCCGGCCAACGACCAGGCACCGCATATCGCGGTGGCCAACATCGTCGTGGCCACTGGCGATGACCAGTACAGCGTCAGCGGTCTCAGTGACTGCAGCGATGACCCGACCTGGGCCCTGTCAAGCGCCGACGGTCTGCAAAACGTGCGTCTCGAAAACCGCACCCAGCCACCGTTGGGCGGACCGTGGCCGGTAACCGCCCTCCCCGGCATCGGCTGCGACCCCGAAGCCGGCTACTACCGCTTTGACCCGGTCGCAGTTGGCGGTGCCCTTGGCGACGAGATCTTCATCGTTGCTGAAGACGATCATCCTGACTGGCAGGCAAGCGAAGCTCTGATATGGAGCGCCCTGCCTGTCCTTCCCGGGGCCCCGCAGGTTGATCTTGGGGCTGACGATCTCATCTACTCGGGTGGTCAGTACCACCTGGCCATCAATGCAGGCGCGATCACTGGCGAGCACGATCCGGCAACTGTGGCCGCCACCGTATGGCGTCCCGATGATACTGAATGGCTGCGGATCAGCGACCAGAGCACCCAGATCACCTTTGCCCAGGCCGCCACTCTGGCCCTGGCCAATGGGCAAGAGGGCGATCAGGTGGTGGTGGCAGTAACCGATGGTGGCGGGCGCACAACAACCGTCCGGGTCGGCGTGCTCGAGGCCGCCACCATACCCGAGGTCTCATTTGACGCCGCGACCTACCGCGTCCTCGAACACGGCGGCAGTGTCGAGATTACCCTCAGCCTGAACAGTGCCCCGGCCGGGCCCGCCCAGGTCGACTTTCAGATAGCAGCCGGCAGCGCCATCGAGAACCAGGACTACCAGCTGCCCGCGGTTCGCACCCTGGACTTTGACCCGGAGACCACCGGGGCCAGCTTCACGGTCACCATCATCGACGATGGTGACGAGGAATCAGACGAGACTCTGACCCTGAGCCTTGGCAATGCCAGCGGGATCACCCTGGGATCTCAGGACATTACCGAGCTCACCATCATCGACAACGACGGTGCCCCGATTGAAGTCTTCTACTCGGTGGGCTACAGCGGCAATAAGTTGCCGAGCCCGATCGCCATGGACATCAGCGGCGGCATCGCCGAGTTTGGCGAGGCCTTGCCGGCTGGTCCGGATCGTGGCGACCAAATCGTTTACGATGGCGGCCAGGTATTCATCCGTTCCTGCAGCGACGACCACCACTGCGAGGTCTTCACCGGAGCAGGTCTGGTGCCTGCCAACATCACCGGGACCACAGCCACCGGGGTCTGGTTCGCTTTCGGCTCGCTGTACGACGCCCTGGAATATGCCTACGATGAAGAATACCTTGACACCTCGGACCTGGTGGCCAGTAACCTGGTGCTCAACCTGGTCTGTTACGCCGGGTACGAAGAAGGGCCAGTGGATATCTACGGCTGGACCACTGGGCCGGACAACTACCTCCGGATCGTGGCCCCCTCGGCCTTTGGCCAACGGGGTGCGAGCCAGCGTCACCAGGGCGCCTGGAGCTCAGGGGTCTACGAGCTGTACTCCTACTACGACGCCTGCATCTACTCCTCGATTGGCAACCTCAGGATCGAGGGCCTGCAGATATACTGCGAGAACGAGGATGACAGAGCCTACGGAGTGCTCCTCAGCGGTGCCGGTGTTAGTGGCACCGTACGGATCTCCGAGACCATCATCACCCTCAGCCCCAACCCCGAGGACAGCTACGGCCAGATTGCCATCGCTGCCGAGGGGGTTGGCGATCTCACCCTGGAGCTTGCCAACAACCTACTCTACGACCTTGGCGACCTCAGTGCCGACCACGTGGGCATTGACGTCAACGACTCCTCGGTCACCGTACTTGCCTCCAACAACACCATCATCGGCGGTGCCTTTGGCATCCGCCAGAGCCAGGGCACAGTGATCGCCAGGAACAACCTGGTCACTGACGCCAGCATGGCCTGCTACAGTGGCACCTTTGCCGCCGAGTCGACCAACAACCTGGCCAGTGACAACAGCGCACCTGGCCTGATGCCAATCACTGATGCCACCGTCAACTTTGTCGACCCTGGCAGCGCCGACTACCATCTGGGCTGCGGCATAGACGATCAGCCGGTGACCATCAGCCACGACTTCCCAGACTCAGAGCCGATCTTTGACGGTACTTCCGCGACCATGGCGGTAAGCCAGGGCATCAACCCGGCCCAGGTGCAGCTGGAGTTTGCCACTCCCACCGAGTTCACCGGCACCACTGTTTGCCTGAGCAACGCCAACTTCCATAGCTGGATGGTGGCGGTGGCTGACAGCGTTGCTGACATGGACGAGCAGGGCGAGAGCTACGCCGAGATCGTACCGTGGCGAACCCTTGCCAGTAACGAGCGGGTGTGGGACTCAGTCGAGCTACCAGAGCCGGTCACGGCCCAGGTGGTGAGGCTAACCGTAGAGAGACTCAGTGGCGACGACTACGTGCACCTATGCGAATTCGAGCTCACCGGTCTGAATCTGAATCCGGCCTGCGGTACCGCCATCGACCTCAGCAGCGAGGCTGGGCTGGCGGTGGCCCTGGATGTCGATAGCATCGCCCGCACTGGCGCCTGGGACATCGGTGCCGATCAGAGCCAGGGTGTCTATGTTGGGCTAGCCCAGGACCCCCAGAACGTCTGGGAAGTCGGGGAGCCTGACGGAGCAGCCAAGGTCGAGGTGGTCCTTTCAGCGCCGGTAGCCGAAGCTGTGAGCGTTCGCTACCAGACTAGCGACATCAGTGCCACTGCCGGTAGCGATTACCAACCCGTAGCTGGCACTCTGGACTTTGCGCCGGGAATCACCAGCGCCACGATCACAATCCCGGTCATTGCTGACGGCGAGCCGGAAGGCTACGAAGAGCTGTGGGTCGAAATCTTCGCCCCTGGCCACGCACTCCTCGGCCGCAGCATCACCTCGGTGTTCATCCAAGACGACGGTCCGGCACCGCCGCGGATCAGCTTCTCGAGCCCGGAATACGTAACCAGCGAAGACGTGGGCATCTTTGTGGCCACGGTTGAGCTGGACAGAGCGAGTAGCTCCGCTATCTCGGTTAGCTGGTCAGCCCGCGACGGCAGTGCCCGTAAGGGTCTTGACTTCCCCCCCACGGGTACCACCATGACCTTCAACCCGGGCGAGGTCAGCCAGGAGATCTACATTCCCATCATCCATGACACCCTGGCCGAAGGCGACGAGACCATGACCCTGACCCTGGATTGGCCGGTCAACGCCGGAATCGGGGTACCGGGCATCGCCCTGGTCACCATCATCGACCAGGGACACCATGACGAGTTGGCGATCTTCCCGGAGGAATTCTCCCTCGACATGGACGGCTGCGTGCCGGTATTGCAGGCCAGCGAAGGCGCCATCACCGGTCCGAGCAGCATCACAGCCGTGGTTACCGTCCTGGTTGATGGTGAGCAATGGTCGTCCGAGCCCTTCCCGGTTAGCCCAGGCCAGCCATTCGACTTCGAGCTTGAGACTTCAGGCTATCTTGAACTCGATCTAAACGCCGATATCAGCCTCACCATCGGCGCTGGCGAGGAGTTCGAAACAGCCGTGGTAGCCACCGTACCGTACGTGGCACCGACGATTGATGTCGAGATGATCGGGGTCGAGTTCGGCGATGGCATGGCCAACGTAACCATCCCGGCCGGAGCGATCAGCAATCGTTTGGACGAGGTGACCATTGCTGTCTACAACTACAGTAGTGACGAAGACGAATACGACGAGCCAGACGATCAATGTCCCAACCAGACCGTGGCAAACGTACCGGCCGCCCCGGGCGACTCGCTCTTCATCGAGGTCTGCCATGGGTCTGACTGGGAGTGCACCGAGGTGGAACTTGCCGAGTCAGAGCCGGTTGAGCTTGGGGTATTCCCGGAGGAGTTTTTCCTCGATATGGACGGCTGCGTGCCGGTCTTGCAGGCCAGCTCAGACGCCCTGACCGGCCCGGACAGCATCACAGTAGTCGTTACCGTCTCCGAGGATGGGGAGGAGCCATGGTCCTTCGATCCCTTCCCTGTCAATGGTGGCCAGCCCTTTGACGTCGAGCTTTCAGACCTCCCACCGTTTGCCACCATCAGCCTGACCGCCAGCGTGGGCGAGGACTC
>JAAEPZ010000374.1 GCA_024231955.1 bacterium | reverse complement strand
GATGAAGGCGAAACGAATTCGATCGGCATCTGCTGATCGTCCCATTCAATAACAACGGATGACTCGTCGGGTACGCGAGCACACGGATTTTCAACAGGAGCGGTCGGAACGGCTTCCTCACCTGTGAGCAAACACAGGAAATCCGGTTGCAACAGCGACTGAAGGTATTGGGGATATGGTGGCTTGCCAAATTCCTTGAGTGTTAACTCGGCGAGGTAATTGGGAGAATAGGACTGGAGTGCCTTGACACGAAGCACCATGAGGAGCGGAGAACAGATGTCAGGGCGCCTAGTAGAAGACGAACGCGGGCGCTGTGAGGAGGCGCGAGGTAAGGCGCGAACGGGCGGAAGGTTAGATAATGAAGGCGTCGAAGTCGGCGCTTGCGGAACGGGACGAGGCGGATAAGTGGCAAATCCGCGTCCGGGAATAAATTCTGGCGGTGGTGATGTAGGCGACACGACTCGAGTGCCAGCGATAGGAAGGCGGAACGGCGGCGTCCAGGCGCTTTCATCTAACCACATAGGGTCAGGATCGGGCTGATTAGCATCGACAT
>JAAEPZ010000373.1 GCA_024231955.1 bacterium | reverse complement strand
GCCTGGGCCACGGGTGATATGCGGCACGAGTGCGCCGGATATCACCTCGGACGACCTGAGACCATGCCCAGGGCGATATGCGGCGCCTGGTGGCCGGATATCACCAGCCAGCCAGAAACGCAGGCCGACGCCAAGCTCTTTGTTTCCAGCGGGTTGCAGGACATCGGCGGCTTTCGTACCCGATGAATATGCGGCGCTAAGGCGCCGCATAATATCTAACTACCCGGCGGCTCACCTACTATGTTGGTGCGGCAACGAGATGCCGCGAGCGGCCCCTCTAGATCTAGAGCCGTCGGCAAGCCGTAAAGAACGCTAAAGCACCGCAACGATCTCTGAGGAGGTGAATTCTGATCGACGAGGCCGTGATTCATCGCATGTTCGACAGGGCCTTCGAGCTTTCGGAGGAAGGCCAAGTACGAGCGGCCATTGGTCTCTATGACGAGATCACCGATGCAGAACCACGCCTATTTGAGGCCTGGTTCAACAAGGCGGTTGCGTACGAGCAAGTTCGGGACTTCGAAGGCGCGGTCGGATGCTACTACCGCGCGGTGGATCTGAAGCCCAACAATCAAGACGCAACTCGCGGGCTCGGGATAATGCTGTTCAACGTCCGCCAATTCCGCAAGGCACGATACTGGCTCGAAAAGGCGATCCGAAACGGCGACCCACATCCGGCTTTGGCGACGCTGGCACAGCGTAGCAAAGACCTGCCTTCGGATTCGAACCTTGTCTTTGTCAGCTATTCCTGGGCGGATCGTGGGCAGGTCGATGACCAGATCCTCCCGGTACTCGAAGCTGAGGGTATCGAGTACTTCATAGATCGAGATCGAATTCCTCAAGATGACGAAATGGAAGGACTCCGTTGGCAGATCGAGCAAGGAGTGGCTCAATGTGACGCGCTGCTCTTGGCTTGGTCATCCTCCGCCCGAGGGTCCCACTATGTCAACCAAGAGTTATGCTCGGCGTTGGGAATGATCCGCAACGTTGTTCTCGTATTACTCGATGACATGGAATTCCCGGGTTGGCTGCGAGCCGGTGTCCGCGACGGCACCATCGCACCGGTTCCCGTGGGTGATGCGGTGCTTCTCGCCGAAAGAGCTGGCAACGTTGAGGATATTGCAGGCCGTGTCCGTCGCACGAATTGCCATGCGCGAGTGCTTCGAGAGTCGCCATCCGGAGTGAATGTAGATCTCATAGCGCTTGATGGCGGTCTCATGGCTGATTTCGCGATAGGGAGATACCCGGTTACGCAAGCCCAATGGGCCGCCGTCATGGGCGCGAATCCGTCCGCCCATCAGGGTGATGATACGAGACCTGTAGAATGCGTCTCTTGGCACGAAGCCCAGGAATTCTGCGGCCGGCTCAATGCCTCGACGGATCGATCGTATCGCCTTCCGAATGAGGCAGAGTGGGAGTTTGCGTGTAGAGCCGGGAGCCTGGGGAACTGGTGCTTCGGCGACAGTGAGGGGAGACTCCACGAATTCGCTTGGTATATCGACAATACGGCAATCGGCTCTCAACCCGGCACCGCCGCATTCGCTATTGACGGTACCTTCCAAGGAGTCGTCGATACCTCCCCCCACCAGACGAACTCTGTCTATACAAAGCGCTCGAACGACTGGGGTCTTTTCCATATGCACGGCAACGTGTCCGAATGGTGTTCCGATGACGCTGGCGAAGACGGAAATCTCAAGCGTGTTCGCGGCGGCGCATACAATAATGCGCCCAGGAGCTTGCGCTGCGCTGCCCGAGGCAGTTTCGCTGCGAATGAGCGAGACGATGATGTGGGCTTCCGGATATGCCGGAGCATCTGACGTTCGAACCCGAGGTTGAGGACATGTGCCGCGATTGCACACCGCCGCCCAACAACCGGATGGAGTCGACCAGACCCGCTGCTCCGCAGCGGCCCTGGCGGCTCATCCTTGAACGTTCTGCGGCTGAGCACGAAGTTGCCGGCGACCGGGAACTCGGGTCAAGGACGCTGCCCAGCGTTCCCTCGCGACAGAACCCGGACCTCTCTCCTGGCGCGGCCGGCCACGAAGGCGGGCGGCGTCCGGCAGCAGGTCCGCGGGGTCGGCGACAACGCCAGCCCCTCTTCACGCCCGTGGTGCGTTGGCTTTGAAG
>JAAEPZ010000372.1 GCA_024231955.1 bacterium | reverse complement strand
TCTTGCATCTGTCGAGATGGCAGCTCAGTTCGATCTCTGGCAGATCACTTCCGTGGAAGCACCGGATGCACTCACTGGCACTGGTCTCTGGAGAGGAAATATCGCGCTGATCGACGACATCTTCAACAGGTGGCTCCAGATCCGCGATCTCCCAGACAACCAGAACGTGGCGTTCACAGCAACTCCCGATTTTTGGGCCGAGGTCTACAGACTCTACGACCCCGGAACCCCCCAAAACGATGAAGATGATGGCGGCGATGAATCGGCGGACTCCCAGCAGCAGGACGACTCTCTCCTGGCTGCCCTGAATGACGAGGAACGTGGACGACTGGACGAATGGCTGCAGAACCCATTTGGCGCACCGGCGGCGGCGGCGGCGGTGGCGGCAGGAAACGACTCCTGGGACCCGACCGAGGGCGAATTGGACGAAATTGACCGACTGGTGGAACAAATCGGCGTGGGCGACCACCAACTGGATCACTTCTTTGAGCTTTCGGCGGCCCACTTCACTGATATCAGGCGCTATGCTCTCCGAGGGTAAGTGAATGGAAACTGTTTTTTATCTTATA
>JAAEPZ010000371.1 GCA_024231955.1 bacterium | reverse complement strand
ACGACCAGTCCCTTGGCCCGCGTGATCGCGGTGTAGAGTAGGTTTCGCTGCAACATCCGGTAGTGCTGCGAGTGCAGTGCCACGACCACCGCGTCATACTCGGAGCCCTGGGCCTTGTGAATGGTCACGGCAAAAGCGTGCATCAATTCGTCTATGTCGTCCCAGCGATAGGTCACGGGGCGGCCGTCTATCTTGACCACTAGCTCGCGTTTCTGTGTATCGATCCGCGTTAGCTGTCCGATGTCCCCATTGAACACGTTCTTTTTATAGTTGTTTTGTACTTGCATCATCTTGTCACCCACACGAAAGATGCGCCCGCCGATCTGCTGCTCGGCCCTGAATATCGAATGCGGGTTGAGCGCTTCCTGCAGACAGACGTTGAGGTTGGCAACCCCGAACACCCCCTTGTGCATCGGAGCCAACACCTGGACTTGGTTCACGGGATCGAGGCCGAACTTTTCGGGGATGCGGCGCTGCACGACGTCAACCAATAGGTCGGCGGCTCCTTGCGGGTCTTGTTTGGAGAAAAAGTAGAAATCAAAAAAACCGTTGAGGGTGGGCATCTCGCCCTGGTTGATCTTGTGCGCGTTGACGATGATGCCACTGTCGGCGGCCTGGCGAAAGATGGTGGTCAAGCGAACGACGGCGGCGTGATCGGAGGCAATGAGATCACGCAGGACATCGCCCGCGCCGACGGAGGGGAGTTGGTCCACATCGCCCACAAAGAGGACTTGAGCGGATGGTCTGATCGCCTGGAGCAGGCGATAGGTCAGCAGCAGATCGAGCATTGAGGCCTCGTCCACGATGAGATAGCGCAGCGGCAACGGATTGCGTGCGGTGTGCGAGAACCCTTTTTTGGGGTTGTATCCCATCAACCGGTGAACGGTCTGGGCCGGACGCTGGGTCAACTCGGAGAGGCGTTTGGCGGCACGACCGGTGGGCGCGCACAGGGCGTATGACTCGTCGGCCCGCGCGCCCTCTTGCTCCAACACTTGCACGATGGTGCGCACAGTTTGTGTCTTGCCTGTACCAGGGCCACCGGTGAGCACCGTCATCTTGCCGGTGATCGCCGTTTGTACAGCGTCTCGTTGTTCATCTGAAAGTTCGATGCGCGAGTCCCGTGTGGCCCGCGCGAGCAGATCGGAACTCCATTCCACCGTGCAGGCGGCAGGCGTATCCATCAACGTGTGCAAACATTGCGCCACGCCGATCTCGGCTTCATAGTACAATGCCAGATACACGGCAGAGCCGTCGTCACAGTATACGTCGCTTTGGACTTGCAAGCATTCCACTGCCTCGCGCACCAGATCGGGCGGGACGGCGAGCAGCCTGGATGCCTTGCTCACCAGCGTGTTCAGTGGTGTAAAGACGTTGCCATCCTTGGCCTGTTCCTTCAACGTGTGGATTACACCAGCCTGGACACGCGAGGGAGCATCGCGGGCGATTCCGATCTCACGCGCGATCAGGTCAGCTCTTTTGAAACCCACGCCCCGGATGTCGGTGATCAGGCGGTACGGATTTTCCTGTACTATGCGGATCGTTTCACAATCATAGACCTCGTGGATTTTGGCCGCCAGTCCGGCAGAGATACCGTGGCCTTGCAGCCATATCATCGTTCGCCGGGTACGGTGGTGCTTTTTCCAAGATTCGGCGATGGCGTCCGCTCGTCCTTGGCCGATGCCGGAAACCTCGCGCAATCGCTTTGGCTCCTCATCGAGCACGCGCACCGTGTCGTCGCCAAAGCGATTGACGATGCGGGCGGCGTTGACCAAGCCAACACCCTCGATCTGGCCCGATGTCAGATACTCGCGGATACCCCGGATGGTGGTCGGCAGTGACTGCTCGTACCTCTCGATCTTGAACTGCCGTCCGTACCGGGGATGAGTGATCCATTGCCCCGTCAGACACAGCCGTTGGTTGGGAGCGATGCCGGGTAATATCCCGATAGCGGTCACGCTTTGTAGGCGGCGGACGAGTTCGATCTTGATCACCGCATAGTGGTTTTCTGGGTTGAAGAAAAAGACGCGGGACACGATGCCTTCGATTTGTTCCATAATTGTACATCCTCCATTTCTGTTAGTTTCGGGCCGTAAAACTCGAAAAATCGTTTGCGGATCGAGACGAGCCATTGCTGAGGTGAATAGGTCTCGTGCTTGTACGGCAGCGCGACCGATCGCACCCACGACTTTTCGTGGCGCAGAAAGCGGCAGCCAATCGACTGCCAGAAACGTTTGGCCTCTTTGTTGGGCCAATCGCTGGGGATGACGACCCATTGGCCGTCACATCCATCGGGTTCGAGGTACGGGCCGGACCGCATTCGGTCATAACGCGCTT
>JAAEPZ010000370.1 GCA_024231955.1 bacterium | reverse complement strand
TCTCGCGTTTTCCCAGTCCGGTCGATCACCACTTCTTCTTGTTTCTGCGACGCTACTGACTCTGCAGCAGCCGACGCGTCATCCGCCACCACTTCTCCCGGTTCCAATTGCGCAGCTGGATCCGGCATCAGTGCCGTAACGCTGACTGCCGCCTCTGGTCGTTCGTCCTGGAGCATCGGCAAACTCTCCCAGTGCTTCCTGTCCAATACTACCTGTGTCATGGTCTGCAACGCCGGGGCTTTGGCAAACGTCCCCGGGTATGACTGCGGGTCTCCCAACTCCTGCATCTTGTATTCGCCCATGTCCCTGCCCGAGGCATCTCGCACTCGCAGCGGCACTTCAAATGGCACCACCAACGGCAGCGCTTCAACACCCTCCAGCCTCGATGGCATAGGCACCGAGCGCAGGTTGGACCGCAGATTTATCCAGGAGAGCTCGCTCCACGCAGAGATCCAGCGCATCATAAAGAAGGCTTCGTCTGCAGTTCTGGCCACCCGCCAACAGATCATGATAACACATATCTGCAGCGGCGTCACGTTCGGTCCGTACTGCCGGTAGATCCAAGTGCGGAATCCCTGCAGTTGTGGCTCAGTCATTTCCAGCGTTTCCCGGTACATCCTTCTGGTCCCCTCGTCCATGTTTCGGGGCATCCAGTCATTTAGTGGCAGAACGTCATTCTTTCCATACATCTGAGCTGTCGGTTGCTCAGCTGCTTCGTCCTGCAACAGCTGCAGCTGTACCTCATGCGCCTTCAGGTCAGCCGTCTTCAACTTCGGGAAAACCATATGCAAGTGCAGCGATGAGAACAGGCCCTTCATCGTCGCCTTTGCCCTTGCTTGGTCCGCTTCTTCATCGGGTTGCCGCAGCGTGTAGTACACTTTCTGCGCATCTTCGGCTTGCACTTCCTGGATCTTCTCGGCCATCTTCACCACTTCTTCCGGGTAGCCTTGCGGATGCGACATGATGAGCGCCAGCGTCTGCCTCAACAGAATGGCCGAGCTAGGGATGGGCTTGGCTTGCGCCAAGACCCCGCCCACTTCATTCAGATCCTGCAGTTGCTGCCTCTGCATTCCTTCCTGCCTGAGCTGCTCCAGAAACCGTGCGTTCCTTCCATTGGCCGATTCCAGGTACTCTCGGAGCATCCGGACCGCCTCTTCTCCTTCGCCGAATTCGTAGTTCCGCAGGGTCTCCCATACGGGCGCTGGCAGGTCTTTAACACTTCGTCTTCGCACCAAATCCGTGACTTGCTTGATTAGAATGGTGCGGATATACACCTCGCTGTCGCTCAAATCGCGGCACAGCAGAGTGTGATTGTTGTCAAACAAATCACTCTCCCCATAGTCGGCACGCTCCATGATGGTCGTCAGCAGTCCCTTTTCAAAGTACAGAACCGGGACTCCAGTTCTCGACACCAGCTTCTCGTCATGCGACGGTTCTTCGTCTTCGTCCCCAACTCGGAAGCATGCTTCCAAAGCCGGTTCCAAGTCAGAGCGACCCACCGCCCGTTCGTATGCCGCCATGTACAGCACCTTGCGACTGGCAATGGTGGTCTGCATGTCCCCTTTTCCCGTCTCTATCTCCTGCGCAGTCAGCACTGTCATGCTGTCCTCAGTGTCCGGTCCTTGTTCGGCTAGATACTGGAACAGCTTCGGATACAGCTGCTTGACCGTCTGCGGATTAGTGGGGTCCTGCTGGTTCGCCTCAGCAGTCGCTTCCACTAACTGCTGCCAGATCTGAATGCACTGGACCTGCCAGGTAACCGGCTGCCCATGATGTGCCGTCAAGGAGACAATCAATCGGTCCTCCTTATCGTCATCGAAGTCTCCCTCATCCACCTGGTCCATCGGATGTCGGAAGAACCCGAGGGCCGGCAACAGCCGCGGCTGTTGCTGCTCTCCGTCGCTCTCCTCGTAGTCGGTCAATTCGACGTCTTCCATCTCGACCGCCGACTGGTCGAAGATGCTTGGCATAGCGGTGTCTGCTGCTGCCTTGCCTGGCCCCATAGTAGGGGCAGGCGGCACTGTCGAGTCAACTTCCATGTCCTTTGCCCAAATCTCCGGCACTTGCCCTGTCGCCACGGTTGAGACGACTTGCTGTACTTCCCGCGCAGTCTGGTCCTCCGGCAACTGCGCCGCCTGCAGCTTCTGCAGATCCTGGACACGCTCACTCACTTCAGTGGTAAGCCGCACCAGCTCTTCCTCGATGTCCGTATCATACTCGGACGTAGACTCCCAGTCTTCGAATTGATGCGAGGTCGACTCCTTCATGAACCTCGTGATCGTACTCTGCTTTCGCTTCGAGTACAGCGCTTCCCCTTGGTGCAGGAGCCCCTTATGATCCACGAAGAAGTGTTTGAGCCGCTCCTTGGTGCGCTCCGTTTGAAGTCGGTCGCGCGCTCTCCACTGATCCCTCCACGCGACCTGCTCTGACGTAGTCAGTTGCTCGGTCAACGAGTTGAATATTTTCGCTCGTTCTTTCTGGCTGAAAATGATCCGGCCGTCCCGTTTCTCTGTAGCCTGCCGATGCTTCTTCTTCCGCTGAGCCTGCGAGTCCCTTTCTCTGCCCAGCGACTTTTCCAGCTGGTCCGATTCGCGCTCGGCGTCCGTGTCGTACTTGTCTTCATCGTCGGCTACGAGCTGGACTTTCTCCGTGCCTGACAGCCCACTCTGATCTTCGGTCAGTCGCTGCTTGTGCAGCTTCAGCTTCTTTGCCGAATAGCCGACCTGACGTTTGTTCATGTCCAGCCCCTGCAGGTAACTGTTCCTCCGGATTCTCTCTCTTGCCAGGAAACCCTTATGCATCGCCTGTATCCGCTCTGCCTGCTCTCGGGCCTTAGGAGACGGATACAGCGTGGCATGCAGCTCAGTCAAGTAGTTGAACGTCTCCTGAGCCGGCTTCCACGTCACTGGCTCGGCCTTGGCCGATTCTTTCTTTTTGGGAGCAGCTCCTCCGGTAGAACTGCCCGAAGTTGATGCCGGCGCCAGCGATTTCGGCCGCGTCGGCTTCCTTGCCGTAGGATCCGTTAAGCTCGGCTCGGTCACTGAGGACTCCGCCGTCTTTTTCGCAGCTCTGGGTGCGGGTGGTATCCCCCGCTCCGCCAACTGCTGCTGCAGCTTCAGTTTCGCTGCCTCGTCCTGCGCCTTCTTCTTGGCAGCCCGGGCCGCTTTTCCGTCGGCATCGGACTGCTTCTGCAGGCGCTCTCGATTCCGTTCGACCTTCTCTGACAACAGTCGATCTTTCTCCTGGCGCTCGTCGCGCGCTCGTTCCTCGTCCGTTCTGCTAACGCTCCAGCTCGGTCTGCTGCTCCGGCCGCTTCGCTTTCCGTTGCCGTCGCGGTCCTTGCCGTTCTTGTCGCGGTCCTTGCCATTCTTCCCGTTTCGGCTCGACATCTTCGTCTCGCTGAAACTACTCGCTTTCGCAGCTACTTGGCTCCGCAGTTGGTCAACCAATTTGAGCAACTGTGGCTTGACCACAGCATTCAGCATTTGTATGCAACACCGAGTCGGTTCCGGGCTTAGAGTTTGCACTGGCGCCTCACTAGGTAAAGTAGCACCCTCAGCTCCCTGTGGTGAGCGTGAGTGTGTGCGCGAACTTATCCGCTCTTGGCTCCTGAACAACTCCTGCGCCTTGGCTTGCTTGCATGGGCGGCCTTGTCGACTCAG
>JAAEPZ010000369.1 GCA_024231955.1 bacterium | reverse complement strand
GTCAATCGCCTCCAGTTTGGCGATTTCGACATTGAAGCGCAGTGCATCCCCTTCACGAGAATCAAGTTCCAGTATGGAATTTGACGCATCCATGGGGATCACTTGCGTCGCCGCCATTGCCGTTGTTGCCAGCAGCAACAGCGCAAAGACGAGAGAGATTGCAGAGAGCTTCATCTTTGGTTCCTTTCAAGAATCGGCTTGTTTCGGCCCAGATGTGGGGTTTTAACAATGTAGTGACAGTTTTTGAGTATAGCATGAGATTGACGCGAAATAACAGGCAATTCAAGAGTGCCATGATCATAAAAACCTCATGATTGCGCCATCTTCAGAACCCTCTGAACACTTTGCGCCGCCGAATATTGCACGGCCGAAACATTGCGTCGAGTTTCACCCCTCACCGGTCTGTCACAAAAACGAAAACACCAAACCTTCGGTCATTGTTGTGCGTCAACGACAGAACCTTCGGTCACTGTCGTGCGTCACTTTTGGATAGCGGTCCTTACGCTACCCGGTAAATCAGGTTGGAGCCGATTACAACATGATCAGACAGATGTTCGGAAATGAACACTTCGCCTGTAACCGAATATCGGCAAACCCGTAAGGCAAGGCCTGTAACACACCTGACACGAAACTGGCTCGAGGCCAACCAAGGTTGTCCAGCTCCCCCTAGGAGGCTCCAATGCCCAGGATCCACGGATCCCTTCGCCACGTAAAACTCTTCATATTCCCTGTCCTCTTCATCGGATTATTTCTGCTGCTCGGCGCATGCAACGAATCGGAAACCGGTCAGGTGCAAGTCGATACTGTCGCAGCCGACAGTACCGGTGACAGTACCGCCGTAGCCACAAGCGACAGCGCCGCGGCAGTTGAGGAGAGTGGCGGGTTCTTCGCCCGCTTCCGTCGTAATGGCGACAACAACGATGAGAATGATGAAGCCGAGGATGAGAGGGAGGTCGTGCCAGTTGAGCTGGCGGTGGTCAGGATCGACGACGTCCCCTCCTACCTCAGCTCCACGGCATCACTCGAGCCCGAGAAGCAGGTTGACGTGATCGTGAAGATCAACGGTCAGATCGAGCGGATGCTGGTCGAGGAGGGCGACATCGTCAGCGCCGGACAGATTCTGGCGACTTTGGACGGGGCTGTTCAGCGGGTTCAGCTCCGTGAAGCCTCAATCCGCGCCGACAATACCGAGCGCGAGTTCAGACGCAGCGACGCTCTCTACCAGCAACAGGGGATCAGCGAGAAGGAGTTCCAGGATATCCGTTTTCGTTACGAAGAAGCGCAGGCCCAGCTCGAGGCAGCGCAACTGGAGATGGATCGCTGCGAGATCAAGGCCCCCTTTGCCGGCTTCATCGCCGAGCGTCTGCTGGATCAGGGGCAGCATGTCAACATGGGTGCCCAGGTGTTCAGACTTGTTGACGCCGACCCGCTGCTGGCCAGGATCTTCCTTCCCGAAAAAGAGGCTGTCCACATAGATGCGGGGCAGCCTGTCGTGATATCCCCCGATACCCACCCCGGTCTGGAGTTGCCCGGTGAAGTATTGCGCATGGCGCCCATCGTCGACCGGCGCACGGGGACGGTCAAGGTGACCTGCCGCATCTCCCAGATGTCGGCCCTCCGCCCAGGTTCCTTCGTGCGCGTCCAGGTGCAGACCGATATGCACCCCCAGGTGCCGGTCATCCCCAAGCGGGCTCTGGTCCCTGAAGGTGGCGAGATCTATGTTTTTAAGGCCGTGGCCGACAGTGTCATCAAGGTGAGCATCAAGACCGGCTACTCCAACGGCACGGTCGTTGAGATCATCGAAGGGCTGGAAATCGGCGATCAGGTCGTCAGTGTCGGTACGGGCAGCCTGAAAATGGGTAGCCGGGTGCGGGCCCTGAACGAGAGCGAAATCGAAACCCAAAACGCCCTGGCCAACTCCACGCCCATGGGAGAAATCTAGATGAAAATCGTCGGTTCCTCCATGAATCGCCCGGTGACCGTATTCATGGTCACCCTGGCTGCGGTAATATTCGGCCTGGTGGCGCTATCGCGTCTCTCCCTGAATCTGCTGCCGGATATCTCCTACCCCACTCTGACGATCCAGACCGAATACACCGATGCAGCCCCCTCCGAGGTCGAGAAGCTGATCACCGAGTCTCTTGAGGAGGCCGTGTCGGTTATCCCGGGACTGCGCAAGCTGCGTTCGATTTCACGTCCGGGCGTGTCGGAGATCCTGCTGGAATTCGCCTGGAAAACCGACATGGATTTCGCGTCGCTGGACGTGCGTGAGAAGCTCGACATGGTGCGTCTGCCCGATGATGCGGGCAGCCCTGTCCTGCTGCGCTACGATCCGACCCTCGATCCGATCCTCCGTCTCGGACTCTACGGCGACCTGGAGCTGGCGCCGCTGCGTCACCTCGCCGAGCGGGTGATCAAAAAGGATCTGGAGTCGCTCGACGGAGTGGCCTCGGTACGCCTGCGGGGCGGTCTGGAGGAGGAGATACACGTAGAGGTCGATGAGGGGCGTCTGAGTTCGCTGGATCTGCCTATCGGTGTAATCTCCCAGTTTCTGAGCAATCAGAACCTGAACTCCGCCGGCGGCCGCATCCGGGATCGCGATGCGGAGTTCCTGGTGCGGACACTCAACGAATTCGAGGACATCAACGATATCCGGCAGACGACGATCTTCGAAGAGGCCGGACGAATCGTCAAGTTGGAGGATGTGGCGCGGATCACGCGCGATTTCAAGGAGCGGGAGATCATCTCCCGTGTGGCGGGCAAAGAGGCGGTCGAGCTTGCTCTGTATAAAGAGGGCAATGCCAACACGGTGCAGGTGGCCCGGCGCACCAAGAACCGGCTTGACGCTCTGCGGGAAGATCTACCCGAAGGGATCGAACTGGTCGTGCTGTCAGACCAGAGCGTCTTCATCGAGCAGTCTCTCAATGAAGTGCGCAACAACGCCCTGCTCGGCGGCCTGCTCGCCGTGTTCGTACTCTTCCTGTTCCTCAAGGATCGACGCAGCACCGCCATCATCGCTCTGGTCATTCCCACCTCGATCATGGCCACGTTCTTCGTCATGCAGCAATTCAACGTCAGTCTGAACATCATGTCGTTGGGTGGTCTGGCGCTTGGTGTCGGCATGTTGGTGGACAACGCCATTGTCGTACTGGAGGCCATCGGCCGTCAGAAGGGGCTGGGCAAGTCCACATGGGACGCAACCGTCACCGGCGCCAGTGAGGTTTCGCAGGCGGTTACAGCCTCGACGCTGACCACCGTTGCCGTGTTCCTCCCCATCATTTTCGTCGAGGGGATCGCCGGTCAGATCTTCCGGGATCAGGCGTTGACCGTGGCGGCCTCGCTTGTGGTCTCCCTGATCGCGGCGCTGACGCTCATCCCCGTGCTGGCCAGTATCGGGACAAAACGAGCCGAGAAGCAGGCCGCCGGCACCCTGAGCGAGAGCAGCGATGAAGATGAAGTGATGCCGACCATTGACATCGCCACCATCACGGATTCAGACGACGAGCCCGAGGGCGATGCCTCGCTGATCGAACGCATCGGTTCTGTGATCTTCCTGCCTCTGCGCTGGCTGGCGAAGGGGATCGGTTTTATCCTGCGCTGGACGTTCAAGATCATCACTTTCCCCTTCCGGATGCTCTGGAAACTTCTGTCCCGCCCCCTGAGGGCCGTTGGCCGTGGCGTGCAGTGGCTGCTCAAGTGGATCGGTCGCGGCCTGTTGTTTTTCCTGTTCGGCATCCTCGTCAAATTCTTCGGCCTGCTGTTCCGCGGATTGTTCATTCTCACCGACCTGCTGATCTTCCCCCTGCAGAAGATGTTCGATCACTTCTGGACCTGGCTGGGCAGAGTCTACCCGCGGGTGATAAGGCATGCGCTCGGTCACAGGTTCGGCACAGTCTGCCTGGCGTTGCTGCTGGCCGTCGGCTGTCTGCTCCTGACCCCTCAGTTGGGCGTTGAACTCGTCCCCCCCTTCTCCCAGGGTTCATTCACGTTCGATCTGGAGCTGCCGCCCGGCACGCCGCTGCTTGCGGTTGAGGGCAAGGTCGCCAGTGTCGAGCAGGAGCTCATCACGGACGGCAACATCTCCACGTTGTTCAGCAGCGTCGGGGATAGTCCCGAACTGGGCAGTGCCCGCAGTGAGCGGCGCGAGAACATCGCCCAGCTCAACATCACGATCGCCGACACCGGCGATCGTACCATGGAGACTGCGGTGATCGAAAGATGCCGTCGCGTTCTGGATGGACATCCCGAGATTCGCTACACCTTCCGGCGTCCCAGCTACTTCAGCTTCAGCACTCCGGTCGAGGTGCAGGTCTTCGGCTATAATCTCGAGGCGATGCGGTTGTACGCGAACCAGTTGACGGAGGCGATGTCCTCCATCGAAGGTCTCCGCGACCTGCGCAACAGTCTCGAGGACGGTAATCCCGAAGTGCAGGTCCGCTTCAACCGTGAACGTCTGGCGGCCCTGAACCTGGATCTCGAAGCGGTCAGCCGTGTCCTGCGCGGAAAGATACACGGCGACGTGGCCACCCGCCTCAAGGAGGAGGATCGGCAGATAGACATCCGCGTGCGTACCGCCTCCGCCGAGATGATCGAGGTGGATGACATCGGCGAACTGGTTGTCAGCCAGAGTGGCGGCGTGCCGATCACGCTCACTACCGTCGCCGATGTCCAACTCGGCATCGGTCCTGCCCAGATCACCCACATCGGTCAGCAACGCGCTGCGGTGATCAGCGCCAACCTCGCCGGCCGCGACCTCGGCAGCGCCAGCCGGGAGATCCAGACTCTCCTGGACAGGATGCCCGCCCCCGGCAACATGGCCGTCACTCTGGGTGGACAGAACAACGAGATCTCCACCTCGTTCCGCAGTCTGCTGCTGGCGGCGGTGCTCGCGGTGTTTATGGTCTATCTGGTGATGGCCAGCCAGTTCGAATCGTTCCTGCACCCCTTCGTCATCCTGATGACCGTCCCCCTGGGGCTGGTCGGCATCATCCTCGCGCTGTTCCTGACCGGCACATCGGTCAGCATCGTGGTGCTGATCGGTGCGGTGATGCTCACGGGGATCGTGGTCAACAACGCCATCGTCCTGATCGACTTCATCAACCAGCGGCGCCGCGCCGGGCTGGCCAAGCGGCAGGCAATCCTGGAGGCCGCCTCCGCTCGTCTGCGCCCCATCCTGATGACCACGCTGACGACGATACTCGGTCTGCTGCCCATGGCCATCGGCCTGGGTGAGGGAGCCGAGATCCGCGCACCGATGGCCATCGCGGTCATCGGCGGTCTGACCGTGGCCACCATGTTGACTTTGGTCGTCATCCCCGTCGTCTACGATCTTCTGGACCGGAAAGCCTGAGGCCAATCATGAATCTGCCGCAATTCGCGATCCGCCGTCCCGTAACCGTCCTGGTGGTTACGGCCGCCATCCTGGTGCTGGGCATCGTCAGCATGAGCCGACTCAAACTGGACTTCCTGCCCAAGGTCGACATGCCGTTCGTCAGCATCTGGATGCCCTACCCCAACGCCGTCCCCGGCCAGGTCGAACGGGAGATCGTCCGACCGGTCGAGGAGATAATGGCCACCTTGGGCGAGATGCGGAACATGAGCTCCTGGGCGGGCCGAGATGGCGGTTGGGTCAATCTGGAGTTCGATTTCTCCCGCGACATCGACATTCTCCGTCTCGAGGTCAAGGAGAAGATGGAGCAGGTGCGTCCCATCCTGCCGGATGACCTGCGTCAATATTTCATCTTCACGTTCAACACGAACGACATTCCGGTCATGGAGGGGCGCATCAGCGCACACGGGCGCGACCTGGCCAGCTCCTACGATCTTCTGGAGCGGCGCATCATCAACCCTCTGAGCCGGGTCGAGGGTGTCGGTCGCGTCGAGGTGGACGGCATTGCGCCGAAGGATGTGACGATCTACCTGCTGCTGGACAAGATCATCGAGCACGGCATCGACGTGGGTGGGTTGTTCACCCGTCTGAACAGCAGCAACATCGATCTCTCGCTGGGCATGGTCAACAACGGCCGCCAGCGGATCAACGTGCGCTCCCTCGGACAATTCCGCAGCCTGGATGATGTGGAGAATCTGATCGTCTCGGAAGCCGGTCTGCGCCTCAAGGACATCGCCGAGATAATCTACAGCGAACCGTTGCCCACCTATTTCCGGCAACTCAACGGAGAATCGGCCATCGCCTTCACGATTCAGAAGGCCTCGGGCGCCAACATCGTGGATGTCTCGCGCAATGTGAAGAGGGTCCTCGATGAGATCTCCCAGGATCCGTCACTGAACGGGATCGAGGTTGTTCTCTTCTTCGACCAGGCCGACGAGATCACCAATTGCCTCAAGGGGCTGTTGACGTCGGGACTGATCGGCTCCTTCTTCGCCGTCAGCGTCCTCCTGTTCTTCCTCAGACGCTTTCGCCCCACGCTGATCGCGGCCACCGCGATCCCGATCTCGGTGATCTCCACCAGCGTCTTCCTCTACATGTCCGGCCGTTCGCTGAACATGCTGACCATGATGGGGCTGATGCTGGCCGTAGGCATGCTCGTGGACAACGCCATCGTCGTTCTGGAGTCGATATTCAAGCGACAGGAGAGGGGAGAGGAGTCCGGAACCGCTGCGCGACGCGGCGCGAAGGATGTGGCCATGGCCGTCACAGCCTCCACCCTGACCTCCATCATCGTTTTTGCGCCCATCATCCTCACCAAGACCGACGAGATGGCCATCTGGCTGGGTGAGGTCGGCGTGACCATCTCCATCACTCTCATCTTTTCGCTGCTCATCTGCCTGACGCTGGTGCCGATGCTGGCGGCGCGCATTCCGCGCCAGGACAGCATCCAGGAATTCCGTGTTCTGAGCAGATGGCGGAAAAAATACCTGGGCGTCCTCAACTGGACCGCGCTGAAGCATCCCAAACTCACGGCCTGGGGTCTCCTGCCCCTGCTGATACTCATCACCGTACTGGCGACCAAGGTCACCGGCTTTGGTGCATCCGAGTTCGAGGAGGACGACGGCAGCGTGAAGATCAACCGCATCTACTCCTGGGTTGAGTTCACGGACAACACCAACATCTATCGCGTACGGGATTACGTGAAGCCCATGGAGGAATTCCTCCTCGCGAAGCAGGATTCGCTGGGTGTGGAGAACGTCTATCTGTTCTACCAGGACAACTTCATCGCTTTCAGCCTCTACTTCACGCCCGATACGGACCTGAGCCCCGAGCAGATACGGGGCATGCGCAAGTATCTGCGTGAGGAGCTGCCCGAGCTGGCGGGTTGCGAATACCGTTTCGGCGACGACAATGATGCGGGTATCGGCGGCGAAAGCGTATCGGTCACCCTCTTTGGCGAGGATACGGATCTGCTGGAGGACATCTCCGAAGAGGTGGTCCGCCGTATAGACCTGATCGACGGCATGGAGGATGTCGGCACCAACATCGACGAGGGGCGCGACGAGATACGCGTTATTCTCGATCGCCAGTTGGCCAGCAGTTACGGGGTCAGCCCCCGCTCACTGTCCGATGTTCTCGGATTGACCTTCCGCGGCATACCTCTACGCCGCTTTCAGGGGGCCGAGCGCGAGATCGATCTGGGCATCGTCCTGGAACCGGCATCGCGGCGCAACATCGACAACCTGAAGCAACTGCCCATCACCTATCGCGAAGATCGCCCGGTCCTGCTGGGGCAGGTCGCCCGTTTCGAAATCGCCAAGGGTCCGCAGGGGATTCGTCGGCAACATCAGAAAACCGCGCTGAGCATCAACGGCACCTACGAGGGTGAGGAGTTCGACGATACGATCGAAGAGGTCGAACAGATCATGAACAGCCTCGACCTGCCGGCCGGTTATTCGTGGTCCTTCGGCCGGCGCCTGCTTCAGGCCCAGGAGAAACAAGCCGATCTGGCCATGAACGCGCTTCTGGCATTGGTCTGCGTGTACCTGGTCATGGCGGCGCTCTTCGAATCCTTCCTCCATCCGCTCGTCATTATGCTCTGTATCCCCTTCGCGGTGATCGGTGTGATCTGGGTGCTGATGCTGACCAACACACCCATGAATCTCTTCGCCATGATCGGCATGGTGATTCTGGTAGGGGTGGTCGTGAACAACGGCATCGTACTGCTCGATCACATCAATCATCTGCGCAGCAGGGGAATGAGTCGGGAACAGGCGATAGTCGAGGGTTGTCACGATCGTTTCCGACCGATCCTGATGACCGCCTCGACAACGATCCTGGGCCTGATGCCCCTGGCGTTGGGGAAGACCCACATCTCCGGCGGTTACTATTTCCCCCTGGCCAGGGCGGTTATCGGAGGGCTGGCGACAAGTACGGTTCTGACGTTGGTAGTGTTGCCGACCTTCTACATATTGGCGGAGAACTCCGCCGCCTATGTGCGGACGATTCTGGGTTGGGGCAAAGGGAAGGGGCGGTTGCCCTGGCGTTCGGTGGAGCCGGTTAAAGAGTTGGAGCCCGGAAGTCAGAGCTGAGTAACTTGTTCAGCACCCGGTACAATTCGGCTTTGATGATGGGTTTGGCAATATAGTCATCCATCCCGGCAGAGAGAAATTCCTCCCTGTCCCTCTCTATGACGTGGGCGGTTATGGCCACTATCGGCGTGTAACCGCCCCGCTTCATCTCGAGGTTGCGTATGATTTGGGAGGCTTTGCAGCCATCCATCCCCGGCATCTGGACATCCATCAGCACCAGATCGAACTCCTCGTTCTCCCAGGCCTGAACCCCCTCCAAGCCATTCAGGGCCGACGTGACCTCGGCTCCCATTTTCTCAAGCAGACGGCGAGCGAGTTTCTGGTTGATGAGATCATCCTCCACCAGCAGGACCCGAGTTCCATTCAGTCGGTTGATTTGCCTCTCCGTGCCACGCATCCCGGTTTTCGTCACCATCCCCTCCGAGCTATCCGGCTTTGCATCCAGCCAGCTCTCGTTGATGGCAAAGGGGAGGAGCAGGGTGAAGGTGCTCCCCTTCCCGAGCTCACTGATCAGGCTGATATTTCCCCCCATCATCCGGGCCAGTTTGTTGGCTACGCTCAAACCGAGGCCGACACCTCCGAAACGGCGGCGCAGGGAGCTGTCGACCTGATCGAAAACCTGGAATATCCTCTCCTGTTCATCCGAGTGGATACCGATCCCCGTATCGATGACATCTATCTTCAACTCGACCGAATCCATCCCGCGGGACAGGAGCGAGACCGCCAGGGTTACCTCACCAGACTCGGTGAATTTGACGCCGTTCTGCAGCAGGTTCAACAGAATTTGCCACAATCGTCGCGAATCGCCCTGCAACATGTCGGGCACATCGATATTGACCTGACCTGTAAGTTCGATCCCCCTCTTCTCCGCCCGGGAGCGGATCGACTCAACCAGCTTGTCGACAAACTGACGTATCGAGAAGTCATCGGTACTGATCTCGATTTCACCGGACTCGATTTTGGAGAAATCGAGGATCTCATTGATGATGTCCAGAAGTGCGGCGCCGCACGTGTTGACATCCCCCAGATACTCACGCTGTTGCGAACTCAGTTCGGAGTCAAGCAACAGACCGGTCAGACCCAGGATTCCGTTGAGCGGAGTACGGATTTCGTGGCTCATATTGGTCATGAACTGCGTTTTGGCCTGATTCGCATCAGCAGCCATCTTGTGAGCTATCTGCAACTCGCGAGCCCTGATCTCGAGAGAGAGCGAGTTCGCTTGCGCCTGCCGATATTCCCGATGCAGCGAGGTCCCGATCCCCATGACCAGCAACCAGTAGATTCCGAGTACGAAACCCAGCACGGGGGTGGCCGGATCGGAGATGATCAGGGCCACCGAGACAGGTACAAGCATGATGGTGATGAAGCTGTTGAACAGCTTCAATGACGGACTCAGGGAGACTGTTGCCACGGTCGCGATGCTGGCTGTCGGGAGAAGCAGGATGAAGAAGGTAGTATTGACGCCGTAGTAGCTCAATGCCGCGACAAGCCCAAAGGACCAGATGGCGGCATTGATATTCGGCGCAATCAGGGCCATGATTCGCCAGACTCGCCTGTTGCTTGCGTAAAATCGTTCGAAGTTGCTGAGCATCCACATCCGGATGATGCTCTGCAATATCATGAGCCCCATGAAGCTGACGCTGAACTTCAGGGGGATCTCCCGGAGATTCGGTGAAATCAGAAGCGCGAGGACAACCAGAGGCCAGACGATCACAACCCGTCGGGAGCGCCGCGAAAGATCTCGGTCGGCTCTGCTGGCCAAAATATCCCGGATCTCTGCGGCTGATGTATGGCGACCCGGACCATCACCATGCACACCATCAGCTGCCAAGGGCATATGATCTTGAATAACATCACGCAACGGAACGATCTCTCCTGGCCAATTTGGAATACATCGCCGCCGTACGCAATTGGCGGCCAGCACCTGTGCCGAGAGTATTCAGGCAAAAGAGAAACCACTCCGCGACTTGTTCAGTTAATCACACGATAATTCGTCCCCATTCCGGTTCCGAGCAGGATGGCATTGGCCAGTAGCCGTGATGTACCATGGGCGTAAGCCCGGTAGGTAGGGTTCCCCGCAAAGAAGATGAATTGGCCGTTGCCGAAACCCTCCCGCCCCATGTAGGTGGAACCCGCAAGTCGCTCACCGGCTTCAGGCCAGAGCAGACCGGATAGCCGCAGATCTTTTGCCGGGGCAAAGAAGCCGAGTCCCTGGACAGGTGCTCTAGCCATGAGAACCAGATCACTCTTTACCAGCACCGGCACTCGCGTCCCCACACCGGCGGCAAGCCAATGATCGGGATTCAAGTCAACACGTACGAAAGCTCCACGGGGACTGAAACGGCGCAAAAAAGCATCATCGTCATCGGAGATCATCATCTCCTCTACGGATTGCTCCTCTGGACGGTTTATCCCATCTCCGGTACCGGTGCGCAACGCCAGTTCGTCAACCTGAAGTCGGGAAACCGAGTTGAGCCGGGTCTGGGCTTTCGCGTACTCACCCAACTGATCCAGCACCAGGCGGCGCGGGCGCAATGCGCTCAGAGGCATCTCCCCCCCAAAGAGCAACCAGGACCCCTCTCCCAACGTAATCAGCGTGCCGCCCCGACGCACCCAATCCGCGATCCTGGCCACACCCTCCGGTCCCAGTTGGGCAATAAGGCCCTCTCCCCGACCGGCTCCGGCATCGGGCACGATGAGCACATTGTAAAGGTCGAGATCCGAGCGCTCCAGCGCACTGATCCGCAGCAATGAACAGGGTAGCGACAGCTCCCGATCGAAGTAGTGCCAGAGTGCGCCGCAGGTTGTCTGGTAGAAAGGTGTGCCCGTAAGCAGGGCCACACGGGGCGCATGGAGCAGACGGAAGGCGCGGGCCCCCATATCGGGTCCCTGTTGGGTCAGGGCATGTCCCACACCCTGGAACGTGACGCCGGTACGGCGGACGATCCGTGCGATCGTCCCCTCCAGGTCCGCTGCGTTGTCCGCCCTTTTGACCAGCACCGTGCCGACGGGATACTGCCGCTCATCCTTGCGGAAGGCCTCGGCGGCTGCCCACGCTTTCACCCCGGCGGCATGCAGCAGGGCCAGCGCCCTTTCGGCCCGGGGCGCCCGTGCGTCGAGAAGATACCCGTACTCCGCAGGCGGATGCACTCCACCCGTCGCGGGTGCCGATTCCGCCGGCGGCGAACCGGCGACATCGGGACACCTGTCGGCCAGATAGACATCCAGACCATAGGCCATGGCCAGAGACCAGGCGGGTGATTCATAGAGCAAACTCCCCGCGCCACTCTCCAGACTGCGCCTCTCTTTGGTGACGAACTCATCGCCCAGCTGCGGATCGAACTCCAGAATGGCGCGCGCGAGTCTACCCTGCGGCTGCTCCAGATCGATAATGCAGGAACCTGCGAGGAAACGCTCCCCACCCCGGATTTCACCCCAGTAGTTCCTGGCGCTCCGGCTCCCGAAGGGGCGTTCGGCGACCCGCACCTCGATATCCTGAGCCGCCAACACCCGCACGAAACGCTCGACGAGATCGGGACGCACCGTCGCATCAATGATGAACGCGCCCCTTTTCATCCCCTCGATCCGGTTGGCGGTGTAGTCGGCCAGCAGACCGACGCGATTTTTCGCGGCGGAGCGCACCAGGTTGAGTGCGGCCGTGTACTGATGATGCACGGCTTCGCGATAGGTGAGCACATGGCCGTCTGGACGCCGAATCGCACGGCCGTGGGTACTGGATTGCTCACCGAGAAACGAGACGACCCCATTCATCAGCGGCCAGGCGGCACCCCGGTTGGGATTGAACTCCTCGTGCCAGTCGCCGTTGTAACAGCTCCACCCGTATTGACCGAAGGCGCCGGCGATATCCTCGGCCAAAACCCGCCACCAGCCGGATGTGGATGCAGGCAGGTGCGGATTGAACGGCGCGCGGGGCGGCGAGAACAGGTAGGTATCAAACGCCCCCATCTCATGCAGGTCGAAGCTGACCTGGGGTTGCCAGTCCAGCAGCACCCTGATCCGCGCGCGTGTTTCGGGCTGACTGAGCGCGAACCAGTCGCGATTGAGATCGAGCAGGTAATGATTGCCCCGCGCATTGGGCCAGCCGTTGCGATGCTGGCTACTCTGGTGATCAACGACGGGGATCCGGCTGTCCCAGGTCAGGTACTGGCTCATGAAACGCGCCCTGCCGTCCGGGTTCTGAAGAGGATCGATGATCACGACCACGTCATCCAGCAGCCTCTTCGTGGCGATCGAACGATCCGCGGCCAGGTGATGAAGCAGGGCCAGCGCACCATCGGCGCCCGAGGGTTCGGTGCCGTGTACGCAGGCGCCTATCCAGGCCACGACCGGCATCATACTCGCGAAGTCTTGATCCTCATCACGGGGATCGGCCAACCTGCGCCGCTCCGCGCGGAGAGCGGCCGGATCGGCAAGCCGCTCTGCCGAGGTCACGACGACCAGGTCCAGGGGACGTCCCTCGTGCGAGTAGCCGTAGGTCTCGAGGTGAACGCGTGGAGAGGCCGCTGCGATGGCCTGCAGCACACGGTGGATATCATGACCGGCAGCGGGCCTGTTGAGCGCATCCTCCCCCAGCAGGGCGGCAAGTGTCGGCACTGCGGGATCGTAATCCGCGACGGGCGCGAAGAGGGCTCCATACACGGGATCCGCGAGAGCGGTCGGGATGCCGTCTCTGGAGAGTCCAGGACTTGTCCCCTCCCGAGCCGCTGTGAGAGTCGAACTCAGCATGATAATCAGGAGCATCAAGGCAAGCCGGCGCATGGGTCGCATCCCTTCGTCGTGAACAGGCGAATAGTGATGGGGCGATAGTAGCGGCAACGCGATCCGACGACAAGGTATCCGGACAAAAAACGGCCGAGGGCAATCCCCCGATCCGCATCAGCTCACATAGGACTCGGGCGGAGAAAAGAAAGTCCGCCGATCACACATCTGCCGCGCCCACAGGCGGTATGTCGGCAAGCCCGCCGTCACCTTGCGCTGTTGCGATGACGGTGGAGCAGGAGAGCTTTACCCTCCCGACTCCGGATCGGGTAGGGATAGGGATCAGATGAACAGCTTGGCCAGAGCCAGAGCGCCCTGTTTCCAGGGAACACGGTGCGTGACACCGTCTCCGGCGCCCCCCTCGATCCGCTCCAGATTCGCCAGATACCATTCGTAATTCCGCAGCAGAGCATCGACATTCGAGAAGCGCGGCCTATAGCCCAGGACCTGTTCGGCCTTCTCGATGGAGACGAAGGACTCCTCCGCGGCGGTTTCGTAGATCCACTTGTAAAGCGGCGACAACTTCATCGCCTCCAGTATGCGCAAAATGAAGATCGCGGGGGCGGCGGGGAACCCCTTGATCCTCTTGCCGAAGCCCGCCTTGTCGAGCACCGCCTGGAAGTCGCTCTTCGGCGTGCCGAACTCCTTCGCCCCGACGTTGAAGGTGTCCGACACCTTCGCGATCTCCTCGGTGATGCAGAGCTGGATGGCGTCGCAGAGGTCCGCGACGTCGAGGTACTGGTACAGGTTGTTGCCGTCGCCGAGCACCATGAACCCGTGTCCGGTGCGGGCGAAATCGTAGAGCATGGCGAACACGCCCAGCCGCTCCGGCCCGATGAAGGACTTGGGGCGGATGATCGACACGCACATCCCCTTATCCCTGTACTCCAGGCAGACCTCCTCGGCCTTGATCTTCGCCTCGCCGTAGGGGCCGACACCAATGAGCTTGTCCTCCTCGACAAGGGGATGGTGATCGGGGATACCGTAAACGGCCGTCGAGGAGATGTGGACGAAGCGTTTGACCTCATGCCGGGAAGCGGAATCGATCACGTTGCGCGTGCCGTCGATATCGGTGGTGTAGATATCCTCGGGCGTGTAGAGCGGCAGCGCCGCGGCGCAGTGCACTACGTAGGCGCAGCCCCGCATGGCGCGATCCACGGTTGCGATATCGCGGATATCCCCCTGGATGAAGTCGATCCGATCAGCCTCGGGGTAATCGAATTCGACGAGATCCAGAACCGTGATCTCGAATCCCTCCTCAAGAAGCAACCTTATCAGGTTGATGCCCAGAAAACCGGATCCGCCTGTAATCAGAAAACGCTGCGCCATTACTTCTCCACATGTAGGGTTTGGTTATGCCTGTTCCAGATAGCGGGTGACGTAATCGAGGACGCCATCCTCAAGCGAGGTGAAGTCCTCAGCATAGCCCGCGGTTCGCAGTTTGGCGACATCCGCTTCGGTGTGATACTGGTACTTGTCCCGCAGAACAGCCGGCATATCGATGAAGCTGATGTTCTCCTTGCGTCCCAAGGCCGCAAATGTCGCCCGGGCCAGATCGAGCCAACTCCGGGCCCGACCGGTGCCGCAGTTGAAGAGCCCCCCCGGCGCGGCGGCGTCCATGAAGTGCAGGGTGACATCCACGGCATCGCGCACGTAGATGAAATCGCGCACCTGCTCCCCATCGGCGTAGTCGTCGCGATGGGACTTGAAGAGCTTGACCTCACCAGTAGCCTGGATCTGTCCCCAGGCCTTGTGCACGACGGAACGCATGTCGCCCTTGTGGCTCTCTCGCGGGCCGAAGACGTTGAAGTACTTGAGGCCGACGATACGATCGAACAGCCCGTTGCGGCGCGCCCAGAGATCGAACATCTGCTTCGAGTAGCCGTACATGTTCAGCGGTTTCAGATCCGACAGACGGTCGACGGCATCGTCGTAACCCAGAGAGCCGTCGCCATAGGTCGCCGCGCTGGAGGCGTAGATGAAACGGGCCTCACGTTGCAGAGCCCAGAGACAGAGGTCGCGACTGTAGCCGTAATTGTTGTCGGCGAGGTAGCCTGTGTCCGGTTCGGTGGTCGCGCTGCACGCGCCGAGATGAAACACGAAATCCGCGGCGGGGATCTCATCGGCGAGAATGCGCCGCCGGAACTCGGTCTTGTCCAGGTAATCCGCATAGCGCAGGTCGACAAGGTTCCGCCACTTCTCGTCACAACCGAGATGATCGACGACCAGGATGTCTTCGACCCCTCGCGCGTTCAGTCCCGCGATCAGGTTGCTGCCGATGAAACCGGCGCCGCCCGTGACGATGAATCTGGGACTCATAGCTCTCCTTTATCGCCGCCCGGCGCTAATTGTAGTAGCCCTTGATGGTGCTCCAGGTAATGCCACCCGAACGGAATTTCAGCAAGCCGCTGCACCCGACATCCCAGGCGCCGATCCGGGCGCAGGCGTGGATGTCCTCACTGCAGGGCGACCCGTTTTGCAGACTATAGGGCTCGCTGCCGGTCAGGCAGAACTGGGGATTCGCGGACAGGTTGTCGTTGATCGACGCCAGGGCCGCCAGTTCGCCGGTCCAGTCGCCGCCGGCGTTGCCGGTGATGTCCGTACATGATGCCGTGATTGTCGAGGAGTAGAG
Source organism: bacterium (assembly GCA_024231955.1). Lineage (GTDB taxonomy): Bacteria > Krumholzibacteriota > Krumholzibacteriia > JACNKJ01 > JACNKJ01 > JAAEPZ01. The sequence goes on along the minus strand of JAAEPZ010000369.1, from coordinate 27,979 downwards.
CAAGATCACGGCTTCGCCCGCGATCCCATCGGCGATGATGCTGCGCTCAAGGGCGATGACGGTGGTCATCACCCCTGCGATTCCGGAACCCGTGGGGGCCTGGTTCGCGACGATGGTGCAGAGGGTGAAATCCGCATCCGAATAATAGGCGGAATACACGGCGCCGCCGCGCTCGACGGCGACGTTCCCGCTGAAGGTGCAACCCTCGAAAACTCCCGCTCCGCTATTGAGGCCGACACCCCCACCATACCGGGCAGTGTTCCCCTCGAACGAGCTGCCGACACAGGTCAGAGCAGAGCCCTCGGCGCAGGCCACAGCGCCGCCAAGATCGGCGTTGTTGTCGCGGAAGATGCAATTGCTTAAAACCAGCCGGGAATCCCATCCGAAAAGCGCACCACCCTGTGCAGCCTCACACGTCTCAAACACGCAGTTGCCGATGTTCAGGTCTACACCTCGACAGAGAATCGCCCCCCCCTTGTCGTCTGATCCGACGACACCATTGCGGAAGGTGATACCCTCCACCCGCGTGGCCTCCGTTTCGCCGGTAACCACGTTCAGAATACGGGAGACGCCCTCGGCATCGATGATGCAGGCGGTGGGATCATCACTCAGGCTCCGGAGCGTGAAGCTCTTGCCGCCGAAATCCAGATCACGGTTGCCCGCTCCGCCATAGACGCCGGCGGCAAGCTCGATCACATCACCGTTGATGGCCAGCGCCAGGGCCGTGGCGATGTCGGGGAAATCGCCGCTGCCGTCGGAGCGCAGCAGGTAGTTGCGCGCTCCAGCGGAGCCCGCCGATAGAGCAAGGATCAATATCAGGAAGCAATGGACGCATGATGACTTCATCGAAACCTTCCTCCTGCACGCTTGGGGACACACCCTCCGGGTCCGTGTCAACGTATCTCACGCCAATCTATACGGTTGGCAATGTTCAAGACAGTGTAAACGGCCAAGGTGGATCTGTCGAGGAGGAGAGATCACCTGGAGCGGACTATTTCGACAATATCGACCAGTTCCCCCGGCGAGTCGATAACAAATTCGGCCCCGGCGGCCTCCAGTTCGGCCCGGCCGCGATAGCCCCAGTCGACGCCGACGGTACCCATGCCGGCCCTGCGACCGGTCTCAATGTCGATATCGCTGTCACCGACAAAGAGGCAAGCTGCGGGGTTTACCCCCAAAGCCCCGGCGACCTCCAGGGTCGACGTGGGATCCGGCTTCGGCGGACAGTGCTCACGCTGCCCCAGCACCGCGCGCCAGGGGCGGAGCGGGAAGAGCCGTTCGGTCATCAACACGGTGGCCGCATGCGGTTTGTTGCTGACGATGGCCTGCGCGACCTCCAGGTCCTCCAGAGCATCAAGCAGCGACTCCACCCCTTCATAGGGTGCGGCCTGATCCAGCATGTGCAGGTTGTAGTCGGTCAGGAATTCGGTCACCAGGGTCGGCGCCAGCTCAACTGCGTCCGCAGGCAACGCCCGCTTGGCCAGTTCCCCCACGCCGTCGCCCACGAACGTGCAATAGGCCCGCAGGGGATGCCCGGACAGCCCCCTGGCCGCGAGGGCACGGTTCATGGAGGCGGCGATGTCGTCCAGCGTGTTGACGAGCGTGCCGTCCAGGTCGAAAAGAATCAGGTCAACGGGCATCTAGCCTCCAGAGGGATAGGGATGGGGATGCGGTCGCCCGCTCCCAATGAATCGATTACTGCTTCACGTTAAATGACGTGCATAAAAAAATCTCCCGCAAGAGCTTACGGGAGATTCACCAGGCGGGAGCGACGAAATTCGAACTCGCGCCCCCCTGCTCGATATTGGGAACAGGTGCGGACGGAATAATCGCCTATGCTCGTAAGCCCCTGGGTTCCCGTAAGTTGTCCCGAGTTTATCCGCACCCGAGCGGGTTTGTCCAGGTGGATCTGTCAGTGACAGGAGGTCCAACGGCGGAAGGTGACTCTCGTGATGGGGCTGCAGCGTTGTCGGACAAGGGGACATCCCGCTACCTCAAGAGCGTCATTTTGCGCGTGGTGCGATGCTCCCCAGCTTCAACTTCGTGGAGGAAGCTCAAGCTGCGAGTCGTGACACCACGGATGGCTCCAAGTCAGCGGAGCAGAACCAGCCGTTTTGTCATAGTCGCATTGGTCGACTCCATCCGGACCAGGTACACGCCTGTCGCCTGGGGCTGGCCGTTGGAGTCGAGACCATCCCAAAGGATGTCGCCCCTGCCCGCCGCCATTGGACCGTCAACAAGTTTGCATACACGGCGTCCGCCCAGATCGTAGACGGTCAGCCGCACATGTTCGGGCACCGAAAGCTCCAGGGGTATCGTGACGCTGGGATTGAATGGGTTGGGAAACGGATCCATGAGCCTGGTAATGCGGATCGGAGCTGGGACCTCCACCTGCAGACTGCCGAGCAGCTGCCAGGATTCACCCAGTTCCCTCCCCTCCAAGCGATACCGCACGCTGCCCGCTGGAGATGAAACCGCATCCTGATCCACCGCACTGAATTGCCTGGGGGCATCCTCCCGCCAGGTCAGAATTCGCGTGACGCCATCCTGCTCCGCCGTAAGTCGGAACTCTAGTACCGGTATCGCGCCAGTCGCTTCCCAGTGGATTTCGATACCATCTTTTCCGGGGATCGCCGTGAAGAGCGAGAGCAGGACCGGCGTGTCATCGCAGCCCTCGCCCAATGCCCCGATCAATACGCCGCAGTCGTTGTTGTCGGGGAGACAGGGGGAGGCAGCATCGAGGCGATAGTCGCCCGCCTCGGAGTCGCAATAGAGGGGATCCAGCGAGATGTTGCCGTTCACGCCCTCCTCCCCCTCCGGGCATGCGGCCCAGCAGTCACCCACCGGCGCATAGATGTTGACACAGCCATCTGCGATCACATTGTCATTTTCACTACAACCAATGATGGAGTTGCACGAATCGCTCGTGATCAGGGAATTACGGAGCTTGAGGTGGGAAATATCCGCGTAGATAGCGCTGCCAAACCCATCGCACTGGTTGTTAGCGAAAGTGAAGTTCTGCAGCTCAACCACACCTACTGACGAATAAAGCGCACCGCCATCTCCTTCCGCCCTGTTGTCGACAAGAAGGCATCCACTCATGATATGGTCTTCGAAGACGTTGTATACGGTATAGAAGAACATGGCCCCTCCATGCTGCTGCGCATAATTGTTCATGAATCGGCTATCCAGAATGCGGAGACCCGTTGTCCTTAGATACACTGCACCGCCGTCCATGCTTGAATTGCCTTCGAACTGGCAGTTCGTGATCGTCCCATCGACATATTGAATCGCCACCGCCCCGCCAAGATCCCCTGCGTGGTTGTTCAGGAACCGGCAATCGGCAATCTTCGGCGCTCCATATCCGTAGGTGAATGCTCCTATCGCTCCGCCGTCGAGGTCCGCGTAGTTCGCTTGAAAGATGCAATTGCGGATCTCCACGCTCGACCTCGAGATGGAGAGTGCGCCGGCCCTGCTGCTTGAGTGCCCGTTCCTAAACGAGATTCTCTCTATGCGTGTCTCGGACGAGGTATTCTCGCAGGTCAGGATGCGACCTTCCCCCAGTCCGTCGATCACGACCTCCGTGGCATCCGCCCCGGCTCCGAGTAAAACCGAGCCCGAGTTCATGACCATTCCGTGCTCGTTGTAGATTCCAGGGCTGATCAGCACGGTGTCATGGCGTGCGCAGAGCGTCAGCGCGACGCCGATGGTCTCCTCATCCGCCGGCACTGAAATGGTATGCGTACCGACCTTGAATGGAGCATCACTGGCATCGGTGTATGCATCGTTGAAGATGCGAAGCAGACAGTTCCGGGAATAGGAGCCGGACACGAGCCACATTTCGTTGCCGTCATGCGGGGTCTCGGCTGCTAGCGTCTCCCACGGACCTGAAGATCCATTGCGCGAGAGCTCGATCGTGACGAATTCCTCACTGGAACCTGAATCCGGCAGCCAGCGGATTTCGACAAGATCGCCAAAGTGGAGGACTTCGCCTCCGTTGGGGCTCAGCACTTCGATTTCGGCGGAGAGGCGTTTCCCCTGGGTGTACACGAACGGACCCACATCGCCATCATGGCGGGCGCGCAGGGCGTAGTCGTGTTTGCCCAGCTCGCAATCCAGGTCCAACCATGTCCGCAGTGCCGGATTCGTCTCCGTGTGAATAGACACGCCATCGCGGAGAATCTCGAATCCCGCCGGATCCGCCGCATTCCACTGCCACTGGAGCAGGATCCCGTCGCTGCGATCCCAACTCGCTGTGAAGGCAGCCACCGCCAACCCCATACAGCCCTCGCGACCACCTCCGATCCATTCGCCACACGCATTGTTTCCAGGCAGGCAGGGGGAATCAGACGAGACCGTCAGGACTCCATTGGCCCAGTCACAGAGCAGAGGGTCGACCGCCATGTTCCCGTTGATCGACTCCTGCCCGGCCAAGGGGCCGATCCAGTTGCCTGCAGGATTCCCGAATACGATTGAGCAGATCGCCTCCGTATCGCCGCTGACCGGCGGGCAGTATCCCCCGAAACAGCCGCTGACGTTGAAGGCGATGATCGAATTCTCGAGGATCAGGGAGTCCCCAGCGTACACCGCCGATCCTTGAGAACAGCGATTGTCGACAAAGCTGCAGGATAAGAGTTGAATCGAACCATCGTGGTACAGGCCGCCACCGTAATTATAGCCTAAGGGGGCTTGGGCTCTGTTGCCGGCAAAGAGAACGGATTCGATGATGGGGTTGCCGCCCACGAAGCATGCGCCTCCGCCCTTCGCTGTGGGGCAGCACTCGCCGCCGGCATCGCCGGCGATGGCCAGGTTGTCGATGAACGATACGTCCCGGATGACAGGAGAGGAGTCGGAGGACGCGAGTCCGCCACCGAATCCCGTCCAGCCTGAGTAGGTATTGCCGACCGTGTTGCCCCGGAAAACCGAGTTGACGATGACCGCATCGCTGTTGCGCAGACAGCAACCGGCCCCCGACCCGCCATAGTTGCCACCGCCATAACAATCCTCGATGATGAGATCGTTGAGTGTCGGCGAGCCGCCATCGCAGTAAATGCCGCCCCCTTCGTTCGCACTTCCCCTGCGGATTGTGAATCCGCTGACCACACTGCCGGTACTCTCCCCGCATATGAAGTTCAAGGCTCTGTCGTCATACTCGCAATCGATCACCGTTTCGTCCCGTCCCAGCTCGGACATCAGCACCAAGTTAGTGCCTCCGAAACTAAGATCACGATTCCCTACGCCGGTGTATGTGCCCGACGCTACAAGCACAGTATCGCCTGCCGCACAGGCATCGATACCCGCCTGGATCGTCGGATACTCGGACGGCACATGGAATGTGGTGGCATCACTACAGAATGGGAAAAGGAGCAACAGGAGGACAAGAATAGATCCACGCATACGGATACCTCTCTTCGAATACCAGGACTGGAATTCTTCAGAAATGGATAACGGCGACAAATAAGGCCTTATCAATAGAGCGTGGTCATCCTCCAATGTGGATAGTAATAGTTTATCAATTTCTCGGATGCCCGGTCAAGGCGCATAGGGGTAGATGGGGCGGCATTCAATAAATTCGTTGGCGTTCAGCTTTCGCTTCACGAATCGATGGTTGTACGTCCCGCCTGAGGTCTGGGAGAAGCTGAAGGTGATCGCGGTCCCGGAGAGAGGGAGACGATTAGCATGGATTGCGTGAGTTAAAGAGAGGAGGTCATATGGGTTGCCGACATCTGCGACAGCTTGGTCCATACGACCAGCATGACCACAATGCGGATCTACCGGCACTGGATTCCCGATCGGGACGACCAGCACGCCGAAGTAATCGAGCGGGCTTTGACGGCAAGCAGTCAGCAAAGTGGTCAGCAGCGATTCTCCCCGACTAAGCCCCAAACACAAACCCTCCCGTAACTTACGTTACGAGAGGGTTTTTCCAGGCGGGAGCGACGAGATTCGAACTCGCGACCTCCTGCTCGACAGGCAGGCGTTCTAACCAGGCTGAACTACGCCCCCGGGACAGGCGAGAAATTAACAAAGGGGTGCCCGATTGTCAATGTCCCCACCCATGATTCCTTCGTCAAAAGCCCAAAACGCCTCAATAGATTCCATTTTCGCAATCAGAAGCTATCTTCAACGCCAGAGCCGTCTTACTTGTGTTCCCGGGAAGTAGGCGGAGAGAATTCGCTGATATCCCTGTCCGCTGTAGCTCCGATTGATGACGCCCACCTGGCACATGCCGATGCCATGTCCCCAGCCGGCCCCCTTGGCGGTGACCGAGAGCAGGTTGCCACGAGCATCCTTTCTCTTCTCCAGACGGAACATGATGCTCCGCAGCGCCGTGCCATCGAGATCCCTTTTCAACACCGACCGGATCCTGTCGCCCCGCACGTGATAGGTGCCCGTAGTAGTGACCACCTTCAGGTCCTGCGCCCGCCCCTCGGGGGTATAGCGGACGATCTCCAGATCGATCAGCCGCCCCACCTTGCCGCCGCGGGGCAGATCGACCATCCGCGGCAGGTAGGCCCGGATGATCTCACCCAGGTCCCGACCGCTCCAGGAGTGTTGCCAGCGATAGTACTTGCTCGTGCGGCACCAGCTCCGCCCGCTCGGATCGTTGTCGATCATCGACGTCAGGTGCTCCATCGGCGCATGATCCCACACTTCGTCGATCGATGCGGTCGCGCCGCCGCAGGTGGAGGAGTAATAGATTTCGGCCATCCCGGCGCCGTTCCACAAGATCTGCCCCCGGGTGGCATTGATCGCCCGATTGGCCCAGTGCCACTCCTCCTTCGCGCCGCGATAGACCTGATCCATCTCGGAGTCGACCATATCCCATAGTTTGTTCTGACTCAGTTGCAGCCGCTGCACGGCGTAATTGCGACTGGCCACCGCCTGCGCCTTCAGCGCCTCGAACCCCTTGCTCCGCAGGTGACCGATCTCGTGCGGCACCACGCCGCACAGGTAGGTTTCCAGCGGAATCAGGTTGAGGCAGTGGAAGTGACGCCCGGTGCGGAGGAGTTTGATCCGCCCGCGATAGGTGCGGCCGTTGATGTGAATGGTGCCGCCCCGCTTCGGCTGGAGGTATACCTCCTTGTCGAAGGGCAGCCGCTTGCGCGCGGCGCGTGTCTTGCGGCCGCCGCGTCTGAGTTCGCTGTAGATGCTCAGCCTGTCGGGAGATTCGGGGCGCTGAAACATGTGGATGCGCTGACTGGCTCCGTACTCGGCCAGACGATGCCCGCGATCGCCCATGATGACGAACCCCCGCTGGCTACGCACCTCCACCGCCGAGACATCCTTCACGAGCAGGATGCGCACCTCCGGCTCGCGGCGCAGATCGAGATCCTTCACTCTCTTCTCGACCCGGGGTCTGGTTGGCCGTTTCGTATCGGTTTTCACCGGCGGTTTATGAGTACAACCGGCGAACATGAAAATGACCATCAGGATCAGGGAGGTTGTTGTCCCAAGACGTCGCAGCATTCTTCTCACCACTTTTACAAGCATGGGACGCGGCCGGGCCGGGTCCAGGTTTTTCATCCAGGATATTCTCAGGTCGGTCGGACGCTCGAACGGTCGCCACCCGGACAGTAGATCCCCGCACCCGCTGGGGATCGCGCACCCGTTACGGCCGGCAAGGCGACGGCGCCACCCGCCGCGGCCTCCAGAGCCAGCAGCGCGAAGTCCGCAGCCTCTTTCACTCCGGCCGGCAGACCCAACTCATCGGCGGGAGCAACCGTCAGAGGATGCACCGCCTGCGTCAATCGTTCCATCAACCATGTGTTACGGAGTCCGCCGCCACCAACGTACAGGCAATCGACGGTCAGGTTGGCCAGCGCTCTTACGATGCCCTCAACCGTCAGTTCCACCAGGGTGGCCAGCAGGTTAGCCCGTCCCATCGCCGCCATTTCAACCGCCATCTCCTCCGGGCCGAGGAAGCTCCCGCCGAACAGCTCCCTGCCGGTGGACTTAGGCGGCTGTCGATCAAACCAGGGTTGCTCCAACCAGCGTTTCAACCGCTCGCCATCGACTTCACCCTCACGAGCCAAGCGCCCCTCATCATCGAACTCTCCCGCTCCCGTCACGCGACAGGCCAGATCGAGCAGCGTGTTGCCGGGACCGGTATCCCAGGCCCGCACCCCCTCGACGCCCCGCCCCGGAGGCAGAACGGTGACATTGGCGATGCCGCCGATATTGAGCAGGACCCGACTCTCCTGCAAAGAACGGTGCAGCAGCGCGTCGGCCAGCGGCACCAGGGGAGCACCCTGCCCACCCAGCAGGACATCGGGCTGACGAAACTCCCCGATGGTATCGATGCCGGTGAGTCGGGCGAAGACGGCCGGGCTGCCGATCTGCAGACTAACCCGCGCACCATCGGGATCGTGATGCACGGTCTGACCGGGAAACGCAGCCAGGTCGGCAATCGAACCATTGGCTCTGGGGGGGAACTCGGCGGTTACGAACTCCGCGAAAACGCGCGCCAGATCGACATGCAATCCGGCCCAGGCGGACGCCGTCAGGGGTTGCCCCTCGATCAGCCCCTGAAGATCATGTTTGAGTCGACGCGGCAACGGCCTCTCGCTGTGATCGAGAAGCCGCCAGCTCTTCAGGCCCTGCTCATCGCGCTCGAAGCGAAGACGCGCTGCGTCCAGTCCATCGAGACTGGTGCCGCTCATCAACCCGAGCACATCCCAGGCGCCTGCGCACATGAACCTGTCGATCATCCGGATCTCCGTCTGCCACTCATCCGTTTCGAATCCAAACTCCTCAATGACGCTCATCGGGTGGGAGTATAGAGGTTGCCCCTGAAAAGCCGAAGCAGTTTTGCTCGCTGGCGACCATTCAGTTTGCGAGCCGGCACTCCAGCCAGCAAGCCACCCGCCAGGGTGTATCCCCGGGCTCCCGCGTCAGGCAGAAACCGGGGCGCAACGCCACCGAACCGATGTCGCGGGGATAATCCAGGGAGAGCCGCCAACCCTCTCCACGCAAAGCTTCAACCCGGCGATAAAGTCCGGCGCCATCGAAGATCAGGAATGCGGATTGTCCCTCCCGAACACTGAAGACGGAGAGGTCCACCGTCAACGGAGCAAGGGGACGCCACCCGCGGGTTGCACAGGGCGCACCACTGAGCGTCAACAGCAGGGCATCCCCCGTCCCGCCGCCGCGCCAGGTCCAACGCGTGCGCCAGCTCCCCCGCCAGGATACGCTGCACTCCTGACGGACGGCTTTCTCCAGCTGACAGCGGGGAAAGCCCGGGGCCGCCGGCACCGCCAGCTCCCTTAACTCCGTCAGTTGACGCGCAGACAACTCCAGACGGCCACCCTGCCAGGCCGCACCCAGACGGAGCCCCGTCTCCAGTCGCCGCCCGCCATACCCGAGTCCCAGCCCCAATCGTCGCCGTCGCGCCAGTTGCCAGGTCGAACCCGCCGGTCCCCGCCCACCCACGCTGAAGTGCTCCTCACGTCCCGCCTGCCCCGTCAACCAACCCCTGAGCAGGGCCGACGACGGTGTCGCACCAGAGATCACCAGAGCCTCACCGGCAGCCCGCAATTCCCCAAACTCATAATGAGCGCGCCAGGTCAGCCCCGAGCGGCCACCGGTTCCCGTCAGAGGACGAACATACCCACCCTCCAGGCTCAACTCCAGTTCGGCGCCCCCATGCCGCCAGGCGACGGCGACGGCGTTCAGAGTGTCCGTGCGGAAGAGATCCAGACGATAATGTCGCCAGTTCAGCCCCACACCCTGTCCGCTCTCGGCTGCACCATCTCCCGCAGGATCAAACAGACCCAGCTGACAGGCGCGCAGACCCACCGGACCGATACCGCTGCCCGCGACAATCCCGCGCAACAGCGGCGCGGTACTGGTTGAGGGGCGCAGAGGGGGTGGAGCATCGGCATCCCTGCCGTGACCCAGACGGGGGACACTGCCCAGGCGCGCACGGCGGCGGCGTGAGAGCAGCAGACCGCCGTTCCAGCCGCCGCCGAGCCCCCCTGCCCCAAGGAAGCTCCGCCCACGTTGCAGCAGCGCTCCGACCCTCAGAATCTCCTCGTGAGCGGGGTCATGGAGCAGACGGAGGGCCAGCCCCCAACGGGACAGATCCAGCGCGGCTCGTGTCATCGCCCCCTGCTCCGAATCCATGGCGGTCGCTATACGGGGTTGCAGGCGGGAATCGGCCGCACCCGTATCGTCGAACATCAACGTCTCCTCATCGGGCAATTCTCCACCAAGAGGCAGAAGATCATCCTCACCCGCCAGAGCAACGTCCGGCGCGAGCAGGCAGAGCGCGAGCATGAGCAGGGGCAGAAGCCGCAGGATCGTCCTTTCAGTTGACAAGGAGCGACACTCCCCGGCTGATCCCAAGCCAGGCATGCATCCGCGCCCGCAAAGACAGTACTAGTCGTCCGCGGCGCAGAGCCAGCTCCACACCCTGCCACGGTCCCGAACCGCTCAACGCGCGCAGGCGGATCGGTCCCTCCTCCCAGCTGAGCGACACCCCCTCCCCAACCTCCTCAGCCCCCAGGGTGCGGAAGATACCCAGCGTCCAGCTCTCACGCCCCCAGGAGAGGCCGAGTAGACCCGGAGCGGCCAACGAACCGGGCGACGGCGCGGGTGACTCCCAGAGGCGATAACAAATGGCCAGCCTCAGCTTCCCGCCGCCCGAGGCCAGTAGATCCAGTGACCGTTCGCTGGCGCCCCCCTCGATACTCGCCAACGCTGCGGTAAAGCCGAGCCTCACTCCGCTCTTGCTCCCACCGACCAGACGCAGTCGTCCCCCCTGCGCCCTGATCACCCCCCAATCCTGTTGGGAGTAGCCGAAACCGATATCAACTTTGCGCACACGCCAACCCAGGCCGACATCCTGAATCATGACGCCGCTCAAGCCATATGGTTGCCAGTATGCCGCACTGGCGCTGCGGCCACATGACGCAAACTCCACCTCCGCGAGTTGTTCGGCGGGATCCTGCAGCGGAAACAGGGAGACGGTCGCCCCGGCATCTCCGATGCAGCCGAGGACTCCCCCCAGCAGAAGCGCTATCGGCAACAGGGTTGTTCTCATCACGACCTCCCCCCGCGCAACAACCCGCAGACGCCGGACATGCGCTCCAGGCCATCGACGGACTCCCACTCCAGCAGGTAGGGATAGGCGCCATCGGGCAATTGACGTCCGAAACGATCGCGGCCATCCCAGACCAGACGCGCCTGCCCCGCGCCCAGACTCCCGGAGATAGTCTGCACCGCGCGCCCCGCCGCATCGAACAACCTCAGAGTCACCCCCTCGCCAACCGCCTGAATGAAGAACGCGGTGCGCTCGGACTCAGGGTTGAAGGGGTTGGGATTCAACACCAGGTCCACTCCGGGGCGCGGACTGCTCCCGGGATTGACCAACGCCGGGTCGATATCCAGCAGCGGGGTCGCTCCGACCGGGCAGGGCGACCATGGTGAACATCCGGACGTTGAATAGTGATAGATCCGCTCCAGCGACACCCCCTTGTCCGGCACCCAATCACCGCGATAGAGAATCGTATCCGACAGACGCCCCCGGTCGTCGCGGAGGCGGAGGCCGTCGGTCCAGGCGGGCATGATGGTGGATGCGCCGCTGTTGGCCAGCGACGGCCAGGGTGAGAGTTCGACAACCAGTTCGTCCGGGAGATGGGGCCACGCGAGCAGGAGCATTTCGCGATCCGCGCAAAGGAGAAAGCGATCGCCCGCTTCCAGCGCGGGCGGCATGAAGTCGTCGATTGTGCCGGAGAGATCGGAGAGCGTGAAATGCTCCAATCCGTTAAGGGGGAGACGCACTTGACATTCCACCCATTCGCCGCCCGTTTCCGGAGCGAACTGAACCTCAGTGAGCAACAGAGGACCAAGACCGACCCGCAACGCCAGGGAGAGCGTATCAGCCATCCGACCGGATGCGCTCCGGACTTCGAGCAGCAGATCAAGCGGTCCCTCCGGGGGCGCGGACAGAACCAGATCGACCTCGCTGACATGCCCGGGCAAGGCGACGGGGAGATGGGTCGACGCCAGGTCACCCGCCCACAACTCAAGTGGTAGCGGCCAGGACTCGGCACCTGTGTTCTCCGCACGTATCCGCAGGAGCAGATCCTCCCCCGCAGGAACCGCCGGCAGCGTCGGCGCCGCAGCAATCAGTTTGACCCGGAAATCCGGGTAGTTGAGCAGACCGGGTGTGGCCTCACAGTCAAACCAGTCGAGAGCATTCTGATCGGTATCGACACCATCGGGGCGGCGTGACAGGCTCCACCCCGAGGGATCCTCCGCAGGCCAGGCCTCGTAGAGCTCTGACGGCAGATCTTCGCCGTATCCAAGGAGATCCAACTCGGCACCGGCCCGGATCAGTCGGATAGCATCGGGACCGTTTTGCATGGCCAATACAACCGTGCGATCGCGCAGGGGTACCTTCTCCTCGCCCAGAAGAAAGAGGGCACCGGCCGCGATACTGTCGGCGATACCACCCTCCCAGAGCGTTTGCCAATCGCCGGGGGCGGCGCCGTTGCAGAACTCGAGACGGACCCCCTCCAGGCTGACGTCGAATTCGGTCGTCGATATCAATTCCACGAACTCATAACCGGTATCGCCGCCGGCCGGATCATAGAGGACCTCGTTCAGCAGAATGCTCGCGTCCCCCCGGATGCTGGTCAGGATGAGTATCGCCACAACCCTGACTACCTGGAGCAGGGAGAGCTCCGGAACGGCAGGTGATGATTGTGGAGTATGTCGAACCCGGATAAGCGGGCTGATTGACTTGCGATTCAGTAACATGCGGCTCTCCCCGGCCTTCACCGGGGAAGGCCTAGATCATGCTGAAGCGTTTCCTGAGCCCCCACTCGATACCGAGCAGGGCGAGCAGGAGGAGGAAGAGGAGGGGATGCTGCCAGAGTTTCCAGGCACTGCTCCTGGCCAGATATGTCGGCGTGAAATCGATCCGCTCCTCGATTGCCTCAAAGCCTGCGGATCGAATCGATCCACTATCGCCACCGAGAAACAGACCTCCGCTTCTGGCGGCCAGCCAGCGCATCGTTGCGGCATCGGCCGCCGGGTAGAGGATCTCGCGATCGGGCGGCGTGACCGGCAGATCCAGCTCCCGCCGGAGCTCCTCACCCGCTGCGTTCTGCGCCCGCACAACCAGCGCATAGACCCCCTCAGGGAGAGCGGGCAGGTCAGCCCGATAGTGTCCGGGACCGACCTCTTCGGTGAACTCGCCGACGGCGGTCAGATCGTCGTTGTGGCGTAGCGTCCAGTCAAGACGGGCGCCCGGGCTGGGTTCGAAATCGGCATCGAAAAGCTCCGCGCTCAATACGCCCGGCAAGCCGGCCTGCAGAGATTCGGCATCCCAGTTGACCGTCAACCGATCTGGCGGATCCTCCCGGGCCAGCCAGCGCAGAAGCCCGGAAAACAGTTCGGCCTGGAACAGACCGCCGTCACCATCGCGCAGTCCCCACCGCCAGAACCCCCTGCCGCTGAAGACGGCCAGACGACGCCCACCGAGTTCCGCGACACGCAGGATGGATCCGCAATCGGCGTGCATCAGTTCGCGACCGCCACGCAGCGGCGAGGCGAAACCCGTTTCGAGAGGCGCCAGGTTGTCCGGCTGCAGACCCACGGCCAAGACGCCTTGCACTGCCGGATGACGGGATGCGTCGCGCCCCCAGCCAATCGGGCATTCTCGCCGTTGATACGTGCCTCGATCAGGACTCAGGTTCCAGCCGGGTAGCCCTCTCGCCCTGTTCATGTCCAGCAGATAATTGCCGAGGACCAATGTGCCGCCCCGAACCTGGACCTGCTCCAGGATATCGACGGGCCAATCGGGATGCAGCGAGTGAAGCAGCAAACCGTGATAGTCCTCGCCTGTGGGGCTCCAGGGGGAGCCATCGTCGGCAAGTCGCATCGCACCGTTTTCGCCCGCCGAAACCAGATCGAATTCGAGGAACTCCTCCCCCCTCAGGCTGTGCATGAGAGAGGAGAGATCCCAATCGGGCAATCCTCCCAGAACCAGAATGCGCAATGTCCCCTCGACCACCCGCAGGCTCAGCAAGCGGCGATTGTTTTCGGGGGCGGCATCGGGACCGGTGCCGCTTACCTCGACCTCGATGAAGTGCCGGCCCGTCTCCTCCAGAGCAAATGGAGCCTCCACCTGCAATGTGTTCACGCCCGGCGGGAGAGCCCACTGCTGCTCCAGAATCGTGTTGTCACCCTCACGAAGAGTCAGTTTGCCGCTTCTGGGTGCCTCGCCCTGCGCAGCGACCGTCACGGTCAAAGGCAAGCGCCCACCCTTGTGCAGCACCGGCAAAGCATCCAAAGCTTCGATCCGCAGATCGGCGGGGGGCAGACTGTCTCCAACCAGGATCGAAAAGATTGGTGGCCCGGCGTCGATGCTCCCCCCCCAGAGATTACCCTCGGTATCTCTGCCGTCGGACAGCAGCATTACATAGTTCTCGGCGCCTGTAGGCGGCACCGCCGCCAGCGCGGCGGCGATATCGGTGCCGGGACTCATTGCGTCGACGGGCAGTTCGCGTCCCAGAGGCGTTATCCCGAATGGCCGCAGATCAACAGTCAGGCGATCTTCCCAGCGCTCAACCGCCGCTGCCTGAATCATGCGCGCGCGGTCGAAGCGATTGTCGGCGGTATCCGCATCCAGACGACTCATACTGGCCGAGGTGTCGATCAGGATGTGCAGACGAGGCTTAACCTCCTCCTGCCCGCGGCCGGCAAGTCCGATGCCGCCCACCATCAGGGAAAGCAACAGTGATGCCGCCAGACGCAACGCCGTCAAAGTCATGCGCACCGGCGGGGTTTGCGGCGGCAAGCTGCGGGAATAGGCGTAAATGGTCCAGATCGCGAGGGATAGAAACACAAGGCCGGCGATCAGGGAATGGGTCAATGTCAGCGAGTAATTCACGGGTCGACTGCCCTCCGGCGGCTTCTGGAAAGGGGGTTGTCGTTATCTGCGACGACCGTCACCGGTAGTTGCCGGCAAGGTCAGGTGCAATGGTTCATTTGCCACCGGTATCGTCACCGGATCCGGCGGCCTCCTCAACCTGCAGCAGGGAGATCGCACGCCCCTTGGCGTCGCGGATCTTCCGGGAATTGGTGGAATCGGTACGCCAGACAATCTTGTCGTCATCCTCGATGACCAGCAGGTAATGATATTCTCCCGGGGGCAGATGCAATTCGCAGAACCAGCGTGCATCTCCAGTCTGTACGAAAGGATTCCTCTCCGGGTTCCATTCATTGAAATCCCCCACGACGGCCACACTGCGCACACGGCCGCGGTACTCCAGGGTGACACTGGCCTTGCCGTTCTTCCAGGTCGTCGCTGGGCTGGGAGCCTTGACCGACGCACAGCCGCTGAGCAGGAGCAATGATGTAATCAACCACACCCAGAGTCCGGGACGACATCTACTTTTCATGGGATACCTCTCTCTGCAGGCTGCGGCCGAGAGCCAGCAACTGCACAATAACAGCCAACTGAATAACTCCGACACAACGGATCAACCAGACTCCGCCACCGAAATCGGGGAAAAGTAATATAGCGACCAGGAGAACATATTGGAAAAAATAGAACAGGCGACCGAAAAAAGTGGCGCGAACCGGCAGATACCCGAACACCACGCGCATCCAGATCATCCCGATAGTCAGCAGGAGATATCGCAACAGAACCAGGATCAATACTATGAACGGCATGATGCCGATCCAGGACATGACCAGAAGGGTGATGCCGCAGAACAGCGCGTCGATGCAGGGATCCGCCACACAACCCAGTTGCGTGACATCCCCCATGCGCCGAGCCAGGAAACCATCGAGCCAATCGGTCACGGCCGCACCGATGAAGACGTAACCCGCGAGTTGGAAGTGCCCGGCCTGAATGAGGGTAGCTACAAGGGGGATACAGATAACGCGGATCAACGTGACCCTTGTCGCCAGGTTGAGTTTGTTCACCACCCGCCCCTGCGCCGAGTAGAGCAGATGGACATTGCGGCTCAACACAATTCCCACAATGACAACCCAGGGCAGCGCGATGGCTATGTAAGCAACGCCGAGTCGGGTGGGTCCGGGCCAGCGGGTCAATAGGATGGCGAGACAGATCTGCACCACCTGCAGAATGATTATATACACAAAGACGGAGCGCTTGACCGAAGACTGGTCAACGCGCTCCGTCAATTTGCTATCGGGCAATCTCGCCAAAGCGCCCTCCAGGGTAGACCGTTCTAGCCCTCCTGGAGCACTGCATGCGCAGCGGCCAGGCGAGCAACCGGCACCCTGTAAGGCGAACAACTGACGTAATTCAGTCCCACCTTATGGCAGAAGATGACACTCGTCGGTTCTCCACCATGTTCTCCACAGATGCCGACCTTCAAGTTAGCACGAGTAGAGCGGCCTTTGTCAAAGCCCATCTTCACCAACTGGCCAACTCCCTCCTGATCCAGACGCGCAAACGGGTCCGCCGGATAGATCCCCGCCTCGACATAGTGAGGGAGGAAACGGCCGGCATCGTCGCGACTCAAGCCCAGAGCTGTCTGGGTCAGGTCATTTGTACCAAATGAGAAGAATTCCGCCTCTTCGGCGATCTCATCGGCGGTCAGAGCGGCGCGGGGCAGCTCGATCATGGTTCCGACCATGTATTCCACCTTCTCACCAGTCTCGGCGAACACGGCATCAGCCGCCTCGACCACAATCTTCCGTTGGATACGGAGTTCGTTGACCTTGCCCACCAGCGGAATCATGATCTCGGGGAGGACTTCGATCCCCTCCTTCTTGACCACAATGGCCGCCTGGATGATGGCGCGAGCCTGCATGGCCGTGATCTCGGGATAGACGATACCCAGGCGACAGCCGCGATGCCCCAGCATCGGGTTGCTCTCGCTAAGGCTCTCCACCTTGGCCTTCAGCTTGTCGGCCTCGACACCCATCTTGCCGGCCAGATCCGTGATCTCCGCAGCGGAGTGCGGCAGGAACTCATGGAGAGGCGGATCCAGGGCGCGGACAGTGACGGGTAATCCGTCCATGGCGCGGAAGATCCCCTCGAAATCACCCTGCTGCATGGGCAGCAACTTGGCCAGAGCGACTTCGCGACCGGCCTTGTCCTCGGCCAGGATCATCTCGCGCACGGCGTCGATGCGATCCCCCTCGAAGAACATGTGCTCCGTACGGCAGAGGCCAATCCCCTTGGCGCCGAACTTACGGGCGACGGTGGAATCGACAGGCGTATCGGCGTTGGTGCGGACGAGCATCCTCGCCCGCTCGTCCGCCAGAGCCATGATGCGGTTGAACTGCTGGAAGAGCAGGCTCTCATCGGGATTCATCTCCTCGTTGATGAGAACCTGAACGATCTCGCTGGGCTTGACCTCGATGATTCCGTCCAGCACCTCGCCGGTCAGGCCATCGATGCTGAGCGAATCGCCCTCTTTGTAGGTCCGACCCGCCACGCGCATTTCGCCCGCGTTGTAGTCGATGTCCAGCACGCCGCAACCGGCGACGCAGCTCTTGCCCATGCCGCGAGCCACAACGGCCGCATGACTGGTCATGCCGCCACGGCTGGTGAGGATACCCTCGGCGGAGTGCATGCCCTGAATATCGTCCGGGCTGGTCTCGACCCGAACCAGGATCACCTTTTCACCCTGCTCGACACGCCTCACGGCCTCTTCAGCCGAGAAGGCGATGGCGCCGGTGGCGGCGCCGGGACCGGCATTGAGCCCCTTGGCCAGCAGCTTGCCGTCTTCGATCGCCTTGGCCTTGGCCGCACGGTCGAACACGGGCAGCAGCAGCTGAGTCAACTGCTCGGGATCGACGCGCAGAACGGCGGTATCCTCGTCGATGAGCCCCTCGTCCAGCATCTCGGCAGCGCAACGGACGGCCGCGAAACCGGTACGCTTGCCTGCGCGGGTCTGAAGCATCCAGAGACGATTCTTCTGAATCGTGAACTCGATGTCCTGCATGTCCTTGTAGTGCTGTTCGAGCTTCAGGTAGATCTCCACCAGCTCCTTGTAGCAATCGTTGAACTCCTCCTCCAGCGCCGGGAGAGGATTCTCGGGATCTTTGCCGGCGATGTTGATCGGACGGGGCGTACGGATACCGGCCACGACATCCTCACCCTGGGCGTTCTTCAGATACTCGCCGTAGAACTTGTTCTCGCCGGTTGAGGGATCGCGGGTGAAGGCCACGCCGGTCGCGCAGTCATCGCCCATATTGCCGAAGACCATGGCCTGCACATTGACCGCAGTGCCCCAGTCGCCGGGGATATCATTGAGACGACGGTAGGCCACGGCCCGGGGGATATCCCAGCTCAGGAAGACAGCGTCGATGGCGCCCCAGATCTGGGTCCAGGGGTCATCCGGGAAGGGGCTGCCGGTCTGCTTGGCGACCAGAGCCTTGAATTCGCCGACCAGCTCTTCCAGGTCATCGGCAGTGAGATCGTTGTCGAGTTCGACACCGCGGGACTGCTTCTTGGCCTCGATCAACTCCTCGAAAGGATCGTGGACTTCACCACGGACATGCAGCACGACATCGCCGTACATCTGCACGAAGCGCCGATACGAATCGTACGCAAAGCGCTTGCTGACTTCGTCATGAATCAGACCCTGAACGGTCGTGTCGTTCAGACCGATGTTCAGAACGGTGTCCATCATGCCGGGCATGCTGACCCGGGCACCACTCCGCACCGACAGCAGGAGCGGATTGGCCGCATCGCCGAACTTGCCGCCCATGACGGTTTCCAGATGTGCGATACCTGCCTCGACCTGGCCCTTCAGATCAGCAGGATGACTGTGATCGTTTGCGCCGAACCAGTTGCAGACCTCGGTCGTGATTGTGAAACCCGCAGGCACCGGAATGCCGAGGGAAGCCATTTCAGCCAGGTTGGCGCCCTTGCCGCCCAGCAGATTCTTCATCGTGGCATTGCCTTCGGCAGTACCACCGCCGAAGGTATATACCTTTTTCTCACTGATCTCCATTTTGTCCTCCATGTTAACCAGGCTAGCCTTACGAGGCAGTTATGGTTTCCTCTTGTTCAAGATATTCGAGGGTCGCCGAGAAGTGACGCAGGAAGGCGGGTTCCTTGACCACCTTCATCCCCCTCATTGCTTCACGTTGAGCATACAGGTCCAGAATGGCCTGCCCCACATAGTTCATCTGCATAGTCGTGTAGACGCGGCGCGGAATCGCCAGTCGGACCAGCTCATGCCGAGCGGTCCGCTCCTCGCCGGTCTCCGGGTCTTTGCCGCCAAACATGAATGTGCCGATCTCCACACCGCGTATCCCGGCTTCGACATAGAGACTCACGGCCAGAGATTGCCCCGGGAATGCATTAGGCTTGAGATGCGGCAGAAATTCCCCGGCATTGAGATAGATGGCATGCCCACCGGCGGGACGCAGAATCGGTACACCGCCCTCGGTCAGTTGTTCGCCCAGATCGGTCACCTGTCCTATACGGAAATGCAGATACCTGTAATCCAGCACCTCGCGCAGGCCGCGAGAGATCGCCTCCAGATCGCGCCCAGAAAGGCCGCCGTATGTGGGGAAGCCCTCGACCAGGATGAGCAGGTTGCGAATCCTCTCGGCCAGATCGCCATCGCGCGTGGCCAGGAAGCCGCCCATGTTGACCATGCCGTCCTTCTTGGCGCTCATAGTACAACCATCGACATAGGAGAACATTTCCTTAACAATTTCCTCGATTGATCTGTCGGCGTATTCGGGTTCGCGAACCTTGATGAAATAGGCGTTCTCGGCAAAACGGGCCGCATCGAAGAACAGGGGCAGATTGTGTTCACGACAAACAGCGCTGACCTCGCGGATATTGGCCATGGCAACCGGCTGCCCGCCACCGCTGTTATTGGTAACGGTGATCATGACCATGGGAATTCTGTCCGTACCGACATCGGCGATAAGATCCTTGAGGGCCTGGATATCCATGTTGCCCTTGAACGGAGCAATCAGGCCGGGGTCGCGCCCCTCCTCGCAAAGCAGATCCAGAGCTTTGGCTCCCTGATACTCGACATTGGCGCGAGTGGTGTCAAAGTGGCTGTTGTTGGGGATTATGGAGCCCTTGGTGGCGATAGTCTGGAACAGGAGATTCTCGGCCACACGTCCCTGATGGACGGGGATAACGTGCTCAAGTCCGGTTATGTCGTTGATGGTCTCTTCGAAGTGGAAGTAGTTCCGGCTGCCGGCGTAGGACTCGTCGCCCAGCATGATGCCCGCCCACTGGTTGTCACTCATGGCACTTGTGCCGGAATCGGTCAGGAGATCGATGTAGATCTCCTCAGCGCGGAGCTTAAACAGATTGTACCCTGAGCGCTTGATCGCAGCCACCCGTTCATCGCGAGAAACCTCAGCGATTGGCTCCACAACCTTCACCTTGAAGGGCTCAATATATCTCTCCATGTCATCTCCTCGGGCCTACGACTCCTGTTTTAATGTCGCAGTGATTCCTGTGTGATTATCCGATAGGTTACCCAGACTTTACCGGTTACGGCAGGGGCTGAAGTCCCTGGATACGATTATGGTCTTGGTCACAATCTGGGTAGCGGAGGGCATCTTTGCCAGCCTAATTGTGATCGAAATAACTAAAATATCACAAGTTTCGGCTCCTGCGGGACCTATATCAATAGCTCTCTCCGTTTCACACACATTTCCCGGGAATAAATCTGCGGAAACGGAAAACGGGTTTCCGCATTGTGCAGAAACCCGTTGAATTTCCAGGTCAGGTGACACTTACCTGATTATGCAGAGGCGTCCATACTCCTCTTCGCCGGTGCCCTCCTCCTCCACTCTGAAGATATAAACACCGGATCCCACCAGTTCCCCCGCCTGATTCCTCGTATCCCAGGTTATGTTCGAAGTCAGGGGATCGCTGTTCTCCGCTTCGAACAGCAGGTCGCCGGCGAGGTTGAACACCTTCAGCTTGGTATCGTCAGTCATCCCGACAAACTGCACTACGTTACCGGGGAAGTTATGGTAGTTGGGATTTTCCCTGGAGCTCTTGCCCGTGCGCAACGGGTTGGGCACCGCATAGATGTTCTTGACCACGGTATCCGTAGCCGGGAGATTCAGAATGATGCGCTGATTGCCAACGTTCATCTCCTCTTTGGAGAGATTGTTGACGATGTAGTGATCGTTGCCGCCGTTCGATGGCCGGAAGCCGCGATCGAATGAGGTCACGGCATACTCGTAAGTAAAGCCGTTGTGCACATCGAAATCCAGGAAGACCATCTCGTCGGTCAGTCCGAAAACCGGCGTCAAGCTGCCGATTACATACCCATCGTCGGTTCCGGCGGTTTGGTTGATCCCCTCACCCTCGGCATACATACCGTCAATCCACCACCAGTAGAACTTGTCGGCCTCCTCATTGAAGCCCATCGACCAGATGTTGACCCAGGTGTCGCTGCTGCCGACAATCCGGCGCCAGACATTGTACCCCTCGAAATTCTCGACGACAATATGGACCGAATAATCAATGGTCATAGCTCCGGGGGTAAATGAGATCCAGAGGCCGCGACCGATTTCATGTATGCAATCCATATTCGTCTCTATCAGATCGAACTGATCCGCGGACTGGCGCAGATAGGTCGCGAACAGGATTATCGTACCATCCTGTACTTCATCATCCTCCGTAATCTCGAACTCCTCGGAGTTGGGATTCAATGCGTGCAGCTCAAGCCAGCCGATCTCGACCTCGATCGTGACCTCTTCACCAATGCCACAATCCGCCAGGCCAGCCTCCATCAAAGAATCGACGGGCGTCCAGGCGACTGTTGAATCCAGGTAACCGGTTCCGTTGTCGTGAATGCTGTAGACAACGTCATCAAGAAGGCCAATGAAGCTGCTGCCATGGCGCAAACTCAACTCGAAGACCTGATCCCGGCACCCTTCGTAGTTACCATACACGGTGATGCCGGGGGCGATACTCATCTCCTCACCCTCGTCGGCGAACGGACTGGGGTCGGGCATGAAGACCATGCCGCGCCTGTAATCAGGCTCTCTGATGATCTGGGAGGAGTCCGACTTATTCCATTCCAGGGTTATCATATCCCTGTTGCGCCAATTCTGCGGCAGATAGAAAGCCGGCGGCGAAGTCTCCTGCATCGAGAAGTCGACGGGGATGCCGAAGAAGGAGAATTCACTTTCCAGGGAATAGTGCTTCTCGCCATCCTCGGACAACACAGTATCGATCTCATCGATGTATGTTCCGTCCACGGGGTAAAAAGGGGTTTGGGTCCAGTTCACCGATGGCAGGGGAATGAGCGGATCATCCCAGTAAACAACGGCATTGGCGTTGACCCAATCGCTATACCCGGCATCCCCGGGACAAACGATTCCCGTCTGGGCCATTGCCGCGCCCACACAACCGAGAGTGAACAGCAGGGCAAGGATAAACACCCTCAGGAGATGAGTCTTCCCGTACAGCATCTTTGTCATCTCGAGTAATTCCTTCCGTAGCGATTCAAAGTGACGGAGGGGGCCGCTATTATGTCCAGGTCCCACTCCCGACAACCGGCGACAACCCTCCGTCCATCAGCAAACATCCGTAACCCAACACTAATCCATCCCGAAGATATTGACGAGAATGTAGTCGATCAGATTGTTGGCGGTCTCATATTCCAGGTAATAGGGCGAGAATCCCATCAGAACGCTAGGCGTCTCCGGATGCACGATGCTTATCAAAGCCGTGATGTGATCGGTCTCACCCGGAATTGTATACCTGGCTTCATTCCTGTGCTCACCGTTTGCCAAAGCAATACTCACCTCGGCGGGATTCTCTCCCCAGCGAGTCGTCGAATCCGCAGGTACATACCCCAGGAGCGGGATATACAACTCATCAGTCAGTGTAATGGTTGGAGTCCAAACACTCGCATGCCATTTCCAGTCGTAGACCTCGGTATACTGCACCCCCCAAGCGAAGTGCTCTACACCGGGATCGTCATACCAGCTAGGTTGCATCAGCTCATGCGCAGCAGCATCAAACCATTCGTAGACAAGGGGAGAGAAGAAGAGCGTGTCTCCACGAGCTATATCAAATGTAGGCGCGCCGAATTGAGCCAGATCCCCGGCCTCCGGCAGCCACTTCGCGTAATTCATCGACCAGAAACTGGCGTTGGTTTTGAAATGGGACGATGTCCCCGACTGAGGTACGCCGTTGCGCGGATTGGAATCCACGGGCAGAGTCACGGTGCTGACCCCAAAATGCTTCGTCAGGACGAAGTTACTGGCGGCGGTTTCACTTTCGCTTGCCGGCCCGTCCGAGTACTTCAGGTACTTGTCGAAAGCGAAGGGGAATGTCTTGAAGTATGGCGGTTCGACCTCACCCATCTCCCTGGCGGCAGGGAGCAACTCGCTGGCGGCGTGAGGCCCGCAGAGCAACACCTGACCACTCTTCTCCATGAATGAGGAGAGATAATCATAGGGCGTGTCTGTCACCACATAGGGATCGACAAAGCGAGCGACCCTGCTCAAACCACTGGCATCGGAGCCCCGGACTTCCCAGATGATGCGCTTATAGGCGGCAACAGACTCGAAAGGAGGTTTGTTCATAATCGCACCGATCTGGATAAAATCACGAGTACTGTTGAATCCGGAGTACTCCGCGAAGATATCAAACCACCGCGCATTCATGGGGCCACTGCGCGTGCTCAATTCGGCCCAGGTGTTCGGGGTGCCTTCGGGATAACCGGTCGGGTACGGATCGACCTCTACTCTGTTGTAATAGTCGTCGATGAGCAGGAGATCATAGTCCATCGTGAATGGGACAATGTGGAAACGGAAAACTACACGCGTTTTGGTACCACTATAATCAGCGGCTTCCAGATAGAAGATATGAGTTCCTGAAAGGAAAACGGCGGACGTGGAGGTATTGGACTGTGACCAGCCGGACCACTCCTCATCATTGGCCGTATCCATGATATCCCAACCGTAACGATAACCACTGATCCGGCTACCGTAAGAGGAGGCGTTGGCGAGCCACTCCATGGCTATCGGCTGCCCCTCGGCCCAGGGAATATTGAAAGAGGTCCAGCCGTGCACGAGTCGAGTGGGCATATTGGTTCCCATTATTCGGATCGTGGGCTTCAGGTTCTTATCGACCCTGATCTTCTTCAGGTTAGTTCCATCGGTGAAATGGCTGGTAATGGCATTGGCTTCATCCCTGGCCTGGACCAGGAAGAGATACTCACCGGAATACCCGACTCCTGCGGGGTTCAACCCCTTCAACAGGGTTCTGGTGCCGGCGTTATTGCCATCCGGATCGGCAGGATCGACCTCATCCCAACCCAACCACTCCGACCAGATATCCTCCGGCAAACTCAGCATGGAGCCGCCAGTCATCATACTCAGTCCGAACTCATCGCCATTGAGCTTGGCCCATCTGGTGGCGGTGGGCGCGATTACGGTCCCGTCACCAACGGAATCGTTACCGGCCCAGCGGAAGAAGATATCTTGAGGCAAAGCCTCCCAGTCACCCATGGTGCCGGTATCGGCAGGCTCGGTGATATCCACCTCCGGCGCGATGGTGGTCGCGGTAAAGGTTACATGCTCCGGAACACTGGAGCGAAGGCCCTCCTCATCCACAGCTCTGATGAAGAACGTGTGCTGGGCGCGGAAGAGGAAGTGAGAATCACCGTACATGTACTGCTCATCGTTAGGATCGGCCTCGGGATC
Source organism: bacterium (assembly GCA_024231955.1). GTDB lineage: Bacteria > Krumholzibacteriota > Krumholzibacteriia > JACNKJ01 > JACNKJ01 > JAAEPZ01. The sequence continues at coordinate 3,328 of JAAEPZ010000369.1, read as the reverse complement.
GGGAATACAATCAGCCGAAACCGTGAAGACACCATGGTGGTCCTCGACACTGACCCAATGCTGGGTCGTCTCAATAATCAGGTTATCCTCATCATCGTAGCCGAGTGTGTCGTAGGTGGCTCCGTGTTCGTCCAGTCCCAGAACGGTATCGAGCGTCTCGTAGATATCTTCGTCGATCAGAAGCGGTCCCGTGACCTCATCATCGGTGATCAAATACTCGAAGTGATCAACACGTCCGTCTGGATCATACCCGTTCCAATGGAAATGCACCTTGTAGTTGATGTTCTCTGCCCCTTCAGGGGGAGCGCTGGACAGATATATCTCCGGAGCCATATTGGGTAGCTGTTCGCCCTCGATTGATTTATCGCAGGCCACTCCCAGCAGCATCATCAACGCCAGAATCAAGCTGCAAATCCGTACATGTTTCATTTCAATCATCTCCTGGGATTAATCTGTTGCACTATGCAACATTCAAGAACTTCGACTCTGGCAGGGCCGACACTCATGTTCTAAGGAGCCTCCGGAGGCAATTCATCCAGGTTATGTATCGCTGGATTTGCCGGGTAATAAACGATATCGAGATCCAGGTCAAGCGGCGTACCAATCAATCCGATATTGACAAAGGCTACAGCTCGCAGGTCTTCATCCACCAACTCGCCCTCGGAATCGATATAACTGAATTTCTGTTGAAGATCATCGGCGGCGGTTGTGTTGCAGAATGCCGTGGAGAGTGTTTTTTCACCCAGATGCTGCGGTTGTTCGTAATCCCCGAGCCCCATGAAGTGGGCGCGGTAAACCAACTCCGTGCACTCCAACGAAAAGCGGGCGAAGTCCTCGATCTGAGGATCCTGATCTTCAAACAACGTCGCCCAGACCTTGAAATTGCCGCCATCAGCGGTCTCGAACACTCCGGGCGAGAGTTGATCGAAGCTGCTGGCGGGATAGTCCGGATCTTCCAGATTGAACCAGTTGCGGCCAAGTGAGGTAGAGATGCCGTTGCGCTCATCGTCATGGCCATTGATCCTGAAGACCAGTTTGTGCATTTGCCAACTCGCCAACGAATCATAATATGCGGCTCCCGTGGCACCCTTGTCGAGCGCGACAGTATCCGGCGTTACGTAGACAGTATTTCCATCGACAACAAGATCCGGCATATACATGGTCAGGGGGTGGCGGACAAAGGTCTCCAACGCCAGTACCACCTCGCCGTGTTCTTCAGCGATAGCGGTCAGATTGACCGTCGTCGGCGGACCTGTCATCGGGTAATGTGAACTCTCTATCCACACTTCATCGGCAAAAGAGGGGAAACCGGCGGTGAATCGGATGGTCGTCGGGGTGCCGTCGACTCGTCCCCAGGCGTCGACCGAATAGCCACGGACAACGTAATCGAAGGGACCGGTGTTCATGAAGAGACTCTGCCCGCTGGGCTGGTAGATTATTTTCCCGGGGATCTCGAAGTCCTCCTCCAGGCCATCATGGCCACCGGGAGGGAAGCGCCCGCCGGAGGTGTCGCTGACGGGATAATCCGGCAGCAGCAGGTTCGAGGTCTCCCATGCGAAGTCTATCTGAAAACCGATGTCTTCGTCCTCGCGCGTCAGAGGCTCATCCGTATCCCAACCCTGGAAATTGAATTCCACCTGCGTATTCGCGCCCCAGGGGATAGTATCAGTGATTACATAGTGGAAACCGGGATCGAAAGACTCCCCCTCCCACTCCGATATCTTCTCGACATTGGGTGCGAACGCTTGCTCATCACCGTTAATGTCATAGTACTTGACCCAAACGGGGGAATTGCTGGCGCCACCGGATTCCGGACGCAACCGCGTATCCGGATCCCGGTTGAGGATCGGCATGATTGCACCTACCAGATTCTCCGGATCCCCCAGACTCACTTCGGAGGTCACTCCGGCGAGATCGATGCACTTCGCTTTGACCATGTAGGTGCCATACTTGTAGAAATCCGCCCACTCCGATTCGGTTTCCACGTCATTGCTGATTTCAAAGGAGATAGTATCGCCATATACGTTGGATCCGTCCTCATTGAGGACCTCTTCCGACCAGACCTCCACGTCGGGTGTCATCCCAACCTGCATCCGGGGGGTCCAGCGCGTCTCCAGACCTTGTTGCCACTGGAAGCCGAGGAAGCCGCCGTTAACGGATTCCGCATCATATGTGAAGCTGCAGCTGTCGCTCTCCCCGACACCCATCGTATCATCGGGAACATCGACCCAGACGATACGGGGGCGGTGATCCACACTGGCCTCGAAGTAGAGACGGGCAGGAATGGGATCGCGCTTACCTCGATCATCGACAGCGGTCACACTGAATGTCAGATCTCGACTCATGCCGCCGTTGTCGTTTGCCTTGAGGATAAATGTGGAATCTGTGCGAGTCGTCAGGTGTGTTGCGTCAAAATCGCCCTCGCTGGGAACCCGGTCGCCGGTTTGCGTCTCTGGATTCCAGGCCGAGTAGAATGGGCGCATAGAGTCGGTCCAAGCCCACATGAAATAGGCGACTTCACCATCAGGATCATTGGCATACCAGTGGATATCGACATGATAGCCATCAACATGGTTCTCCACCGGCCCGGATCCGATATAGGTTTCAGGCGGTTGATTACGATCAAAGAGTTCGGGTAATTCTTTGCGACAACCTAAACCCAAAGCAAGAAAGAGAAGGACAAGGATAAGCGGAATCGCTCTCCAACGATGACAGATCCCCAGCATATATACCGAGCTCCTTCCACGACGTTGCGGAAACTGATTCTCAGGCAGGACTTAAAGGAGGTAAAGCGCCTGTAATATAGGGAATTGGAGCATTTGAAGTCAACTTAATTCACTACTCTCCGGGAGTGGTGAAGTATTAACCGGTAATCTCCATGTTCTCGCCTGATCTGGGCGCGGTCCCCCCTGCTGCCCTTATCTTAACAACCAGTGTGAATATAACCCCTTAGAAACCTCCGGCAAGTATGAGATTGGGTTGTTCCGGAAAGATTCTGGCAGATGCCCGGACATGTCGTCATTGTCATTTCCGGAGCGGGGAGGTATGCCCGCAATCAGGGATAATGGATTCATTCCTCGCTCCGGGATCCGGATATCGGATTGCAGTTCACCGGTGCATAACCGACGCGGTACCTGGAACACAAAAAGCTCCCCCACCCGGAGGTGAGGGAGCCATGTCGATTCCCGTCAAAGAGAACCGAAGTCTCTTACTTCAACATGATCATCTTGTCGGTGGCCGTGAAGTCACCGGCGGACATCTTGTAGAAGTAGACGCCACTGGCGACACGTTCGCCGCTGGCATCCTTACCGTTCCAGACCACTTCATG
>JAAEPZ010000368.1 GCA_024231955.1 bacterium | reverse complement strand
CCACCGCAGCCTGATGAAGCCGCCGTCCTTTCCGGCCCCACGCGGCCGGGGCTGATAGGGATCTTCCTCCGGTACCGATTCGCACAAACGATAAAACCAGCAATCGCGGTTGCCGTCGGGGGTGCCGTAGATGCGAATCGGGCAGTCCTTCTGCGCCCGACTCGTGAAATTGCCGAGCACCTGCTCCTTATTGGATAGGGGAGCCTCATCGAAATACAGTCCATCTCGGACGTGTTCCGAGCGAAGAGCGCTTCCGTAGTTCCCGGCCGGTCGAAAATGAATTTTCGAGCCGTTTTGAAAAACGAGATCGACATAGGGACTCTGGGTCGTGGCCGACCAGTCGATCTCGGCCTTGATGAGCGGGTTGATTTTGGACTGCTCCTCGATCTTACGGAAGATACGCAGAGCATGGTTATAAAGGGCCCCGACGATCAACTGCCGGCTGCGCACTCGCGTGATGGCGACAAAGAGAGCAAGGGTAAGGATCTCCCGGCTCTTACCGGTCTCCGGAGCGCCGTGATTCAGGACGTTGCACACCAACCGCAAGCTTACCTTCTGATAGTCATAGTAGCGGAACTGGCGGATATCTCCTTCGGTTTCAAGCAAGCAACACTCGCCGAAGCGAACCGGATTCGAGTAAATGATAAACTTCTGAAAGGCTTCAAGATCCGAAAACGGAAAGTCCGGATGAGACCAGAGGCGTCCTTCGGCGAGGTCGGCCCAGGCGAGCCCTTTCCTTTCGAGATACTCGCCCATCCAGTCGGGGAGCTCGGGATGCCAGAGCATGAGCTCCTTGCGGAGACTCATGAGTCGTCCTCCTCGGCGCGGTTCTGAGCGAGCACCTTTGCGAGTTGGGCGAAGCCGTCGTCCCGCTGCTTCTTGGCCTCATAAGCGCGTCCGATCGCCTGTGCCTGAGCGCCGAATCCCATGAGCTCGGCCATCTTGATGGTGGGGATCGTGGCCGGATTCAGTACCGTCTTGATGGCGATCGGCTTCCCGTCGTCGTCCTTCAGGATCTCGCCATCCTTGGTGACGGCGAAGACCGGCGCGGAGTAGCCGTCGCGTTGGAGCTTGCCGAGCTCCTGGACGTGGAGCTGGGCCTGAGCGGCCATGACGT
>JAAEPZ010000367.1 GCA_024231955.1 bacterium | reverse complement strand
GAGCCGTTCAGCGCGCTCGACGTGCAGACCCGCTGGGAGATGCAGCGCTTCCTGGTGGATAAGGTGGTGCCGATGGGCAAGTCGGTCGCCTTCGTGACCCACGACATCGACGAGGCGGTCTTCGTGGCGGACCGGATCCTGGTCGCCTCGCCGCGCCCGTTGGTGCTCTGTGACGAGGTACGCGTACCCTTCTCCCCGCAGGAGCGAACCGACGCCCTGCGCCGCGATCCCGTCTTCGTAGCCCTGGTCGACCAGGTTCGCGACAGCCTGCTGCGCGCCGCAGCACTGGTGGAGGACGGTGGTGCGGCGGGCTGAGTCCCGTCGCCCAACCCCCAGCTCGAGGATGTGGAAGCTGCCGGTCCCTCGTATCAGCCTGAAACGGTGGTGCTATCCTCTTCGGTGGGAATTGCCCTTTGTCCGTGCTTCGGCGTCGGGACGGCGGCAGAGATTTCGCCTTCCGGGCAGAGATTTCGAGAATTTTCAACTTAGCAGCCGCCAGCTGCTAAGGCTGACCGTGGGTTCAGCGCGATTCAACCCGGGCGACCGAAACCAAGGAGGGATCTGGTGACCGAGGATGAAGTTCTAAGTACACAGCCGGGCGCTCATTTCGTACGCTTCGTTTTTCCTTTCTCCGTCCACTGCAAGTTACCTGGTAACCGATTCAGGCGACGTCGCCGTTCCCTGTTTGACTCTGGGTTCATGAAGGTCCTCGACGAGAGTGTGCAACGAGACGAGACCGGCTGGGAGCAGCGTGGAAAGAAGGGGCAGCCAGCAATTCTACCGCATGTGGAGGCATTTCTCTACCCCAGCCCCGAGGTCCCCGTGGCGGACAGATACGTCCTGTCGTACCGAATGACGAACGATACACGCCAGCGCCTGCTGACCAACCGGCAATCCAGTTTCATGCTGACCCAGAAAGAAGCGATCACATGTTTCCCGGTCGACTTTCGGGCGGTCGAGCTCTATCTGTTTCGGTCCAATATAGCAGTACTGGTGGTCGAGCTGCGGCTGTGCGGCCTCGTTCGTCAGCAACGGCGGAACGGGAACGTCGCCTGGGAACGTCCAGTGACTGTGCAGGACCTGATCGACTTCAACTCTGGTTGGCGTCGCGCCAGGGAGGGTAGAAGTCGCTTCACTCTCAAACTGCGCGAGCAAGACCTGGAACTCGAGGGATTAGTGAGTACCCTGTTGGAGTCTCTAGGTCCTGCGGACGTGGTCTGGCAGCCTTTCCAAGAGGCTCCGGGCTTGGGCTTTACCTACGTGCTCTTTTCCCAACCGCCGTATTCCACGGTGGACGGGCTGGAGTACGCGGCGCTCAAGCGGCCGCTCTTTTGGCTCCGGCGTTACTTGAAAACCGCGCATTCTCCGGCGCCCAGCGATATCGAGTTGGAAGGTAATGTCGAGGTAATCCAGACCTACGAGAACATCTACTGCGGTTTGTCTCGAAACGGCTGGGCGATTCTGGTTGGCGATAACGGTGAACCGTTCTTGCGTGAGCAGTCTCTGGACCATGTGCGATCCGGCTACTTCCCTCTTTTCCTGCTCGTCCTGCACCAGCAACTGGCGGCTGTGCGCTTCGCGCGCCTCCTGGCCGACCTGGGATTTCTGCACCGCAGTGATCGCCCCAGACGCTCCGCGATTTGCCACGAGATCGAGCGGGCCCGAGATTGGATTCTCGACTTTACACTGCGCTGTTCGTTTGGCAATGTGAGCACCAGCCAGGCCCGCGCGAATCTCTATCGGAGCTGGCAAGGGATTCTGGGGGTGAGCCAGCTGCTCGATGAGGTCAAGCGCAAGATCGAAGAGCTCGACGACTATCTTCACCGCATCCAGACCGATCGCCAAACCTTCGTTATGAACCTTCTGACCTTCGTCTTTCTGCCTTTTTCTCTTCTGGCCGCTCTTCTTGGGGTAAGGATAGAGGAGCTCTCGGGCGAAGGACCGTCGCTCTTCGATCCGGCTCTCGGGTTGACCGTCCTCGGGTTCTCAGGCTTCTATGCACTGGCGGTGTGGTGGCTGTGGAGGCGCTCGCGTTAGTACTACGCACCAGCTCCGATCCATACAGTCTTGCCGATGCGGATGGTGCCTACGCCGGCCTCTCCCCTGGAAGTCGTCCTTGCCTGAAGTGGGCACAGGTGGCGTTGGCCTGCGTGACCGGAGCGTCCGGCGACGTGCGAACTACGGTGCCGCGAAGCCAGGCGCCTCGCGCTCAAACCGAGTTCAGATCAGCGACGCACAGCTCGGCACATCGTCATAAGCAGGACTAATTGAGTATATATAGACTCGTCGTTTCTTTATCCGCCGAGGTAGACCCCCGTATGGAACGTCAACGGACAGTGTGGTATGATTCTGGAGACGGCCCGCTCATTGACAGCTTGGGCCCAGAATCGTCAGCCAGGACGTACCGGCGCCCACGGCGCTACCCAACCCCGTCACAGCAGGCAACCTGGCACGATCTCGAATGAACTCTGAAGGGGGGGATCCAAGCTGGCGGCGTAGGTAAGGCCGGGTGTCAGAGACCCGTTCCTTGTGGGCGGTTGGTGCCGATCTTGCCGATGCGAGGTGCAGAGAAGGAATGTCGACCCGCCCCCCACGATGAGACCGCGCCAACGTCGATCTCCGGGGGATAAGACAAGGACACGCGAACATGAGAAGCCTCCCACCTCGCCAAGTGCTTCTTGGTCCCCGACCCAATACGGGCCTCTCTCAAGACCAGAGCCGCATCGAGAGCTCGATCAGGGATCGACGATGGGCCACACCTCCTGACAGCCGCCGCCTTTCCTCCTCCAAACCTCGGATATCCACCCGTCCATCATACCAAGAATCGGACTAGCCGTTATGACGCCATACCAGATCCATCTCGACGCACTGGACAACGTGAACCCGGATAAAGGAGGTAAGATGAGAACCGCCTACGCCTTCACACTGGGTTGTTCGACGGCGAAATGGAGCAATCGAACAACAATCGAACAGCAGCATGCGTGGGTACAGACCGTTCAAGAGATTCTTCTTCGAGGAAAAAGCGAGATAGAGCGCCTGTACGAAGTGCCCGGTGATGGCAGCTCATTATTCATTCCACGGGGCGACGGCGGATTCGTAGCATTCCTTAGCTCTGTCATGATAGATGCACCATTCAAATTGGCTGTATACCTCACCTCAAGAGCCAGAGAGTTTCCGTGCAATATACGAATGGCGTTGAATTCCGGCCTGCTCTCAATGATCCGCGATGAGCGGGAGGGAGATCATCTCTCTGGCGAGGGTCTCGACAGTACAGAGCGCCTGTTATGTTTTGCCGATTGCTGGGAAATAGTAGTGTCATCTTCATACGCACAAATATTGGGAAGCCACGATAAAAAATTGAGGACATTGTTCTCCTCTACCCCAAGGACTCGCGAAGACCACAAGGGAAAGATGCGATCTTTCCATTACCTTGAGGGTACGCACAAAGGCATCCAACTTGGTTCACCCAACAGAGTTTTGAAGGGAATGGACAAGCAAGTTCTCGCTCCGGCCGCCGTCTTACCAACCACAGCCTCACTGCTCCTGGAAATACCATCTTGGCTTTCCGAGAAAAGAAAACAAGAGATAGTCGAGTCCTACCGCGATTACGTTGATTCCGGGAAATTGCGCGCGCATCGCAAGCAGCATTATCATAACGTAAAACAGAAGTGGACCAAAACCAGCGACTCATTCATGGATCCGGCGTGGAACTCTCTCGCAACTGCGAATTCCCCGGCTGGCTATCGCCTGATAATTGGCTTTAAGAATAGAGGCTGCGATTACCGCCGCAGAGAACCCTTAGGGATCGGCTGCTTTCATTGTGGCTTCTATGCCGGTGCGCAGCCTCCTCCAAAGAACAGGGCTCGCTCAGCCCTGCGGAGCCAACTTCTTGAAGGCCTACGCTATGGCCGGCAACATGGTGGGGGATTTGATGTGATTGAATTCTCAAGTGACGGCTCTTTTTTAAGCGATTATGCAATGCCCCGGGAAAATAAAGACGATATTATCCACGCAGTTCGACAAATGCCACAAATCAAGCGTATTCTCATTGAGAGCACGCCTGATAATATCTGCGGCGAGCGCAAGGAAATATTGCGATCCATTGAAGGTCTACGTGATGACCAGGAGCTTGAGATAGGTATTGGACTCGAGACTGCCGATGAATTCATCCGGCAGGCTTGTCTTAACAAAGGTGTTCGCAATGAGGACTTCGAAACGGCGGTGGGTTATATTCAGAGCCTGCCGCCCTCGAAGAGGATCCGGATCCGCATCGTTGTATATATCTTGGTAAAGCCGCCATGGCTGTCGGAGTGCGAATCGATCAATGATGTCGTTCGAACGATCGATTACCTACATAAGATCGGCCAAAACGCAGGGATTCGTATTATTCCAAAGCTTGAGCCAGCCATCATCTCGGAGGGTACTCTATTAAGCCTTCTATGGCATGATGGTCTGTATTCTCCCTTGAATTACTGGGCGATATTGGAGACTCTGGCAAGAATTCACTTCCACGATGAGTGTCATTCTATGCTGCAAAGAGTGCGCGTTGGCACTCGGGGAGACATGGACGAATCAACAAGGATTCCGGGGATCTATCGCAAGGATGGACGGTTTGACCGATTTGACTTTGTGCTATATCGCGCCCTGCAGGAGTTCAGTCAACACGGTAACCTTGCACGAGTATTTGGGCTCGTGGCCGCCGCGTATCAGGCAAAAGAATCCTCCATTCTCGACAGTTCGCAGTCATTGGCCGGATGGCTAGGTCAAGGTTGTCCAACTGGTGATTCGGCTATTATTAAATATCTCAAGGAATCCAGCGGCACGATTAATGAGGTCATCAACGATGTGAATTTGTCCGGCGAGATCGAGTACATCTCCAGACTGTTCGATGTGTTGGATAGGATTGAAAATCACAACGGAGAGACTGAGGGTAGCTCCTTTCGCTCGCTTGTTCTTGACTGGAAGGGCGAACTGCAAAATGCTCAATCCATTGCGGACACCGAGAAGACAACTCGGGAGATTGAAGAAGAGATTAATTTGATACTGCATAGCCAATTAAGCTACTCTCAGGCGAGAGTTGATGAGGTTTTTGTCGAAAAAGAGGGAAGTCAAGTCTTTAGAATTCGCATATCGGTAATGGACCTTCTTCGTGGAGGATCCCATGAGATTTGGGCGGGGATACCCACCCAGGGAAGGCTGTAGCCAGGGCGGTCCTATGCAGGTAGATGGTGGGGTCGAAATCGCTGCGCTCCCTGTTGGAGACGGATAGCGTCTCGGGCACGGTTCGAAAACAAGGATACAGGCATCAGAATTCAGAAGCCAGAATTCACGATTCGCCAGTGAACAAGACCACACGAAAACCGACATGGTCGTCGAAGTCGCCGGGATGGAGCCAGAAGCGCGCACGGTTCCAGTAACGCAGGACCGTAATCCCATGAGCCGCCAGATCCGTGTCTCGCTCCTGGTCAGCCTCCAGCGTCCCCTCGTGCCACTCACCGTCAAGCTCGATGGCAACCTTGGCGGCCGGGCAGAAAAAATCGAGGATGTACGTCCCCCATGGATGCTGGCGGCGAAACTTGAAATTGGCGACTTGCCGGTTTCGTAACCGTCGCCAGAGTAATGCCTCGACGTCGGTT
>JAAEPZ010000366.1 GCA_024231955.1 bacterium | reverse complement strand
GTTCGGCATGATCGCTGCGGTCGGCCTCTCCAACCTGCAGTTTGTTGATCTCAACTCGGCGCGCAACCTCTTTATCATCGGTTTTGCCTTTTTTATGGGTCTGTCCCTGCCCGAGTACTTTGTAACCAATCCGCTCACCGCCACCCCTCCGGCCTGGCTCGCTGGATCTGCCCTGCTCCGCCAAAGCTACCAGGGACTGATCGACATCGCCAACACCCTCGGCCAAACCGGTATGGCGATCGGCGCCTTCATCGCCCTGCTGCTCGATAACACCATCCCCGGCACCAGCAAGGAGCGCGGTATCGACGCCCTCCACAGCACGGCCGAAAAAAAACGGTCGTAACAGACACCCAGGGCTTGCGCAAGAATAACATTCCGAAATTGGTCTGGAGAACAGGCGGATTCGATGCGACCAACACAGACAGCGACTTCAATTTAGATCGGATGATGAAGATGCAAGATGAAGCCGCCGCGAGAGATTTATGCCATGATAAGAAACGATGCCACGAATACGGAGGACTCCTAGGAACGTGGAAAGAGGAGGGAGGACCGGATGAGTTCAACGAATCGCTGCCAAGGATTCGACAGGAAACGAATTATGACTCGGACGACTACTATGAGCGCTTCGACACGTTGTTCAAGACGGCTTACCCATTGCCAAATTTGGGAAAAGTTCTAACCGATCTGGGACACCAT
>JAAEPZ010000365.1 GCA_024231955.1 bacterium | reverse complement strand
TTCCGGATTTCGCCGCTCTTGCCCTCGTCCGTTCGGCTCAGAGGGCTTTTCCAGGGGGTTGAGATCCCCTTTGGCCCCGGCATGAGATATCTAACTCACTGTGCTCAGGAGAGTTGACACAATTATCGCCAGGGTAGCGCAAGATGATCGTGGAGCGCTTTAATAGCATACATAAGGCACTAGAAATGCGTAACTTAGATACTTTATCACCGGAGGCAGCCAGGCGGCCCCATGGCCCATTGTCAACTTATATAACTACCTGTGATAACTTGGTTTGCGAAACGTCCGGCACCTTAAAGGGGGAGACCTTCTCCTTGGCTCGGGCGGTCCGGCGGATGAGCTGCCAAATCATCGCAGCTATTGCGCCACCGATAAGGGGGATCATCCAGAACGCGGCGCTAATCTCCATCTCTTCTCCATTAGTCGTTTAGTTGACGAGCGGCCATCAAGATGCAACCGAAGCCGAGAAGTGCTGGCATTGCGAGCGTGATGGGCTCGAGCAGGTGAAAATCCGGGCGTCTTATTCCCATCTTACCACCAGTGACATCATTCATCATGACTGTTTATCGTCGTTCGTCCACTTTTTGATTTCTTCCGCCGCATCGACAAAAGTAAGCCTGCCAAGGAAATTCCTCGATGTTGAGGATCGACTCTCCGGCTCTGTTTTCGCTTACTGTTCGACCCTACCCAAAGAGCGTCCTTCATTCTTTCAAGACACCCCTGTCGCTTGGATACCGAGTCCGAACATCATCTCCGATGAGCCTATTCATTTTCGATCCTCACATAGAGATGTCCCTTGCAATTCCATCCAGATATTCTTCCAGGCATCCTTCAGGTCGTCCCATGATCCAGAGAAGTACCTGCGCAGGATACAGGCGGCGTTGCTCCGGACCAACGACTACCGCGGCATACTTCCGAAAAAAAAGAAGTCGACATATCACCCAGTCACCAGCAAATTTCTCTCGTGCAATTTCTCCGACAAAGGCGGTGCCTGCTGAAAGCAGCGCCGAATTCTCACAGATTTCTTTTCGATATTTTTTGACAAGCACCGAAAGTTCCGAAGGTGAAATCTCCTTACCGCCGGTAATTCCACTTCGGTGACAAAGATAGCTCCGGAACTCTTCCGCTTGTTTCGCCGCAGCCCCAATTAATCGAGCCGGGTTCTCAAGGGGATCACAACCCCGGAATGCTTTCAGCAGGACATGAAAATCCTTGACCCCAGGTACAGTCCAATACGCTGTCAATGTCATGCCCGTAAGCAATGCGACACAGAATGCCACCCATTCACCTACGGATGGTTGTCGACCGTCGAGCAACCTCTTTAGTTGACTAACGGCCAACAAGATGCAACCGAAGCCGAGAAGCGCTGGCATTGCGAGCGTGGCAGGCTCGAGTACGTGGAAATCCAGACGTCTTATTCTCATCTCGCAACCGCCTTGCCGACCTGACTCCCTTTCCCTCCCCGTTGCTCGATTCCTACGAAATTACTTTCTCCGGAGAATCTTACATACCAAATGAATCGCTCATTCTCATCGAATCCCAGAACTGTGTCATTGTACTCAGGTCGACAGTCTTCGTCGCTCAGATGCCTCCTTTCTCCTTCAAGGAAATAGATCCACCTGGAGCTTGTGTTTTCTCTACACCTCCAGGAAGCTATCAAATATCCATCCAAAAGCCACCCTTGACCTCTGCACTCAAGATCCGCCGGCCCTGCCTTCCTCAGAGTTCCCTCCTGACTCATACCAAGGCTCAACGGTCCTACCCTTGAGAGGGATCTCTTCTTCAGCTCAGATACGCGCTGGCCGCTCATTAACGCAATGGTCGAGGCAATGAATATCGGCAACGCCATAGCAAGAAACACAAGCAAGCTCGCGTTTTTACGATTACAGCACCAAACGCGCACATCCATATACGACACCCTAGCGATCGCGTGAATCATTCGCCATATTATCATCTTCAATCTCTCTTTTCGATTGGCGATTTCGAGCCCCGTGATTCTCTATTCGGTCATCGAGATGACTTACCAGATCCATCAATAGCCGGCGCACCTACCTCTCCCATCGCGGCACCGCCATGAAAAAATCGACCTCGCTCGATTTATCGTGACTCATCGCAACTTAATTTTCCTTTCTCCACTACCGTCGCCAAAGAATGAGCGCGCGTCGTTACGGCCGGACCGCCTCGGTGGACCTTATCTGCTCCGATGGGCCAGCCCGTAATCTACTCACAATGATTCGTAGTATTTCGTCTGTTCATCAACATATTTCACGAGATCACGAAACGTCCTGATTTTCACCGTATCCCTGTTCGAAATATTCAATCCCCACTCCTCCTCTATCTTTTGGATCAATAAGACGGAGGCCAGCGAATCCAAAGCATCTAAGAGAAGATCCGTTTCGAGACCATCATCTGGATGCAATCCGCCAAGGTCAACCTCGAGCAACTCATCCATCATTTTCCTCACCTTGATTGCCAGAGTCATGCGGCGGGCATTGTCGGCAAAATAGTGCCGCCCAAACTCTTCTGCGACGAATTGCTGTCTCGTCGCAAGTACCGCAGTGACCTTCTCTTTGCCCCGCGCGGTCCTGCGAAGCAGGAACCAAACCATCAGCACTATCGCTATGCTTATTATAACAAAATACCATACCATGGCAACTCCTCGCATGACGCCGGGTTATTTTCGTTGCTCTCGCCAGACATATACTACATGACACCCCAGGGCCCAGCCAAAGAAGAACATCGATGTAACGAGTATTCGGTACGCCGCATGCATGCTGTACTTGAGCTGTCCAGCGAGAATTAAAACCGACGTCATGAAAGCAATACTGACGAGCATAAGAGCGAGACCAAATGCCCAATTGCGGTAATATGCCGCATCTTCGCTAGTCGACGTAAAGAAACCACAAATACCCAATCCTACAGCAATTCCGGCGAAGAACATGCCCTGACTCCAGCCGTGGGGCACGTTCGTGATCGGTACAGCCTTAGCAAGGCGCATATAGAGAAACCTCATTAGGTATTCCACCGCCTTAGCGATGGCCGGCCATAGCCTTAAGGGTTGCTGGCCAGTAGGATCGCCGTGGATGATTGGATTATTAAATACGTATTGGTAATCGTGCAGACTTGCGGGCACCAGCGGGGATCCACGGAAGGATTCACGCGACGCGAATCGACCCACGCGCGGTTGATAGTACCTCGTCCGGTAATACATCAACTCCGTCGCATCCAGTTCCCTACTTGTATACCCATGCCGAGATCCCATCCCGACCTGATCCTCCACGTCGCCAAACGCTGCATAGCTCATCGCCCCACTAATATACCCATCCGTCCCAGACAGCGCCGTCACGCTTCCCAGGCCATCCCGGTGCAGGTAATGCATCCCTTGTCCGTTCACCTGCGCCAACGGCTCATCGACTCCCATCCCGTGGGTGAAGTAGGTGCTCAACGCACCGCTACCGTGGAAGACCGCGACGATGTCCCCAAACCCGTGTGTATCCTTCGCCAATAGAAAATTTTCAGTCTCCCCGTTGTTGGTCTCCCGGAATCGGATCCCCTCAGGGTCATATCCGTAACTGTTGGCTCCACCAGGCCCTGTAAGGCCCACCATCCGATCCAGCGCATCCCACTGGTAGACGGTGACTACAGATCCTGCAGTCTTGGTAGTGAGATTTCCATTGGCGTCCCAAGCATAGATGGTGTCCACACCTGTACCATCGGTGAACTGCCGCACCTCGCTAACCAGCCGGTTGGCCAGGTCGTAGTCGTAGGTGATGGACCCCGCCTCATCAGTGAGAGTCGCGCGGTTCCCTACGTTATCGTATGTGTAGGCCTCGAACCGGCTCGGCCCCCGGTTCCACCGACTCAGGCGATAGACCTCATCGTACTCGTACTCGTGTCTCACACCGTCGTGTAGGCCGATCATCGTCAAACGATTGCCCACCGGGTCGTACGAATAGCTGTACCCATCGACCACCTCCCCCTGTTCATTCCGCGTGATGATACTCTCCAACCTTGATGCAACGCCGTAGGAGTACTCAGTGGTCAGTCCATTTGGATAATGCAGAGCCGTGCGCCGTCCAAGGTTGTCATATTCATAGAGGAACACACCCGTCACCGGATCCCGTTGCTCCACTAACCGATTCAGCTCATCATAAAAATACTCCACGGCCCCCCGCGGCCCAATCATCCGCGTCAGGTTGTTATTATCATCGTACTCATACCCGATCGACTGGGTCAGGGTGTGATTCGTGGTTTGAGTCAGCCGATTCAGCTCGTCGAACATGTAGCTGAGCGCCACCTCGGCATTCGCCATCGATGTCCTTCTTCCGAGCGTGTCGTACCCGAAGCTTTCCACCGCGGCACCGGGGAGATTCACCGCGATCAACCGCCTCAGGTCGTAATCGTAGGTGATTTCCTGACCATCCGGCTTGGTCTTCCGTTCCAGGTTCCCCAGGGCATCATAGAAGTACTGCGTGGTATTTCCCAGAGGATCGCTTTCGGTTTTCAGCCGGTTCATCTCGTCGTAGGTCCGCGGCCAGTCCCTGCCCTCGGCATCCTTCATGTTCGTCATGTTGCCGTTGCCGTCGTAGCTGTACTCCGTCCGGGCGCCGTTGGCCTCGATCACGGCCGTCAGCCTTCCCTGGACATCATATTCGTAGCGCGTCGTCCGACCCAGGGCATCGGTTACCGCCTCGCGCCTTCCCGCAGCGTCGTAAGCAATGGTGGTCTGATGGCCCAGCGGGTCGGTCATCCTCTCGACTCGCCCCAAGGCATCGAAATCCTGCCGGGTCAGGTTACCCAGCGGATCGGTGAGCTCGCAGAAGCTCCCCATACCCGGAGCAGCTGCCCCGCCGCCGGCGCAGCCGGTAGTACACCCGGTACCACCTCCCGCGATCTCCGCACAGTGGCCGTAGATCCACACATTGCCGAGAGCGTCGATCACGGCGACCGGCCGCCCGATGGCATCGTAGTACGTCGTCGTACGGTTCCCTTTGGCGTCGATCTGCACGATGGGGTTGCCGGCCGGGTCGTACTCGGT
>JAAEPZ010000364.1 GCA_024231955.1 bacterium | reverse complement strand
GTTCGGCATGGAGGCCGACCAGCGTCTCCGGGATGACCCCCAGGCTGCGCAGATGACGGGCCAGCTGCGACGCACGCCGATCGAGCTCCCGGTAGCTCAGCTGCTCATCCCGAAAGACGAGGGCCACGGCGTCGGGCGTCGCCTCGGCTTGGGCCTCGACAAGCTGATGGAGGCACCGCCGCCCGAACGAGCACCCTGCTCCGAAGGGTATTTCCACCAGGCCATTCCTTAAATCGACAGCTCAATCGACTTTAATGGCATCTTATGTTGTGCATTGTAACACTTGTGTGCGGGCATCGACGTCATCGAGAATGGAACAGGCCTTGGGCGAGAGGGAATCCGAGCCTTGGAGGTGCCAGATCAGGGCATGCGCATCCAGCACGTAGACGGGCGTCATCCTATCTCCCGATCCCCGAAGCTTCCCCACAGCTCTCGGCGAGCTTCGGCGATGTCTTCTGCGGTGATCGGCGGTGTCTGACTCCACAGCCCGCGCAGCTTCACGACCCGGGGTCTGTCCTGCTTCCGGCTCTTCGCGCGAAGAAACGACGTGAACTCCGCCAGAGTCTCCAGGCTGGTGGGAGGCAGAACGTCCAGGGACGACATGATGGTCGCTTTCAAGACCGCCGTATTCGACATCTCCAAGCTCCTCCGTGGTGTTCGTGACCTCTCGGGCCGGCTGCGGAGCCAGGCTCCTTCTTGGTGAGTTGCATGGGATGGGTATCTCCTGCCTGTCT
>JAAEPZ010000363.1 GCA_024231955.1 bacterium | reverse complement strand
GCTCCTCCGGGGCTGTGAAATCTCGGGGGGAGGGGTGCCCTCGTTCCTGGGGTTCGTAGACCACCGGGGCCGCCCAGGCCCAGGCTATCTCATGCCGCCCGCAGACGGGCTCAGATCTCGCTACGGCAAAGACCGAGGCTCCGTTCCCTGGCCCGGTTCAGGGCGTCCAGGCTGCGTAGGGCAAGAAAACGCCGACGTATCGGCCTCGGGCCACCATACGCCCCCGAAAAACGCCTCCTCTCAGCGCATGGCTTGGCCTAAACTGCTGAAAACAAAGGCGATCTGGCCTGATCCAAAAGAGCCGCACCCATATGGTGCTGCTATAGGTGGTGCCCGACGTTTCGTATCGCGAAATAGCGGCGCGGACCGGAAAAGAGGGATCGCGGTGGGGGCTGAAGCGGGAAGATATTCACCAACGCACCGAGAACACGTACAAAACCAACATGACAGGAAATTCGGGGAGAATCCGAATGGCCCAGGTGGAGTGGTTCAAGAGGATGATCATTTCATCAGGGTGGCAAGGGCAAGGCTTGGGTAGCTCCTCGAAGCGATGATGGGGACCTGAAATCCCTCCTCCGGCTGCGACCAGCATACTTGCCCT
>JAAEPZ010000362.1 GCA_024231955.1 bacterium | reverse complement strand
CGAGGCGGCTGCCACGCGGATCGCTTCGCGCACACGGTCGGACGAGATCGAGGCCAGGGAGCCGCTCGACCAGACCGCACGTCTTCCCGTTTCCTTCTCGACGGAGACGACGGGGAGCGCCTTGGATACCTCCCGCAACTCCTCCCCCCAGTCACAGCAGACGATGCCACGAACGTCCGCGACTGCACCGAGGACGGCCGCGTCGAGTCCCCGGTGCCCGAACCAGACAAGCGTCGGGGCCGGCCCGGTTCCGGAGTCGGGGGTTGTACCCAGGAGCTCTTCCCACCGTGCCCCGACACGAACCCGACCTTGCGGTGATGTGGGTGGAGGCTGGCACGCTGGCGGACGGCTGAACGGCGCTTTGGATCGGCTCATGGTTCTTCTGTCTTCAAGCTCCAGCGTCCAGGCGCCCAAGTACTTGCGCTATCTACTCGTATCCAGAAGCAGTTCTGCTAGCCATCCTCAGCCTCGAGATTGAGATCGAAGTTCGCGAACTCGTCGATCTGAATGGCAAAGGCGTTGTCGGCTCTTCTCGGCACCAGGTAGTCTGTTGCGATGAATCGGCCTTTGAGCGGAAAGACCCTCAACAGTGGAAGTACTCCGTCTCTCGTCGACCTCAGAATACCTGCTCGTGCCAGTGGTTTGGCGTAGGCTTCGGCGACTGCTACCCCTTGCCTCTGCAAGATGAGCCGAATGTAGTCCTGCCGATGGTTCCGGAATAGCTCCGAGAGAACAGCGCTGCTGGCGCGGATGGCGTCTTCGTCGCTGAGATTCAACATGATCGAGCCGGATTATCGATCGTGCCACAAGGGATAGACGAAGTCGCCTTTGGCGAGCTCTCGGGGCCAGATGATACGGAAGCCGTCGGCCCCAGGCTGATCGTACTGGATGATCGGAATCCGGCGGAAGCCCGGTCCGAAGTGGGAGTGGTGATCCTTCCCGAACTGCCAGGTGCCGACGACGCCGCCGAAGCGGATCTCCTCGAGCGCCTTGATGAGAGCGTCGACTTCCGTCGTTCGGGCCTTCTCGACAGCGGCCTTGAACAGGTAAACCGCATCGTAGGAATAGGCGCTAGTATATTCAGGATCGCCGTAGTTAGCCTCGTACGTCGCCCGCCAAGCCGGCGCCTGGGGCGTCAGCGCGTTGATTGCCGACGGTATGGTCACGATGCTCGCGACGCCGCGGCCACGGTCGCCCAACTCTTCGAAGTAACGCCGGGTCCCGGCACCCGTCGGAATGGCACCGAGCGGCGGACCTTCGAGCTCGGCCCACTGCTTGATGTAGGCCGTGGCGTTGACAGCGGAGGTCGCATCCAGGATGTAGTCCGGGTCGGCTTTGAGGATCTCGCTGAGCAGCGGAACGAAGTCCGCGGTTGCGGAGCTGAAGGTGCCGGAATAGACGAGCTCCATGCCCGGGCTTTCCTGAATCCGCTGTTCCCAGCTCTCGCGGATGCTCTTGGTCCAGATGTCGTCCTCGACCATGATCGCGAAGCGTTTGAATCCCAGCTCCGCGTGGAGGTAGTTGGCGAAGTAGTCAGCAACCGCCTCACCGAGCTCGCTCGACCGGTGCATGACGCGGAAGAAGTAGCGGTGCTGCGGGTAGGCTTCGGCGACCAGCTCGGTGAGGCGATCCGCGCCGGCACCCGTGCAGAGCACCGGAACACGGTAGCTCTCCAGCATCGGTAGGACACCGAAGGCAGCGCTCGTCGAGAGGCCGATGACGGCGTCCACATGGTCGAGCCCGGCGAGTCGCTGGTAGCCGGCAACCGCCTTCTCAGCGGAGTGTTCGGTGTTGAACGCAATTACCTCAAGGGGACGGCCTGCCACCCCGCCGGCGGCGTTGATCTCCTCGACCGCCATCGCGACTCCGTTGCGGATACCGTCGCCGTCGGGGGTGTTGAAGGCCGCCAGCACGCCGAGCCGGATCGAACTGGGGTCGGTGCGGGACGCGCTCTCGTCGCGGCAACCAGAGAACGCTACCAGTGCCAGGAGGCAAAGCGCGAGTGTCAGCCGACGGAGGCTCGTAGTCGTTTGCATGGTAACAAGAATACCTCTTTTCGCTTGATTGTGAAGTCACACCAGTTCCTCGAGTCGCCGTCGCAGCCGCGGCTGGGCCGCGCTCTGGGGCGGCGCGGTCTCTTCTACGATGCGGCCGTGACGGAAGACGAGGAGGCGTGAGGCCATCCCGATCATCAGGTCCAGGTCCTGATCCGCCAGCAGTACCCCCGGCGGCGGGCTCGTGAGCCCGGAACGTACGAGCTCTGTGACTGCCGATCGGAAGCCCGGCGCCAGTCCCGCGGTGGGCTCGTTGAGGAGGAGGAACTTCGGTCTCGCCATCAGCGCCTTGGCGATCCCGAGAAGCCGTTGCTCGCCGCCGCTCAGCTGCCCAGCATTCACCGTCCAGCGCTCGGCAAGCCGTGGCAGCCGACGGCGAAGAAGCTCGACGTCCTGCTCGACACCATGCTCCTGCCCGACACCATGGCGGGCAGCGCGGGGAAAGGCGCCCATCAGGACGTTCTCGCGGACGCTCATGTCCAGAAACAAGGCTCGGTCGAGTGGGCACAGCGAGATACCGTGGCGAACCCGTCGATGAGCCGGAAGCTCACCGAGGTCGACGTCGTCGAGCATGATCTTGCCGTGAGACGCAGCGAGGCCGACGATGCCGCGCAGGAGCGCGGCCTTGCCCGAGCCGTTGGGACCGACCAGCGCCACGACGTCACCGGTGGAAAGCTCCAGGCTGATCGCATGGACGACCTCGAACGGACCCTCGCGTACGGTGAGGTCGTGGAGGCTCAGGACGCTCATGACGACGGGCTCTCCCTGAGCTCCCCGCGATAGGCTCGAAGGACCTCTCCGCGGTTGAGGACTTCGCTCGGGTCGCCGGTGGCAAGAACGCGGCCTTGGTGGAAGACGAGGACGCGGCCGACCAGGGAAAGAAGAGCCTCGAGGCGATGTTCGACGAGGATCACGCACGCCATGGTGCTCGCCTGGCGGATGCAGGTAGTCACGGCCTTCTCCTGCGCGCCGTCGATGCCGGCAAATGGCTCGTCGAGCAAGATCACGCATGGGGCCTGAGTGATGGCCCGCGCGAGGTCGAGAATCCGGCATTCTCCCGCCGCCAGGCTCTCGACGGGCTCATGCTGCCGCTCGCCGATGCCGGTTCTCCCGAGGAGCTCCTCAACGATCTGGTAAGCAGCCGCCACGCGATCGGAAGCGGGCATTCTCCTGGCAAGCCGGGGGATCCGCAGGTGTTCCGCCACCGTCAGGCCGTAGAAAGCTGCCGTCCGTTGGAAAGTACGGCCGAGGCCGTGGCTTGCTCTCACTTCGGGCGCCATTCGGGTCACATCGCGCCCGTTGAGCCGAATTCGTCCGGACTCAGCCGTCCGGAAACCCGAGAGCAGATCGAAGAATGTCGACTTCCCGGACCCATTCGGACCGATGATCCCCAACGTCTCGCCGTCGTTGCCGGAAAGGCTGATGCCGTCGATGACGCGAAAGCCGCCGAAGGAGAAGCTAATCTCCTCAACTTCGATTGCGGGCTTCATAACGCTGTGCCCTTGGCCATGGCGCTTCCTGCCTGGCGCGATGATCTCACCCTCGTCCGCCAGATCATCCAGCCGAGGAGTAGACCCGCAAGCACCGGGGCATCGTAGCCGCCGAGAGGTAGGAGGAGTTGCTTGACCGCGAAGTATGCCAGCGTGATCGACGCTACCCCGGCGATTCCCAGCGGCGCGCCGATGACCCCGAGCAGCACTACGAGCGCCGCGCTCCAATCACCCCCGAGCTCGGAGGTGACCTGGCGGAAGGTGTGGGCATGAAGGGCTCCGCCGAGCCCGGCCAGGGCCCCGCTGAGGCCGAAAGCAGCGGTTCGGTACCGCCAAACGTGGACGCCCGTCGCCCGTGCCAGGCTGTCGTCGGCGCCGCTGGCCCGCAGCAGCAGGCAGGGCGTCGAGCACCGGAAGAGAACGCAGAGGACGAATCCGCCCAGGCAGAACAGCGAGGTGACGGTCGCCGCCGCCAGCGGACGCCCGACCAGCGGACGAATGCCGATGACTCCTTCTCCGCCGCCAAAGAGATCGCTGAACAGGAACAGGAAGCGGAAGAGCATGAGCTGAAAGGCCATGGTGACCATCGCGAAGTAGGGTCCTCGCAGGCGCAGCGTCATGAGGCCCAGAAGGACCGCCGCGAATGCTGCGACGACGGTGGCCAACGCCATCGCCAGCCATGGGTCGAGGCCGAGCCGGGTGTCGAGTAGCCCGGACGTGTAGGCCGCGGCGGCGATGAAGAAGGTGTGGCCAAAGTTGACTTGCCGGGTCGGCCAGCAGAAAAGGTCCCAGCTCAGGACGTAGAGGAGGAGCAACGATCCCTGCGCGACGAGGTGCGCGAAGTAGAGATCTCCCAACGCCAGCGGAAGCACGGCGAGAAGCGCCACCACACCCCCGACAGCGGGGGTGCCAAAGCGCTCCCATGGTCTTGTGCTACCGCCAAGCAGCATCGCGCCTCCACAGCGACGACAGACCGCGCGGCCGGAGGACGAGCACGCCGGCGATGACCGCGAGCGAGACGGCTTCGCTCGCGGCGTCGGACCAGAGCCGGATCGTGGCGACTTCCAGAAAGCCGAGCAGAAATGACGCGGCGAGCGCGCCACGCAGGCTGCCGATCCCGCCCAGGATCACAATCGCGAACGACTTGACGAGCGCCGGCAGCCACATCACCGGTGAGAGCACACGGATCGGACTGACAAGCCCGCCGGCGAGCGCGGCAAGTGCCGCCGACATGCTGACCACCATCGCCGAGAGAAGATCCGGATCGACACCGGAGAGTACCGCCGCGGTGGGGTTCTGCCCGAGAGCCCGGATGGCCCTGCCGTTTCGGGTCCTGTTGAGCAGGATGCCCAACGCTGCAAAGACGATCAGCGCCACCGGAATCACCAGCATCTCCTGGCGCAGGATCGGCGTCGTGCCGACGAGAAGGTGCCCATCGAGGATCGGCGGCACCATCGTCGAGCGAGCCCCGGCCACCAAACGCAGCAGCTCCGCGAGGAAGACGTTGGTCGCCAGACACAGCACCATCACCAGATCGGGCGAATGAGGCGCCGGCTTGAGCACCGTGTGGAAGAAGAGGAGCCCCAGAAGACCGACGCTGGTGGTTGCGAGAACGACCGACAAGACAACCCCGAAGGACGGCGACAAGCTAGAGAACAGGAGGTGGTGAAAGAGATACGTGGCGTAGGCACCGAGCATGAAGAAACTGGCGTGCGCGAGGTTGAGGATCCGCGCGGCACCAAAGACCGCGGCGAAGCCGACCGCGATCAACGCGTAGAGGCTGCCGCGGCTGAAGCCCTGAAGCAGGATCTCCATCTTCACTCCTGTGGCCGTTGAACCGCTCCTACGGATCCGCGAGCACGCGAAAGCCGGAATAGACCAGCTCGGCCTCGGGATCCTCGTGATCAAGAAGATCATAGGCCGACTCGATCTGGGAAAAAAACTC
The DNA here is from genome assembly GCA_024231955.1 of bacterium. GTDB lineage: Bacteria > Krumholzibacteriota > Krumholzibacteriia > JACNKJ01 > JACNKJ01 > JAAEPZ01. The sequence continues at coordinate 20,380 of JAAEPZ010000362.1, read as the reverse complement.
CCGCCAGATCTCAAAATAGTAGAGCTCTTCCGGGCTGCGCACCGGCCAGGGGGGCGGGCCGCGGTGCCGGATGGCCGATAGGATCTCCTGGACGAGCTGGTGATCGCCGGTGCTCCGCGGTCCGGTAATTGCGCCGATTCCGCACAAATCGGCCTACCTTCCGGCCACGAACCGGACGCCATTCTCGGCGTTGACGGGCGTATTGACTGCGGGGCTCAGAAAATGCTCCAACACCGCCATGCGCACGAAGAGGCCGTCCGCGCTCTGCTCGAAGTAGACCGCGCGGGGATCGGCGTCGACCCGCGGATCGATATCCCCGGTCCGAGGCAAGGCACAGAGCACGATTCCGTTCGCGGACAGCCCCGTAAGTCGCTCCGGAGAGAGGAAGAAGTCCGCCAAGGTCGCGTCGCTGAGACGTTCCGCGCCGGTACCCGGTGGTGCTCCTGCCATGTAGAGAACGTCGAGGTCCGTGGCGTCGAGGTGATCTCGCCGGGAGCGGCTCACGGACGCTGGCAATTCCTCCAGGACGGAGTCATCAGGTCCCCGGCCTGCCGGTGCCATCAGACGTACCTCGGCCGGGCAATACCAGGCGAGCGCGCGCAGAAACGAGTGCGCGGACCGCGATGTGCGCAGATCGCCGGCGATCCCGATCCGCAGGGCATCGGGTCGCCCCAAGTGTTTACGAATCGCGTACAGATCGATGAGCGCCTGCGTTGGGTGGAAGCGCTGGCCGCCGCCGCCGCAGACGACCGGAACCGGCGCCACCTGCAATGCCGTCTCGAGCGCGTCGATGCTGCCGTGTCGTATGACCAGCAGGTCGCAGTAGGCGCCGACAGCTCGGACCGTATCTTCCAGGGATTCGGCCTCGAGCATCCCCGGCTGGTATTTGGTCTCATGGGCCTCCACCGACGTTCCGCCGAGTCTCGCGGCGGCAACGGCGAAACCGACGCGCGTTCGTGTGGACGGCTGGAAGAACAGCAGGCCGACCACGGCTGGACTGGCCGGCCCGTGGATCTCGTCCCCCGAGGCGAAGACTGAGGCCCGGTCGAGGATCCGGGTCAGATCCACGGCGTCCAGATTCGCGAGGCTCAGAAGATGGCGTGGCTTCATCACGACCCCGGCCAAGCTGAGCCGTCATCGACGGCGTCCTCAGGAAACGTCAGCGTATTGTGCATACACGGGAGGCACCGCGGCCCCAGCCTGGCGCCGGCCCGACGAGTGATCTCTACCGACCTCTCGTAGACCTCGGCGAGCACCTCGACGCTCGGCGGTGGATGGTCGCGCATCGGCGTCGCGGGATCCGGGCGGAACGGGCTCAGGACCGGCTCGCAGCCCCGTTCAGCGAGCGCCTGAACCGCCTTTAGGGTCTCTTCCAACGGCTCGATCCCCACCAGCACGAGGGAACGGATCCGTCCGGGCCCGAAGACGTCGACCGCGTCTTCGATGAAATCCAGCCAGTGCTGCCGGGGGATCCCGGCCTTCCGGGGCATGATCCTGCGAGCTCTCTCGAGGTCGTAGAGCTCCAGGTTGAGCGAGAGTCCATGAATGCCCAGGTCGCGCAGGCGCCGCGCGTCCAGGAGACCGGGGACAGGGACCATCATCACGTCGACATCGACGTCCGGAAAGGCCTCGGCCACCGCGCCGTAGGCCTGATTCTGCCACTCCCAATCCTCCCCCGCGGGCACGCCGCCGCTGATCAGCACGTGGCGCGCCGGCAGCACCTCGTCAGCGAGGGCCCGGCGCACGGCGTCGACCAGACCCTTGATGGTCTTCCTGCGGTAGCGCATCTTGAAGGGCAGGTCGCAGAACGCGCAGGCGAAGCTGCATCCGCCAATGGGTGAGATCCTGACCCGATCCGTGTGGGTGACAGCATAGTCCGTGAACGGCTCTCCGTCGTCGTTCTCCTGGTCGTGAAAGGCCGGAACCGGCACAGGCCGCGCCCGAACCTCGTCTCGCCCGGAGCAAACCCAAAATTCGTCGGCCCGATGCTCCAGCCGGTGCGGCGTGGCGGCGACGAAGTTCGGATTGTGGTCCGCGATCGGGGCGTTGACCCAGATCTGTCCCTCGAGCTCCAGCGCGATTCCCGACGTGGAGGCGTACTCGGCCAGGGTCAAGGGGCGGGATTCGGCCTCCCGCGAAAGAGCGGCTCGTGCACCTGTCGACACCGCCATGCCGTTGGTCATCAGTTGAATCTTCAGTCTCTGCGTCGAATTCAGCATGGTCCGCCAGGGTCGACCGTTACCGCTCTTCGCCAGGCGGCTCCAGAGAATGAATGAGGCTCTGCAGTGCCCCGCGCAACGGGACCGGCGCCCGGTCGAAACGTACCTCCAGACAGCGCGCTGCCGCACTGGCAAGGTCGCGTCTGGAACCGGGCATGATCTCGTCGGCATATCTACGCAACCAGTAGCGACGATCGGTGCCCGACGAAGTCTCCGCCAGCCGAGAAAGTGCATAACGCACCAGAGCGCCATAGGGCAACTCATGTGCAGGTACCGGCGATTCCACGAAGGTGCGAAAATCGGCGTTTTCGACATCATCGAGCAAGTCGCGGGTGAATGGTTGTATCTCACGCTTTAGCTGGAGCTGCATCACGTAGGTCGAGATGCACTTGAGGCAGCTTTCACATCGCCTCCCCCAAAAACAGCTTTGAGTCTCCGCGAAGAGCTCGGGGAATCTTTCGATAGCAATCTGCCGTATTCGATACAGCGAGACACCGGTCAAGGGGGCGATCAACTCGACCTCAGGAGCCACACAATCCCGCAGGAAAGCGCTCATCAATCCGAATCCCTTTTCGGATTCTACATCGTGGCGGGGCACTTGGCGATCGCGATAGGAAACTACTTTTTCGTAACAACCTCGTTCGTAACCCAGTGCCAGCCTGCTCAAGCCGCGGCGGCTTGCGATCATCGCGGCAAGGGTTGCCAGCAGCAGATCGCGGCCATGCGGTACCGCGTTGTAGTAGGGGTAGACGCCGTAGCTCCGCGAATACCGGCGCCCGAGGCGCTCGAGCCACGGTAGGCGTACGTCGACGATGGTCAACGGTACGCCGACGAGCTCAGCGATCCTGCGGGCAGCGATTTCCTCGTCGAGTTGTACGTGGCTGTTGACCCTGAAGTGCAAGGTTTCTACCCGTTCGCCGGCATCGATCAGGAGGCGCAGCAGGACAGTCGAGTCGACGCCGCCGGAGAAGAGCAATAACGTGCCGGCGGCAGTAGAGCCTTGTGGGGGCTGTGCAGGCGGCGTGATGGTACCGGCGGCCGGCAGCCGTGGCGGGGTCACGAGGGCACGTCGATCACAGGCACAGCGAATGTCGTAGAGCATTTCCAGGATGGGCGTCAGACGATCCGCGACCAGCGGATTGAAAGGCCGCTCGCTCTCGATTTCTTCCGCCAGGACGTGTTGCGCCAGAAGAGCGGTCCATACCGCGGCGAGAACGTCGCACTCGCTCGCGTCGAGCTCGATTCCGGCAGCGCTGAGGTCCACGGTCATGGCGCTTTCCGTGTCGTCCACCAAATAGTGGACCACCGGCGTAGAAGATGGCTTAGGCGGCGTGATGCGCAACAGTTGCGCCCGCGGCGGAACTCCGGCAAAGGAATCGGCAGCCGACGGCGTGGCGGCACTGAAACCTGTTTGCAGGTGCAGGAGATCTTCCACCTTCTCGGCGCGCCGTATCAAGGTGGCCGTGCCGTTCGCCACGAGGGCTTCCGCCGGTCGTGGTATCTCGTTGAACTGCGACGCCCGGCAGGCCGCGTAGGCACCCGCAGCTCCGAAGAGCAGGACATCCCCTTCACAGAGCTCGGGGAGCGTCCTCTGGGCGGCCAGCCGGTCTCCTGCCTGGTTGGTGCGGCCGTAGATGTCCCATACGGCAACCCCATTGCCGCCGCTCGCGGCAGCCTGCAGGGGGTATTGGCGGCCATAGAGCAAGGTCGCCGGCAGCAGGTTGGCGGAGGCGTCGACGATGGCCAGCCGTGAGACCCGGTCGTCGCTCCTCCGGGTCTTGGTCACCCGAACGGTGGATGCAAGAAATCCGGCTTGGGCCACCAGGTATTCACCCGGCTCGAGCGCGATGGTCAGGGTTCGCCCGGTTTCTCGCTCGAAATCTTCCCAGAGCGTCCGCAGCTCTTCGGCAAAGGTCTCCAGAGGGAATTCCGTTTCCTGCGGGCCTCCAGGGGCTCCGATCCCGCCACCCAGGTTCACGGTCGTGACAGAGCCGATCTCGCGTGCCAACCCGAGCAGAACCTTCGCCGTTCGCAGGTGTGGGTCCTTGTCGAAGATCTTCGAGCCGATATGGGCGTGCAAAGTCGCGACAGGCACCCGATGCGAGGTAGTGATCGCGAGAGCCGCGTCGATCTCACGGAGTGCAATTCCAGGTTTGGATTCGGCGCCACCATCCTGGAAATGCGGGTGATCTCCGGCGATCACCTCCGGATTGATCCGCAGCCCGACCGGCCGCCCCGGAGCAATGGCGCAATAGCGGCGCAACTCGGTCAGGGAGTCGACGTTGATCCATACTCCGCGATCGATCGCCAAACGCAATTCTATGGCGGAAAAACCAACCCCGGTCAGGCTGATCGCCTCGGGGGTCCAGCCCGCCAGGGCCGCCAGCTCGAGATCCGCAATTCCGCAGGCGTCACAGCCGAAACCGCGAGCTCGCAACCGCTCCATCACCGCGACTGACGGATTGGCCTTGAGGGAGTAGTAGAGTGCGCAGCGCGGGAAGGCTGCCCGCAACCTCTCGGCTTGCGAGTCGATCCGTGCCGCGTCGAGGAGGTAGAGTGGTGAGCCGAAGCGCTCGATCAAAGACGCTACGGGCACACCGCCGACCTCGAGGTGCCGGCTTTCCGTCATGGTGCGAGTACCGACTCCAGGGCAAAGGTGGCGGTGTTGTTCTGGCATGCGGAACTGCTCGGTCCAAGAGCCAGGCCGCGCTCCTCGCATGCCGCCTGAGCGGCCGGATAGAGTGAATCCAACTCGTCGGGATCAGGCTTGGGGTGGTTCGCGAGCATCGTGCCGGCAAGCGGGCGAAAGACCGAAAGGATCGGCGTGACACCGTGGTCGGCAAGGAGCCGTACGCCGGCCAAGGCGTTGACCCAGGCCCCTCCCGGCAGCACGACGTTAAGGCCGCAGGAAGCACCGGAGCGGACCTGCCGGGGGTATTTGCCGCTAAGTCGGACCTCTTCCCAGGCCTTTTCGGTCGCGGCGAGCCCCCATCCGAGGAGCTCGAACTTCAGCCGCCGGACGGCGCTGGAGTCATGGCCGATTTCTCGCTGCATCCGGGCGAGACCGGTTTCGTAGGACGTCATTGAGAGGTTGTCTCCAGCGTCAGGGGGCCCAGCACACGTATCTCCGCTACAGCCGCCGTGGTGCACGTGGCTTTGGCCGTTCATAAAGTAGTCGCTGATCTCTTGAGTAGCTGTCTACGGAAAACATATCCTCCCCTTCAAGCAGTCCGTTCAAAAGGTCACAATCAACGAAGTTCAAAACATGTTGCCTCGCCTCCCGACTCACAGCCAAAACCTGAAAAAAAGCCAACCCACAATCTTCAAACAGGGAATGTCCCCTCAACTTGAGACCAGTAATCATAGAACCTTCAAGCTCCGCGCTGATCATCTTGACTTCGCTCCAAGTCATCCCTTTAAGCAGCATCGCCCGGCCGGTGCAACCTGATTCCCATGTTACATTCTTCCACGTGCTATCATAGAACACGGCGCCACCAAAATCGCAACGAATGAATTTACATGCCGTAAACGTGCACTCTGAAAAGACGCAGCCCTTAAAGAGACACCTCTCGAATGTTACACCTCGAATATTCACTCCGTTGATAAAGCAACCGACCCAGCTAAGTCCCTTCACTACTTCATCTCTTGCTCCCAAAGCCTCCTCAATCAAATCTCCGTCAATTTTCGGCCAAGTAAAGGCTTCCCCGCGCTGGCCGACAATAGACAAGAGAGCGCCTACCGCACCATTTTTCTCGCTATCGGCCCAGTTGATCAAAGCAGGGCCAAGGCCGTCGTGCACCAGTTCATACGCGTATCGGCCATCCCCCATTCGCAATTTTTTTAGAATTCTCTCGTCCGCCAGAAAGTGCAGCGCTCGAAAAGCACCGATCGCGATCTCGGCTGAAACTCGTTCAAGGGGCCAGACATTGCTTTCTTCATACCGTGCCGCGCCAGACACTCTCTCCTTGACTTCGGGTTGTCCTGTTAAGTCGAAATTGATCAACAACGAGAAGTCGTTTCTAACCGGCAAGTCGGATATGTCAACAGGTCTATCTTCAGGCTCACCCTCCTCGATCGCCTTCGCCCGCTTGGCGTCGAGATCCACCTTGAATTCCTCGTCGAAAACAACCTTTAATGCTTGCAGTTTTGCCCGATTCGTTGATTCATCTTGAACATTCGCGCCCAGAGTCGAGAAATCGTCACAAACGGATTTCCACAATAGGTCTCCTTCGTTCACCTGAACCTTCAAACCTCCCGGTGAGGACAACCATCGAGCCATATGTGCCGCGCATCGCCGCAACATTGCACCTCGAAAAGGGCGACTTGTCGAATCGATACTTTTGAAACGACCTTTAATATAGTTCTCCAGGGCATCGTCAGCCATCCGCTCTTTGGCCCTATCCTTTCGAAACGTGACCAATGCCGCCTTCTTTATGCGTACAACAGCGGACGTCTCACCTCCCAAGTCGTTATACACATCCCGCAACAGTGCCTGCATCTTTAGAAGGTCAATGATCTGAGATGTTGGCGTTTCAGGAGACTGCCGTCGCGTCCGTTCATAACTAGCCCAATCCAAAATATCCAGAGCCGCGTCGCTCTCCAATTCGACGTTCTTCACAGCAGCCGATGATTTGATCATTATCTCCATGGCTACATCAGAAGAAACGGGATCAATGGACCTTCTTCGGTCGTTCAAGTTGGCGACTGATCTTCCCAGTGGTGTCAGGCGGGAATAGTACTCCTCGCGTAGAGAGATGACAAGCCGAATCCGTTTTTCCTCCTTGAAAAGAGCACCTACGATCGCCAAGACTTCGTCTTCGACCTCCCGATCCCGAACACCTCGCGAGGATCCAAGCAACTCCTCGGCCTGGTCAATTATCAGAACCATCTTCCCGAAGGGGTCACATAGACTCGCAAAATACTCGACTGCAACATCGACCTCGCGCCCATTAGCGCACGCTGCTGATCGAGCCGCCCGTTTGAATCGCTTGATATCACGTCTCAATTGTTCGTCATGTGTTATTTCATAGAGTCGACCTAGTCGTTCTAGCTCTTCCTCTGTCGCACGAATCAACGTTCCTGCAACGGAGAGTTCAGCAGAAGAAACCCAGTTATTCAGCAATAGAACAGGACCTAAGTGGTTTCGCCCTTTTCCAGCGGTGTCATTCCGGCGCAGTCTTGGCAAGAGTCCTGCGTTGAGAAGAGAACTCTTGCCAACTCCGCTAGGTGCCGTGAGAATAGTGAGGTATTGATCGGAACAAATATCCTCCTCAAGGCCGTCCAGCTCACTCTTTCGACCAAAGAACAAATGAGAATTCTCCTCGGAATACGGGATCGGGCCAGGCCAGGGACAACTTTCGGATTCGCTCATGTCGAGTCCTTATTCAAAACTGTAAAGGTTCTCAATCTCAAGAATCAAACCGACAAAACTCTCTGGGTCATGACCAACGGGCTCCATTCTCGGTCTCCGAAGGTACGTCTTGTGAATCGAATCGACCCGCTGGTGGTCGATCAGATATATCGAGCGTTGAGTTTCTGTGCCATCGGAAGTCTTCCCTGGTCGTGTCTGATCGAAAATCTTTAACCGATTATCGGCATCTTTCAATCTATAGCCTAAAAAGAAAAGCAGTCGACTAGCAAGGAGCTTTCGCAATGCGGAAGGCCACGAGTTTGTGTCTGTCAGCCAATCAAGAATATCGTAATCCCAGAGAATAAGCCGATGGTTGATCACTTTCTTGCGGGGGGAAGTCATGTCGGGAACGGAGCGGATGTCAACATCCTCCATGGCTGGCAAATCAATCATTGGCGCTCCGTGGAGCCTTACGATTAGCGGACCCTTTGCGAAGCCTTCGAGTTTCTTGGTGCCACTGCTTGCTCCCAATAACCGCCAGGAAGTGTAAGGATTATCTTCGTTGGTGGGTTTCTTGCCATCAGCCACACATAGTAACCAATATTGGTCACTGCTTTCTATAGAGCCGGCTCCGATGTACACCGGGACTAGCGTGCTGAATGGATGATTCCTCGATCGTAAGATCTGCTCAAGATCGTTATCGAAATTCGTGGAGATGGCTATCGGAAGCTCCCCAGATCCTTTCCCGATAGAATGACAAAGCGCTCTCGCCGTAGTCACGTAGAATTCCGATTGCAGTGCGGATCCATTCGCGTAATGCTTGAACCATCGGCTGATCTCGGAGATGCCGGTCCTGGTTCTTGCGTAATATCCGACGGTGCCCAGAGGCTCTCGGTGAGGTCGATGAGTATACTGCCCGGTCGTGCTGGCAAAAGTAAGCTGAAAGGCCAGTTCATAATCAGTTGGGTACATTGGTGCATCAAAGCGTATTGTGTACCAAAGAAGGTCGCTTATCCACTCGAGGTGAACCGTTGAGAGCTTGGGCTTCGACGCGTTGGCGGTTCCCCATTCATCCGATAACAGAGATCCCAAGATCGACAAGGCCGTCGCCTTCAACTGCCTTTTAATGGCGGGTACCTTAAGCATTCTGACGAATGAGCCGCATCTTGCCTCGCTCTCCTTATTGAGCATCTCCTTCTGCACTTCGACGAGTTCCGTGGCTTTTTGTACTGCGTCGTCAAGACTATCTTTCATGTTACCCATGTGACCTTCGGAGGGATACATATCTGCACTCCGCAGGCTTACGAGGCCAACGGGAGAGCGCTTCAGCTCAGATGCAATGATTTGGCATGCCTCAAAGCCCACATGTGCAAGAGATACCTGAAACGAAGTCAGAGCATCGGTCCATCTGTCCTCCGGGCCTCGGCCCAATGAGGTCCTCCGAGGTGGAATCAGGTCTCTGTTAGGTACATCAGGATAGTAAGCTTTGAAGATAGAGAGAACGTAGTCTCTCACCTGCTGGTTGGCATCGCCCTGGTTGGCATCGCCCTGCATCTCATCGTGTCGGAGCAATCGATGAATTCGATTTATCAAGAATTCCTTGGCGCGTGCGCGATTATCCTTTAGCTCAAAACAGAAGGGCCCAAGGAGTGGTGTAAATGTCCCGCGTTCAACCCCGGTTCTAATAGCGTCTTCAAGAGGAATATCCTCGCTGATGCTGTCGCGTCCGGCATCGCACTTATTGGCGGCGCGGAAGATAGCATCGACCCAGGCATTCCATACCCCCTCCTTGTCGTCCGCCTTCTCGAGGATATCTGTAACGCTTTGGAACTCTCGGAGCCTTGGGTAGCTATTTATCCAATTGCAGCTCGTAATATTAAACGGAAGTGGTCTCGTTGAAAGCCCCCCACGCTCTATAACTCTGTCAAGCTCGATAGGCGCCCAGGGCGCGTTCACGAAATTCTCTGACATCAGGAAAACGCATATGTCAGAGTCCGCCAACTCTTCGCGTAGCGTTTCGTACCAGTTTTCGCCCGGTTCAATGTTTTGGTCGGTAAATATCTCAACATTAAGACCTGGACGTTTGCGTTTGTTCAATCGATCTCTAAGTTCCTCCATGTATCTTCGGTCCTTGCTCGAGTGACTGATGAATACTTGCGCCATTTTGATTCCTCCTAGTTATTGAGTGCGCAATGATTCGATTGACATCTGAGCTCGAGAGGTCGATTAGCACGCGTTTCTCGGCCTTACAGCCGGGTGAATCGTCAGACGCATGCCGGTGATCTTAAAGAGACCGTACTCTCTCATCAGGTCTCCTCTTGTGTATACCGAGCAGGCGGACCTCCGCGGGCTGCCGCGCGCCGCAGGTCCGCCAGTACGAGCGCCGCCGCTAAGTCGACGACGTTGGTCTCGTGCAGTAGCTCTCGTTCCTCTGCGCTCTGTTGGTTGGGCTCTGGCGCGCCGTTGAGCTCCCGGATCAACACGGCCGCCTCGCCCGCCAGCAGGCCCAGCAGATAGGCCGGACCCTCCGGATGACGCTTCAGGAAACGTTCGTGCTCGTCGCGAATCCCCGGCACACCGCCGATCGGCATCTCGTCGCGGGTCTTCCCACCGACGAAGACTCCGGCTCGCGCCCGCTCCACCATCTGGTCGCGCATCGGCGCAAGATCGTCGGAGTCGATCCAGTGAACGACAAACTCCTTGCGGTTGACCTCCGGCGGGGCCACGGCGCGATACTTTTCCAGCTGGAAAAGCTCGATTCGGCCGACCGAGAAGTCGCTCGCCACCCGCTGCACGAGCGGCGTCACCGAAGGATGACCGCCGAAGATCAGCCGCCCGCCGGCGCTGAACAGGCCGCGGATGAAGGCCACCAGGAAGCCCTGCAGGTCGAGGGCCTGGGGCGTCCCTTCCAACGCTTTCGGCAGGCTGGCGGAGAGGAAGACCGGGAAATCGTCGAGCCGGGTCAAGGCCGGGGCAGGAGGTACGGTCGGTGAAGGCATCGTGTCGTTCCTCGCAGGCCCATCCTATAGCAGAAGGTCCAGCATGCTGACCGCGTCCTGTAACGGAGCGACATAGAGCTTCGCCTCACCACGCGCCCAACCGATGGCCTCCGCTGTCGGCTCGGGGATCGGCCGTTCACCGCTGATCAGGACGGCGGGCGCGTCCACCGCCTGCGATCCCCTGAAGAGGCGGTGCAGCCGTACCAACGACGGCAGGACGTTCTCGTACTCGAAGATCGCCCTGGCGCCGGCGCTCTCGATGAGCAACTGGCGGCGGTCACGCTCCTTGACCGCCAGGCCACGGGCTGTGGCTACCCCCTGGAGAACCCGCGAGCAACGGGTGTCGAACGACACCGACGTCGCGATGCCGCGGGCGACGAAATCCCGGACGGCGTCAAGGTCCTGGGTCCAGCGCAGGTGCTCGATGTGGGGTAGGAGCGGATAGGCATCGTCCTGGCCGACGGAAAGCACTCGCACCGGGATCCGGAGGCTGAGAGCCTCAACGATCTCAGACCGCACCCAGTCCGACTGCCGCGCTGCCGGGGTGTCGATCAACAGGACGAAGTCCTTGTCCCCGATCTCCTCCATGATGCGTTCCTGGACCGGAGCGCCCCCTTCGATGTCGAAGATGTCGAGGAAGGCGACGTAGCCCGCAGCGCACAGGTTTTCGCGAACAGACCGGGCGATCTCTTCCCCGTCTTTGCGGCGGTAGGAGATGAAGACCTTGCGCTGTCGCGGGAAGACCTCCAGACCGAGAATGCCGCGCACGGTGGAGAGGATTGCCTGGCCGTCGCCCGGCTGCCAGCCGACGGCGTTCAACCGTTCGAGCTGCTCGAGCTCAGGCTTGGGGATCGTCCGGAAGTCGAACGTGTCACGGTCCTCGACGACCGGCACGAGAGGCAGACGGCGGCGGAACGCTCGGTGGACGAAGGACTCGATCGCTTTGTCCGCGAGCGCCGCGGGCGACAGGACAACGAGGACCACGATCTCCTCTTCAGGATCCGGGAAAGTGGCCAGGTCGATGTGGATGTTGACACCGAGCGGATCGAGATGCGTGCGAATCCGGTCACGGAGGTCGACGGCGTCGGCGCAGGCCGCGAGAAGAACGTGGCTCACGGCGTCGACTCCGCTGATTCGAGGTGCTTGATTCTGATCCCCATACTCTCTACGCCTCTCGATGCTGCGACCGCGGGAACGCCGAGCGTCCGATACCGGACCGCCATCACGGCCGCGGCTCATGGCGTCAGCTCCGTCAGCCCCGAGTCAAGTGCGCGTCCGTGGAGCAGAATCCTACCACGAATGCCAACTGCGGTGCCAGGCAACGGAGCCGGCCGGTCGAATCGCCGAATCAGCTCCGCCAAGCCTCCGCGGCGGCGAGCCATCCGCGGTGGCCGCGGAGATGCTCCCTTGCAGCACGAGCGCTGATCCCCGGGCCGCTCTGGGCGGCGCCGTTCCCGCCGCGGCTGCTCCCCCGAGGAAGCCGCGAGACTGCTTGGCGACCAGGGGCGCCGGCTCTCCCTCTCCAACGACGTCATCAATCCTTGGAAACGCGGGACACCGGCCAAGGTCGGGTACACCCTCCCCGCGTTGCACCATCCCAGGCGCCTTTGCAGGGAAAAAGCGCCTCGAGAACCGACGGCGCCGAAGCCGTTACCGCAGCAGGCCGACGGAAAGCCGGGCGGAAAGCAGGCCGGCCAGGCGAGAACGACTCGGTCCTGGGGAAAGTCGTTGACGGCGGCATCGCAGTCCGCGGTTGTCCATCCGCGCCGGCTGGCACAAAGTCACGGTGGCCAACACTTCGCGGATCGCCCTCTTCCTTCTCGTCGATTCGCGCCAATGGACGGAGAACGGCCGCCGGCTGCTAGGCTTGCGGCTCATTCAACTGTGAGCCGGAAAGCCTCCTGCGCGGCCGAACGGGTTGACGACTTCGTGCAATCTCTGTACAGTGAGTAGAGCCAAATGGCGATACCGAGGAGACGACGATGACGAAGAGAGGAGACGACGATGACGAAGAGAGGAGACGACGATGACGAAGAGAGAGAAGACGCTGACTGAGTTGCAGGGCGTTCAGGTCGGGCACGCCACAGATCGGGACCACCTCACGGGCTGTACCGTTGTTCTGTTCGAGTCCTTTTTCCCATGCACTTGCGAGGGCCGCGGCGGCGTAACTGCTTCGTTCTTCTCGGACGGCATCGCACCGACCAAATGCCTACCGACACTCAACGCCCTATTCATTGCCGGCGGCAGTGTCGCTGGACTCACTGTCTCTGCTGGAATCTACGATTACCTTCGGAAAGAAGGCCATGGCCAACTATGGGAAGCTGAGGGGAAACCAGGTGCCCGCGTTCCGCGGATAGCTGGGGCCGTCGTGGCTGATCGTGGCATCTTCTACGAAGCTATCAATCCACATTTGGGATATATGGCGTGCGAAAACGCCGTCAGCGGCAACGTTCAGATGGGAAATGTCGGTGCGGGAACCGGCACAGTAGTCGGCAAGTTTTGCTTCACAAGGGATCAAAAGCCGCTTTTCTGCAAGAGTGGCGTCGGCGGAGCGTTTTGCCATCTACCTGGAAATCTCAAAGTTGCCGCGTTGACCGTAGTCAATGCTCTTGGCAACGTGCATGATAGGGCAGGCCAAGTGGTCGCTGGGAATCGTCACCCAGATCACCCGGATGGTAACCACTTCATAGATTTCATGGACCTCATCAACGGCGGAATCGTCCCAAATTCACCGGAAGATCTCACGCAGCAGGAAGGCCCGCAGGCAGGAGCGACCACAGTATCAATTTTCGGTACCAATGCCGATCTGGGCCATGAGCAGCTCTTCAGGGTTACCCAGATGGCCCAGGCCGGCATCGCCCGTGCGATTCGGCCGGTGTATACCTCGCTCGACGGAGACACCGTGTTTGGTTTCTCTACCGGGGAAGTGGAGATTCCATCGGAACGGCCGATGCGCTACAATCTAGGACACTCCCAACTCACGCCCGGCTGGCAGGACTTCTACGTTGATATGCTGGGGGCTGTGGCAGCCGAGGTTGTGTTTGAGAGTATTCTTTCTGCCGTTAGAACAGATGATAACTACGTCGACGACAAACGCTTTGGTGGAACCATTCCCCCAGGGAAGTATTCGGAGTGATCACCCACATGCCTCCTCAAGGCTGTCGAGGGTCGAACTCCGGCATCACGGTGGCCCGGCGCCCGTGAGCGACCAGGCAGTATCGAGTGGCACCGGCTAGCTACTGGTATAACGCCAGCGTGCGTGCTCCTATTTCTCATATTTCCGAATCTCGGCGAGCAAATCGCGGGCCTTGCCTGCGGACTCCGCTTTGTCGTCTTGGAGGGCATCTGACAACGCCCGTTCCGCGGCCTTTCGAGCCTCCTCAACGCATTCTTTATCGAGTTGAAGCTCTTCCAGGAGGATGTCTGCGGATTCCTTCTTTCGCAGGTCGACCCGTTTCCGGCCACGGACAACTTGAACGTCTTCGATAGCTCCTTCCAGGTCACGGTTCGCCCTGCGGGCCTTTGCGCGCACGATCAGAACAGCGGCTTGAACGCGAGACTTCTTTCTCACTGCATCAGCCTCCACCGCGGCCTCGGCCCTCTGGAGCGCTTTGACCTCATCTTGTTGTTCCAGTAGGGCCGTGCTTTGAAAAGCCAACGTTCTCGCGAGATACTTGCGCCCTCCGCCTTTCCGTGCGAGCACTCCGGCCTCCTTCAAGTAGACGAGTGCTTCCTTGGAATTCCTCTCCGGATTCTCCTTGCGTAGATAGAGCCGCCCCAGGTCACGCAGGCACGATACTCGGTTTGTGTTACCGAGACCTCTCGCTTCAAGCTCCAGGCTCAGATCCCGAGATCTCTTGAGATTCTCCTCCGCGGCCGCGTATTCGCAGATATTGATCTGGTCAAGTCCCAGCAATTCCAGTCGGATGGCTCGGAGCTTTTCTCGGAGGAAGGAGTCCTCCTCCTTCTTAAATTCCTTAAGCAATTTCTCGTCGCGATCGAGGATGGCTTGATGAAGCCCTGCGGCTTTTTTATCACAGATGTCCGCTCTCCAGGCGTTCGCGAGCTGGTTCAGCGCGAATATCTCTCCTTCCTTCATCCCTCCGATTTGAGATAGATCCGGTACCCCAATTGTGTCTTCCAGGAGTTTTCGCATGTAACGGCGCTCGTCGTAGATGTAGAAGAATGGACCCCAAAGATACTTGGCAAAAAGAACGCCGGCCCTATTCCTGTCCTCCTTCTCGCACAGATATTTGAAGAGCTTGATGAGAAGATCCATCTTCTCGGGTATCGGCGGTTCACCTTTCTGCTCCGTTCGCCCAATATCATCTGGTAACTCGGTATTCAGAGATACACCCAGGTGACGCGCCCAATCCTCTTCCACGATCTCAAGTTCTTCAAAGAGACTGGATGATTGCAGCTGGAAATCGTGAAACTTATCGGATTGAATGATGAGCTCACCGCGGGGCATTTCATCGACTCTCTCGACGCTGTCCGCCAAGTCGAAGATATGGAGCCTCCCTGACTGATCCCCGGCGACCAGGGTGCCGGATTCAAAGAGAACGGACTGCACGGCTTCTTCCAGCTCGAAGATGGCGATAATCTTGCCCTCTTCGATGTCCCAAAGACGCAAGGCGTGGTCTTCAGATGCTGAAACCACATGGCGTTCGTCAATCACCGCGACTGCGTTGAGCCATGCATTTGACAAGCGATCCTTGAGAGCTCGAATCTGCTTGCCCGTCTTCAGGTCCCACACGCGCAGCGTGCTGTCCGCTGAAGCCGAGACAATCCGATTCCTGTCGATCACGGCGACATCGTTGATCCACCTTGTGTGTCCTTCGAGAGTCTTGAGCTCCTTCCCAGTTTCTACCTCCCACACTCGCAGCGTATCGTCGTCGGATGCCGAGACGATACGGCAGGGATCCACGCCTTCCCCCTTAATCACTGCGACGGCCAGAACACCGGACGTGTGGCCTTTGAGTATCCGTTCATTCTTTTTCGTCTTGACATTCCATATTCTCAGCGTATAATCCGACAATCCTGAGACAATCCGCAGATCGTCAATTCTCGCCACCGTGTTTACCGCGGGCTCGTGACCATTGTGACCATCGTGACCCTCGAGATCCTCCGAGTCACCGGTTTCCAGATTCAACACCCGCAGACTGCCGTCAGGGCTTCCCAAAGCAATCCGCTTATCATCTACTGTCGTCACCGCGTTGGCCCAGATGTCCTTTTTCTCGGGAAGCACCTGGAGCCCCTGCGCTACGTTCCATTGCCGCAGGGTGAGGTCTCTGGAAATCGAAACGATCGTGCTCCCGATGTTCGCGGTAGTAGTATCGAGCGCGGTCAATCCTTCAAGAGACTTCTGGTGTCCCTGGTAAGGCTCCGCCTCGACGTTCCATACTCTCAGAGTGTGGTCTGAAGAGGCCGAGACGACTCGGATTTGGCTCGACGTTCCGCCCGGGATCTCCACAACGGCATTGATGGGACCGATGTGGCCCTCGAAGGGCTCCTTTTGTACCTCTAGTCCTGTCTCCACGTCCCATTTCCGCAACGTCTTGTCTGCAGACGCCGAAATCACGCAGCGGGAAGCTCCACGGCCAATAACGGCCAGTCCGTTGACTGTATCCTCATGTCCTTTCTCGAAACCTCGAATCCTTTCGCCGGTATTTGCATCCCATAGCCGCAGCGTATTGTCCGCGGACGCTGAGACGATCCGATGTTCATCGACCCATGCGACCGCGGTGACTCCGCCGCTGTGCCCTTCGAGTGTTCGCTGACTCTCGCCTGTGTCGAGGTCCCAAACGCGGACAGTGTTGTCTTCCGAGCCCGAGGCCATTCGCCCTTTGTTGTTCACTGCGACCGCTCGAACCCAATGCTTGTGGCCTTCAAATCTGCGGCTTTCTTCGCCAGTGAAGACGTCCAGCAAGCGCAGTGTACTGTCTCTCAACGCGGTAACGATTCGATTCTCGCCAATCACGGCTAACGCGCAAATACCGGCTTTCTCCTCCCAAATTTTCAGTTCCTTGTTGGAATGGGGCTCCCAAACGCGCAGTGTTTCGTCGTCCGCCGCAGAGACGATCCATTGTTTGTTGATGACTGCCACCGCCCGGACCCAGCCCTGGTGTCCTTCGAAAGTTCGCAGCGGCTCCCCCGTCACTACGTTCCACACGCGAAGAGTCCGATCGTCTGACGCCGACACAACCCGCTGATCGTCGATCACCGCCACCGCCCGAATCCAATCGGTGTGGCCTTCGAGTGTCCGGATCAGAGGCTGGCCTCCGGGCGAAGTGAGGCTTGGGACCCGGGGTCGAAACCAGGAAAAATGCCGCGCTCGCTTTAGTAACCGCTTGATTTCCGGTCCATCTTGCGGTGACAATCGCCCCAGAAGTTGTCCTGCGAGCTGGTTGCCGTCTCCCGACAGTACTTCCCGTGAAAGCCCCAGGGCACCCCTAGTTGCCCGCAACTCTGCTTCGAGTGCCTGTAATTCGACTTCAGGCTTGTCCAGTGCTCTTATTGCCCGGTCGTAGTCTGAAATTATCATGTTGACGTTGATTTTCGTTTCCCCGTTGGTGGCGACCTTTGGCGTTGCCCGGAGCTTGGCGTGCAAATAGTCGTAATCGAAGAGTGTTTTCCGTATGGCTCTGCCATCGGCTGCATTGACAAGATGATAGAGCAAATTATGCCATAGATAGATTGCGCCAGGCTTCAAGTCCGCCCAACTTCCGCTCTGCGGACAGCATGCCGCGAGGAGCTTCTGATGAAGTCCTCGAAGTGCGAGAGGCTGCTCGTCGGCAAGATACTTGCGGATAACATCGTGGAGCCGGATAGTCCCTTTCCCAAGTCGGTTGAAGCCCAGCAGAAGAGAGAGGTTCATAAATCGGGCGCAAAGTTTCTTAGTCGCGTATTCGTCGCATGTCCACAGACGTTGGACGATATCGAGGGGGATATCCGCGTCTTCAGGCAGTATTGCGAGATCGAAAAAGCGTTCACGTTCGGGGTTAGAAAGGCGTTCGAAGCTTACTTCTAGAGTTTTCTTGACGGCGTATTCGCGGGCATGCTCGTCATCGCTATCAAATTCGGTTAGCTTTCTCTCGGTGAGGATTTCCTCCATTTCGGCTACAGCCCGGTGGGCATCAAGCCCGTCTTCGGTCAGTTCGCGGAGTTGGCCGTTGACGAGCTTTAGAAGCAACGGCCAATCGCCGAGCCGGCGGGCAAGGGGGCCAAGGATAACAGTCGCATCATCATCGAGGCCGAAGGCGAGAAGTTTGACTGCCTCTTCGCGGCGCATGGCGTTGACATCCACGGTCTCACACCCTGCCGGTAGGGTCTTGCGATTACGGGTGGTAATGAGAAACGTTGCTCCTTCTATAAGTCCGCGAATGGGCTCGATGTCGGCGGAGGACCAAACGTCATCGACGATAACGAGGAGGTCTTGACCAGTGCGACGGTGTCGATCGGCCAGGGCTTGGCGTACGGCGGTGCCGGCGACGGCGGCGGTCTCAAAAGACGGAGGCTCTATGCCGGTCCAGGAAGTGAGGAGCTCCCGGTACTTCGCCACACGGTCGCCCTCGCTGAGATCCTCGCCCATCTCCACCCAGAGGATGCCACCTGGGAAGCGCTTTCGGACACGCTCATCGTATGCCAACGCTTTGGCAACCGTGGTTTTGCCGAAGCCGCCGGCACCGCGCAGAGCCGTCGTGATGCCAACGGCCTCCGGGGCCTTGCGGAGCTTCTCGACAATGTCGTCGAGCTCGTTGGGTCGGGGGACGAAGTCGGCCGCCGGACACTGTGCCATGTTCACGGCTCTACATGAAGCAGCTGGCGTTGGGCTCTCGTTGCGCCGGGATTCAGTGAGCGTGGAGAGATGGCCCTCAATGCGGTCCCGCTGGCCAAGCTCAACGAGCTTGGTGGCTTGGGTGGTCTGGGCGATCTGGTGGCGGAAGCAACGTCCGAGGGCGGCCCAGGCATCCTCGAAGACGGCATCGCCGGCTCCGGTCAGGCCGAGACCCTCGAAAAGCTCACGGGCGCGGGCGGTGTCGAGGTCTTCGAAGCGGACGCGGGGCAGGTCGGACAGGATCGCCTGGAAGCCGTCATCGGCGAACATCTCGCGGAGACGGGCGTCGATGACCTCGTCGACGAAAGAGGTTCCGCTGAGGATATTGACGAAGCCATCGAACCCGGCCTCGAAGGCCCGGGTCAACTCGTTGTTGAGCTCGTTCTTCTTGAAGACGGGCTCCACCTTCTCGCGCCAAGCGGAGCCCGCACCGAGGGCAGCCATTGTCTTGACGCAGAAGGTGGCCGTGGCGGCAGCGAGGACTCCCCATTCGGCAGGCATGGAGGGAGTATTTCACATGCCAGGGTAGCTATGCAACAAGACTACACCTGCAAATCTTCACGTGTCAGAAGAAGTCCGCTGTCGCCCAAAAGCGACGGCCGCGGTACGGGTGCCGAGCCACTCGTTCAGGAGCACCAGGTAAGCCCCTGGCCAGGGAGCGGATCGAAGCTCATGATCTTCAACGTCAGGTAGACGATTTACAGCTGCGAGGGCGTCAGGGGTCAGAGCAGCGAGGTTGGCGTCGAGAGCTCGCGATCCTGGGTCGGCTCGTCTCGCGGCAGCTCCGGCGGCAACCTCGGTTTCAGGCAGCGGTGAACGTCCAGCAGCCTGATGTGTCCGGTAGCGAGAAGATGCTCTTCGGTCCGGTCTCGGGCTTCGACGAGCTGGTAAGGCCATATCAGGTCAGTCGCTGTCCTCGAGCATCGTCAGATCCTCGACCTCCGCCATTGCCGCCAGCATCCGGGTGTAGTTCTGCAGCTTCATCCGGAGCTCCGCCAGCTCCTGGCGGAACTCGGCGCACCGCTCCGAATCCTCGAAAGCGCCAGCGAGAGACTCGCGGTGCCATTTGGCGGTGAAAGGCCGGATCACCTGGTTGAGCACGACGATGCCGATCTTGCTGAACTCGAAACAATCCGAGCCGCGACGACGCAGGATCTCGCGCGTGATGGGGAACAGCCGGTGGACGCTCTCGAGGGCGGTGGCTTCGTCACCGACTCCTGTGGGCAACGGCTGGGTGGTGATGCGGGTCAGAAGCTCGATGTACATCTCCCAGGCTGCTTCCCGGTCCGGCTCCTTGGGCTCGAACTCCGCTTCCAGGAACTTGAGGTTGACCTTGAGGGACGTCATGTCCCAGTTCTCGAGCCATTTGCGCAGTTTCACGGGTCGCTCCTCCTTGCCTTCGCCGAATGGCTCATCGATTCGATGCCTTCCGGATAGCTCATCGATTCTACCCAAAGTAGGCTGCTCTGTGGGACCCCGACGCACACTACAAGGCGGCGTGGCCGGCATCGACGCTGCCGGCTCAGGGCCGGCAGCGCTCGCCCCGGAGACCTACGAGCTGGGCGGACTCGAGCTCGCTCGGCTCGTGTGGACCGAGGCGGTGGACGGCGAGCGCTTCGACGCGACGGTCAAGGGACAGGTGCCGTGCCCGAAAAGCCTCGCCCGGGTGCGCCGGCAGATGATCACCGAGACCCGGCCCGTGGCCATGGCCTGCATCGGCGGCATGGAGGGCATCGTCCACGAGGCACAGCTGTGGAACGAACTGCGGCCCGACGCTCCGAGCTGGGCATCGCCACCACCGGCGGCGCCTCTCCCCTGCTCCGGGAGCACGGGGTCAGGAACGTCCGGGAGCCGGACCGCGAGATCATCGAGGAGCTCGGTCTGGACCCTACCGCGCCGCCCTACGACCTGATCATGAATCGCCTGATTCGGGGACTCTTCCGGTCTCCCTGAGGCCAGGCCCACGACTTGCCCT
>JAAEPZ010000361.1 GCA_024231955.1 bacterium | reverse complement strand
TCCGCGATTTCGAGATTTTCCAGGCCGGTCGCCGCCAGAAGGACGATCGATGATCGCTGGGCTAAACGAACTGATCAACTTCGGCCGCTAGCCAGTTTCCTCAATACTGCCTTTTCTTCTGACGAGAGAACTATCTTTGGCGCAACTCTCATGGGTTCCTCCTTTGCAATGGAAGAATTCTACCACAAGATCCTTGTCGAGGCTATCTCCAAGCACATGTTATTCTGTTTCACGTGAAACCTTTTCCCGGATTGCTAAAATGTGACGCTGGGATGTGTAAATTTTTGGCGCCGTAATGTGTCAAATCAGTTGGGTGCGGCTCTTTTGGAACGGCGCCGGTGGGAGACCAGGGGCCGGGCACCAACAGCGAAGGCTGGAGCCGTTCTGACAGTGTGATCTGAGCCCGTCTGCGGGCGGCATGAGATAGCCTGGGGTGAGTCTGCGAACCCCAGGAAAGCCGGATCCCCAAGACCCGAAGCCCCGGTAGGGGCGACATCATTCCCGAACGTCCCCGGCCTGGCGTATGCCGCCCCTTCGGGGCTTTGAAATTTCGGGGGGGGTGGCCTCATTCCTGGGGTTCGCAGACTCAC
>JAAEPZ010000360.1 GCA_024231955.1 bacterium | reverse complement strand
GCTGCCAGCGTCCGGGCTGGCGGGACCTGCCGCGACCCGGTTCCACCCACCTGTACCTGCGCCCCGACACCGCGACCAGCGTCGCGTCGTTGATCGAAAACCTCAGCCGGGGCTACTACCTGCTCGACACCGAAGGGGCGCCGCGGGTCGCCGTCGACGACAACCGCTTCGCGGTGCCGGTGTGCGGTTTCGCCATCGAGGGCGGGCGTCCGACCGGATCGATCACCGGGACCTGGCTGGTCGGCTCGGTGTCGAGTCTCATGAGCGGCATCGTCGCCACGGCGCGTGACCTGAGCTTCCTGCCGATCTCCGGCGGCATGGTGGGCGCGCCGTCGCTTTTGATCAAGGGGCTCGAACTGCGGCAGCGTCCGTGATTTCCGAACAGGCGATGGACCAGCGAAGGATAGCAGTTATATTCGCCGTGTCCTTCGACGACAAAGCCGATCGGTGATCGGCCAATCAGGTCAGCCGCAACGTCACTCGGCACCTGGCACTCCCCCGAGTAGCCCCTTGACCCACAGATTGCCGACCTCTCCCATGGCGATCTTGTGCCCCGGCAGGATTTCTTGAAGAGTGAGGAATTTGGTACCCTCATCGTGCGAGCGGGTAGCAACAAGCACCTGCTCCGGTTTGACGCATTCGAGGACCTGTTGCGAATGCGACGTCATTACGACCTGGAGGTTTCTTTGGGTGACGGTTTCTTGGATATGCTCCATCAGGCATCGAACTGCCCAAGGGTGAAGATTGAGCTCGGGCTCTTCTATCAAGAAGACACCGCCGGGGGGATGACTCTCGAGACCGAGCAGGATCGCGAGTGCGCGCAGGCTGCCATCGGAGGACTCCCATGATTCTACTCCGCGCTTCGTCGATGCCTCCATAAACTCCACAAACTGCTTCCCGGTTCGAAGCGACGCCGTCTGCATCGATAATATGTGCGGAGCTATTTCCGAAAAGGTAGCCAACAACCGGCGCCAATCATCGGAGTTCGCGGAATCGCCCAAGAAGCCCTCCAGTACTGAGGGAAGGTTGCGGCCGGAGCTCGCCAATTCCCGAGAATCATCGACGGATTGCTCGGCGCGTAGTTCGTTCAGGAGCAGGTCATAGCGTTTTATTGTTGACAGCATACTCCTGAAGGTCATGTACTGCGGGCAGAAAGAGAAAGCGGGAGCCATCCAGGGGCCGATCATTGAGAGGTGGCGTAAATTTTTATCATTAACCGTCGCGTCGCCCGCCTGAAATCCGGCCGCTCGGGCCTTCAGAAGGTTTCGCAGGGTGTCTTCGATCTGCTCTTTGTTTTTCACGTTTCCGTGAGCGGGATCCATTCCAAACCAAGAGAGGTAATCGGCTATCGTCCGTCCCGATATTGCAGGCTTGGCGCTGAGCTTGAGGAATCCGTCCGGGCTCCTTCTGATAGTCAGCTTCGTTGATTCTCCAGCCTCGATCGCGTCACGGTCTTTCTCGGTCAATATCCTGGAAACAGCAATCACGTCATGAAAAGTCAGCTCCCCTCGGGACAGTCGCGGACCTCCTGATTTGGGAAATATCACGTTAAAGCTGTGATCAACAGGTGCCAGTGGGAGACCATCCGACGCCTTTTGCCCAGCCAGCGGCGGCAGGATGACCTGATAGCTGAAGCCAAGCTTGGAGGAGTGAAGCTCCCCGTTGCCCAAAGCCTTGGGGAGGAGACCGCTGGGACCACCGTGCTTCCTTACCGCATCGGCCAAGTCGTCGGCGGCTACCGCGGCAAGGAATTCGACCGCCTTGATGAGGTTTGATTTTCCCGAGCCGTTCGCGCCGATGACGACGGTGAGCCTCTCGAGGTCGAGGGAGGCGTCTCGAATGCTCTTGAAGTTCTTGACCGAGAGACGGCGAATCATACGTAGCACTCCTCGTGCTTGTGGGTCGTTGCCCGCCCAGGGTACTCGTCAGCAACCCACTTCCGGGGCCTCGCAGCTGGTAGGCGTCCCCTCCAGGGAACCCATCATAGGACCGAGCGTGGCTCGGGGGCAAGCCCTGGGCGACCGAGGTGGCCCGTGGTTCCGCGAATCGGCAGGCGAAGCTTGCCCTGCGGTGCACCCCGGCACTGAGATCGTGCCCGCGGGGGCGGCCCCTGAGGACCGCCCCCTACCAGGATTCCGGGCCGGACTTCCGCGACCCTTCGGAAGCCCCCTGCTCACGGTGGCAAGG
>JAAEPZ010000359.1 GCA_024231955.1 bacterium | reverse complement strand
CCCGATAATCGCCGTTGCCTTCTTCGTCATGCTCTTCTGGGCGGCTCTGACCTCGGCCATCAGCCTGCTCGAAGTCGTCGTCTCCTACTTCATAGATAGACGTGGATGGAGCCGGGCCAAGGCCACGGTTATGATGGGCGGCACCATATACGGCCTGGGTATCCTAAGCGCCATCTCCGCTATCAAACTGCCTTTCCGGGGCGAGGATACGGGTTTCCTGCTGATTTTCGATTACATCACGACCAACTACATGCTGCCGCTCGGCGGCCTGCTCACCTGTCTTTTTGCCGCCTGGGTTATGAACGATCTGACCCGCCGGGAGGAATTCGGATCCTCCGGCCTATGGTACAAGGCTTTGATAGTTGCGTTGAAATTCGTTACTCCGCTGGCAGTGCTGATAACGCTGCTTCACGGACTGGAGTTGCTGCCC
This sequence comes from bacterium, assembly GCA_024231955.1. GTDB lineage: Bacteria > Krumholzibacteriota > Krumholzibacteriia > JACNKJ01 > JACNKJ01 > JAAEPZ01. The sequence continues at coordinate 212 of JAAEPZ010000359.1, read as the reverse complement.
TTTATGGACTATTAGTCTGAAAGCGGAGAGGGGATTGTTTGAGACCGGTCATAGGATGACCGGTCTTTTTCATTCGGTGGCCGTCAGATACTTGAGAGCTTCGCGGACCAGACGGTCGCGGTCGAAACCGGTCAGATCGGCCGTCTCCAGAAACTCCGTAAAACTCTTGTCAAGCTGGCCTATGGCCGGGCGGTCGAGCGTCTCGGCGGTCT
>JAAEPZ010000358.1 GCA_024231955.1 bacterium | reverse complement strand
TTCCATACATTCCCATATCTCGATTGGGAAACGACACTATTACTGTGCACAACAAGGAACGGGCCTGACCTGGCGTATCCACACGCCAGCGGTAGGCCCGTTTTACGTTCGGGGGCGGGCGTATTCCGAGACAGTCAGGCAGGAAACAAAAGGAGGAATGTCAAAATGAATGAGAAGGGAAAATCTGTTATCAAAACGCTATTTCGCCCCAAAGTTTTATCAAGGAGGAAGAAAATGAATAAAGCAAGAACTTTTACCTGGAAATTGTTATCCATACTCGTGATCTTGTCCGTGCTCATACCGGCCACCCTGTTCGTCGCGCCTGTGCCCGTGGCCCTGGCAGACACCACCGGTTGGGGCAACCCCACGGCCAATGCCGCCGATTCCGGCGGCGACGGCAACGGCTTTGAGCGCAACCCGACTCGTGCCTATGCCGATGGTTCCGGTAGTAGCAGTTACGCCGAAAGTCGAAACAATGGCAGCTACTGGAACGGGCGTACTGACCGCCACCGCTACTACAACTATGGCATCAGTATCCCGGCTGGCTCGACCATTCAGGGCATCGAGGTACGGCTCGACTGGTGGCTGGACAGTACCAGCGGCACCAACAATCTGAGCGTTGACCTCTCGTGGAATGGCGGGACGAGCTGGACATCCACCCAGGTTGACACCTGGGAAACTACATCTCAACATACCATCATCCTCGGTGGGACGAACGACACCTGGGGCCGGACGTGGTCGGTCAACGATTTTAGCAACGGCAACTTTCGGGTGCGGCTGCACAGCTATTCCTCCAGTTCCAGCAGAGACTTCCGCCTCGACTGGGTCCCGGTGCGCATCACCTACGAACCGCCCAACAGCCCGCCCAATGCCCCCACCAGCTTGCTCACCGACGGCATGACCAATCCCACCAGCCTGACCAACGTCAACCCCGTATTCTCCTGGGCCTTTAGCGACCCCGACGCGGGCGACACCCAGGGCGGGTGGGAAATCGAGGTCAACACCGCGTCGGATTTCGGCGGCACGGTGATGTGGGACAGCGGCCCGCAATCGGGCGGCGACTCGTCGGATATCTACGCGGGCACCACGCTCACCCTCGACGGCAGCACCTATTATTGGCGCGCGCGCGTGAGCGA
>JAAEPZ010000357.1 GCA_024231955.1 bacterium | reverse complement strand
GCCAGATTCGGTCGATCGTCGGGAGCAAAACCGCAGGACTAGCTAGCAGGGCTAATTCGAGGATTTTGCGAGTGAGGATCGGCCGAAGATGGCGTGAAGATGGGCCTGAGAATGGGGAGTTATTTTTGAGCGCGCCCTAAGTCGAGGAGGTCCTCGAAGCTGTCACCGCCGATCGAGGCCAACACGTCGAACGGGCCCAGCTTGGTTTGTAGGAGGTTCGTGCGGATCGTCGCCAGCTTCTCGATGGTTGGGACGATATGGCGCCCCGCGGGATCGCGGTAGCAGGCATCCACGGTCTGAAGCACTTCGAGCAGCCGTTGCAGGTTCTTGGGGGAACGCTCGTAGACAATATCCAGATCGAGAGTCGTGATGGGGACCCCCTCGATAATCGCAGCGACTCCACCGACCACGATGAAGTCGACGTTATGGTGGCTCAGAAGCTCCAGAAGCTGGAAGTATCTAGTGTCCTGTCCCAGAAATACCTATGCCAGCTCGGCGAGGCATCCGCGCCGCTGGCAAGGCGCGGCGACGCAGGCATAGTAGGACTATGTTGAGGAGCCGCAACGCAGCCAGGGGCGCCTGGGCGGCCCCGTGGGTGCCGGCGAGATGGTGTAGGTATTTCTACTAGCACTAGCTACAGCAGGCCCAGCTGCGGACCTGGAAACCGCTCCGAGTGTAGCTTTCCGCACCGCCATAGACCAGCACCCCCCGCTCGCAGCCGGTGAGCTTCGAGTAGAACTTGAGCCCCTTGAAGGCGCTGCCGGCGAG
>JAAEPZ010000356.1 GCA_024231955.1 bacterium | reverse complement strand
GTACCAGATCATCGCCGCCGGCCTCGACGGCAAGTTCTCCGATAGTACGCCGGTCCCGGCCTCGCCGACCACCCCACCAGGGCCTCCCTATGCTTTCCGCTTCTCCAAGGTGGGCGAAAGATTCTCCGACGGCGACTACGACAACCTTGCCAGCTTCGCCAAAGGCGAACTCGAAGACGAGCTTTGATCCGGTTTTCCGCACATAGAGAATCCTCCCAGGAGGAGGCCATCATGATACGAAAGAGAATTCAGGCTCCAAGCCCCAGCCTCCAGGCCTCGGGCAGCCCTGCGCTTCCCTCCAGCCTCCAGCCTCCAGCCTCCAGCCTCTCTTCCCGTCGCGCTTTCAGCCTCACCGAGCTCCTCGTCGTCATCTCCATCATCGGCATGCTCGCCGGCATCTCGCTCGGTGCCCTCTACTCCGCACGCGAGACCGGTCGCAAGGCCAAGACCAAGGCCACGATCACCAAGCTCGATATGATCATCCAGGCCAAGTATGCCGAGTTCTTCTCCCGTCGCATGCCGATCCAAAACCGCCGGATCCCGCCGGACGCTATGGCCGAACTGAAGTTCCGCGTCCTCCAAGAAATCATGCGGATGGAGATGCCCGACCGGGCCAGAGATATCGTCTTCCCCAGGCGGGAAGTCGAACCCAGCCTTGCGCTGACCGATGCCGCACCGGTCGACATCCTCGCCGAAGTCAAGCCGCTGGCGTCGTACGCCGCCAACTCCAGATCAGATCAGTACTTCATTGACATTCAGGGCCGCTTCTCGCCAATGAAACCGTCGTTCGCAAACGTCAGCGGTTTCCAACGCACCGCCTTGGGCAAACGCTATTTCCGTAGGGTCGTCGGCTCCAGTTTTCTCACGAGCACAAACTTTGACTCGGCCGAATGCCTCTACATGATCATCCAAGCCGACCCCGAAGCCCGCGAACAGTTCCAACCGGGCGAGATCGGCGACGCCGATGAAGATGGGTTCTTCGAATTCCACGACGGCTGGGACCGCCCCATCATGTTCCTCCGCTGGGCCCCAGGTTTTGCAGGCGAGTCCGACCTCATGTCGGGCGACGGCGCCCAAGACCTCGACCCCATGAACCCCAGAAGAATCGGCGATCTCTATGCCGACGCCGGCAAGTGGACTCGTCCGGGCAACGATCTGACCTTCCGCCTGGTCCCGCTCATCTATTCCGGCGGGCCGGACAAGAAATACGGCATCAACTCCCATCATGGGGATCCCAGTGATCCTGGCTGGACCGTTCAGTATGGATCACACGACCCCAGCTATCCCTACGAAACCATTAACAAAGTCTGGGACACTGACCCAGCGGTTGGGGGCGGCCGAATAGGGAGTCCGATTACCGACGCCGCTCACGACGAATACGACGCCTACCACGATAACATCACCAACCACTCGCTCGGGATGAACTAATGAATGTTCGTCATCATAAACAAGACATGAGAGGCGGCGTGACCCTCG
>JAAEPZ010000355.1 GCA_024231955.1 bacterium | reverse complement strand
GATTCACCTTAGTTTTGGTTAGGCTAGGCCTATAAGATAGCAAAACAGTTTCACTTACCCTCGGAGAGCGAAGCGCCTGATGTCAGTGAAGTGGGCCGCCGAGAGCTCGAAGAAGTGATCCAGCTGGTGGTCGCCCGCGCCGATTTGTTCCACCAGTCTGTCGATTTCGTCCAGCTCGCCCTCGGTCGGGTCCCAGGAGTCATTTCCTGCCGCCTCCGCCGCCGCCGGTGCGCCAAACGGGTTCTGGAGCCATTCGTCGAGTTGTCCGCGTTCCTCGTCGTTCAGGGCAGCCAGGAGGGAGTCATCCTGCTGCTGGGAGTCCGCCGATTCGTCGCCGCCATCTTCTTCATCGTTTCGGGGGGTTCCGGGGTCGTAGAGCCGATAGACCTCGGCCCAAAAATCGGGAGTCGCTGTGAACGCCACATTCTGGTTGTCTGGGAGATCGCAGATCTGGAGCCACCTGTTGAAGATGTCGTCGATCAGTGCAATATTTCCTCTCCAGAGACCAGTGCCAGTGAGCTCATCCAGTGCTTCCACAGAGGTGATCAGCCAGAGATCGGTCTGAGCTGCCATCTCATTTGGATGCAAGAGAGACAATGAGCTCTGGTCCCATTTTCTCT
>JAAEPZ010000354.1 GCA_024231955.1 bacterium | reverse complement strand
TTGTACAGCTCCCCGATACGTGCATTGTCCAATATGCAGATTTGTTAGGACTCTGCTACCGTCGAGCTACCGGTGTTTTTCCGGAGCATCCGTTCATTGTTCTGCCACCACTGCCCTATCAACTAGTCGTTATATAAATCGCTCTGTGTTTGGGCAAGTGCAGACCACCGAATTCCCCAGTGGCGACGCTGTATTATAGCTAGCCGCTTCCAGTTTGTTTTGTTTTCAATTAATTTCGGCCTTTTTCCCCCTGAACCGACAACGGCATGGCACCCACCGGACGCCTACAGGTGCCGCAACCGGCGCCATTCCTACTGCACGCTGGAGACCCGCCAGTGCCGTTCGCCACGTGGATCGCCACGTTCAACAGCTACTTGACGTTGGTCGAAGCGGAACGCGGAGAGGCGCTCAATGACAAGACGAAGAACGCGCTCGTTTTCGGTCTCCTGGGATCGGAAGGACTGCGCCAATTCGGGAGTGACCCCATCGTCGCGATGATGAGTGAGACGCC
>JAAEPZ010000353.1 GCA_024231955.1 bacterium | reverse complement strand
TACATTCCAGGCGTCACGGGGGTTGAAGGAGATCAGGAACTGCTCGGGCGACAGCGGATAGGGATCCATATAGAGGGGCCCGCGGCTCGTGTTGCCACGACCATCCCGGCCAGCCTGCATTTCGGGCGAAATCGGCTTGGTCGCGCCGCCGGGAATATTGTCCCAACCCCACTGATGTTCAGTGCAGACTTCCGGCGTGACGTATTCGACCCCCTCACCGGTTCGGCGATCGGCCTGCGTGTCGATGAGCATGAGCGTGCCCACACCCAACGGCATGTGGGGAGCACCGATGGCGACGAACAGGTTGTTGGTTCCCGGCACGGCACGTCCCACATTGAACACCGACGGAAACGCGATGCTCATGCCGTAGACTTCTTCGCTTCCCGAGCCGTCAGGCCGCATGGCCCAGAGGGCCTTGTTGCTGACGGAGCCGTTGTCGACATATTCCCAGCGCGTGTAGAGAATCCGGCCGTCGTTCATCACAGTCGGGGACGATTCGCTCACCGAGTTGTTGGAGAGTTTCTCTATATTGCCGCCGTCGGCATCCATGCGGTAAATGACGGACGACGTGAGTTTGTCGGGGCCGTCGCAAAGAATGCCGTACTCACACCGCGTCGACGCGAAAGCAATCCCACCGTCGGGCAGATAACAGGGATGCATGTCGTCCGTATGGTGCATGTAGGTCTTCCACCAGTCGAGCTGGTATTTGGCGATCCGCTCTTCTTCATCTTCCGGTGGAAACGTGATCTGCCGCAAGCCGGTGCCGTCGATCCCCACTTCCCAGATGCGGAACCCAACGCCAATCTTCTCCTTCCAGTCGAAAACGATTCGCTGTCCATCGTAGGAGAGGTCACAACGGCCGATGATGCCGTGG
>JAAEPZ010000352.1 GCA_024231955.1 bacterium | reverse complement strand
GGCTCGAGGTTGGAGTTGAGGAGCATTCGTGCTGCGACCTCCATTCGGCAATCGGTCACATATTTCCACGGGGTCAACTCCAGTTGATGGGTGAACTGCGAGGAGATCGACCTGTCGCGGATCCCGCATCCGCGGATGATGGTGGCAGTCTGTAGGCCGGAATCGAAGAGATGGTCCTCGATGTACTTGACGAGTGGTTTCACCTGAGCCGACACCCGTTCACGATCCCTCTGGAGGCGCTTGATCGTCTCCTCAGCTGCTTTGATACGCAGAGCTTTGACGTGTTGCTTGGACATCTGAACCCTCTCCCTCTCTACCGCCGTTTACCGCTATCTGCACGTTCTCACTGAACCGGTGACCGCTGGCGGGTGTTGCGAGCCTCCGATTTCAGAGGGCGGCTCAGGGCATCACCTGATTCGGTGCAGGCCATCGGCGGCCATCGGCGCCTGGGGATTCAACCGTCCTTCGTGTCGTCGACCGCGCCTTGCCACTGGGAGACCGGCACGCCCCCTGCTGTAGAGTCTAGTCTAGCGAAAACTCAGCGTCATAGCCGCCCCGACGGTC
>JAAEPZ010000351.1 GCA_024231955.1 bacterium | reverse complement strand
GTTGCCAGATGAAGTTTCGGACGAGCAAATGTTTGCCGATAATCCACCATCTAAGTTTGGCCGGATAACAAACATCAACGTTGATATCATTTACTGCAACGAAACCGAATTCTCTGAGTCCACATCAGTTCCGAACACTCTCGCGTATGAAGTCGCGCGTACAGGGGTTGAAATCGCGTGAGAGTTAAAAAAGTCATCGCTAGTTACGTACGGGTTGCAGCTGAAGACCTCTCAGGACCTGACGAACCGCTCCTGATCGAAGGGTTCGCGGCGCCGGAGCATGAAACCAGCAGAACATACACTCGACGGCAACGGCCACGTCGCGGCGGTAGGGCTTGAGCAGCCGGAGAAGGGGCTCCGGCTTGCTGGGGATCTTTCGGTCCACGACTCGCGCGCCGAGGCCACCGCGGCGCTGACGACCGCCGTCCGCGGTACCTACAAGGCCCTGCCGGTCGACTTCCAGGTCGACGAGCAGACCCTGGTCAACCAGCTCCTGCCGTTGCTCGGCAAGACCAACATCTACGACACCATCGACCACCTGTCGACGGCCTACGTCAACCGTTACGCCGAGTACACCTCGGGCGAGCAGGCGGCGTTGTGGCTCCGCGATCAGTGGCTCGGGTACGCGACCGGGCGCTCCGACGTCACCGTGACCACGTACCCGCACAGCGGCTACGCCCAGCCGTCGGTCGTCCTCACCATCGACGGGGCGACGCTGCCGGCGGACGTCATCGTCTTCGGTGCCCATCTCGACTCGGAGGCCGGCTCCCGCGCCGGGTCGAGGAGTTCGGCGAAGCTTGGATCGCCCCAGAGGTCGAGGCGCACAAGGCGCAGGCGCAACAACGGACCGCGCGTCAGGTCGAACGGCCTGGCGATGTCGGTGAGGGCGCACCGCAGGACGGCTTCGTCGAGCGGACCGCGCACCGGCGGACCCGGAGAGGTTGTAAGATCGAACGGGCTGACGTGCGCGGAGTGCCACCGAAAGTGCTACACTTTTATCGTCAAGCTTTCCGACTTCGAAAGGTAGAAGATGTCGAGCAGCATTTCGGACAGCATTTCAGACAATGGTGACATCGTTATCGTGGGGGCCGGTCCAGGCGGTAGCACGGCCGCTGCGATCCTGGCGGCCAAGGGCTATCGGACGGTGGTTCTCGAAAGCCGCCGCCATCCACGTGAGCACGTCGGTGAAAGTCTGCTGCCCCATGCCTGGAAGTATCTCGACCGATCGGGCGCCGCGGCCGCCGTCGCGCGGGAAGGCTTCGTAGTCAAGAAGGGGGGAACCGTGGCCTGGGGCGATCGAATCCACCAGGTCTCCTTCGCCGCCTTCGGTTATGAGCGCCCGGCGCTGCACGTGGAACGTGACCGCTTCGATATGCTCCTGGCACAAAACGCAGTGGCCGCGGGTGCCTCTCTGCATGAGGAGGTTGTGGTTCGGGAGATCGAGCAACTCGACGACGGCACGATGAAGGTGTACTACCGCGCAGGCTCGCAAGAAGGGAGCGTGCGTTGCCGAGAGGTGATCGACGCCAGCGGCCAGGCGGCGCTGATCGGCCGCAAGCAGAAGCTCCGGGTGTTGGACGAAGACTTCCGTTTCATGGGCATCTGGGGCTACTTTCAGGATTCCAAGTACGTGGACAGCGAGGGCAAGGCCCGCGACTTCGCCGAAGTGGCTGACGTAGCGCCCACCACCTTCGTATCCTCGGTCGGCGAGAACCAGGGGTGGTGCTGGCACATTCCATTGCGCCGGACCACCAGCCTCGGCCTGGTGCTGCCCCACGCCGAGTTCGGGGGTCGGGGCGCTTCTCCGCAAGACCGCGAGGCCTGGTTCGAGGACACTTGTCGCGCGATCCCGATCGTGGACCAACTGCTCGAGAACGCGACCTTCGAGGCCGAAAGCCTGCGGATCACCCGTGACTATTCCTATCATTCGACTCGCTACGCGGGTCCCGGATGGTTCCTGGTGGGCGATGCCGCCGCTTTCGTGGATCCGATTTTTTCTCTCGGCGTGACCTTTGCCCTGTACTCGGGTTACCTGGCCGCCTGGGCCGTCGATCGTGGTCTGCGCCGGCCCGGGACGATGGAGCGCTGCCGATCCCTCTATTCCTTCGAGCTCGAACGCCGCATCGACATGGCCCGCGCGATCGCACTGCCCCGCTACAAGGGACGTATGTCGGAATCGGCGCGCGACGCGAAGGTCATGACCCACCATCGGGTAGCCATCGACCGAGAACGGGTGAGCCCCGCCTCCTGTGCCGAAGGAAGCGTCGTCGGAAGGTCTGCTGGCTGGCGGCATTGCTCCGGGACCGGTCGTCGGGTTGCTGCCGGGCAAGACGCTTGCTTTCCGGCGCTTGAGCGCACGAAGGGGCCAGGGTCCCAGCGGAGCTATGCTGCGAGTTGGCAGCATAACTCCGACGGCCGGTTACCCGATGAGGCGCCTGGAGGCGGTATTCAGGCGGCTCTGTCGGTTCCGACGGCGCCTTGCTGCTGGAGCTATGCCGCCGCTTGGCGGCATAGCAACCAGGAAGCGGCACAGGAGTGTCCGGCCAAAAGCACTCATTTTAGGTGTCTTGACGGGAATAGGGGCAAGAATTCCCGCAAAATACGCCGCGAGGGGGATATAATTCAATGACATGCGGCCTGGGACTGAAGAAGGCAAGCCGATGATAGGAACCTGGAAGCGAAACCGGCCTTGTGCTCAGTGGGCTGCTTGGTGCAGGTAGTCTATATCTGCCGTTAGCCCTAACTTCACTGGCGAAGAATGGAATTCTTAAAGGAGCTGAAATGAACACCGTTCTGTACATAAGTATCGCAATCTTATCCGGCATCTCATGTGTACTTTTGATAGCTTGGCTAAAGAGCCGAGCAGCTCTATCGTCCTTGCGTGAGAAATACGCTCCAATCGCAGCAATTGATGGCGAGCTCAGCAGGCTCAGACAGGAGCAGGATGACCTTAGGAGCCGGATTAAGGAGCGTAGGCAAGGGTGGGAGGCCGAAATCGAACGGACTCTCCCAGAGATAGAGTCACTGTCTAAGCAGGTAGACCTACTTCGAGATGCAGCAGAAATCCAGAGTTTTGGGTTCTATGAACCCCACTTTGATTTCGGCACCTCAGAAGAGTACAAGAATGCAGTCAAGATCAATCGTGATAAGCAGAAGTCGACCATGAAAAGGAAGGACGAGGCCGCATTTTGCGCTATAGATTGGACAGTTGAAGGAAGCAAGGCCAAGGGGCGACAGATGATAAACAAACAGCTCAAGCTGATGCTCCGTGCGTTTAACGGTGAGTGCGACGCGGCGATCACGAAGGCGCGGTTTGATAATGTCACGAGGCTTGAAGAGAGAATTGAGCGTAGCTTCGCTGCGATCAACAAGCTCGGTGAAACGAATCAATGTCGTATAACAAGGGCATTCAAGGAGCTGAAGCTCGAGGAGTTACGACTTGCTTATGAGTACGCGGTAAAGAAGCAGGACGAACGAGAAGAGCAACGTCGAATTCGTGTCGAAATGCAAGAGGAAGAACGAGCCCGAAAGGAAATAGAAAATGCCCAGAGGGAAGCAGAGAAGGAGGAAAATCGATTCGAGCAGGCACTCATCAAGGCACGAGCCGAGCTGGAACAAGCACGTGATTCACAAAATGAAGCTCTCAGGAAGAAAATTTCCCTTCTGGAAGAGCAGTTCCGAGAAGCCCACGATAGAAAAGAGAAAGCAATTTCTCGCGCGCAACTTACGAGGTCTGGACATGTTTACGTCATATCCAATATTGGGTCGTTTGGCGAAGATGTCTTCAAGATAGGTATGACTCGACGGCTTGAACCACTTGATCGAGTCAAGGAGCTTGGTGATGCTTCGGTTCCCTTCCCCTTCGACGTGCATGCGATGATATACTCGGAAGACGCCCACAGCCTGGAGTCCAAATTGCATGAAAGATTTCCCGAAAAGCAGGTCAACCTGATCAATCAACGCAAGGAATTTTTCGGCGTGACACTCGCAGAGGTTCGAGACGCAGTTACCGAGTTCAGCCCTGATGTGGAATTCATTACGACAGCAGTAGCCGAACAATTCCGTGCATCGGCTGCGATTCGCAAGAAAAAGGAACTCGAAGCCGAGCAACGTCGCGAAAAGGAGCAGGCTACGGAGATAGCAGCGGCCCGAGACAAGTTTGATCACCTCAGGGAGTCCTGGAAAGCTGAACCCGTGGCCTAGTGCCCATCCGTTGAAAGGGAGAGACAGATCGAAAACTCGGATAAGAGGCAGCTACCTCCATCTCTGGTGCCTAGCGTTTTTCCGATTTTCGGAGTCGAGGCGCCCCGAGGCGCCGGGTGAGGGCGGCAACGAGACGTCGGGGAGATTCGGCGACGGTCATCAGACACGAAAGCGATGAACGGTTGGTTTGGGTAGATAATTTTGTTTTACCTTGGACACACTTCAACCTCTCGACGATAACAGATTGCCGAGTCGAATTGGAAAAAGAGTCGAATTTTCGGAAAGGCGACCTTGCACGCTGAATCGTCCAGCCGGCAACGCCGCCCGGCTCACCCGGAATGGGCGTCATTCGGAACGGACAACGCCGACGAATACCATCGCCGGGAGATAGCTCCCTACCGGAAACCACGAGATCGCGTCCAGCCGCCCGGACAGCAGCGCCTCTGGATCGTGCGCAAGCTGGCGGGCAGGCTCGGACTGCCGGAGCCGGACGGCAAGGATCACGCCGCTTGTGCTCGCGGATCTGAACACCCAGCGCTTCGGCGGCGGGGATCGTCCGGGCGTCGTGATGATTGACGAGGCCGACAAGATGGTCGAGGCCGACGACGGCTCCGAGAAGATCCCGCGCGAAGAGTTGAAGCTCTCGATCGTCGACGTGCGCTGCATCGACGAGCAGGGGACCCAGTACATCGTCGAGATGCAGCTGTTCAACGTCGCGGGTTTCGAGGAACGCATCATCTACAACGCTTCCAAGGCGTTCACCCTTCAGTTGAAGACCGCCGAGGACTACAACAAGCTCAAGGGCGTGGTCGGGGTGACGATCTGCGACT
>JAAEPZ010000350.1 GCA_024231955.1 bacterium | reverse complement strand
GAGAGCTTCCGCATCGTGCAGCCGCGCCAGGAGACGAAAAGCCTGCTCCGCAACCAGTCGGCGCGCCTCGAGTTCCTGGTAGAGCCGCGGGCTTACGACCGCGTTCGCCTCACATTCCGCATCATCTACGACGACCTAGAGCGCCAGGAACAACACCGGGAGTTTGCCGACATGGTGGAGTTCCGGCAGGTCGAAAGCCGGCGCACCTACCGGCCGCTGCACCCCAACCCCTACGTGGTGGGCCGGCCGCTGACCACCGAAGACCTCTTCATCGGTCGCGAGGAAGTCTTCGATCGCATCGCATCGAACCTCAAAGGTGCCCACCAGGACAACGTGGTGGCACTGATCAGCCAGCGGCGGATGGGCAAGACCTCGATCCTGCGCCGCCTGCACCTCCACCTCGGCGACGACTACGTGCCGGTGCTGGTGGATCTCCAAGGTATGCTCGGCGACGGCGAGGTCTCCTTTTTCCGTGACCTCGCCGACACGATCTGCGATGAGCTCGAGGAGTTGAGCCTCGGGATCGAACCGCCCGATCTCGACGTCGACCCGGGGCGGATCTTCCGCCGTCACTTTCTCAAAGACGTGCGCCGTGCCCTCGGGGGTCGGCGGTTGCTCGTAATGTTCGACGAATTCGAGGTATTTGAGGACCGGATCCGCAGCGGCACGCTCACCGCGCGGATTCTGCCCTACTTCCGCAGCCTTATGCAGCATGAGAAAGGCGTCAGCTTCATGTTGACCGGCACCCACCGGCTCGATGAGCTGACGGGTGACTACTGGGGCGTGTTGTTCAACCTGGTGATCTATTTCAAGATCGGACACCTGCGACAGGGCGAGGTGGTCAAGCTCTTCACTGAACCAACCCGCGACTTCTTCGACATCGACCCGTTGGCCCTCGACAAGGTTTATCAGTTGACCGGCGGCCATCCTCATTTCAGCCAGCTGGTGGCCCGCGAGCTGGTAGGGTTCCGGAACGAAAAGCAGCTTGCTTACGTTACCGTGCAGGACGTCAACACTGTCGCCGAGCGGGTGGAAAAGACGGGCCAGCTCCATATCAGCTACCTTTGGGACGATGCCACTCCCGGGGAGCGCCTGCTCCTCCTGACTACAAAGGAGCTTCTGGCACGCGAAGGGCTGGCGACGATCCCCGCGGCCCACCGCTACCTCAGCGAGCGCCGGATCGAGCCCGGCGACCTATCGGCGGCAATGCAGCAGCTGATCCATAAGGAAATCCTGACTGAGAACGCCGGCCAGCTATCGTTCCACATGGATCTTCTGCGCCTGTGGATCGACCGCCACCATGATCTCGAATCGTTCATGCTGTCTTCGGACCGCCGTGGACGGGAGGAATAATCCGATGCGCAACCCCTTCTGCATCCGCAGCAAAATCGCCGATCCGCACTCCTTTTACGGCCATGGTGACCTGGTGCGCAAACTCCTCGATATGGTTGCGAGCGGGCAGTGCTGCGCCGTGGTGGGCGAGCGGCACATGGGAAAGAGCTCGCTTCTCGCCTACCTCGCCGATCGGAAGGTGCAGGCGGCCCACAATGTCGATCCCGGGCGGACTCTCGCCGCCAGGATCGATTTCGGCGGCCTACAGAACTGCTCGCCGCAAGAGTTGTGGATCGAGATCCTGAGGTCCCTGGCGCTGGCTGCCAAAGACAATGACATCCGCCGGCTCTTGGATAGGACGGCGGACCGCGAGGAGCTAACCTTCAGTGACTTTCGGCGTGCTCTGGGGAAGGTAAGCAGTTGGGGAATCCGGATGGTACTTCTGTTCGACCACTTCAAGTTCGCGGTGAAGAATCCTCAGCTCGACGAGAGAATCTTTGGGGCGCTGCGCTTTCTCACAGGCGATACGAGGGTGACATTCGTGACCGCCAGTCGCCTGAATCTGTTGGAGCTCGACCAGTACCGTGTTGAGAAGGTCCGCCAGAAGGTACTTGACTCGCCGTTCTTCAACATCTTTGCCGAGTTCAGCATAGGCCCCTTGAAGGATTGCGAGGTGGCGGAGATGCTCGCCGGCTCGCTCGACGAGAAGTCGGTTCGCTTCGCGCGTGAGGATGTGGCGTTCCTCGACTGCATCGCCGGGCGCCATCCATATTTCCTGCAGTTGGCCGCCTACCACCTCTACGACGAGCTGGAGCGCGCCGGGCTGAGGCGATCCGCGGCTGGGCGTTCTAAGAGCCTGCACCCTCCGTCACCAACGGACATCGTCGAGATCCGACGTACGGTCCGGGATCACGTCCGGCAGGAAGGCGCGAGAATCTTTCTTAACCAATGGAAGCACTCCAGCAAAGTCGAGCAGCAGATCCTCGTCGCGTTGGCCACGACCCCCGGCGAGCTCCCGGCGCTGGCTGGGGACGCTCTCAACCACCACCTGGAGAGACTGGAGCGCCGCGGGCTGGTGCGCAGGGACGGCAACGGTAGTGCGCCATCCTGCCGGCTCTTCTCGGAGCTCCTCGCGGACTGGATCCGCACCAACGGCACAGGGAAGGAACCGGGATCAGGTAACGACTCCTAAGGAATGAAGGTGCCGGGGATGCTGCAACGGACCCAGTTCAATGATGGACAGAATCTTGACCGGGGCTTGCCGGATGGGCGAAAGCTCGCCGCCGGTTATCCCTCACTTCCGAGCATTCGGCGGTTCCTGATCCTGACGCTGGTATTGACGCTGGCCGGCTGTACGTCGCCCGAGCCCCTGACGTTTCGTTACCAGCTACCCGCCACCCCGGTGACCCTCGATCCCGCAAAATCCAATGATACCTACTCCAACGGGATTATCGATCGTCTTTTCGACGGCCTGATGCGTTTCGACCGGGAGAACAACCTACCAGTTCCCGAGTTGGCCGAGTGGTACCAGGTTTCGGACGATGGCCTGGTCTACGAGTTTCGGGTGAACCCCGATGCCCGTTTCCACAATAACCGCCAGGTTTTTGCCTCGGACTTCAAGTACTCCTGGGAGCGGCTGCTCGATCCCGAGATAAACTCGCCCCAAGCCTGGCTGTTCGATCTGCTCGTGGGAGCCGATGACTACCGCGCGGGAAGAGCGAAATCCGTGGTTGGCATCGAAGTAGAAGACCCCCATGTTATTCGGCTGCGCCTCCGGCAGCCCTTCGGACCTTTCCTGTTCCACCTGGCGCGCCCTGCGGCCTCAGTGGTTCCCCATGAGGAGGTCGAGAGACTGGAACAGACCTTCGAGCATCTACCCGTCGGCTCCGGTCCCTATCGCTTTGTAAGCTGGCAGGATAACGAACGGGTAGAGCTCGCGGCGTTCGACGGCCACCCTCTTCACCAGCCGCAGGTCCGGCGCCTGATCTATGAGATCGAACGCGACGAATTCGAGGCCCTGCGGCGCTACGAGGCGGGTGAGCTAGACCTTGTAAGTCGGTTGCCCCCGGGTCGTCTTCGTTTGTTCCAGGAGGGACACTCAACCGATCTGCGTATCTTTCCCGGAATGAACTGGTCTGGATTCTGCTTTCGCTGCGACCAGCCTCCATTTAACGACTCGCGCGTGCGCCGGGCTTTCGCCTTGGCGGTCAACCGCGACGTCCTCGTCCCCCAGCTGGGAGATCCACATTACAACGCGGCTGTCGGCTTCCTGCCCCAGAGCATTCTGGGACACGATCCAGCCCATCTGATCTCCGGCTACGATCTGGACAAGGCCGCGAGGCTCCTCGCTGAAGCTGGCTACTCCGAAGGCAAAGGGTTTCCCGCTCTGACCAACATGAGTCCCACCGGCGAAATCGAGGCCCTGATGGCGGATTTCCTGATGGATGCTTTTCATCGGCTTGGGATAACGGTAGAATTCCAGGCAACATCCTTCGATTCCCTTATCAAGCTTCGGCGTGAAGGAAACGCTCCGCTCTCTATTCGGGGCTGGTCCGGAGAATACCCGGATCCCGAGGCCTTCCTGCGTCCTCTTTTCCATAGCCGAGGCTCAGACAACGATAGCGCCTACGAAAATTCCGAAGTCGACCGCCTCCTGGACACCGCTCGCATCGAGTACGACGCGGATAACCGCCGCGCTCTCTACCAGCAAGCTGAGAAGCTTATCATCAAGGACGCTCCGTGCGTGGTCCTCTTCCACCGCACCGCAGCGATCCTGCTGCGCCCCCGCTGGCGGAACATTCCGATTGGGTACCTCCAGGCCTACCTCGAGATTGAGCGGGCCGAGCTGGCAGAGGAGCGCTGAGCACCTGCCTCTGACATCTCTATGGGTTGATCGCTACTACGATATCGAGTTCTTTATGAGGAATGATCCGATGCGCAATCCGTTCTGCCTCCGCAGCGTAATTACCGAATCGCTTTTCTTCTACGGCCGAGGTTACCTGGTACGCAAACTTCTTGATCTGGTTGCGAACGGAGAGTACTGCGCCTTGGTGGGATGCCAAATGGGAAAAAGCTCGCTTTTCGCCTACCTCGCCGATCGGAAGGTGCAGGCGGCCCACTTCGTCGATCCCGAGCGGATTCTCGCCGCTAGGATCGATTTCGGCGGCCAACAACCCTGGTCTCAGGGGCTGTGGATCGAAATCCTGAGAGCCCTGGCGCTTGCCGCCAAGCACACTGAGGTCCGCAGATTCCCTGACGGCCCTTAGGAATGGAGGTGCTGGAGATGCTCCACCGAGGCCAGAGCCGCGAAAGGCAAAGCCCTTGCCGACCCTTGTCGACTTCATGGCAGGACCTTACGGCAGGCTATTCCCCAGTTATCAACTTTTCGCGTTTCCTGATCCTGATGTTAGTTTTGACTCTGCCCTGCTGTTCATCCCCCGAGTCGGAGCCTTTGACCTTTCACTACCAGCTGCCCGCCACCCCGGTGACTCTTGATCCTGCGAAATCAGGCGACGGCTACTCCAACGGGATTATCGACCGGCTTTTCGACGGTTTGATGCGTCTTGACCGGGAGAACAACCTCCCAGTTCGGGAGTTGGCCGACTCGTATACGGTTTCGGACGATGGTCTGGTATACGAGTTTCGGGTGAATTCCGAGGCCCGCTTCCACAACGGTCGCCGGGTTCTTGCCTCGGACTTCAAGTATTCCTGGGAACGGCTGCTCGACCCCGAGATAAGGTCGCCCCAAGCCTGGCTGTTCGAACTGCTCAGGGGAGTCGATGACTACCGTACGCGAAAAGCGAATTCCGTGGTCGGCATCGAAGCAGAAGATCCCGACCTGCTTCGGGTGCACCTGCGGGAACCCTTCGAGCCTTTCCTCTTCCATCTGGCGCGGCCCGCCGCCTCGGCGGTCCCCTGGGAGGACATCGAAAGGCTGGGAGAGAGCTTTGGGCGTCGACCCGTCGGCTCAGGTCCCTATCGCTTCGTAAGCTGGCAGGAGAACGAGCGGGTAGAGCTCGCGGCGTTCGACGACCACCCTCTCCACCAGCCGCAGGTCGGGCGCCTGATCTATGAGATCGAGTCCGACGGCGTTGAGGCCTTGCGGCGCTACGAGGCAGGTGAGCTCGACCTGTTAAGCCAGTTGCCCGCGGGTCGTCTGCGGTTGTTCCAGCAGGGACACTCAGCCGATCTGCGGATTTTCCCCGGAATGAACTGGTTCGGATTTTGCTTTCGCTGCGACCAGCCTCCCTTCGACGACCCGCGTGTCCGCCGTGCCTTCGCCCTCGCGGTAAACCGCGACGTCCTCGTCGGCCAGCTGGGAGATCTGCAGTACACGGCGGCTGTCGGGTTTTTGCCTCAGAGCATTCCGGGGCACGATCCGGCCACCCTTATCCGTGGCTATGACCCGGACGAGGCCGCGAGACTCCTTGCTGAAGCTGGTTACCCCAATCGCAGAGGGTTTCCCGCTCTGATCTACATGAGACCCATCGGCGAAATCGAGGACCTGGTGGAGAAGTTTCTGATGGCTGCTTTTCCTCCGCTTGGAGTACCGATGGAGCCCGACAAAATGCCTTTTGACTCGCTTGTCAAGCTTCGTCAGGAAAAGAGAGCTCCCTTCTTTAGCCGGGGCTGGTCCGGAGAGTACCCCCATCCCGAGTCCTTCCTGCGTCCACTTTTCCATAGCCGCGGATCAGACAACGATACCGGTTACCAGAACACCGAAGTCGACCACCTCCTGGACGCAGCTCGCACCGAACCCGACGCGAATAAACGCCGTGCCCTTTACCGCAACGCGGAGAAGCTGATCATCGCCGACGCGCCCTGCGTGGTCCTCTACCACCGCACCGCAGCGATCCTGCTGCGCCCGCGCTGGCGGAACATTCCGGTGGGGTACCTCCGGGCCTATCTCGAGATCGAGCGGGCCGAGCTGGCGGAGGAGCGTTGAGCGAATCCCCGAGGGTGGCAAGCCTGCAAGGCCCGGGGCAGGCTTGGGCAAGTCCGCCAAGGCGCTGATGGTAGCTTGGACCCCTCGATGCGTTACGGCCAACACACCTTGCCATTGCTCCTTGCCCGGGCAAACAAGGGCAAACCGTGGTCCGCTTCACCACAGAGACACTTGGATGGCCGATTTGTAGTATTTGTAGTACGTTCCACTGCCGGCGCCGTTTGCCCTTGCCACCCGTTGTGTAATTTCCGAGACGTCCTATTAGCAACGGGCGCAACCGGTCACCCGAGCACGGATAAACAGTCATCATGGCGGCAACAAAGCAGTAATAATGACAATGGGCCATATTCCTGCGAATTGGAGTGATCACGTT
>JAAEPZ010000349.1 GCA_024231955.1 bacterium | reverse complement strand
GAGGAGGCCCTGGCATACGCCGAGGGTCTCGAGCTCGGCGGACACAGCGATTGGCGGTTACCGAACGCCAAGGAGCTCCAGAGCATCGTCGATTACAGCCGCTCACCCGACACCTCGGGTTCGGCGGCGATCGATGCCGCTTTCCTCTCGACGGCGATCACCAACGAGACCCTCGCCGTCGACTATCCCTGCTACTGGACCGGCACGACCCACGCCAACTCCTCGCCGGTCCCGGGCCGGGCCGCGGCCTATCTGTGCTTCGGGCGCGGCATGGGGTACATGTCCGGATCGTGGTTGGACGTCCACGGCGCCGGTTGCCAGCGCAGCGATCCCAAGGCCGGGGACCTCAGCGACTACACCTACGTGCCGTATGGCTACTACTTCGGCAATGCCCCGCAGGGGGATGCGATTCGTATCGACAACTACATCCGCTGCGTGCGTGACGACCCGCAGAGCGCCAATGCGATCTTCGCCGACGGTTTCGAGTCCGGCGATACCACTGCTTGGAGCGCCACGGTGCCATGAGGGATGGGGCCAGAGTTCCGAGGGGTGGCAAGCTGCGAGGCCCGGGGCAGGCTCAGAGGCTCAACGAAGCGATGATGGGGAACTGAAATCCCTCCTCCAGCTACGACCAGCATACTTGCCCTAGCTAGCTAGTGGCCTATGCCGCTGCGCGGACGTGTGACCGGAAGTAACTTTGAAAAGGGGGAAATTGAGGGGTGGCAAGGGCAAGCCGACGAGATCATCGGCGCGTGCTGCGGTGACTCCGGAGTCCCTGGCTGGTGGAGCGTACGCAGGCTTGCCCTTGAGCAGAAGCGTGATCTCTCGCTCGGGAAACAAGGACAAGCCATTGCCGCCGGACAACTCCCGGGAGGGGGTCACCACCGTGACTCCGCCCACTCTCCTCTCGGCTTGTCCTTGCCACCCTGATGAAATGATGGAGGTAATAAGACAAAACGGTCCTCTACGGGAGACAGTTACTCGGAAGCTGTACCTCCTACAGCGCATGGAGAACTATGCCCGCATCGCCATCCCGGCCACCAACCTCAAGGGCAACTTCGACACCGCCTTCGCGCGGCGCCTGCAGGTGATCGTCGAGTTCCCCTTTCCCGGCATCGCCGAACGCGAGCGGATCTGGCGCAGGCCGTTGCCAGAGCAGGTACCGCAGGCGGTGGACGTCGACCTGGGCGTCCTCGCGCAGACCAGGCTCGCGGGCGGCAGCATCAAGAACTGCGCCGTCGACGACGCCCTGGCCGCGGCGGCGGAGGGGAAGCCGGTTACGATGGGCCATCTCGTACGGGCTGTCGCCCGCGAAATGGAAAAGCTCGGCAAGCCGCTGGCGGCAGCGGTGTTCGGGCCGTACGCAAAGCTGCTGCGGTGACCACCCCTCGTCCTACCGGACGCGACGCCAACGGTCCGGCGCGGCGCGTTTCGTCTTCGCGCTAGTGCTGCGGCGCGTAAGTCCTTGCCTGTATCGGCGAGCAATCCGCGGCGCTGGCAAGGCGCGGCGACCCAGGCTTAGTGGACTATGTCGAGGAGCCGCAACGCCGCCAGCGTCGTGGAGGGCCGGCGATACAGGCAAGGACTTACGCGCCGCAGCACTAGGCCTCGCTCAGCTTCTGTTGGAGCCAGAGGTTGACGAGGGTCTCCACGCTGACGCCATGACGCGAGGCCTGCAACTCGACCTGAGTGAGGAGGCTCGAGTCGACGGGCACAGCACATCGAACCGTGAACTCGACGTCGGGCCTGTCGGTGTCGAATTCGGTGAAGTCGTGCCGATCCCAGAACTCGCCCATAGCCTCGAGGGAGTCCCCACCGGAAACCGAGCTTCTTCTAGCGTCGCCCATAGGTTCTGCGCTCCTTCCGAGTCATGTCTCGTGCGCTGATGATAATCGCTGTCTTCGTGCTGGGCTTGTAGACGCAAAAGACAGCGGTCGTGCGGCGACCACGATCCCTCCTGATTCCCGCGGACGACCGGTTACGGCCGTCATCGACTGGGACACGGTCAGGGAAGTCGAGGACGAAAATCGGCTCGTCGAGCACAGGAAGACGGCTTGGTGGAGCCGCCAACTGTCAGCCGGCAGCCACCGCCGGAGACGACGGCGAGCGCGGCATCAATGCGGTGATCGACGAGATCCACGCCCCACACCCGACCGCACCCGAAACGTGGGATCGATCGTGGCGCAGGCGCCGGAAAAATGTAGCTTTTATTGAGGATTCGCTCAGGACTTTCCGCCCGTAAGCCTCTAAACTCATCCCGTACGATGGTGATCGGCAAGACGCCACCCCCAAGACGATGAGCTCGACCCGAGCCCAAGACCCTTGAAACCGGTGGCTTCGAGGCCAATCACAGGATTACCAGCGATGTTGGACCAAGGCACCTCCACCTCCGATCCCCAAACCACGGTCCCGGCCCCACCGCCGGGCTCCCGCGGCACCCGGATCGGACCGGTGATGGACGCCGTCGCCTCGGGCGACGTGCTCGCCGAAGCCTACGACTGGCTCTGCCAACGCCGCCGCGAGGCTCCCTTCTGGCACGAGGTCTGGGACCTCCGCTGGCGATGGGACGACCTCAAGCCCCGCCTTCAGGCGGAGCTCTTGGGCGGCACCTTCCGCCTCGGGGCCACCCGGCCGGTCCACCTCGACGACGGAACCGTCGAGGCGTGGGCGTCGCGGGATGCTCTGGTGCTCAAGGCGGTGGCTATCGTCCTCGGACGGTTCTTGCCGCCACGGCTGGCCGATGGCTGCTTCAACTGGAAGGGCGAAGGCGGTCTCAAAGGCGCGGTCCGGGCGGTCCGGAAGGCCCTGCCGGACCACGACTTCGTCTACCGCTCGGACGTCCGGAAGTACTACGCCTCCCTCGACCCGGAGGTGGTCTACCGCGCCGTCGAACGCCATGTGGCGGATCGCCGGCTCCTCGACCTCCTCTGGCGTTACCTCCACCGCTCGATCTGCGATGGCGGCGAGTACCGCGACGTCCACCGCGGCATCCCACGCGGCTGCCCGCTGTCTCCTCTGCTCGGGGCGCTCTGTCTTGCGGACCTGGAGGCGGAGATGGGACGGCTGGGGCTCTTCTTCGCCCGCTTCATGGACGACTGGGTCGTCCTCGCGACGACACGGTGGAAACTGCGGCGGGCGGTGCGGCGGATCCGGGAGATCATAGCGGGTCTGGGGATGGAGCTGGCTCCGGAGAAGACGTTTGAGGGGCGGGTGGCGCGGGGGTTTGATTTCCTGGGGTATCGGTTTGGGCCCGAGGGGGTCCGGGTGGCGGAGGGGACGGTGGGGAGGTTCGTCGAACGTGCGAGCCGGCTTTATGAGCAGGGTGCGGAGGTCGACCGCATTGGGGAGTACGTTCGACGGTGGGTTGGTTGGGTTCGTGGGGGGCTGGGGTTAGGGGTCGGGGTTGTTGGAGGCGGCGTGGATGGGTGGGTCGGAGAGGCGGAACGCGGCAACGTCGGCATCCAACACGATGACTCGTGGCAATGCAGTTCGTACGCGGTACTTGGGGCGTGAGCATGATGACCGGGTCATCGACTCCACCTTGAAAGCCATCTAACACGACCTCTTAATGAACACCGTACAAGACCATAACCGGACGAAACCACAGATAGACCGGAAACATCAATGAAGTACAAAGAACATAAACCGACTCTGAAAACAAAAGGGCAAATGTCGCACCATCGATCCAACAACAACCAGTGCACGCAACGGGCGCTACAGCACAACACAAATAGGAAATTTGGGAGCGGGTCGTACTGCCACAACTGGACAGGTTTTATAACCGATTTCAAAAATGGACAAAAAACATCACCCCAAGCAAGAACAGATGTTAACAGCAAGAATCCTTCGAACAAACCGATGAATGGGTACGCGTTTGGGTTCGAAATATTAGACCACGCGGGCCAGCCGGTTAGCGGATGTAGCGGCGGCAACGTAGTCACAGACCTTACGATATACAATGGCTACGACGCGGGGCATATATTGGCTCGAGCACACGGCGGCGACGGCACAAATGTCCCCCAAAACATCTTCGCACAAGACCCAGGTTATAACAGAGGTTTAGGCGGGCGCGATACGTGGAAAAACGTCGAACACAACTTTGGTTACTATCTAGCACAATTCGGCAACCCCGCGACGTACCCTGGCTACCAAGCACAGTGGTACTTCGAATACAGTTAACGTAGTCGTAACGATCCACAGCAACTTCTGTTACCGGAAAGAGACCAGGTTAATATGGAACACAGTCATCGTAAGTACCATGTTTGTAGTGGGGCTTGCTCCCCCAGCAGGGGTCACGTTCGTGAACGACGACTGGGCCGGGCCTCCGGAACTCACTACGAGCCAGGACGTCGAGGATCGGCGCAGAATCGCTCGTGTGGGGCATTGAAGGGACCGCTGCGGGCCGAAAAACAAAGAAATAACGGGCTCGTTAACTCATCTCTGCTGGCGGCCTAAAATGTGCCAGACGTTTAGCAAGTTCTTTATCAACCCCGAGTTACGAAACAACGGTTCATTTTTAGGCCGGTTGGGGTAGAGTACGGAATATGTATAATAAGTTGCGATTTCCCAGAGAGTTGCTGGGGTGAAATGCACACAATAAGTGGAATGCTGTCAGGGTAGTGTCGATAATGTCGAGTTGGCTGAATTCCGTGGATAAGTTCTCAAAAAACAGCCTGACGAAACCATAGGCCACTACAACTGACACCGAGACCGGCCAGAGGATCGCCAGCGCGGCGAAATTACGCGAAGCAAGAGTCGGTGGTGAGGTTCCAGAGCGGTGTGAGCAGGGTGGTGGGGCTTCGAGTAGACTCTGCTGCCTAAAATGTGCCAGGCGTTTAGCAAGTTCTTTATCGACAACGAGTTTCACATGTGGCTGTTAATAATCCGGCCAGTTGAGGGAAAATAAGCGCTTATGTTTAATAAGTTGCGTATTCACGGGGAGTTATGGAGGTGAAATAAACCTAATGGGTCCTAAGTGGACAGGGTAGTGTCGATGATGTCAAGTTGCCTGAATTCAATGCGTTAGTTCTCGAACGACGGCCGGACGGCCCATTAGCCACCAAAAAATGACCCCGGGACCGGCCGGTGGAGCGCCAGCGCGGCGAAATACGCGAAGCAAGAGTCGATGGTAAGGTTCCAAAGCGGTGAGAGCAGCTTGGTGGGGCTTCGAGTAGACACAAATCGCCCACGGGCGCTTCGTCGAGCGCCTCGCGGGCAAACTCCTTCTGCAACCGAGCCCTGCACGGTCATCCGGCTCCTCGTCGCGCTTGGCCGGGACCGACGCGGAGCACGTCCAACTCCGAAACCTCAGGGTGGCTGGCCGCGAACCCGCGGCTCCTCCCCAGCCTGCGGCTTCGGCGGATCCGTGGCTTGCCACCTCCCCCCCCCTAAAATGTGCCAGGCGTTTAGCAAGTTCTTTATCGACAACGAGTTACGAAAAGTGGCTGTTAATTTTTCAGCCAGTTGCGGGAGAGTAAGCAATTTGTTTAATAGGTCACGCATTCCCGGGGAGTTATGGAGTTGGAATGGACCTAATGAGTGCTGTGCGGACGGGGTAGTGACGATGATGTCAAGTAGCCTGAATACAGTGCATTAGTTCTCAGAAGACGGCCTGACAGACCAATGAGAACCAAAAAATGACCCCGGGACCGGCCGGAGGAGCGCCAGCGCGGCGAAATACGCGAAGCAAGAGTCGCTGGTAAGGTTCCAGAGCGGTGAGAGCCGCTTGGTGGGGCTTCGAGTAGACACAAATCGCCCACGGGCGCTTCGTCGAGCGCCTCGCGGGCAAACTCCATCTGCAACCGAGCCCTGCACGGTCATCCGGCTCCGCG
>JAAEPZ010000348.1 GCA_024231955.1 bacterium | reverse complement strand
CGACTTCTACCCGCTGCCGTTCTGGCGTCCCTACTGCCTCTAAGCCTTTGGATTCTCAGATGCTTAAGCCGCTCATAAGAGATTTCTTGCGGACTTGGTCAGCAACAGCTCCTTGAGGAGAACCGAATGATCAGGGTGGGTCCGGTGACGTTCTACGTAGTCCTGCGGTTTTGCTCCCTCGGATCGACCAAATTTGGCGCAAATCTCGGCGCGGAAATGGGAAGTTATTCTTGCGCGAGCCCCAAGGGGACCAAGGGGAATAGAGTGCACCCGACATTCGAAGCCCGATAGGGCGACATATGGTAGCCTGGGGTGTAAACCCCAGGTCGGGCGCCCCCAAACCCTCAAGCCCAGAGGGTGACATATCGTAGCCTGTGATTCGGGATATGTCGCCCTCGGGCGCAGCCGGTCGCCCGCGCGCGGAGAAGCAGGAACAATGGCGGTAACAACGAAGTAATAATGTCGTTTGGACATATTCTGCGAATTGGAACGACCTCGATCGTGCTGGGAGCGCCGGCTTCCAGCCGGCCCGGGGG
>JAAEPZ010000347.1 GCA_024231955.1 bacterium | reverse complement strand
GTCGGCTACCAGTCGGCCTTGCCGGAAGCCGGAAGCGCCGGAAGCCCTCCTGAGCTTCGCAGGGCTCTCGGCCGGAGGCGACCCGGCCTACCGGCGCCTTGCCAGGCATTCGGCGGGAGCCATCTCAGGCCGCAGAACGGCATGCTACTCACGGGCGCCCCTTCAACCAGCTGTAGACGTTCCCGAAGGCACTGTCCTTGAGCCAATCGAGGACGATAGAGACTGCTATGGCGGCCCGTGCAGTAGCTTTGTTCTGCGGCCGTTTCTCCAGCGCTTTCATCTGTCTCTCCCCCCGCTCTGGATCTTTGTGGCGCCTCTTGCGCTAAGTCAGTCGGGTTAGCCACTTTTCAACTCCTTGCCAATCGTCTGGAGGACCGGTGTCCAGTCACTTGGATTATCGATACCAGTTGCTATCACCGAGCCATCGCCGCCGTGATGCTCTGAGCTGCCATCCCGCTTCGGTTCGCCCATCAACCCACGGTAACCAAGAAGGTAGTCCCAGTCGTGACCTCGTAAAGCGCTCAGTACATTGACGTCAACTCCCGAGTAGAAAACCTCAACGTCATTCTTGGCATGTCGGCGGAATGCTGCCTCTTTATCAATCTTCCCCTCGTTGTATTCCTCCAAGAGACGACTAAAGAAACGGCCAAGGTAGGTCACGCCTCGAAGTACTAGCTTTGTAAAAGCTCCATCCTTAAGAGGGCCACGGTCCTTTCTCGGAGGCGGAATCTTACCATCGCGCACCTGCTCCCATGCCTCTTTTACAATCTCTCGATGGTACGTAAGCCCCACTCTGCCTAGCAATGCTGCGTAGTGTACGAGAACGACCTCCAGCTCCTCGTCGCGACGCACACTGGCGCCTCCTAAGGGCGGATCTGCCAAGAGGATCTTTGTCTTCAGCCGGCCGTACATCAGGGGAACCTTTCTCGTGAGGTGGGACGGCTCGTCAAATGGAAGGGACCGCTGTGGTCGCGGCGCTACGATGGAATCGTCGTCAGCGACGAGCCCGAGGTGCAATGGAAAAGGCTCCGCTACGTACTCGGGGGCGACTACGCATCATACTGCACCTCATTGGTCGTTCAGAGTAACGCCCCAATCGGGCGGCTTACGGGCTACTAGCTAGGGTTCTGAGCTCTCCTCCAGGCTTGCAGGGTGGACGGTTGGGACCTCGAAGAGACAGCACCTGTCGTCGAAGCGATGGGCTTTGAGCAGACCGCTGGCATGCCAGCGCTTGATCTTCTCCGGGCCGACGCGCAGCTT
>JAAEPZ010000346.1 GCA_024231955.1 bacterium | reverse complement strand
GTTGAGTGATTTCTCCCTTGTCGGCCGATTTTGCCACGAGCGTCGCCGACAATGTTTCCGTGCGCTCAGGGAACGGCCCGGAGGCACTCACGACCACTTGCACGGGGGCGGCATTTGCCACGGCCGTGATGAACAACGTGAACAAAAGCAAATAGGATCTTCGCATTCCAGTGCTCCGCAAAGCTCAGCATCTACTCGTTACTCGACTTTCCGCGCGGCTCGCGCGTGGGCACCGTCCTCGGGTACCTCCTCAGATGCGCTTGCCTCCTCAAGCTCCTCGGGCTCGGTGTTGGCTGGGGGCTCCTGGTTCCATTCGGTACTATTTTGGTATTCTTGACAGGTTCCCTGGTCCTGGCAGGGCGCCCCTCCACTTCCAGTATATTCGCATTGCTCCGTGCCCAGGTCACACCCCCAGGACTTGAGATTGCAGCAACAGTAGCCGTTCTTCATAAGCTTACCGCACTCCCAACCGGCGCTTGGTGGTTCAGGATCGTAGACACACTTCCAGCAACCTGTTGTCGATGTACAGTCAGCGGCAGCCGGACTTGCCAGAATCAATGCCAGTGCCAGTGTGAGGGCGGAAACAGCTGTGACTCTCATCTTCAGACTCCTTTGGTTACGTTGATGGCCAGGTTGGCCCCATGAGTGTGTACCAGGTCCTCATTCTTAGCCGGAGCGGCCAAGCGCCCACGACGGGTGGTCATGCCCACCTACACGGTCTATGGCTGTCGGCAGCGCACCTGTTGCGCGAGCGTCCCCGGCTCAAATCGGCGTTGGAGCGGTTGTAGCATGGTGTTCCCTTGTCTGTCAAGGGCTGCGAACAGCCCAACCGGCACCTCCCTTCGGCCTGCTCCCCTTGCCGTCGGCCATCTTCCGGCGCGGCTCGGCGCGCAGAGCTTGATTGCCCGCGGTCTCCGCGCTCTTCCGCAGCAGGCCACGCAGGCACGAGGCCCGCCTTGCGGAAGACGCTAAAACCATGGGCGCAAGCCCATCAATGCACCGCCTTCAGCCCCCACTTGCCCATTCCTTTTCGGGGATGCGCTAAGATCACCTCATGCCGATCGAGCTCGATCATCTGGGAAAAGCCCTCAGGGCTCTCCGCCAGGAAGCC
>JAAEPZ010000345.1 GCA_024231955.1 bacterium | reverse complement strand
TACGGAGAGCGAAGATGGGGACCAGGAGGTAGTATCCTACGACGCAGCGCTTCTATTCCATCGCGCAAATGCCCGGCCTTTGCTTGTCTTTGTGGACTCCTCGTCGATTGCTGGGGACGTAGGGTTCCTTCAAGACGAAGCGGCAGTGGCCGAGAAGCTTCGGGAATACGAAGTTCGTTGGAACATACACGAAAACTGAAAAAGTAACCAAGGCTCCATGAAAATGCCCGACAAGACTGCCTCTCCACGATCGCCCCCGTGCCGAGTTCTTGGTATTCCCGGAAGAGGTGTTCTTGCTGAAGTCACCATTGACCGAAGGGGTTCAACATAAACCCGGCACCGCCTGCATGTATCGACTATTGCTTGATTGCTTCGGTAGTTGCGCGTAAGTGCCTGGCGCCGAATAGCCAGCCTCCGGTGGATTGCTAGCTACAAAGGCGTCCCAGAGTCCGCGGGATTGTCGGGCTGGATCAATCGCTTCGCGCAGCTCGGCCCAGTGCTCTTCGAAGCAAGACTCAACACTTTCACCTGTTCCGCCAAGGAATTTGTCGATACTCTGGACGAGCTTCAGAGTGCCCTGTGCGTCCGCACGGGTTGCATTTGCCAAGCTTAGTGGCGCACGCAGTTCACTCGGCTCCAAGTCGATAAGGTATGGGCAAACCAGACTGTGTTCCCTATCTCCCATTCCCAGTGAGCCCGCCTCAAAAGCGATCCAAGGTGCATTGACGTTATCGCGTGTCAGACAAAGGATACCAATCGAGCAATGCCTCAGCTTCTCGAAGATGTCCACCTGCCATATTCCGCCAGTACGCAAGCTGGTTTCGGACATCCATGGCCTAAGGCCAGGAA
Source organism: bacterium (assembly GCA_024231955.1). GTDB lineage: Bacteria > Krumholzibacteriota > Krumholzibacteriia > JACNKJ01 > JACNKJ01 > JAAEPZ01. Next base: position 2,591 of record JAAEPZ010000345.1, on the reverse strand, counting down.
GCACCTTAGGGAGCCACTTTTCGAGCGCTCTCGCAACGACTTTACTCCTTTCGCCCGACCATGAGAGGAAAATGTCCATTTCCTTACGACTCTGATTCATTGTGTCTGGTCCCGTGGTGCTTTCTTCCATTCATATTCTTGCTCGTATAGACAGCCGTACTCGCATTTAGATATCTCCGGCTCTGAAGAGCATTTATGGTGTTGCCCTGCTGCACTAACGGCATTGAGATCACGGGCGCCCGTGGAACGGCTCTTGACGGCCATCGAAGGCGATGTCCGTCCAGCCACTGCAAACGATAGATACGCCTGTGGCGTCCCGTGCATCTCATTGTTAGGCGCCGGCGCGCTACTCCTCCTCTGCCGTGAAACGAGAGAGTACGGATGAAAGCAGCTTATTGACTTCAACGCATTCACGGGTAGGGGCGGGCCAACCCAGCTTCTCCCGGATGACAGGGTCCTGTTGGCGGTGGAAGCTACTCTGGGCTCTCAGAGCCAGCTCCGATGAGCACTTTCCGCGGAGCTTCAATTCAGCGAATGCAAGCGCGACGAGTGCTTCATGCAGGACGGTCATTGAGATCTCGTCGTCCGGACTGTATTCGGAGGGGTCCTTCGACTGGAGACGGCGGACGGTATCGGCCATTCCCCACCGGCTCAACAGTTTCTCCAGGAAAAGCTGGCTGTTGGCATCTGGGTACCTCTTGTTCCACGAAGTGTAGGCCACCAGGAGATCCGCACCCGTATCGTTGCCGTGCGGTGAGAAGTCACCCGAAGCTCTCCAGAACAGGGGATTGTCCATGAGCTCCTTAGCAGTGGAATGATAGGCATTCCAGTCAATCCCGAGTTGTTCATCCCAAGGAAGCTTACTCAGCTCCTCGCGCTTCTCGGCAGTTTGATGCTCGCTGTATTTGGTAAGCTCTTCACTGGATCCGGGAATGCAAGAGCTTAGACCCCGGAGACCGTCCAGAAAGACGACAACGTTCAGAGCCCTCTTCTTCTGGAGTTTGGGCGCCAGCTCCACTACAACCGAGATCAGCTCGTCGAGAGCGCGAGAGAACAGCTCCAGCGATACGATGCGGTCCTCGAGAATCTTCTCGGCGAGGCCGAGTTGGCTTTCGTAGCGAATGGTGAGTCGCGATTTCCTGGACTCCCACCTCGCTTTGGGTAGTCGAGAGAGCTCTTCGTGGAAGCTCGAGTAGTGCTTCTCGAGAGTGCGCCTTGGAGGGCGTTTAGTACGGAAGCATGCGACCGATTCGAAGTCGGAGATGCCGTGCCCCAAGTAGGAAAGCCGGTCCTCAATAAGCTGACCCACTATCGAAATGGTCATGTGCCCACCGAAGGTGCCGTACGACGCGACCATGGTCTTGGCGTTCATTTCAGAAATCGTATCCACTCGGTTGGTAAGCGCACTAACGGCCTTGAGCTGAGCGGCGGTCTTCCGTCCGCTCAAGCGAATTTGTTGGGCGGCTCGGTCTCGGTCTGCTCGTGCGACTCTGATGAAGCCGTTGATTAGATGTCGTCGTCATTTGCATTACCTCCTGCCTGCAATCTGAAGAAAACGAACGCTGATCGGAATACCGTCGAAGCCGTGGCCTTATCAAGATCAACATATCTCTGGAAGAAGATCATCGCTCCAGCCAGGGAGATTATGCTCACTATCCAATTCGAGATCGAGAATAGAAGTGCTGCTGCGACTAGTGCTACTACCAAGTTACGAGAAAAGAGCGTCAATGCGTAGAATCGATCAATCGTTTGATTAGATGTTGGCATTCTTTCTGCGACAAGTCTTAAGCAGAAACGGTACTCCTCCCCTCGTGACAAGTCTTCCCCAAAGCTATTCATGAGGTACTTTTGAAGTTCCGGATAAAAGCTATACCTCTCTTCTCTGCTTGTTCCGGCCTTCCGTTTCTGAATTAGCATTCTGAGTCCCATTACGACTAGTGATACATGGGTTAGCACATGGCCAATAATGTAGCTGGCTGCCAGCCCTGCAATGATCATCCCCGCGCTCACTTCTTCTTGGAGCAACTGAGGGCGCACTCGAAACAAGGATAGCACCAAAATGAATCCTCCAGGGAGGAGGTATGCAAAGATTTCTAGCAAACCTACGTTGAAAGAACCCTTCATCCTACACCTCGCGGAATGAAAAAGGCATAGCGGAATCTCGCTCAACGGCGCGCATGGCGCGTCCGTCGCCTCCGGGTGGCTGTGCGCCTCCGGCCTTTCGTCGACCTTTCATGATCTTCTGCAATGTTTCTCTCCTGAGCTCGCCTCACATGCCGGCACTCTCTTCGCCGCCCAACATATGAGTGTGCGAACACGACGAGCGGCAACTGCGGCCAGTGGCGGCCGCATAGTAAGCTGCGCGCGCTGCCCTCTCATGCTCGTAAGCCTTAGGAAATAGCGACTCTTGGGCTGCCCGCGGCCTTGCGGAACGGAAACTATGCGGCCAACGGCGTTCGCATAGCATCCCAAACCGAGAGACCAGGATGCTATGCGGCCGGTGCTGGCCGCATAACATCTCGGCGGCCAACGTGGCGTTGGCACCAATGCCGTTGACCGGCGGCAAGCTAGCCCTCCGAGAAGCCCTTCCC
>JAAEPZ010000344.1 GCA_024231955.1 bacterium | reverse complement strand
CTCGACGTAATCCGGCCCGGCCTGGTCAGTCTCGTGGTTCAGATGCAGTTCCTCTGCCGGGTGGTAGCGGTCGCCGCTTTCGTCAAAGACGATAGCCTTCAAGTGCGTCCATCCGTCGCCCTGGCCGGGGTTGACGCCGGTATCCACAGTGCCCTCGACGACGAGTTCCTCCGTTTCACCGGGAGCCAGGGAACCGATGGGGAACGTCAATTCAAGTGGGCCGCCCGCTAAAGTCAGCAGTTTGTCGGCAACGAGGGTCACGGTCACGTCCTGGGCGGTGGTGATACCGTCGTTCGTCACCCGGATAGTGTAACTGACGGTTTGGCCATCGACCACCGGGGCAAGCTCGGTACTGAGAATCGGGCCAAGTACCCGGCGTGGATTCACAAAATCTGTCGCGCTGCCCACCGGCTCTCGCTGGCAGAAGGAGGGCAGAGGCAGCGGATCGCTGACTAGCTTGGCGAGCAAGGGGTTCCCGCTGCACAGTTGTGTAGCAGCGCCAGCCCAATCGGCAGCACCGGGGAAGAGGTAACGGTGGGCAAAGATGAGATGGTGGCTGAAAAGCCCGTATCCAACCCCGCTCGGTTCCGCACTGATGGTCGCTTGCAGGTCCGCCCCGTTGAACTGGATCGTATCACCGGAACCCGCACTCGGGCAGATGTCCGCTCCCAGGGAATCCCATTCGTACGCTTTGAGCAGGGTAAAGACCTCGACGTCGCTGCTCGCAGAGGAGCCGATGACAGTCTCACTGTTGAGGTTGTTGTAGGACGGCATCGCGGCCCACAGTTTGAGGCCATCATCCTCGCTCGCCAGGGCGACCAGGCCCAGGGATTGTGTGACCGGGTTGCTGATGCCCAACGTGTCGAACGGCAGGTAGAGGACGGTTTGCGGCGTTGCCAGATTGGCGTCAAAGACGTAACTCCAGTCGCCAACCACCTCGACCCATTGGCTGCCATCCCAGGTGAGCAAGCTGGCGATATCCTCGTCTTGCACCCAGACCAGATAGTCGGCGGCCATTTGGGTATCGTTCTCCAGGTCGGTGGGCAAAAAGATAGCGACACTCACTTCACTGGCCGGGTACGGATTGTAGGCCACAGTGCTGCCCCCGGCGGCGGTGT
>JAAEPZ010000343.1 GCA_024231955.1 bacterium | reverse complement strand
TCGGTGCTGATGGCAGGAAGAGCCTCATCGGCATCGGCTGCAGATCCTTCTGACTGATCTGATACTGGATGATGCATTGCTGCTGGAATTTGGGCGACACCTTCATCGGCGATTGGGACGGCGGCGCCGGATGCTTCTGCGGTGGCCGGAACCCTCCGTGGCTCGGCCCTGCCTGGTCGGCTCCTGGCTGCGGATGCGCATCGAATCCGCCTCTGCCTGTCTTTCTGACCGGGGGAGTGGCAATGAGTCTCGGCCAATTGTCACCCTCGAAGCTTCATGGCGAGATTCCTTTGCCCACAGCCGTCGAGGCCAGGGTCACTTTCTTCGTCAGGCCTCTGCTCTCATGTTGATCCCGTGATTCGCCTTCGATTCCGGGACTGCGGCTCTCGGTTCTCATTCTCCTAGTGATGTCAGCAGTGGTTTCCCCCGCTTGCACTGAGGACCCAGCAGACCCAGCCGGCGACACGCCCCTCGACAGTCACGGCATCGGTTTCGCCAACGGTGTGGCTGATGCTCGATCGA
>JAAEPZ010000342.1 GCA_024231955.1 bacterium | reverse complement strand
CGCCGGCCTGGGGAAGCGGATGGATCCCCTGACCGCGCATCACCTTCCCAAACCCTTGTTTCCGCTGGGGGGAAAGGTGCGCATGGCGGAGGTATGGGTCCGGCGGATGGTAAAATCGGGCATTCCCGATATTTCCATGAACCTGTGTGTGCTCGGTGAAACCATCAGGAGGTACTTCCGAGACGGCTCCCGATTCGGTGCCGACATCGCCTACGTGGAAGAGGATACCCCCAGCGGCACCCTGGGCGGAGTGTGCAAACAGGGGCTGGGCGAGAAAGCCCGGCTGGTGAGGCCGGCGGAGGAGCGCTCCCAGGTCCCGGAGTTCCAGGGATCGACGCTGATCGTTCCGAGCGGAGACATCGTCACCAATTTCAGCTCGGATCTGCTGGAAGAAATGTATGACATTCACAAACGGGCGGGGGCCGCGTTCACGGTCGTCCTGGTTCCCGTGCCCTGGGAGAGGAGAAAGGATTTCGGGACGGTGATCCTCGATCGTCCGGAGGAACGAAAAGGTATCATATCGAAGTCGGGCAGGATCGAAGAGTTCATCGAGAAGGATCCGAACTCTCCCAGCAACCTGAACAACGCATCCATCTACATGATCGAGATGGATCTGTTGCGAGCCCTTGATCCGCTGCGTACGGAAGCCAGTCTCGAGGCTGCGAATCCCTTCTACGATTTCGGGAAGCACGTGTTTCCGGCGATGCTGGGCCGTCTCCCGGGAATCTCCCTGCCCGGCTCGTTTCTCCTGTGGGGGATCCAGTACGACGGCAGCTGGTTCGACGTGGGCCAGAAGCGCGACTACCT
>JAAEPZ010000341.1 GCA_024231955.1 bacterium | reverse complement strand
GCAATGAGCGCTAGCTTGTGCCCCAAACGCGACCATGTCACGTGCCACCGACTCTTCCGAAACCAGGATTTCTGCGAAACGATCCAGGTCGATGTTTTCTTCCAACAGCATCCGTTTTCGTGCACTGTCTGATCGGCAACCTGCCAAAACTTGGGTGGCCAGGTGCTCCAGTTGATGCTCTGCATCAAAACGACAGTCTGGCAGCAGTTCTCTCAATGACGCCACGAACTCTGCAGCCGATTCTTGCGCCCCTTGCCGGCGGTTATGCAACTCCAAACGTGCCCATGCTGGTTTCACAGGCTTGTGGAAAAACGTCTCAAGTGCATTGCAAAAAGCGATAAATGAATAGACATTATCCTCGAGACGAGCTGTGGCTGGCTCGTTCCCGAACTGGCACATTCCCTCAGTGCCCAGCAACTGGAACAGCAGCGTTTTCTTGATCCCCTCGTCCAGCATGGCGCGGTCGAACTGCAGGAGGTGAACGTATCCTTTGAAGCTCATCAGCCACATCTGGAACGGGATCGGCGGCGTCCCTGGGTGCTGGAGATACGCGTTCGGTTGCAGCGGGCGAAAACCGAGACCGCCGTGTCCCGCGTGCGAAGCCGACGTCGTCGCCGTCGTCCCCGTTGCATCCGCCATGGTCGTCGGCATCTTCGCTC
>JAAEPZ010000340.1 GCA_024231955.1 bacterium | reverse complement strand
CCGGTGTCGATCATGAAGCGCAATTCCTGGGCCGGCGTTCCCAGCCCTACGGTGGCGTACCAGGGGGTGGCGCCGTTGTCGGAGAGCGCGCCGCGGAGCATCCGGAAGGCCACGTAGGGCGCTTTGGAGGTGGCGATCGAATCGATCGCGGGTACCTTCGGTGAATCGGTGCTGCTACAGGGGGTGGTCGTCATCGGTGACTCCTTCTTGTTTCTTCTCTTGATTCCTGGGATCTGCCCTTGGCTCTGCTCTCCCAGATCCCCGGCGATCCGTTGCTTCTATCTGTGCATCTCCGGCGATTCGCTGCAGATTGATTGAGCCAGCCACTAGTCCGGCGCCGATGCTGGCGAGAATTATGCCCGCCATGTAAATATTTCTACTTGGGGTGATCTTGTTCCAATGTTCCATGGGCTTATTGGTGACCGGATTAAGTCGTTGGCTGTACACGTGACTAATACCTTGGCCTGACCATAGGGATAGTTTCATCATAGACGCGGATGCCGTGGAAATGGATTGCTGCTGTTCTTTTGCATATGTAATTGTTCCTAATCCAGCAGTAATAAGCGCCGCTCCGATACCGATAGTTCCTGAAAGCAACAGCTGCCGTCTCCTTTTCTTCACCATCTTGATACCATCCATCCCTAGGAACCCTCCTGTGTACTCCCCGTCAGTGGCCTTCAACGCGTTCCGGAGCGCCCGCTCGTGCCCGTTCACCGTCCTATCGACAATCCGCGGATCAGGTTAGGTTGGGATCATGCCGGCGCTTCCCCCCATGATCCGCCCACGTCCTTGAATCCCCGACTGATGAGAGTGATCCCATCCGCCGATTAACGGCCCCTCATGCGCAGTCAACATGGCTCTGGCCTTTCCTGCTTCAAGTCTACCACGGCCCCGGAGTCCGCGCAAGGTCTTGCCGGACCTCTGGTTGACCCTCCGGACCTCGCGGATCCTGACCGGCCACGGAGGGGCCGGTGCAGGGGCGGCCCCTCATCCACTTGTCGAAGGGTGGCAAGGCCGCGCGCCCCGGGGCAAACGACGCTGGCGGTGGAGCGTACCACCAGCCGTTCTTTCAAGTGCCTCAGGCCTCGGGCGGCAAGACGTTTGCCCTTGTCTGCCCGGGCAAAAGCAAGGGCAAGTGTGCCGGGCGCAGCGGCTGGTGGGATTTCAGGCCCCCATCATCGCCCTGATGAGCTCCCCCAAGCCTTGCCCTTGCCACCCAGAGGAGGTCCCGGCGGCTGTTCGCTGCAAATCATCGCGCCCCCCTCCCCAGCCCTCCAGCCGGCCAGGAGGTAAGGAAGCGCACGATCTCCGAGTATTCAGCGATCCTAGCGTAGTCCGACGCGGTACGCCCCATGGAATCCCTCGCGTCCGCGTGCGCGCCGAGCTCGAGCAGGGTCTCGACCACGCCGACCGAACCCGAACTATCCCAACACGCCGCCATCAGAGCCGTGACCCCCAAGGTTGTGGGATGCGAGACCCTGACGGCCCGATTCACGTCGGCGCCGGCGCCCACCAATGCCCGAATCACCGCCTCGGACCCCTGGCTCGCCGCCAGCATCAGCGCGGTCAGGCCCTGGGGATTCCTGCACTCGGGATCCGCGCCGGCGCGT
>JAAEPZ010000339.1 GCA_024231955.1 bacterium | reverse complement strand
CTCGACGGCGCGGGACGTGCGCATCATCCAGATCCTCGACGAGTTCCAGTACATGAACCAGTGGATCGCCGAGGACTACGACCCCAAGGAGGACGCGAAGCTCTGCTACTCCTACATGGGCACCGCCGAGAGCAAGTTCTCACCCCAGATCGTCGCCGGCAGCTACATCGGCTGGCTCGGCGCCATCCTGCGTCACATGACGAGCCGCTACGACGACTGGCATCTCGAAGGGCTCGACGACGAAGAGGTCCTCGAGGCGGTCTACAACTACGCCACCGCCTACAAGGTGCCGATCACCGAGTCGGCGGCGCCGTACATCGCCGAGGTCTGTGACAACGACCCCTGGTACATCGCCTCAGCAAGGAAGCGACGGCAACGCTTCGCGAGGCCGACGTGCTGATTCTCGACCCGGAAAAGCTCATCCGTTACGAGGCGTCCTCTTCGTTCTAGTAGTGGTTCAGTGCGTAAGTCCGCTGACGTCCTCGGCGAGCAAACCCGTAGAGAGAATCTAATCAGAATGTATGGGCGCTTTCGGAACGCCGAATAGGAGTTGCGGTATATGCTTACATCAGAGATCAAGCTTCTCGAGCAGATAACCGAGGCACTTGAAAGTCAGCCACCAGGCATGCTGACACCAATCGTTCGCAAGGCAGTCCGACTAGCACAACTCTGCGGCGAGAAAGAATTTCAACTGCTTTTTGAGATGTACCTGGAGGACTTCCGCCCAGGAAAGGCGACAGAAAGCCGTAATGAACACAGAAGACGTCTCTCCTCAAACGCCCGATGGCAGCCAGGAGATGTATATGCAGAAGATTGGCGAACAAACGATGGACACGTAGTAGTTCATGCGCTTGAGGAATTCGAGAGAAATCTCTACGAACTGGAGGAGTCGTGGGACAGAGCAAGTGTCTATGATAAAGATGAGGCAGCGTTCCATATGATTACCGAGCAACGAGGGTTACTAGACAGAATGCGCAATCGACTCACCTATTTTGTTTCGGAGATGCATCGCCACATGCTCAGCATGCTACCACCAAGAGCTGAAACCAGAAAAGAAAAGCAGGGGCGGATATTTATTGCTCACGGCCGCTCGTCAGTTTGGAGAGACCTGAGGGATTTGCTCGCCGAGAGACTGCAATTAAAATGGGAAGAGTTCAACCGTGAGCCTGCAGCTGGCTTGACGACCGTGGAGCGTTTAGAGAGTATGCTCGCAGGTGCGAGCTTCGCCTTTGTCGTTATGTCTGCCGAGGACGAACATGCCGACGGTACGCTGCATGCACGAGAGAACGTAATTCACGAGGCCGGTCTCTTTCAGGGACGCCTTGGCTTTCGACGCGCGATTATCCTTGTAGAAGACGGCTGCCAGGAATTTTCAAACATTGTTGGCCTTTCTCAAATCAGATTTCCCTCGGGGGACTTACTTGCGAAAAGTGAGGAAATTAGAAGAGTTCTAGAACGAGAGGAGATCATTCCGAAATGACCATTAAGATGAGGCAAGGCGTACTTCATACCGTCGCGCTTCTCTCCCCGCCATCTAGCTGCGCACTCCATGGTCCAGTCGAACTGCCACCTCTCAAGCGGTTTTGCCCTCTGCCCTAATGAAAAATCCAGACGATTTGCAACTCGCGCACTTTCAGTGATTTAGATTCGTTCAATCGATATTTACCCTCCGGGATTGAGGGTTTGGGGACACGGGCGCAACCGGTCGCCCGCGCACGGATAAGCAGGAACAATGGTGGTAACAACGAAGTAACGATGGCGTTGGGCCATATTTCTGCGAATGGGAACGACCTCGATCGTGCTGGGAGCGCCGGCTTCCTAGCCGGCTCGTGGGCGAAGCGTAGCGCGTACCAACGACCTCGATCGT
>JAAEPZ010000338.1 GCA_024231955.1 bacterium | reverse complement strand
TTCATTGGTCAGCCGATGTATCTTACACACTAACTAGTTTACTCTAGGTATGAACTAGTATACCGCCAATACGAAGTGAACGTATGTACAGTAACCTACGCTCTAAGTATCGCTGCGCCGTTACCTGGTTCTTCTTTGACTCCGTTATCTAGAAAACGCCAACGGCTTAACAGATCAGCTACTAACAAATACCAATACAAAACGGCAATGCAGCGCTTCTAAATATACAACAGTGAGTGTCCAGATCCTACAAGTCCCCCTCCCTTCGACGACATCGTCCCGATGACATTTCAGTCCTTTTTCGAGGCGCGCGTCTGTGGTTCCAAGGGCGGACGAGTGAAGAAGTTCGTCTCTCGCATCGAACTCCAAAACCGCTGGAATCTGTTTTGTCCTTCTTGATGCTCGCGGGGAATTCGTCTCGGCGCACTCGTCCCAGCAGCTGATCCCGCTTCCGGCGATGGCATCGGCTCATCTCTGATTAGATCTTCAGGCCCGGCCTCCGGATTCGTGGTCAGCTCCGGACTAGGCGAGGGCATCTCAACGGATTCAGTGAGCCCGGCCGGCGTATCTTCCCAGAATCGCTTCATGGGCAGCGAGAGCGGATTGAGCAAATCCAACGTCGGCTCTCCGATTCGTGCGGCTTCGCGAACATCATCCAGCTCCATTTGATGAACGTCCTCTTCCCAGTCCTCTGACTGAGCACTTCG
>JAAEPZ010000337.1 GCA_024231955.1 bacterium | reverse complement strand
ATCGCCGTCGTTGTCGAAATCGACCCAGTTCGCGCTGCGGTCGTTGCCGCCGTCGCCCAGAGGCCAGACCGTGGCGTCGACGAACGTGCCCTCGTCGTTGCGCAGCAGCTGGTCCGCGGCGTACGTGTTGACGACGTAGAGGTCGAGATCGCCGTCACCATCGTAGTCGCCCCAGCAGGCGTCCAGCGAGTAGCTCGTGGAGCTCAGCGGACCGTGCGTCACGTCGACAAATACGCCGGCGTCGTTGCGGAACAGGAAGTTCGCCCCGCCGGAGGTCTGACAAACGAAGAGATCCAGATCGCCGTCGTTGTCGTAGTCGCCCCAGCATGCGCCGCGGCTGCGGCCGCCGACATCGATGGGCGGCGCCGTCACGTCGGAGAACGGACCGCCGTTGTTGACGAACAGTTTGTTCCCCTCGAGGTTCGTCGTCAGGTAGATGTCCAGGTCGCCATTGCCGTCGCAGTCACCCCAGGCGACGCCCTGGCTGTTGCCCGCGTCGCCAAGAGGACCGGCTGTTCCATCCGCCCAACTGCCCGCACCGAAGATGCCGACAAGTTCGCTATAGCCGAACTTGTTGTCGTCGCCGATCACCTTAAGGCGATAGTCGGGACCCGTGCCCCAAGCCGAAGAGGCCGTGCCTATGCTCGCACTGCCCGTGTTCGTCGTCCAGTCCACCAGCATCGCGACCAGTTCATTCCCCTTATAGAGGTTGACCTTCACCGTCGCCGCATCGCAACCGGACCAGCTCATTCCGCCCAGCGTCTCGCCGTGGCGCCAGACTGTACCCGTACCAGGATCGGACACGGGGAAATGCCCCTCAGGTTCGATGCCGACAAACATGTAATCACCTTCAGGATAGTAGATCCCGCTTGAAATGTACAGATCGTCAAAGGCGTACCAGGCAGTCGCATTACCACCCCTCCATCCGTAATTCATATGATAGTACCGTCCAGCCGTATTGCGGAACCCGTCGCAGACCATGGCATGGAAATCTGTCATATAGTGGATCACTCGGGGCGGCTCCGCCGTGAACTCACGCTTTAAATGGGCCCAGTACTCATCGGCTGTCATGTCTTGCCGGCAGATCCGCTGCACCGAATTCTGGTACCGGAAATTTCCGGGGTACATACGCTCCGGGAAATAGTAGATCGCCGATGAAGAGCAGCGGCCAAACTTCATTCTAAATGCGACCGCGATCTCGTAGGACAGCTCTGCTACTGCTGCAGCCTGATCCGCATTATACCCGTCGGCATAATTGTCCAGGATGTTGTCCCAGTCGTACTGATCGTTATAATTCGCGATCAGATATTCACCATTGGTCTCTCCGCCACAGGAGTTGTCACCATCCCATTCATAGCCGGCGCTGCCGGCACCGTACTCGGGATACCGCCAGTAGAGCATGACCATCGCTGCTGCCGTCGCAGTGCAGCCGACAATAGTCCGTTCGCCGCCGTGGCCAATGGGGCAGTCGTCGTTGTAGGGATCGCCCTGGTCCCATTGACATTCCAACAGAGGTCCGACCTCTATCCTCTCACGCTTGCCGCCGTCAGGCATAGGGCGCGCCTTGCCCTCCACCAGCCACTCCCACATGGCCCTGTTATAAGCAGGCGATACATCTTTGGGGAGGTGGTTCAGAGAACCTTTGCTCTCCTCCAGCATCATGAGAGTATTGCTCATCCTGTCCATGATAATATCGCACAGGCCCTCAGAGGACGTGGGATCGAAATTGCTCTCCGTAGACCACGCCTTGATCGCGGGCAACTCCTTTAGCAGCGACACGATGATGAAGCCGCGGGGCTCGATCGGGGTCCAGTAGCCCAGCAGACGGCCTTCGCGCACGATCTCACGGCAGTCCGCGATCTCGGCCGTAGCCCTATCACCCCATGTCTCATCGTGTTTGAGTTCTTGAATCATGAAATTGGAGGCCGCGATACCGGCCTCTTCGATTGACATCACTTCCGCCCCCACCTGAAGGCTGGGGAGGATCAACAGGAGCATGAATATTCTAACGACACTTTTATGCATGGATTAACCTCTTTTCTTTGTCATCCCCCTACAGGATTTATCGTAATATATCATAGTTCCATAGAGGTATTGCTTCCTTTCTCACCGCCCTACCCGCGTTTCACGATTTAAGATGTTTTGCGAAGGTAGTAAGGAGGTTTTGATACGGAACCTTCCGTCAAAGTCATCAATCATTCGACGCAGTTGATTTTGTTGCGCGCCTTTCACCTTTGGTAAAGTCGATGCCGGATCTAAAGCCGGCACCTGCATTTGTGCAAATATCGATGCGATCCGCCCAATACAAGAACCCCGGGCTACACGTGTAGCCCGGGGTTGTGATTCTAACCGATTGCCGGAAGACGCTACTTGAGCAGGGTCATCTTGCGAGTCTCGCTCATGCCCGCCGCCTCCAGGCGACAGAAGTAGAGACCCGAAGCCAGGGACTGCCCCTGATCGTCACGACCGTTCCAGACT
>JAAEPZ010000336.1 GCA_024231955.1 bacterium | reverse complement strand
GGGATTCTGGGTACGACACGGGCAGTGCTGCAGCAGCCGGCACGACCAACTGGGAACAACGAACCGAGAGTGCCTTGGATTCAGGATGATGAACTCCGTGTGCGCAATGCCGGAGCCAACCTGCGGGATCAGGCCCGAGCCCAGAATGTCACCTACTTTCTGGAATGGGACAAACAGAAATGGCAGCAGCCCGCTTCGATGGAAGCTGTGGATCAGCTCACGAGTTCGATCGCCGGACAGCCGACACTGCCAGTCGCAGTGCAGCCGCCGCCTCCCGCCTACCAGGCCGAGGATAACCGAATGGACATGGAGACGCCAGAGAAGGAGAAGGGCCAAGACGACATAGCGATGGGCGATGGCACCGGAGCGCACGAATCGGAAAGCACAGAGAACGGAGTCGCCAAGCAGGCCTAGCCGCCGGAGCCATTTGGTTTTGTTACGTTTTGGGAGTTGTACCCTTCATTGTGTTCTTACTGGTCCATTACGAGTACTGCTGGGGCACGGGTAGGGTCCAACTCCTCGTTTGTGCAGAGTCCAACGCAGGTAGTTGCCCTCCATGCCGGGGTTCGGCCCTCTCTTGTGCGACCATCCGGTGGTCAGCACTGAAAAAGAGGGGGTAGTGCAAGGGCAGTTTTCTCAGCACCTGTTTTGCTAATCAAATGCCTTGCTCGAATCCTGTGGTGCCGTAACGTAAAACCAGGTGCAGAGCCGT
>JAAEPZ010000335.1 GCA_024231955.1 bacterium | reverse complement strand
GCTGCCCGAGGATCTGCAGATACAATTTGAAGACGAGGTCGAACGACTGGAGATGGAGGTGAACATGCCGTACGTCACTCATATTGAGCGCAGGGCTGAGCGCAGAGGTGTCGAGCAGGGTGTCGAGCAGGGTGTCAGGCAAGGAGAAGCCAGCCTTCTGAAGCGCCTGCTGGTGCGGCGTTTTGATCCGCTCCCCGCCTGGGCCGATCGACTCCTGGAGAAGGCAAGCCGGGAGGAGCTGGAACGTTGGGGAGAACGGGTGCTCGATGCCAAGCTTCTCGATGACGTCTTCAAAGCGTAGGGCGGGCAATAGCCCGCCCTACGGCTCGCTGCGCTCAGGGCTCCGAGAGCTTCAAAGGTCACGATGCGAGAGATCCGTCCTTCCAAGTAACCACCACTCAAACGGGCAGTAGAGCCCAGCCTGAAGGGTAGGTTACTCGAGATGTTGCCTGCCCATTGGGGTGGCAAGGGCAAGGCGAGGTAAGCGTGGCCAGAAGCACGGTGGTGGCCCCCTCCCGAGGAGTTGTCAGGTGCCAATGGCTTGCCCTTGCTTTCCCGGACGATCACGCTTCTGCTCAAGGGCAAGCCTGCGTACGCTCCACCAGCCAGGGAGACCCCGGGGTCCCCGCAACACGCGCCGATGTTCTCGTCGGCTTGCCCTTGCCACCCCTCAATCCGCGAAGAGTGCCGTCTGCTGACCTCGCCGGCCTACCACCTGCTCCGGCAGTGGCATGGACTGCCGGAGTTGGGACGCCCTCGGTGACGACACGCATGGGCGGCCACAGAGGGCCGCATGGGCGGCCACAGAGGGCCGCATGGGCGGCCACAGAGGGCCGCCCCTACGCAACCCCTCCCCGCGGTGGGTCGAAGAAAATCAAAAACAAAACGCAGAATTCCGCTCCGGATTACGTCTTATATTGATTGACGGCGGCAAGCCTTGCCGGGCTTGCCAACACCGAGAACCGACCACGGAGACCGGAGCAGTGCCAAAGACCACGTCGCCTCTCCAAGGGCCAGGGGAGTTCGGTAATGACTGACACCTACGACACCCCCTGGAAAGACATGCTGGACCGCTACTTCAAAGACTTCATGGCCTTCTTCTTCCCCGACGCTCACGCCGACATCGATTGGCGGCGGGGCTGGGAGAGCTGCGACATTGAGCTGCGCAAGATCGTCAGTCGAGCCGAGGTGGGAAAGCGGTTGGCCGACAAGCTGACCAGCGTCCGGACGCGCAGCGCGGGATGCCAGGTCATGGTGC
>JAAEPZ010000334.1 GCA_024231955.1 bacterium | reverse complement strand
TTCCAGGGAGTCTTTGCGAGACAGGTGACGCAGGAGCAGGGAACAAGAGAAGAACAGACAACGGCCGGAGCAGCGGGTACGTCGTGGGGACAGGCTGAGATGACCACTCCGTTTGGCCGTGGTGTCACTCCGTTGATGGGCCCGGCGAGAGGGCAAGCAATGCCGACGGGTACCGGATTGCAGCCGGGAGGCCTACAACAAGCACAAATGACCACACCGAGAGACCGACCGATTCTTGAATGGCCGAGAGCGTCAGCTCAGCCGCCACAGCCTCAAGCCGCAGACACGAGCCGACTCGTTTATGAACCAGATGGACAGATTGTCTACTATGGGCCTGACGCTTCGCATGTCTTTCATCAGGCGAGCACTTACCAGACGAACTGGGCGAGAAGCTGGCACGCTACCAATCGACAGCAATAACTCCACCGCTCACTCAAGACGCGCTCAGCACCGGTGTGAGGATAGTTACAAATTTCTCAAGTACTGCCAGTTTTGGAGTTCGTCTGGACCTTCCTTTCATTTAACGGATGCTGAGGGGCCAGCATTTTGGAGAAGGAGGGATGTGGAGGAGAGCAGCGC
>JAAEPZ010000333.1 GCA_024231955.1 bacterium | reverse complement strand
GGAGCCGGTAGCCATGGGACTGGATCCTTCTCCTCAAAAGGTCTAGGACCCGAGTAGATCCCCCTTCCCAGATCCTTCCTCCCTCCGGATCGGCTCCGGTGGTGGGTCGGAGGTGCTCTCCGGTTGCTCCGGTGATGGCTCCGGAGTGCTCTCCGCCCTCTCCGATGACGACGCTGGAGTGCTCTCCGGCCGCTCCTGTGGCGGCTCTGGGGTGATCTCCGGCTGCTCCGGTGGAGCCCTTCTCCCTCATAGCTCGCCACCATACACAGGCCAGATCAGGCTGGGTAGATCTAGATCTTTCGGCTCATTCGGCGAGGTACCTACCGGCCGGTCGGTCTTTTCCGACATCGGCAGATTCACGGTAGGGTGGGTAGTACCTCGGACACGTGCCCGCATTGGCGCGGGTGGGGTGTGCCGAAGGATGGAGGGCCGCAAGATGAAGAGCAGTAAACCGGCTGGCTATGGTCCTTGCATCTGGCCTGGGGGCTAAGGGATTGAATCCGGGGCGGTGCCCGACTTGCACCGCCCCTGCCTTTTCCATCCGGAGTAACCTACCGGCCGTTCGGTCGTTTTCGTCTTCGGCAAATAAGCGTTAGTGTGGGGGTACCTTGGACACGTGCCCGCATTGGCGCGGGTGGGGTGCGCCGAAGGACGGAGGGCCGCAAGATGAAGAGCAGCAAACCGGCTGGCTATGGTCCTGGCATCTGGCCTGGGGGCTAGGGGGTTGAATCCCGGGCGGTGCCGACTTGCACCGCCCCCGCCTTTCTCGATATCCTCCTGCCCCTGACAGAGGAGGAGGAGTATGGTCAATCTACCTGATGACCCGAGGAGTGTACTTGGCTCTCTAGAGTGTCCGGCCGATGACATCCTGGAGGCAATCATCGAACGGGCCGAGAGCGCCAGACTAGATGATCCGGGCTTGGCGCTGGTATGGGCGGATACCGGAGTCCAGGTGGCGCAGAGGATCAGCGACGTCAGGCTGGCTCGTATGTTGGCCTATCAGGCATTCTCCATGGTGGGAGTAGGCAGGTTGGGCGAAGCGGAGAGAGGTTTCCTGCAAGCTATTCAGCTCCTGGATGACCATAGTCCGGCTGATCTGGCTGATGTGCTCCGAATGTTTGCCCGTTTGCGAGCCGTACAGAAGCGCTTGGATAGCGCGTTCATGTTGGCCAAGAAGGCGGTGGAACTGAGCCAGGAACACGGCTCAGAGTATCAACGTGGTCAAGCCTTGGCAACCATGGGTACTGTCCGATATGCACAGGGTGAGTACGACAAGGCTACGGAAGAATTTTCCCTTTCTCTGCGCTGTCTTAACTTTGAAATCTCACCAACGGCGTTCTATGTAGTTTGTAACAACCTTGCCGCGGCAACGGTGAAGGCGCGTGATCCGCGGCGTTTTGGAGGCGTCTTCGCAGCCCTAGAAAAAGCCAGGAAGGCCCTGCCTCCCCACTCTACTGCTGCACGAGCCAACCTGAAATGGATTGAAGGTTTGCTCTACCTGCGCTTAGGGAATAATAACCGTGCGGTTTCAATCTTATCGCGCTTGGTGAGACGTTTTAAAGGCCCTGAGCAGGAACTCGCGATGCTGCTCATCGACTTGGCCAAGGCATACTACGAACTTCCGCACTTAGACAAGACCTGCGCTGCGCTTGAACGAGCCCTGGAACTCTACCGCTCCATTGAGGGTGTGAACCCTAACTTTGTGGCGTCCATTGCCGAGTGCTTGGATGGGTTGCGGGAGCGTACCGGGGAGTATGACCCGTGGGACGTGCGGGACGTGGTTGCCGGTGAGCAACTGGCCGCCTGAGTTCCGCTCCGCCCGCGCTCCATCGACCCGATCCGCCCGGTCGACGAAGTGCAGCCGTCAGACTCCGCGTGCACAAGACGTCGAGACCCATCACCGGCTCGACGAAGCGCGGCGGGGATCCTGTCCCCGATCCGGCACGGGTCGATGAAGCGCCGGCGGGCGGCAGGTGGTCCCGGTCCCTGTGCCGCTTCGTGGGGTCGACAGCTCGGGCGCCACCGCCCGGCTCGACGGACCCCAGCACCGTCACCGCCTCGACGAGAAGCCACCGCCCGGCACGACGAAGCGCGGCAGGCAAGACCACGCCACCGCCCGGGATCGACGGACCCCAGCACCGTCACCGCCTCGACGAGAAGCGATCGGCCCGACGAAGGGGTGCGCAGGACGTCGAGGCCCATCACCGTCTCGACGAAGCGCGTTGGAAATCTGTCCCCGACCCGGCATGGGTCGATGGAGCGAGGGCGGGCGGCAGGTGGTAGGTGGTCCCGGTCCCGTCGAGGCCCGAGCTGTCGACCCCGGCTCGACGAAGCGCGGCCGGCAGAGGTGGGGGTAGGGGGTAAAGGCACGGCAAGGCACGGCACGGAAGGACGCTGTGTGACGCCGCGTGACGCCGCGTGACGCCGCTCTACGAGCCAGATACCTCCGCCGCTGGTTGGGATCCTGCCAGGACCAAAATCGGGCCGCTTCCTGCTTCCTATTTGCTTCCACGACAGGGCGAAAGACACAGAGCAGGGCCTGCCAGCGCGAACCTAAGCACCTGATTTATGGGGGATTGTACTGGAGCCGACGCGCGGATTCGAACCGCGGACCTGCTGATTACGAATCAGCTGCTCTACCTCTGAGCTACGTCGGCTCGGCACGAGCGGGGAGATTGTAGGCGATTTGGCTCGACTTCGCAATCCTCGAAT
>JAAEPZ010000332.1 GCA_024231955.1 bacterium | reverse complement strand
TCTCTCTCCATCCCTGTGCGTCGGCCGCCGTAAGGGAGCGATACGTGAACATTGCAAATCCTTCGATGACAGCCGGTTGGGCCATTGTTCCAGCCTTGCGGGAAGGACGTAAAGGCAATCTCGGCAACGTCTGGCGAGTTCCGCTTCAGATCCATGCCTCAGCAGTCCGCTAAGCGGGACGGAGCGGACCTTGGCTATGTCACCGATGTACCATGATCAGCTCGTCCACTTCGTGGCCATCGTCAATCAGTGCCGCAGGAATTTTACCTACCATCTCGAAGCCATGCCGCTCGTAGAAGCGAATGGCCCTATTGTTGGTGTGGTTGACGTTCAGTTCGAGTTGGCGCACGCCAACTTCCTTTGCAAAGCTCATAACTGCTTGGAGAAGGTCATTTGCCAAGCCGGACCCGCGCTCGCTTTCGCGCAGGTAGACCATGATGATTGTTGCGCGGTGAGATCGTCTTTCCCCGCGCTGGAGCATCAGGCCCATGATTCCGACAGGTTCGTGCCCCTTCAGCATCGCGAAGACAGGGATTTTCATTCGATCAAGCCACGCTTCGTCCGACAGGGACGACCAGTCGGCGAAGGTATTGGCAAATGCTGAAGGAGCCATCTTCAGGGACTCCAACCGGATCGCTTTAAAGATCTGTAGATCTTCAGCTTCCAGTTTCACTACTCGCACGTTGTCCATGGCTTCACTCTGTCTCGCGAGAGACAACTTCAAGGATGGCAGCCAAGGTTGCAAGGCCTCCAACTTCCGCTCTGGGCTCCAAGCAGACGGTCGCAGGGGCTATGATCGCGACCACGGCCACCAGCTGCGCGGACGATCAGCCAGCTTCTCAGCCATTGCTCGCCAACTGTCTCTGTCGGTTTCGGCCGCGGCCAGAGCATTGCGCTCATGAGCGAGGAGCGCTTCAGCCACATCTGCACGGGCGGTTTCTGCGGCCAGCTTTTCGCGAAGCTCAGTGACAGTTTCTTGGGTGTGCGGGGTGTGCAGATCAAGGGGTGCGCGCACAGTGTGCGCCCTCCAGGCTTCGAGGGCGTCTGCCGTGATCCGCCATTGATTGCGATTGTCTCTTATCGCCTGCAAATCATGGGATTTTATGGCCCTCATGATAGTCCACCGTGAAACGTCTGCTACCTGTGCAGCCTGTGCAGGAGACATGGGCGGCGGGGTGTGCAAAGAGGTGTGCAGAGCTTCACTCATAGTGGCAGGTTCATCTGGCTGGCGTTCTCGAAAGTGAATCTCAGTCGAGCAATCTTACGGCCTCGACGGATTGGTTCAACTTCTGCCGTAATATTAGTTCGCGCGGCCAGTTCTGACAGCGCGGGGTCTAGTACCCAACGACGAGTCTGCGCAAAATTGGCTCGGTAGCTCTTTGGGGTTTCCATGATGATGTGGAAGCGGTCCATGTCCACTTCCCAGACCCCGGTTTCCCGGAAGCGCTCGAGGTTCTCGAACAGCCGCCAGGAATAGGTCGAACGGAGTGCTGCAGCTTTCGAGAGCTGGTAACTTGTGAAGTGCCTTTTGAGCTGCACAAGGAACTGCGCAATCTCGGGCGCAAAAGCGATCGAAATTTCTCCCTCACCCTCCTTGTAGCGGATTGAGGATATCCATCGCATTTTGACTACTTCGATTTTCTGGGCGTTGGGACCGTAGTGCTCAATGTGCCGGATGTAGCGGTTGAATAGATTTTCCTGAGCTTCACGAAGCTGGACGTAGGCAGTGTGCGGTTCGAGGCCGAACTGCTTTGCGAAATCTACCGCTAAAATCTTGATGGGTTTTCCGGGTAGCGCCGCCGCCTTCGGGGACAGCTTTGCGACCGCCATTGAGACCAGCCGCTTTTCGCTGAGGTTCAAGCCATGGGAGGCGCTTACCAGCGTGTTGTGCATCGTAACGTTGCCGCCTGTCGGCAGGTTCATCAGGTCGTTTTTTCGTGGTCGCGCCATACTGTGAGAACCTCCGATCAACTATGAGGCTGTGAATAAACCTTATGATTGGTCGGGGGTTCTCACAATAGCCGATCTGCCTGTGGAAAACGGTCGATATTCCTCACAGTTGACTCGATATTCCTCACAGTTCACGGCATATTCCTCACAATTCAGGCTGTTTTCACAAACGAAATCAGTAACTTGCCAACACCAAAAACAAGAAAAAACAAGAAAAAAGGAAAACGGTGCTGGATGAGGGGTCAAAATCGGCCCCCGAAAGCGCCTGTGGCAGGCCATAAATTTGCTGAGAAATGGCAAGATAGACGAAGGCGCGCCCTGCAAGACGCCCTCAGAGCGCCACAGAGGCTCGTACAGGGCCAAGATGAGCTCTGAGGCGACGGAGGGGCGACAAAAGGCTGTAAGAGGCCCCTGCGGCGCTCTGAGGGCGTCTCAGCCTGCCAGTCCGAGAAACAGTGCCAGAAAACGGCTGACGCTGATCATGACCACGTCATCGAGCGACCCAAAGGCAGGACCGATTTTGTCGACCTTCACGGTCATGGGCTTGTCCAGCATGATCTGCGAGGTCGCCCGCAATCCGTTCGCGGCGTCGGGGGCGCGCTGCGGCGACCTCATCCGGCGCTGGTTGGAGGCGGTTCAAAACACAGCGCGAAGGCCAAAATGCAATTTTGGTAGACATCGGCCATATCCTGCAACTGCAACACCCCTCTCAAAGCCTCTCACCAATCTCGGACGCCTGCCTGCTGCCGGAGAGTTCTAGGGGGCTGTGATGATGGCAGGAAATAGGGGCTGATTGTTCAGTCCCCCTCACGCCGCCTCTCACCCCATGTTTTCACGGCTCAGGGACGGGTTTTGGGTGAAGAACCGGGGTCTGCCCTGACGGGCAGGCAAACCCCCTCCTCCCCTGCTTCGGGACGGGCGATGTCGTCGGAGGTTTGCGGGGCGAAAGCCTGCCCCGGACCGCTCTCCCAAACAGGGCTGTAGGACCGGGGCAGGCGGGCGGGAACAGGGCGATCAGCTTGGAATCGGACGCCGCTTCCTGAACCAGCACGGGAGCCATGATGGCGGAAGTCCTGCGGGCTGTCAGCAGTCCGAATTGTCATTTGAAATGACAACCCACTAGGCAATCCACTTCGTGCCGCTCCGCTGATTGCCCTGGGCCGGAGGGACGCGGTGCTGCGGCTTGTAAAAAATTACGCTTCCATTTCCTGCCATAGAACACTCACCACCGAGGAGAGCCTTTTCAAACGATCCCTGCCAATCGTAGGGCCAGCCCGCCAAAGGCACAGATCGCCAGCACAGTGACGGCGCCCAGCTTCAAGCGGAACACGGCCAGAATGGCGACGATGACCAGCGCCAGCGCGGCGACGTCCAAGGTTCCCCAGACCGGCAGGTCCATATCCAGCCCAAGGCTGGTGACAGGACGCAGCTGGCCGAACAGCACGTGTAGCCCGAACCACAGCGCCAGGTTCAGGATTACCCCCACCACCGCCGCCGTCACCGCCGTCAGCGCCGCCGTCAGGGCGTGGTTGTCGCGCAGGCGTTCGATGAAGGGCGCGCCCAGGAAGATCCACAGAAAGCAGGGCAGGAACGTGACCCACGTGGTCAGCAGCCCGCCCAGTGTCGCGGCCAGCAGCGGCGGCATACCGCCCGCTTCGCGCAGCGCCCCCATGAAGCCCACGAACTGGGTCACCATGATCAGCGGCCCCGGCGTGGTCTCGGCCATGCCCAGCCCGTCCAGCATCTCTCCGGGGACCAGCCAGCCATAGGTCTCGACCGCCTGCTGGGCGACATAGGCCAGCACGGCATAGGCGCCCCCGAATGTCACCACCGCCATCACGCTGAAGAACCCGGCGATCTGCGAGAACACGTTTTCCGGGCCGAGGATCAGGAACAGCGCTGCCACGGGCAGCAGCCACAGCCCCAGAAACACCGCCGATATGCGC
Source organism: bacterium (assembly GCA_024231955.1). Taxonomy (GTDB): domain Bacteria; phylum Krumholzibacteriota; class Krumholzibacteriia; order JACNKJ01; family JACNKJ01; genus JAAEPZ01. Next base: position 1,852 of record JAAEPZ010000332.1, on the reverse strand, counting down.
GCCGCCCACCCGGCGCTGACACGGGTATGGTCGGGCGTGCCCTCACCTAGCAGGGTGTCTGCATCGGCCACTTGGGTGCCGCCCATCTTGCCATGCCCGCCGCCGCCTTGGAACGCAGCCAGACCCGCACGGGCGCCGACGAAGCCCACCAACGCTGCCGTGAGGATGATGATTGGAAACGGCACGCCGAAGGCGAAGATCGCTAGGAACGAGGCCGCTGCGATGCCGATCATCGTGCGGTTCTTCAGCGCCCGCGACCCGATGCGGATCACCGCCTGCACGACGATTGCCAGCACCGCAGCCTTGAGGCCGAAGAACAGCCCCTCCAGCACGCCGGTATTGCCCCAGATCGCATAGACCCACGACAGGCTCATGATCGCCACGACGCCGGGCAGCACGAACAGCAACCCGGCGATGATGCCGCCAAGCGTCCGGTGCATCAGCCAGCCGATATAGACGGCCAGCTGCATGGCCTCGGGGCCAGGTAGCAGCATGCAGTAATTCAGAGCGTGCAGGAACCGCCGCTCGCCCAGCCATTTCTGTTCCTCGACCAGAATGCGGTGCATCAGGGCGATCTGGCCCGCGGGGCCGCCGAAACTCAGCAGGCCGATCCGCGCCCAGACACGGGTGGCCTCGGCCAAGGTCGGATAGGGGCGGGTCTGCATCATTCTGCCCTCGGCTTGTTGGTGGGCCAGTTGTGGGTCTCGCCGGTCGCGTCACGCACCCACCGATAGAGCGCGTCATAGACCAGCATCCCCGCCTCCAACTGTTCCAGATCGTCGGCATACATGCGTGACAGGCCAAGGGAGACGGCAAGCAGCCCCGCTGCTTCGGGCGCCAGGTCCAGCCGTGCCGTATCGGCAGCCCGAACGATCACGGCCAATCGGTCCAGCGCCGGAACGGACAGGCCCAGCTCAGCCAGCATCACGTCGAAACTGCACAGATCGCCCCTGTGGCTGAAGAAGACGTCCTCGATGTCGAAGGGCGCGGCCTCATGGCGCTCGGCGACACCTGAGACTTCGGCCGGGGCCACGAACAGGATCACTGCGCGGGGATCGACAAAGCGGCGGATCAGCCAGGGGCAGGCAATGCGGTCGATCTTGGGTCGTGCGCGGGTGACCCAGACTGTGCGGCCCTGCCCGTCGCGTGGGGGGAGGTGGTCTGTCTGGATCAGCGGCAGACCCGCCTCTCGCCACGCGACAAAACCACCATCAAGATATTCGGCCTGGCGGCCTTCGGCGCGCAGCCATGCCGCAGCGCCCTGACTGCGGCGATGACCCGCCTGGCACAGCACGAGGACAGGACCAGGCGGCAACGCCGGAAGATCAGCGAGTGCGCGGTCATCGGCGCGGATGGCCCCCGGCACCAGGCTCGGATCGGCGGCGAAGTCGGTCTCGGACCGGACATCCAGAATGACCGGGGCGCGGGGCGTGCCGATGATGCGGGCAAGTTTGTCGACGGAAATAGCGTTGGGCGCAGGCATGGGCGTTCCTCCCGGGAAGGTTTCAGTGGAACGCGAACTTCGGCTGACGCCTCGTGGGGCGGTCGCAGGCCCCATGGGTCGGAAATAGATTGTGGCGGATGCCAAGGTCAAGCAGGCAGCCCCTCAGCATGCCTGTCCCCGGAGCCCTTGAACGCACAACCCCGGCGCGATTGCTCGCGCCGGGGTTTTCCGGCTCATAAAACCGAATATCGCCGGGGCAGAGGCCGGAGGTTGAGCCGGGCCTAACTTCAGAGCAGCCGACGGTAGAGAAATCCGCTTCCGTCAGCCTCCTCATCCCGAACGGCGTCCGGGTGCGCCCCATAGCGGACAAACCCTTGGCGCTCATAAAACGCGATGGCTCTGTGATTT
>JAAEPZ010000331.1 GCA_024231955.1 bacterium | reverse complement strand
CGAAGTTCGAGCCGCACTGAGATTTCGGATTCTCAGGATCGTTGGGGAATGGGCAGTTCGGCTCCTCACTCCAGAACTGCGCGATCGGTTCCCCCGACTGTGTCGAGATCCACTCCAGGCCGCCGACGGCAACTACTCGCGAATCGATGGCGGGAAAATCGATATCACCGAGATCGTTACCGGCTGCCGCTACGAGTAGTATTTCTCTATCACTGGCTTTCTCAATAGAGTTGCAGATTACCCTTTTAGATCCAGGAGTGCACGGCTCCTCCAGCATACGGAAGCTCATATTCACGGCTTGGGCACCTTCAGCCATAACCCATTCAAGAGCACCGACCACAAAGGCCGTCCTCGCCGGTGAGATCTTCAACATTTGGATACTGCAATCCCAGCAGGTACCCGCAACACCTCGCCCGTTATCCGTGCTGGCCCCGATGACGCCGGTTATGTGGGTGCCGTGTCCTGCGCGATTCACCGTGGGGTCGGGATTCGGTTTTTCCTCGAGCTCATCGACTCCACAATTATTGAATGCGATATCTCGCGAAATATGTGGCCGGAACGGCCCAAGTTTAGGATTGCCGGTGCTGTCGTAGCCATAGGGGATGAGGTCCTCATGATTCACCTGGAGCCCCATGTCGAGGGCGGCCACAAATGCGTGACCCTTATGCCGGGTCCACGCTTCAGGAAGATTCAACAGGTGCAGTGCCCACTGATTGGAATCCGGGAAAGAGTCGCCGGTACCCACCAGTGGAT
>JAAEPZ010000330.1 GCA_024231955.1 bacterium | reverse complement strand
GACATTCTTCGGCTTTCCGTTGACGCACAAGGGGATGTCTCCGCTCCCCGCCCATTCGTCCACGAAAACCACTGCGGTCTTGCTTACGTGCATAATCAGTCTCCCGATGGAACGGGGGCGAACGTCAGCCCACCCCCGTTTCGTTTAAGATTGGCTGCCACAGCCGTTGCGCACGGCAAGCCAGAACAGCGTTTCAGATGCAACGTTGACATCGGTATCGGCACCGACGGTGAACCCTGCGCCATTGCCACCTGCGGTTCCGCCGTAAGCTGAAATTCCGTTGGAGGTGATTTTGGTTCTTGCCGGGGCGCCGGTTTTCTTGATGGCATGGCCATTCGTCATGCCGGAGAACCACTCCAGTTCTTCCACACCGGCACTGTCATAGTTGTAGACCTTGACGTAATCCGGCTGAAAACCGAGTTGCACATTGATTGCGGCACCCGTACCTTCAACGGTGCCTGTCTTTACTTCGTTCATTTTCATATTCCTTATTCGTGAAGGAAAAAGGGGGCCGAAGCCCCCTCATTCAGTTGCTCTAGAGATCCGTAACAGCGACCTCAAGCCGCGCCAGCCAGTTCTCGTTCAGGATGACGCCCGTGAAGTACGTCTTCCATGAGACATAACCACGTTGGCCAAGCGGATCACCGCCACGCGGCACGTTCGGGTTCAGAACCATCGGCTTGATGGCCTCACTGCCCTTGAGAGGCACACAACCGAACGCTTCCTTGCCAAAGAACAGGATTGGATAAACGTCGGCGCTGGTACCCGTCGTGGAGAGCATCGTACCCTTGGCGCCGCCCGCGTCGGCCCAGGAATCAAGTTCCGGACTGGTGACGAAACGGATTTCCTCAACCGACCCGAATTCCTCTGCACAGATCGGTTTGCGGTTGCCGTATTTGGCGACCGGTACAAAATCCGTCAGATTGCGGATATCGGACTTGCAGTCGGTGTGGCACACGGCCACGTAACCGGCCTCGATCGCCGCCGTGTCGTAATTGGGCGAACTGCCAAGGACACGGGTGATCTTGTGCGCTTTCTGCGCATCCAGAGCACGGACAACGGCGCGCAGCTTGTTGTTCGTCACAACCGTGTTTACCGAAGAACGAGCCGAGCCGTTGGCGTAAAAGACGTTGGTGCCGGCTTTCAGCACACCGTAGAGGACCATTTCGGTCGTAAGGCCTGCCTGTTCGCCGGAAAGCACCATGGCGTCTTTCAATACCGGGTCTTCTGCCAGATCGTCGACCACGTCCGTGATCTCGGTAGGCATACCGAACTGCTTCAGGGTCGCCGTCACATCCTCGTACGCCATCTTCTGGGCGGAAGGCGTAACACCTTCGACCAGAGGCGTGGTGGCGGCGCCGAACGGAACAGGGCGGCGGAACTTGACCGTGTTGGCCTTGTTCTTCGGCATCGGCTTGGATTGCCCGAATTTCTGCAATACAAGCACGGGCTCGGCGTGTTTAAGCGCCGTAGCCGCAGCCCAGGCTGCGGTGCGCTGGTTGATGTCACCGTAAGTGGTGGTTCCTGTCGTCATTGGATTACTCCTCAATCCTTTTCGGCATAGTGCTTGAACGCCTTGTCAAAATCGTCGGGGGGACCGCTTCCCGCACCCGGGCCTTTACCCTGCGCGGACGCTCCCGTTTTGAGTTGGCGTTCTCGCTTGCCGCTAATGTTGTTTTCCTTGCCCTCCTCGGATTCCTCTTCGGGTCCTTCCTCGGGGGGCGGTTCAGATTTACTCAGAGATGCCTTGAACTGGGTCAGGAGGTGGGCGGCTTCATTGCCGTCGACGACATTCACCGCGTTGCGTTGGAAGGCCTCGCCGACATACGGCGGTTGCTCGTATACCCATTGTTCAAACTCACAAGAGGCTGTCAGCGGTTGCCAATCGGGGTGAGCAATCGCAAGCGTCTCCAGTTGTTTGTCAAGGTCCGCATTTTGGCGTTCCACGTCACGTTCGGCATCTTTCTCTTCCAGGGCCATGATTCTGGCATCCTTGCCCTGCATGAGTTTTTCGACGGGACCGGCGAAGTCGGGAAATTCATCCCGAAGGCTTTCCAGTTCCTTGTCTTCTTCTTCCTTTGTCACTTTCTTTCCGGCGTCCTTATTGGAGGCCAGTTGTTTCTCAAGGTCAGAAACCCTGCGCTGGTAGGCCAACTGTCGGCCATGAGTGCTGCTGAACTGGTGCTCAAGATCGGAGGCCTTCTTTTCGGCGGCCTTGATGGCGGCCTTCTGAGCGTCCGAAGCACTTTCCCAGATATCTGCATCTTCTTCAGGCGGGTGGGGCTCTTCTTCCCCATCACCCTGTACGGGTTCTTCGTTTCCTTCCGCCGGTGGAGAGGCCTCTTGCGGGTCCGCAGGCGTCTCGTCATTGGCGTAGGCTTCGAAGTCGGCGTTAAAACCTCCGTCCGCTTCAGGCGCAGAGGGAGGCTCAGGGTTAGTCACCTGTTGGTCGTCAGTCATGTTTTTTCCTTATCAAGAGGCCCTTTTTTCGGAGGCCTTGATGGCGTCCTTTTGGGCGTCTATTGAGGGTTCGTTATAGGGGGTCGGTTCCTAAACCGTACCCCGCGGCTTCCGTTTCCATGGGCGGCGTGTCGTCAGCCAGGGCGAGAAGAGCGCGAGCATTCCGAATCTCACCGCGACAAACGCTCGTGGCGGTTTGATCCGTACCGGGGTTCTCAAGTAATACCCGATTTTGCTCTATCCTCTCTCTGGCCCATTTTGAGACCACGGCCCATGTCGTGGAATTCTTGTTAATTCGCCTAGATACCATTGCCGAAGCGCTCCTTGACGCCGATCTCGGCGAAGAACTTGCGTTCCTCGGATTCCCTTTTTTTCTGGTTATCCATGAGCATCGCATTCAGTTTCTCGGCGTTCATGTCCTGATTGACGCCTATCTTCATCATTTCCGTGTCCTGGCGCATGCCCTCAATCTGCATCTTCAGGCGTCCGTCCATTTCGACAATGGCCAGCTTGATCTCTTCCTTGCGCAACTCAGGATCGGGGTTCTCCTCT
>JAAEPZ010000329.1 GCA_024231955.1 bacterium | reverse complement strand
TTGATTTCATTGAAAATGTCCTAATTACGACATTTTTCTTTGAAAAAAGCCCCAGCAGGAAGGCCGACTGCGCGGTGAGAACTGCCGCTAAAGAACATTGTCGAAGTCGTCGCAACCGCACCATCAATGCGCATTAGAGTCCGATTCCAGTTTTTAGCCCAACGAGACTCACGCAGTATTTTTTTGATTCCGCTGTGCGTGTTGGCGATAAAAACTATTTCTTCGTCGATTTTGACTCCGATGCGCTTCAAATGCTTGTGGGCGGTTTCCGGATCAATCCGTTCTCCCGAGGCCTGCGGGAAACCCGTCAGGACAATACTGACCAACTCCCCGATGCTTCTTGTCTGCGCACCGCCGCTCATCTCGATTCTCAGTATGCAGTCCATAATGGTATTTAACAACATCATTTCGTCGCTTTCTGCGGCGACGTCGGCCTGTTCGGTCCAGTCGCGCTGCAGCACCCACTCACGGGCGGTATCGAGGTCTATTTCATTTATGCTGTGCAGAAGGTAGGAGCCCGCCAGCATGGCACCCAGCAGATCGCCAAGACGGCGGTCGCCAAGATATTCCGCCGCGGCCTCGCCAAACACCTGGGCGTTGCGCCTGATCACGGGCAGGTAACGAACCGCCCTGGCCTGCAGGCGGGCGCAATACTCCGGTGTCAACAACCGACTGGCCATGGGCTTGACCGTCTCGACAAAATGCCTGGCCGCCTCGGGGCTGTTATCCTTGATCAACGTCAAGACAGCCATGCGCGAGGTGTGGGCCTTGGCGTCAAAACCAATATTGATGGAGGCAAAGGCAAAACACGAACGAATACTAAAACTCCTGGCCTGCCCGGATGTCGAGCCCTTGACGATCTGACCGCCGTCACTGCTGGCCTGCGTCATCAGGCCCATTATGCCTTCCATGTTACTGGCGGCGCGCCTGGTCTCGCTCTCTGCCTCGTCAAATACGACGGGGCGGGCATCGGAGCCAAGCGTCTGGCGGATACCGGCCTCGGAGGTCAGGCTCTGAACGACCAGCGCCGTATCCCCGAGGCAGCGCCGGATAATGTTATCCATGAGCCACGACTTGCCGCCACCGGCGGGAGACGTGAGCCATATATGGGGCCGCCAGTTCAAGGCACCGCAGATCGGAGCCACCACGCACCAACCGGCCAGCAGGGTTGCATAAACCGGCTTTTCCCACATCAGCGATTCACACAGTTCCTGTAACTGGTGCGCTTCCTTCGTACCCAGGTGGTTATCAAGCGCCGAGCGCACGGCGGGAGCCTGCTCATATATGTAGCGCCCGTCAATTCCATCTATATCCGTCTCGGCGCCGTCTACCACCAGCCGGTCGCCAAGGTGCAGCACCGAACGGCCGTCATCCCACCAGGCTCCGCGCCCACGCAGCCGGTCAGGACTAAACAGTCCGGCGCGATAACATACGTTGATCAGGGCGTTGGCGGCCCGATCAACGGCGTTACCGGCAAAACCGTTCTCACCGGGGAACTCCCGCTCCCAGTAATGCATGGGCGCAAGCTGGAACAGCAGTCCCTTGTCGCGCAGGCCCCGGCCAGAGGCCTCGATCACCTGACGTCCGCGGGAACCGAGAAAGTAGAAATTGCCCTTGCTATGACCGAGCGGCTTGAAGTCGGCGTGGGCGGCAAAAGGGCCTTCATTGCCACCATCGAGACCATAATCGTCCACCCCGTTAGGTTCGGGTGGGTTTTCAGGAGCGGTATCCGGCGCGGGTTCAGGTGTTCGCGGCTCACGCAAACGGTCCTTGATGAAGGCGCGGGTTTGCTCAGGCGTCCAGCCCTCCGCGAGGGCGTCGGCAATGTCCCAGCCATCGGCCACCCCGTCGGGCGGATCAACCACCCGAACGCCGGCGGCGATACCCTCCAGCATCTGGGCTATGCCTGGCTTATGAACACCGTAGTCGTCAACGCAGCCCTCGGCGGCGGCAAGACCGGCCTCATCCGCATCCGGTATGATCAGCACCTTGCGCCCCTTGAGCACAGACCAGTCGGTGTGTTTGATCGCCTTTGAACCACCCGGCCAGGTAATGACCACGGATTCAGGCACCAGCCGCCTGCCTGCCTCGACGGCCTTCTCACCCTCGACGATGATCACGTTGGCGGTCGCGTTGACGGCCAGTGCGTCAAGCCCGTAGATTGGCCGTGGCTTTGGAAAACTTAACCAGCGCCACTCGGCGCGTCCGTTACTCGATCGGCAATACACATGGGGCAGGATATCCTTGCCGCCGCCGGACCTGTCAAAGCGGCAGATATAGCCAAGCAACCGTCCCCCGGCGTCGCGGTAAGCCCACTTCGCCGCCATGTCTTTATAGCGGGCGTGTCTGAACTGCGGCTCCAGTGCATCTCCGGGAACCGGCAAAACCGGCGTCCATTCGGGCTTCTTACCGGTTCCTGCGGGCTTGCCGTTGCTTCCGGAGTTACCCTTCGATACCGGGCGCGGACCCGGATTGTCGTTGGCGGTCGCCAACCCCATCTCCGCCGCCAGTTGCTTCGCCGCCTCGCCCTGTTTTATTCTGTGGATCGCGGCATAAAGCCCGATCATGTCGCCGCCGCGATCACCGGTGTTGAAATCGCACCAGACACCGGTCTGGGCGTTGATCTTCAGGCTCCGGCCCTTGTTGCCCTGCAGATCGCCAACCTCGAACTCGTTACCGTTTAAGCGCCCATTGGGAAACCACTTGCGCAGCAAGGCCAGCCGGTCGCTCGCGGCGGCCGCGTTTATGGCGGCAAAATCTATGTGCGGCACGCCCGTCAATGGAGCCACCCGTCCGGCCCCGGAGATTCAACCGTATACATCCCCTCCGGTACAACGCCCCTGAACCATGAGCCGTCGGGACGGACAGCGTAAAAACCAAACCCCTTGCCACGGTATTTGGGGTCCTTGCCGATGTAGAGGCTCTCGGCCTCCTCGAGAAACCAGTTTCCGGGGCCGAAAATTGCATCCATGAGACGGGGAATGTCCGATTGCCCCGCACGGGCCAGTTTCTTGAGGGCCTTTGGTTTGATGCGCCGACGGCTCCTCATGGGTTAATCCACCGCCCCCTCGACATCTTCAAGCGAGCGGGCAAGGACAGCGGTCCCGCCTGCGGCGTTCACTATGGAAAGGAAATCCTGCTGATTAGGTGCAACCGGCGTCTTTGGACCCTTGACCTCAATGGCGACAAACCGGGCGATAGTCTGGCCGACCATGTCCGCGGTGATCTTAACGCTCTGGAATCCGATCAGGTCCGATGAACCAGGGCAAAGGCCATAGGTCACGCGAGAGCCATTTGGATAGACGGTTTGTCCGACATTGTTCCTGAACAGGCGCAGCCCGGGCCTTGAGCCAAACGTGCGCATAATCATCTGCTGGAGCGTCTTTTCAAGTACAGGGGCGGTGGTCGATCCTATGTGTTTCATGCCGCACTAACCTTCGCTGTCGCACGCTCGATCAACGGGGCGGCGATAACGTCGCGGGTTTCCTGTCCATTTAATTGTGCAACATGTTGCGGGTTTTTCTCAGGCGAGCCATGTTTGATAACAGAATTGGCTTGTCGAGCGGTTTCACGGTTGCCGAAACCGGCTTTCTTGGCGGCGGTATTACGAGCAAGAGCAAAATCTTGCTCTTGCTCCGCCAACCGGTTTCCGCCGTGCTGGAACGTCTCTATCGTTTCCATAATCTCCACCCGTTCGGAGACGGAGAAATCCTTGCGGACCTCGTTTTCCTCGTATTCTCCTGCAATTATAGAGGTAACATCCACAACAACGACAAAGATATCGGTCCAGCCAAGTAAGCGGCATGCATTGAGGCGTCGATGCCCGAAAACCAGTTCCTTTGCCAGGTTAATGCCGATTGGCTGCAGCAGCCCTTCGCGCTCGATGCTTGCCGCTAAACCTTCAAGGTCGCCCATATCCTTGCGGAAGCGCGGTCCTATCTCGATATCATCTATGGGTAGTTTCATACCTCGTCTCCTCGTTCCGTGGCCACAAGACACAAAACGGTAGCCGTTTCGTGCTCGTCGCGACCGACAAGATTGAACAACTCTTCGTAGAATTTACTGATTTCTGCAGTTCTGCTAAGAAGTGCTTCCGCGATAAAGTTCAATCCAATCTTTTCATCTTTTGCGGCGATCTGCATGAAAGCATCGGATAATGAGTGAGCGTCAGAGACGGCTCTCTCATACTCAATCAGGATGGCCTTGATCCGGGCGGAATCGGGGCGTGGTGGCATGACAGCCTCCAGAGTTCGGGTCTTCCCGACCGCTGCCGACTTCAACCGGCTGGCGGTCAGATACACAGGGTTGAAGTCACCGCACTCTGGATACGGCCTCCCAAATGGGAGCCCCGCGCACCTGACCATAGAGGCATTAAAAAACGCGCTTCCATGGCGCGTGTGCGCCAGAGTGGATCGGGACTTCAATCCCAGCCCCGGATGCTTCCGAGGCGTTGAAAACCTACGCCTGTTGCTGGGTTCTGTCAACATCAGGCTTGCCCACG
>JAAEPZ010000328.1 GCA_024231955.1 bacterium | reverse complement strand
TACCGTGACTCTTTGCGGATCCACGGGGAGGAGATGGTCGTCGCCGGGAGTCGCGTACCGTGGTTTTGGGCATCGAGGTGCGGCGTCGAGCCGGGGATGGAGGACCGGTACTACCTGTGGCTCCCGTGGCATTGGGGGCTTTTGGATCTCGCCGTCGGGCAGGGGGGTTGGATCGATTCGTCGGTTCGGTGGCAAGTCGAGCGTGAGTGCCTGGTTTTCGTGAATGAACGTTCATTCACTTGAATGACCTTGTGGCGTCCATAGGCGTTCCCCCAAAATCCCCAATTGGCAATCAACCCATTTGGTCTATGACCATTTGGTCTGAGCCCGTCTGCGGGCGGCATGAGATAGCCTGGGGTGAGTCTGCGAACCCCAGGACGAGGCCACCCAACTCAATTCCGACTCCAGCTCCCGTTCCAACAGCCTGTCCGACTCCTGCTTCCATAACATCTTCTTGAAAAACGGCACCTGGAAACGATATCTCCCTTTCTCCTGCCCCAGGCTGAAGGCCAGCGTGAGACGCTGTAACTAACGCTCGCCGTAGTCAGAATGCCGGTCAACCCACCGGAGTACTGCAAGATCATCGCCGGATCATGCTGGCGGCCCGGGTGCCACGAGCAAACCGCGGTATATAGCAGCCTCTTGAGGTCTGTCCCACGCTTCGTAGAGATCAACGATTCGCTGCAGCGCATCGTTCGCGTAGAACGATCTTGCACCTTTCTCCTTTTTTAAAATCGGATATGTTCTTAACAAAATGGTTTCAGCCTCGGCATGGTGCCCGAGGCCGCTCAGGCAAGCACCAAGCACGCTTTCGGCATTTATAATGCGCCAGTGGTTCGGGTTCCGTGGAAAGGTCATCCGGAGAATCTCCAAGGCATCTCGGATCAGGGCCTCAGCGGCTGAGTAGTGACCCTTCTTCTCAAGAAGGTTAGCCAGATCGTTCATCCCAATTGCCACGTTCGGATGTTCGTTACCCAGAAGTTCACGAGATATCGCAAGAGCCTCACGGTAACACTGCTCTGCCGCGTCGTAATTCTCCATTCTCTCGAACAATCCACCCAGATTGCTGATGCTGATCACCAGATCGGGATGCTCGTCACCCAACACCGAGCGGGCCAACTCCAGCGCTTCACGGAAGAGCGACTCCGCCGCTTCGTATTCTCCTTTGGCCTCGTTTAAGAGACGGGCGCAACCGGTCGCCCGCGCCCTTCCTATGCTATCTTTTGCTGCCGCATGTTGTCAGTCAGCTCAGCGTAGGGGTATAGCCGTTCCAACTCCTTCCGGATTCGGAATGCCGTGAACTCGTCCCATTGGTCGGCGAGGTGAACACTGCGCAGATCGAGCATGGCCTGCGCTCCTT
>JAAEPZ010000327.1 GCA_024231955.1 bacterium | reverse complement strand
GAAGCTTCGGTAACCACTAATTCTGAAACTACCATTTCATATTTGTCACGACACTGCCACCAATCATGTGTGAGTCGCTGGTGAGCAGCAATGATTAAATCACGGTAAATATTCGGTCCACCCATCATTCTTGAAAAAAAAAATATTAGACACATCGAAAAAAATAGTGTATAAAGTAGCTTATGGAAGGTACTGCCGCGACACACTCTGCACCCGATGCACAACCGATTGCCTGTTTTGACACAGGCAGGCAGGTTCCGTTTGCCCGGGAATTGGTAACGATCACCAAGCAGCAGGACATCGAACAGCGCTGCCGGATAAAGTATCTGGAAGCGCAGCATGCCCGGGACAAAGCAAAAATAAACGCGCTTGAGCAGGAAATCATGCTCAAAGACGCAAAAATCAAAGACCTTGAGAAACGCCTGTTCGGGAAGAGCAGCGAAAAAAGCAAGAACCGGAAAACCGGAAAAGACACCGGCAGCTCAGATCAGGAGGCAAAGCGCAAGCGCGGGCAGCAGCCGGGAAGCAAAGGACATGGCCGGACCAGCCGGCCGAATCTCCCGGTGGTTCATGCTGACCCGCTTGACCTGCCGGATGAAGAGAAAAAATGCCCTGTTTGCGGGCTGCCGCATATTCGCAAACCGGAACTGGATGAACAAAGCGATGTGGCGGAAATTAAGGTGAGAGCCCATACCCGGCGTTATCCGCGTCCGGCCTATATACGCAATCCCGGCTGCACATGCGATAACAATCTCCCCGCTGTGATTACCGCGCCGCCGCCGCCCAGGCTGATTCCGCGCAGCCCTTACGGAGTCAGCTTTTGGGTGGGGGTGATACTGAGCAAGTACCGTTACGGGCAGCCTGCCAATCGTCATCTGCAGGATCTGAACGACTTGGGGCTTCCGGTATCGCCGGGAACACTGGCGGGCGGTCTGCAAAACCTTGCGCCATTATTCGAGCCGGTGCTGGAAGCGCTCTACGTCCGGCAGATGGGAGAAAAGATTTTCCACAACGATGAGACCCGCTGGGAGGTCTTCGTGGAAATTGAAGGCAAAGCCGGCACCCGCTGGTATCTGTGGGTGACCCGTTCGCAGTCAGTCATTTTTTACTGCATCGACCCCAGCCGCAGCGCGGCGGTTCCCGGCGCCCATTTTGCCGGTCTGCAAAATGACAAAGTCATTATTGTCTGCGACAGGTACAGCGCTTACAAAAAACTGGCCCGGCTGGCGGACAACATCATTCTCGCCTTCTGCTGGGCGCATGTCCGCCGTGACTTCCTTGATGCCGGACGCTCTTTTGCTGAACTTGATGAATGGGCGCCGGACTGGAAAGAGGGGATTGGCGCCATTTACCATCTGAACGAATTGCGGCTTGTGCACTGGAACCCGGAATTGCCGCTGAATGAGCAGTCCGGGGAGTTCATGCAGCGCCATCAGAACCTGCTGGATGCCTTGCAGCTCATATTTGATGAGGCCACAGTGGCGGTGATCCCGGAGGATGAGGCCACAGTGGCGGTGATCCCGGAGGATGAGGCCACAGTGGCGGTGATCCCGGAGAATGCCGGCGCCGGGGCTGAAACTCCGGCATCCGCACCCGCACTGTCAAACAGCGCGCAGATAAAACAGAGGAAAATTTATCAAAGCCTGCTTGACCATTGGGGGGGATTGAACGTATTTGTAGAAAATCCGGCGGTCCCGATGGATAACAACCTGGGGGAAAATGCCATTCGCAACCCGGTAGTCGGTCGCAAGAACTACTATGGCTCAGGCAGCGTATGGAGTGCCGAACTGGCGGCAACCCTGTTTTCCATTCTGCAAACCCTGAACCTTTGGGGCGTCAACCCGCGTCACTGGCTGATGGTCTATCTCACCGCCTGCGCCGAAAACGGCGGTCGGGCTCCCCTGGATATCGACTCATTCATTCCCTGGACGATGAGTGAGGCACGCCGGGCCGAACTGATTTGCCCTTATCCATCCCAGGCGCCGCCTGCAGAGCTGCCGCCTGCAGAGCTGCCGCCTGCAGAGCTGCCGCCT
>JAAEPZ010000326.1 GCA_024231955.1 bacterium | reverse complement strand
GTGGATATTCGCAGCGCCGGCACTGGAGCTTTTCAGAGGCCAGATCCTCCTCGTCCGTGCTGTCGTCCTCGCCCTCACCCTGCAGCTCGTAGTCGCGCTGGGCCCTGGGATCAGCAAGGAGCAGAATCGTCTCCTCGGACTCGTAGAGGTTGTAGGCGCCGCTGTACTTGCCACCTTCGGAGTGTAGGGGATCTCCCTCTGGAAGATCTGGCATCTGGTCCTGGTCACCGAGCCCGATCCGACGCAGAGTGACGATCACCTCGCTCTCTGGCCAACCCGGTCCCCCGGGCAGTGCCACCGCCCGCCCCACGTCCTTGCGGCCCAAAAACCGGGGCTCGGGAAGGCTGCGCAGGCTCTGCACCTTGACCGTGAGCGCGTCACCCACAGAGCCAGGCAGGGCGGCCCTGATCTTGAAGGCGGCAGTCGCCTTGCGGCGGTTGTCCTCCTCATTTTCGCGCTCCTGCCCGACCGAGGCCTCGAGCGGGATGCCCAGTGGCTCCAGGTGAGTAGTGATCCGCTGGATTGCGATCGGCCTCACATCGGCCCCAGGTTCGTCATCGCCTTTGTCGGCGCTACCGCCTCCGGAGGATTCCTCTTCAGGCAGGTAGAGGCCGCTGAACAACAGTTGGGGCGCAGCAAAGGGAACCGCCGAGGGGCCATCATCGAGATCCCAGGTGTGCAGGAGGCCGGTGCCGAACTGGTCGATGCCGATGTGGTTGGTGTTCCAGTCGACGTTGTACAGGGTCATCAACGGCTGGGGCGCAAACCCGGATTGCGCGCATTCTCCGCCTTCACTGCAGGGCAGATCAGGGGCCCCGTTTACTGCGGCCATATCCCAGACGTCAATGATGCTCACACCCTTCTTGTTGAAGCCTCCGGCAAACAGCAGCCCCCGCGACGGATCGACCTGAAGCCGGTAGATGCTGTGCAGCATTTCGACTTCACCGTTGTCGCGATTGCGCCTCTCGACATGGAGACGGCCGATCAGGGTGGACTCTGACAGGTTCTGGGTCTTTGAAAGGTCGAAGACATAGATCCCGCCATTGCCGAGCGAAACAAAGACCAGGTCACCGGTTGTCTCGGGTGGCTCAGGTGGTGTTGCAGCCTGGGCCCTGAAGCGCCCATCAAAGGTTCCCCTGATACCCCGGTCAACCCAGGTGACATCGCTGGCCAGAGCTACATCCCGCTGCCTGAGGATATCCTCCGCAATACACCTGATGGCCCGGAATATCGGTTCGGCAACGAATTGCCCGGGTTGGTTGGCAGGAGCTGTAGTCCGCACGACCCCGGCACTGAGCAGGGGCGAAAAGGTGTGGGTGGTTGCGGTCCCTCCCTTGACAGCCACGGCCGGAGTCATGGCTATGCTGTCGATGCTCTCAGGTACCTCGCAAGCTCCGCCACTGCCCTGCCCGGAATTTTCCTCGTGAAAGTCGATCCGTCCGCCCTCAAAGGCGCCCAACCGCCGTCCGCACTGACTGACACCGACCAACGAGTCAGGGTCAGATACCAGCTTGTAGAACCGGTTGAGGTCGACTACTGTGATGCCGCTTCCAAGCATGGCGATGTGCCCGATGGCGGTGATGTTGTACCGGATCTGAAGCTGATCGCCGCGACGGGCGCGCAGGAAAACCTGCCTGACGCCGCTTCCGCCACCGGTGGGCCATGGGTTCTCCACGTCAAAGGACCATGACTGGCCAGTGGTAAGGTTGTCGATCGTCACCCGCTGGTAACGGTCATAAGGTTCCTCGTCTTCGCACATGGAATCGCTACGCTCCACCTGATCGAGCCTGATCGGCTGGGGTGGATTGGCCGGGTTGGCAGCGGCCTCTTTCTTCAAGCTGGCCTCCAACTGACCGCCACTGGCCCGGTTGTAGCTGGAGTACAGGGTGATCCCGATGTCGTAGATACCCTCTTCATCAGGTTCGAGCTCATCAAAGGGCGTTCGCTCAGGATTTTCAGGGTCTCCGGGGGGGTCGCCAGGATCTCCGGAGCCTGCCGGATCGTCATCACCGTGGTAAGCGTTGTAGAAATCCTTCAGCTCGAGTGGCTTGCCTTTCTCGTCGTGGACCAGAACCTCCAGGTCCACCGGTATGGCCGAGGGCATGGATCCCAGGGCGCTCCACTCACTGAGACTAACGCCGGTGAGTGTGCCTGGCCAGTAGGCTGTCTTCACCGACCCCTCGGTCACGTTGAAGCAGGCTTCCCAGTCGCCGTAGTCAGGTGTGCCGTCCCCGTCCCAATCCGGGGGTGTCACGCAGGTTTTGTCTGATCCCGATCCGGAAGGGGCTCTGCGAACGTCCTCCAAACGGACCGCCTTGATCCCCCAGGTGCTGCCCTGGGCCCCGTTGAAAAAGATGCGGTTGTGCCCGTCGGTGGCCAGGGCACGAATGCTCTGATAGGTGCCGTTCACGGCGGCGTGGCGCGTGAAAACACCTTCCCTGCTGCCATCGGTGGTCTCGGTCAGGTCCACG